>NZ_VANP01000005.1:0-598228 GCF_005864065.1 Microbispora triticiradicis | reverse complement strand
TAGACGATGGGGTTGATAGGCCGGAAGTGGAAGCGTAGTAATGCGTGGAGCTGACCGGTACTAATAGGCCGAGGACTTGACCATATTATGCTCGCGTTCACTATGTGATCTCAGAGACAGCAACCGGCACACGCCCTTGTGGTGTGGGTGGTTGTGTGTTTCATGGGGTTACGGCGGTTATAGCGGTGGGGAAACACCCGGTTACATTCCGAACCCGGAAGTTAAGCCTACCAGCGCCGATGGTACTGCACCGGGGACGGTGTGGGAGAGTAGGACGCCGCCGGACAATCTTTTGAGGGGGGTCATCCCGTATGGGATGACCCCCCTTTTTTTGGTTTCCCGAACTTGAGTCCCCGCCGGCGGAGGTCTCACCGGATGAGGAAAGCTCCTGTCGGGGCTCATGCGGTGGTACCGGCGCGCTAGGCTGGCAAGTGCCGGGCCACCCACCACGTGGTGGCCTTCGTCGCGTAGAACGAGAACCGAAGGCTGCGGCGGACGCGGTCTCAGTGGAGTCGCGACAGACATGACGTCTTCCCTGGAACTCCTCGGGTACAGGACGAAGCCCCAGAAGTCAGTCAGGACACAAGGGAAGACAGGAGCCCTGCGGCCGGCGAACCGGACGCGGTGAGCAAGCAACAGAGGACAGAAGTGAACAGAGAAGACGGGCGCGACGGCGCGGGCCGTGGCGGAGACAACCGCGAAGAGAACAGAGACCGGGCGGAGCGCACCGGAGGTTTCCGCGGCGACAGGGGGAGCGGAGGCTTCGGTGGCCGCTCCGCGGAGCGGCGAGAAGGCTTCCGCAACGACCGCAACGACCGCAACGACCGCAACGACCGCAATGACCGTGAGGACCGTGAGGACCGCGGGGGTCGCACCGACCGGACTGACCGCGGCGAGCGCCCGTTCCGTTCAGACAGGCAGGGTTACCGCCCCCAGGGCGGGCCGTCCGGTGGGCGGTTCGAGTCGCGCGGCCGGGATGACCGGGCCGGTGGTTCCTACGGCGACCGCGACAGGCGCAGCGGTTATCGCGACCGCGACGACAGGAACGATCGCGACCGTCGCCCCTTCGGTGCCGGCGACAGTGCGGGCGGCCGTGGCGGGGACCGCGGTGGCTACCGCGACCGCGATGGGGGCCGTGACTTCGGGCGCGGCCGCGCAGAGCAGGGCGGAGAGGGCACCCGCCGGACCGAGGGCGTCGAGGGGCGCCAGGGCGGCCGTACCTACCAGGACCGGGACTCCTTCCGCACGGACAGGCCGAGGCGCTCGTACGGCGATCGTGACGACGCCCGAGGCGGATACGGCGCCCGGGAGCGTGACGAACGGGGTGGCCGGCCGTTCCGCTCCGATGACCGTGGCAGCAGGCCGTACGGAGAACGCCGTCCTGACCGCCGTGAGGGCGGCGGTTACCAGGACCGTCCGCAGCGCCAGGGCGGCGGCTTCGGGGGACGCTACGGCTTCCGCGACCGTGACTCCTCCGAGAACCGGGACAACCGTGGAGGCCGGCCGTTCGCACCTCGCAGTGATCGCGACGAGCGCGGCGGATACGATGCCCGGCCGCCGCGCCGTTCCGACGACCGCGACCACGGCCGGCAGGAAGGTCGCCAGGAGAGCCGCCCGGGAGGCCGCGAGGACAGGGGCGCGGGCGGCTATCAGCGGCCGGACCGCCCTCGCCGTCCCTACGGGGAGGATCGTCCGCGACGTCCGTACGGTGAGGACCGGCCGCAGCGCTCTTTCGGCGACCGGGACCGGGGCGTCGGCGGCCAGGACAGGCCCAAGCGTCCGTACGAGAGCCGGCAGGAGGGTGGCGACGGTCCCCGGTACCGCGACCGCGACTCCTTCGGCGGCCGGCCGCGCCGTCCGGCGGAGGACCGGAACGCGGGGTCCTTCAGGGAGCGCGACGACAGGCGCTCCGGCCGTGACCGTGAGGAGGGCGGACGGACGTTCCGCGGACGTGGGCCGGGCTCCGGCTCCGGCTCCTTCTCCGGCTCTGGCGATCGGGCGCGGCCTCCGTTCCGAGGCGAGCGGAGTGGTCCCCGCCCCTTCAGCAGGGACCGCGACGAGTCGCGGCCGTCCGGCGGCGACCGGGGCGAGGCGCGACCGTTCAGCAGGGACGGCCGGGACGACCGGGGCGGCAGCCGCACCCGGTACGGCCGGCCGGATGACGAGAGGGAGAACACGCCGCGTGAGCAGCTGCCCGCGCTGGACCCGGACATCACGCCTGACGAACTCGACCGGGAGGCGCGTGCGGAGCTCGGCTCACTGCCGAACGACCTCGCTGACCTCGTGGCCAGTCACCTCGTCGCGGCCGCCCGCGCGCTGAGCGCGGAGGACCCCGAGAAGGCGTACGAGCACGCCAAGGTGGCCCGGCGGTTCGCGGGCAGGATCGGGGTGGTCCGCGAGGCGACGGGGATCGCCGCCTACCACGCGGGGCAGTACGCCGAGGCGCTCGGCGACCTGCGTGCCGCCCGCCGGATGACCGGCTCCGACGAATATCTGCCGATCATGGCTGACTGCGAACGAGGTCTCGGGCGGCCGGAACGGGCGCTCGACCTTGTCCGCTCCAGTGAGGCCGAACGGCTGGACCGCGCGGGCAGAATCGAGCTCGCGATCGTGGAGTCGGGAGCGCGCCGCGACCTCGGCCAGCACGACGCGGCCGTGATCACGTTGCAGCGTGTTCCCGAGTTGCGCGACCCCCAGCCGAAGCCCTGGTCGGCGCGGCTGGCCTTCGCTTACGCCGACGCCCTCGCGGAGGCCGGGCACGAGCAGGCGGCCACTGACTGGTTCGCCCGCGCGATGGGCTTCGACGAGGACGGCGAGACCGACGCGGCCGAGCGGTACGCGGAGCTGACCGGAGGACTCATCGAGGACCTGGAGGAGGACTACGACGAGTCCGACGAGTCCGAGTCCGACTCCGAGTCCGGCTCCGGCGAGTACGGCGGTCTCCCCGAGGACGAGGAGATCCAGGAGGCGGTCAAGGACGAGGACGACGAGGCGAGTCTTCCGGAGAACCTTGCCGACGAGAACCTCGCCGACGAGGCCGACGAGGACGTTCCGGACGACGGCCTCGTTGCTGACGACTCGGAGAAAAGCGACTCGGAGAAGGGCGACCTCGCGGAGCAGGATCTCGCGGCGGACGACGCCGTGAAGAGTGAGGGCGTGAAGAGCGAGATCGTGGAGAGCGACGTCCCGGGTGACGACCGGCCAGGCGCCGATCTCTCCGGCGACGGCTCTCCCTCCGCGCCGGGAACGACCGCTGTGCCTGGAACGACCGCTGTGCCTGGAACGACCATTGAGCCGGGGACGACTACTGCGGCGGATGGGACGGCCACGGGGGCGGCCGCAGCCGCCGGCGAGGCGGCCGTACCACCGGCCGGGCAGGGCGGTGCCGAGCCGGGCGAGCGGTCCGTGAAGGAGAACAGGGGCGAGGTCTCTGCCTTCGGCCCCGCCTTCATCGAGCCCGACTTCGGGGACGTGCTCGACGACCCGGAGGACTCCGGGGAGCACGGCAAGCGCTGATCGTCCGTACGACGGGCGTCGTCGCCGGGTATGGCCCCCGCGGCGGCGCCCGTCGTGCGCGTGGACGCTCATCGCGCAGGGCGGTCCAGCCAGTGGATGATTCCCGCCACGTTCGAGGCCGCCTCGCTCAGCAGTTCGAACCGCTCCGCGGTGGCGTCGTCGGCGCGCAGCGCGGCGTACCGCTCTCGCGTCCGGTCCCGCACCATCGCCACGGCGTGATCGAACTCCATGCCGTCGGCGTGGGCGCGCCTGGTGAGATCCACCCAGACACGCAGTTCCTCCGCCGACCTCTCCAGAATCGACGGAACGTCTTCCACGGGGCCGTAGTGACTGAACAGCAGTCGCTGCGGCGTGAGAGCAGAGAACAACGCGATCGAGTCGAGCGCGACATCCAGGTCGAAATCCGGCGGCGGCGTGGCGGGCCGCAGATCTCCGGTCTCGGGCAGGTACACGCCCGCCGCGTCTCCCACGTAGAGGTCGCCGGTGAGCGAGTCCAGCAGGCCCACGTGGTGTTTGGCGTGGCCGGGAGAGTAGTGGCTGGCCAGGGTGCGGCCACCGCCGAGGTCGATCGTTCCGGTGTCGCCCAACGCCCTGATGCGTGCCGCGTCGGTGGGCGTCAGGGCGCCGAACAACACGTCGAGCTTGTCGCCCCACACCATCTTCGCGCTCGCCATCAGCCGGGACGGGTCGGCGAGGTGGCGGGCTCCCTTCTCGTGTACGACGATCTCGGCCGAGGGATAGTAGGCCGCGATGTCCCCCACCCCGCCGGCGTGGTCGAGGTGGATGTGCGTCACGACGACGGTCGCGAGGTCGTCCGGCCCGACGCCGAGGGAGGACAGCGCGTCCCTCACCACGGGAGCCGAGGTCGAGGTCCCTGTCTCGACCAGGCAGGGCCGGTCGCCGAGGATCAGGTAACCCGCCGTGATGCCCGAATAACCGGCCATCCGGGTGTCGATCTCGTACACCTCGCCGCCGAGCGGAGTGACGTTGTCCACAGCTACCCCCGGAACTAGAACCGATATTCACAGAACGCCGTTCAGGTCCTCGTGGGCCCAGCCTAATCTCGCACAGTGATCCCTGACAGAGAGGAGATCACATGCACCGCAACGAGGTGGTGCTGGCCGGGCGGCTGTCCATGGAGCCGGCGCACCGCGAACTGCCGAGCGGGACCCTGCTGACCCAGTGGCGGCTCGCGGTTCGCAGGCCGGGTGGCGGGCCGGGCTACCAGCGCTCCGACGCGATCGAATGCGCGACGTTCGACGACGAGGTGCGGGACTCGGTGACCGGCTGGCGACTTGATGATCTGGTCGAGGTGGAGGGCGCCCTGCGTCGCCGCTGGTGGCGTGGCCGCAGCCGCTACGAGATCGAGGTCCGTACGGCGCGCCGCCTCCAGCCGGCGCCTCCGCGGAACAGATCCCGTACGGGCGGGTCCCGCGCGCGGAGGCCGGGCCTCGGGATCCCGGCGCAGGTATCGAATCAGCTGCCGCCGGTGCCGGAGCCGGGCCCGATGGTCCAGGCGCGGGAGCCGAGCGTGACAGCCGCGGTGCGGCCTGACCCGGTCGCCGGGCCTCGGGATCCGACCGCTGGGACCGGAGCGTCCGGCCCCGAGCCGGCGGACGGCGCTGGGGTCAGTCGGCGGCGAAGGTCCGCATGACCAGCCCCGTCCGGGGCTTGGGACCGAACGAGGTCGACTTGCGTGGCACGCGCTCGCCCTGCGCCGCGACCGTGAGCACGTCGTCGGTGGCCAGCGGATTGAGCAGCACCGCCGTGCCGCCGACACGGCGGGCCTTCTCCACGGCGGCGAGCGGGTCGTGGTGCACGACCATCACCGATTGCTCGCTGTCGGTGATCCCCCACACCTTCGGCAGGAGGAACATCGTGAGCACCGAGGTGTCGAGCGCCCGCCACCGCGCGGACCGCTCGGCCGGCATGGCGTGCTCGACCTGCAACGGGTCCGGGTCCGTCAGCAGATGGGCGGGGCCCTCGCCGGCGAGCACGAAGGCGGGCCCGGTCGCCCTGGCGAGCCCCGCGAGGGCGTCCTCGACGGAGGCGAACTCGTGAACCTGCCACGCGCCCTTGGCCCGCGCGGCCGCCTCCTGCAGAGGCAGCCCGGGAACTACCCGGTGGATGGCCCGCAGATCGGGCGGATACACCGTGGAGTCGACCAGGTAGGCCAGGCCGTAGTCCCAGGGGCCGGGCCCGAGGTGATCCTTCCGCAGGGCCTCGTACGTCGCGTAACGGTGGTGGCCGTCGGCGATCAGTGCCTGGCGCTCGCGCAGGTCCTCGGCGACGGCCTCGATCTCGTTCGGGTCGGTCACCGCCCACAGACGGTGGTGCACGCCCTCGCGGGTCCGGACGTCCATCGACGGGAAGCGCTGGGTCGCCACGTCGTCGACCAGCCGGGAGGCGGTGCCGCCACCCTCGTACAGCAGGAAGATCGGCTCCAGGTTGGCCTGGGTCGCCCGCATCAGCGCGAGGCGGTCGGCGACCGGCTCGGGCAGCACGTTCTCGTGCGGAAGGACGGCGGGCAACCCGACGCCCACCGCGCCGATCAGGCCCCGCTGCAGGAAGCCGACGCCGCTCTGTTCGTACACGTACAGGCCGGGCAGGGTGTCCACCGTCAGCACTCCGTCGGCCAGCCAGGCGGTCAGCGCCGCGCTCGCCTCGCCGTAGTGGCTGGCTCCGGGAAGGATCAGCCGCACCACGTTGTTCGGATGACGACCGAGCAGTTCCCGCAGTTCCTCAGGGGAGATGAGATCGTACGGAGGCGAGGTGACGGCGGCCATGTCGTCCACCGCGTAACGGACGCCGTGGAACGGACGCAGCACCAGTCCCGCCCGTTCAGAACTCTCCATACCGGGCATGTTGCCATAAGGCCCGGACTCCTCGACGCTGCGGTGCCCGGTTCATACGAAACGGAGTGCAGGAAGGCTTACCCGATGATCGAAGGACGAAACGAGTCCTATGCTTCTTCCAATGATCCGGGCGGTGCGCCTTCAGGCGGCGTCTACGAGTGGTTCAGGCGTGGCATGAAACTGCTCGAGGAGGGGAGCCCGGCCGCCGCGGCGGCCATCCTGGAGCACGCCGCCCAGGCCGAGCCCGGCTCGCGCAGCATCCGCGAGGCGCTCGCCAGGGCCCAGTTCAACTCCCGCCGGTACGACGAGGCCGCCGGCAGCTTCCGCTGGATCGTCGACGCCAACCCGACGGAGGACTACGCCTACTTCGGTCTCGGCATGGCGCTGTGGCGCAGCGGCGACATCGAGGCGGCGCAGGAGCCGCTCGCGATGGCGGTCGCGATGCGGCCTCTGCGGCACTACGTCTCGGCGCTCAAGCAGGTCCGGGCGACGCTGCGGGCGAGGCGGGCGTGACGATGAACACCTCTTCCCCCACGTCCCGCACGTCCGGCGTGCTCGTGGACGACTACGACACGCTCCTGCTCGATCTCGACGGCGTCGTCTATCTCGGCAGGCACGCGGTCCCCGGTGCGCCGGAGGCCTTGCGCGAGGCCCAGGACCTCGGCGTACGGCTCGCGTACGTGACGAACAACGCGTCGCGCACGCCCGGCGCGATCGCGCAGCACCTGAGTCATCTGGGCGCTCCCGCCACCGCGGAAGACGTCGTGACGTCCGCGCAGGCGGCCGCCCGGCTGGTGGCGGAGCACGTGCCGGCGGGCGCGGCCGTCCTGGTGGTCGGCGGAATGGGACTGCGGATGGCGCTGCGTGAGCATGGGCTGCGCCCGGTGACGACGGCCCTCGACGAGCCCGCCGCCGTGGTGCAGGGCTTCGCCGACAACCTGTCCTACGGGTTGCTGGCGGAGGGAGCGCTCGCCGTCGGCCGTGGCGCCTGGTTCGTCGCGGCCAACAGGGACACCACCATGCCCACGGATCGGGGCAAGCTTCCCGGCAACGGCTCGCTGAGCCGCGTGATCGCCACCGCCACCGGCGTCGAACCCGCCGTGGCGGGCAAGCCGGAGCCGCCGCTGCACCGCGAGTCCATGATCCGGACCCGGGCACAGCGGCCACTCGTGGTGGGCGACCGGCTCGACACCGACATCGAGGGCGCGAACCGGGCCGGTGTCGACAGCCTGCTCGTGCTCACCGGCGTCGCCGGTCCTCTCGACGTGCTCACCGCCGCGCCCCACCACCGTCCGACGCACATCGCCGCCGACCTGTCGGGGCTGCACCGGCCCGCGGCCGGCGTGCGGCGCGGGACGACCGGGTGGACCTGCGGCGGCTGGGCGGCCGCGTGGGAGGACGGGAGGCTCGCGCTCACGGGGGAGGGCGACTCCGTCGACGGCCTGCGGGCGGCGTGCGCCGCCACCTGGGAGGCGGTGGGCGACGGCCAGGCGGACGAGGACGCCGTGAAGGCGGCGCTGACGGCACTCGGCCGGTGACCCCGGAAGCCCCGCCCGAGACCGCTGAGCGGGCAAAGACCGCGTTCCGGATGGCGCCGCCGGGTTCGGCTCGGGCGATGCCGGTCCGCGAAGAGCGGGCCCGGGAAGAGCGGGCCCGCGAGAAGCGCGGCCTGGGAAGGGAGCGCCGGAGGCGTCAGAGGAGCTTGCGGAGACGGAGGAGGTCGTTGAGGCTGGCGTCGATCTTGACACGGCCGCCGAGCAGCGCACGGCCCATGTCGAGCTCGCCGTTCACCATGGAGATCAGGTCCTCGCTCTTCAGCGTGAGCTTGACCTCGGCGGGCCTGCCGTCCTCCGGCGGCACCTCCTTGAACGGGTCGAGGCCGTTCCGGTGGAGGCGGCCGAAGAAGGTCACGCCGAGGTCGGAGATGCGGCAGGCGAGCCTGCGTTCGACGACGTGTTTGGCCCGGTCCTCCGCGCTTATGCCGTCGAACTGCTCGACGAGCTTGTCCAGCGCCGCCCGGCACTCCTCGACGGTCGCCATGCGCCTGCCTTTCTCCTCACGGACCGTGTTCTCCCGCGGGCCGCGTGCCGGCCACGGGTCGCTGATGCGATTCCTCCTACCACCGACAGTAGGCCCTTCACCGGCCACCCGCGCGGAATCGAGGCCGAGTCGCCGGTCGGCGGCACCGCGAAGTCTCCGAGGGACGGCGGGATGGGACGCGATCGTCGGCCGGGTCCGATAGCGTCGGGACGACCGGCAGCCGCAGGCGGCGGTGACGGGCAGCCGATCGGAGCAGGAAGGGACCATGACGGACAGCGATATCGCGCCGGGGGAGCCACCCGCCTCGGGCACCGACGGCGTGCGGGCCGCGTTGTCGCCGCTCGGGGAGCTGGCGCAGACGCCGGTGTCCGGGCACGTGGGCGTCTTCGAACGGGTTCTCACCGGCCTTGAGACGGTGCTCGCGTCCGTCGAGGACTCAGGCGGAGGAGAATCCGGCAGAGCGGACTCCCGCGTGGGGGCCCTGGGTGGGCAGCCGGCCGAGGCCGGGACGCCGCCGGAGAACCACCGGTGAGGGCGATCCAGGCGCCGGCGTCCGGCGGTGGCCGGAAGCCCGCCGTGTGTTCGAGCGCCATGCGTCTGCCCGCCATGCGTCTGCCCGCCATGCGTCTGCCCGCCGTACGGCGGGGCGCCGTGCCGGGGCGGGCCGGGTGAAGCGCGTCCGGCTGGACAGCGAGCTCGTGCGCCGCGGGCTCGCCCGGTCCCGCGAGCAGGCGGCGCAGCTCATCGACGCGGGCCGGGTGAGCGTGAGCGGACGTGTCGCGGGCAAGGCGGCCACCCAGGTGGACACCGCCGCGCCCATCGTCGTGGCGGAGACGCCGGAGGGCCCGGACTACGTGTCCAGAGGGGCGCACAAGCTGCTCGGCGCGCTGCGCGCCTTCGCGGGCCTGAGCGCCGAGGGGCGCCGCTGCCTCGACGCCGGCGCCTCGACCGGTGGGTTCACCGACGTGCTGCTCCGGCACGGCGCCGCGCACGTCCTCGCGGTCGACGTGGGGTACGGCCAGCTCGCCTGGTCGTTGCGCACCGACCCGAGGGTGACGGTGATGGAGCGGGTGAACGTCCGTGATCTGACCCCGGAGATGGTCGGCGAGCCCCCGACGCTGGTCGTCGGAGACCTGTCCTTCATCTCCCTGCGCCTGGTCCTGCCCGCGCTGGCGGCCTGCGCGGCCGCGGTGGCGGACTTCGCGATGCTGGTCAAACCCCAGTTCGAGGTGGGCAAGGACCGCGTGGGCGCGGGCGGGGTCGTACGCGACCCGGCTCTGCGGGCCGAGGCGGTGCGGGACGTCGCGGTCGCCGCCCGGTCGCTGGGCCTGACCGTCAAGGGAGTGACGGCGAGCCCGCTGCCCGGGCCGTCGGGCAACGTGGAATACCTGCTGTGGCTGGGGAAGGGACCGGGACACGACCCGGTCCCCGACCTCGACGCGGCCATCGGCACGGCGGTCGCGGAGGGCCCCCAGTGAGCGCGGGCGGCGAGAGCGGGCGCGGGCCGGAGAGCGGGCGCGGGCGGCGAGGCGTGGAGACGACGAGCACGGTGAGCGGCACGGTCAGCGGTACGGGGGGCACAGGAGGCACGGGAGACGTGATGGACGACCGGGCGGACGCCAAGAGGACCGTCCTGGTCACGGCGCACACGGGCCGGGAGGCGGCGGTGCGCAGCGCCCGGCTGGTCATGGAACGGCTGATCGCGGCGGGTGTCAACGTCCGGGTGCTGGACGACGAGGCCGAGGAGCTCGGCTGCGCCCTGGCCGAGGTGGTCCCCGAGAACGGGGCCGCGTCGCAGGAGGCCGAGCTGCTCATCGTCCTGGGCGGTGACGGCACCCTGCTGCGGGCCGCGGAACTGGCGCGCCCGGCCGGGGTGCCGCTGCTGGGGGTGAACCTCGGCCACGTGGGCTTCCTCGCGGAGGCCGAGATGGAGGACCTCGCGTCCGTGGTTGACCGGGTGGCGGAGGGGCGCTACGAAGTCGAGGAACGCATGACGATCGAGGTCGTCGTGCGCCTGAACGGCTCGGTGCTCGCGCGGACCTGGGCGCTCAACGAGGCGTCGGTGGAGAAGAAGGACCGCATGCTGGAGGTCGTGGCGGAGATCGACGGCCGGCCGCTGTCCCGATGGGGCTGCGACGGCGTGATCTGCGCGACACCCACGGGGTCGACGGCGTACGCGTTCTCGGCGGGCGGGCCGGTCGTCTGGCCCGAGGTGGAGGCGTTGCTGCTGGTGCCCAACAGCGCCCACGCGCTGTTCGCCCGGCCGATGGTGGTGTCTCCGAGATCCACGCTGGCGGTGGAGATCCTGCCCGACACCAGCGCCGGAGTGCTGTGGTGCGACGGCCGCCGCCGCTTCGACGTGCCGCCCGGCGCCCGGGTCGAGGTCCGCAGGGCCGACGTGCCCGTACGGCTCGCCCGGCTGCTCGGCGTGGAGACCACCGGCGCGCCCTTCACCGACCGCCTGGTCGCGAAGTTCGACCTGCCCGTTCAGGGCTGGCGCGGCCGGGTGCGCTCCGGCTGACCAAGGCCGGCCGACCAAGACCGGCTGATTAAGGCCGGTTGACCAAGGCCGGTTGACCAAGGCCGGTTGACCAAGGCCGGTTGACCAAGGCCGGCTGAACCAAGGCCGGCACAACCAAGACCGGCTGACCGCGGAACGGGTGACCATGGAACGGCCGGCCGCGGAACGGCTGACCACAGATCGGCGACGGAGTCGCGGCGGTTGACGGTGATTTGCCCGTTGACCAGCGGTTCCTTGTCCACAGATTCTCGTTCGGTTCGCGGTCCCGACTCGCCGTCCTCGAAAATCTTGACGAGTTACGCGTAGGATCTCTGGCGGGTTCGGTCGGCATTACGGGAGGGACCAGTGCGGCCACGGGTCGAGGAGGTCCGCATCCAGGGGCTCGGCGTGATCGACGAGGCCGTTCTGGAGCTGTCACCCGGATTCACCGTCGTCACGGGTGAGACGGGCGCGGGCAAGACGATGGTCGTGACCGGTCTCGGCCTGCTGTTCGGAGGGCGGGCCGACCCCGCCAGGGTGCGCCCGGGCGCCGACAAGGCGCTCATCGAGGGCACCCTCGTGATCGAGGCCGAGGGGCGGGTGGCCCAGCAGGTCGGCGACGTCGGCGGCGAGGTCGAGGACGGGCAGCTCATCATCTCCCGGTCGGTCTCGGCCGAGGGCCGCTCCCGCGCCTGGCTCGGCGGCCGTGCCGTACCGGTCGGGACCCTGACCTACATCGCCGACGACCTCGTGGCCGTGCACGGGCAGATGGACCAGCAGCGGCTGCTGCAACCGGGCAGGCAGCGCGCGGCGCTCGACCGTTACGCCGGAGACGAGCTGGTCAAGCCGCTGCGCGCCTACGAGCAGGCGTACAAGCGGCACAAGCAGGTGGGCGACCTGCTCCACGAGCTGACCGCGAAGGCCAGGGAGCGGGCGCAGGAGGCCGACGTGCTGCGGTTCGGCCTGGAGGAGATCGAGAAGGCCGAGCCGAGGCAGGGGGAGGACGTCGAGCTCAAGGAGGAGGCCGAGCGGCTCTCCCACGCCGACGCGCTGCGCACCGCCGCGACGACCGCCCACGCGGCGCTGCTCGGCGACCCCATGACGACCGCGCAGGACGTGCAGGACGCCGTGTCGCTGCTCGGCCACGCGAGGACGGCCGTGGAGTCCGTGCGCGACTTCGACCCCGCGCTCGCCGGGCTGAGCGAACGGCTGGCCGAGGCCGGTTATCTGGTCTCCGACGTGGCGACCGAGCTGGCGGCGTACGCCGAGTCGGTCGAGGCCGACCCGGCACGGCTCGCCGCGGTGCAGGAGCGCAGAGCCACGCTGAACGGTCTCATGCGCAAGTACGGCGAGGACGTCTCCGCCGTGCTCGCCTGGGCGCAGCGGGCCGCTGAGCGGCTGACGGAGCTCGACGGCGACGACGACCGCATCGAGGAGCTGACCCGGGAGCACGGGGAGCTCGGCGGGCGGCTCGCAGAGCTGGCCGGGGAGCTGACCGCCATCCGGACCGCCGCGGCTGAGCGTTTCGGCGAGGCGGTCACCAAGGAGCTGACGGCTCTCGCCATGCCGCACGCGCGGGTGAGCGTCGCCATCACCGCCGCCGGCGAGTTCGGGCCGCACGGCGTCGACGAGGTCGAGCTCCGGCTGGCCTCCCATCCCGGCGCGCCACCGCTGCCGCTGACCAAGGGGGCCTCGGGCGGTGAGCTGAGCCGGGTGATGCTGGCGATCGAGGTGGTCTTCGCGGGAGCCGACCCCGTCCCGACGTTCGTCTTCGACGAGGTCGACGCGGGCGTGGGCGGCAAGGCGGCCGTGGAGATCGGCAGGCGGCTGGCCAAGCTGGCCCGCACCGCCCAGGTGATCGTGGTCACCCACCTCCCGCAGGTCGCGGCGTTCGCCGACCAGCACCTCGTGGTCGAGAAGGCGAGCGACGGCCGGGTGGTCCGCAGCGGCGTGGTGGCGCTCGACCGGGAGGGCCGCGAGCGGGAGCTGTCACGGATGCTGGCCGGCCTGGAGGACTCCGAGCTCGGGCGGGCGCACGCGGCGGAACTGCTGTCCATCGCCGCCGCCGACAAGGGCGCCTGGGAGAAGGAGGCGTCGAAGGCGGCCCGGGGCTCCGGCCGGCGGGCCGCCACCGGCTGACCTGGCATCCGTATGCGCTGACCTGGCCGTTCCCGTACACTCGGCGGGGCGCGCCGGGGGGTGGCGTTTGGGTCAGGGCGCGCCGGGAAGCAGTCAAGCCCCGGGGCACGAGGGGGCGGAGGAACGGGGGACGGACGTCGTCACGAGACAGGTGCGCGGGCCAGGACGCCCCCGGTTCCGCACCTCGGCAACATCCCTGACTTGCGGTGACAATTCAGACGAGCCTTGGGGTGTGGAAGCGTGGCGGTCTCCGCCTCTGGCAGGATGGTCATGATGAAGGTCCCGAGCTTGAGCGTTCCGGGCCTCCGCCGCAGGAAGGTCGAGGGCCTTCCCGGGGTGTCGGCAGTGGCGAGAATCGACAGACGGACGAAGAGGCTGACCAAGCGCCTCCAGCCCGGTGAAATCGCGATTATCGATCACGTCGACATCGACCGGGTCAGCGGGGAGGCTCTCGTCGCGTGCGGCGTGGCCGCCGTGGTGAACGCGGCCGCCAGTATCAGCGGCCGCTATCCCAACCTCGGGCCGCAGATCCTGATCGACGCGGGCGTTCCGCTGATCGACAACGCGTCGCCCGAGTTGTTCGAGCGGATCGCCGACGGCGACGTGATCCGCGTCCACGATGGCATGGTCTACCTCGGCGACGAACTGGTCGGCAAGGGGGAGCCGCAGACCGCCGAGAGCGTCGAAGCAGCGATGATCGAGGCCCGGGCGGGCCTCGCCGTCCAGATCGAGGCGTTCGCCGCGAACACGATGGAGTACGTCCGGCGCGAGCGCGACCTGCTCATCGACGGGGTCGGCGTCCCGGACATCCGCACGTCCCTGGAGAACCGTCACGCCCTCATCGTGGTCCGCGGTTACCACTACAAGGAGGACATCGCGACGCTCCGGCCGTACATCCGCGAGTACCGGCCCGTGCTCATCGGCGTGGACGGAGGCGCGGACGCCCTGCTGGAGGCGGGCTACATCCCCGACATCATCGTCGGCGACTTCGACTCGGTCTCGGAGAAGGCGCTGCGCTGCGGCGCCGAGCTGGTCGTCCACGCCTACCGGGACGGCCGGGCGCCGGGGCTGGAGCGGGTGCACCGGCTGGGCCAGGAGGCGGTCGTGTTCCCCGCGACCGGGACCAGCGAGGACATCGCGATGCTCCTGGCCGACGACAAGGGCGCCACGCTGATCGTCGCGGTCGGCACGCACTGGACGCTCGACGAGTTCCTCGACAAGGGCAGGTCGGGCGCGGCGAGCACCTTCCTGACCCGGCTGCGGGTGGGCAGCAAGCTCGTGGACGCCAAGGGCGTGAGCCGGCTCTACCGCAGCCGGATCTCGACCCCCTCCCTGCTGCTTCTCGTGGCCACCACACTGGTCACGATCGGTGTGGTGATCTCGGTTTCGCCGATCGGCCAGGTGTGGCTGAACGGCCTGCGCGTGGCCTGGAACGGCTTCATCTTCTGGTTGGTCGGACTCTTCTCGTGATCGATTTCCGTTATCACCTCGTCTCCATCGTGGCGATCTTCCTCGCGCTCACGGTCGGAATCGTGCTGGGCAGCACCGTGCTGGAGCCCATGTTCTTCAAGTCGGCCGAGGAGATGACCGCGTCCCTGCGGAAGGCCAACGAGAGCAACCTGGCCCAGATCTCGCAGCTGCAGAGCCGCGAGGAGGGCTCGGACTCGCTGATCACCGCGCACCTGACCGACCTCGTACGCGGCCAGCTTCTCGGGGAGCACGTCCTGCTCGTCGAGGCGCCGGGCGCGCCGGCCGCGATGCGCGACGCGGTCGAGAAGCTCGTGACCGGCGCGGGCGGCGTCTACAGCGGCAGGATCAGCCTCACCGAGAAGTTCATCGAGGCGGACCAGGCGAGTCTCGTCGACGGGCTGGCGGCCACCCTCGCCCCGCCCGGCACGACGTTCCCCGACGGCGCCTCGCCGTACGACAAGGCCGCCGCGATACTCGCGAGCGCGGTCGTGACCAACGACCGCGGGCAGGCGGGCCGGACCAACGCGGCGGCCGCCGGAGTCCTGGAGGCGTTCCAGTCCGGCGACTTCCTCACGGTGAGCGGCAAACCCGAGGAGCGGGCGACGATGGCCATCGTGCTCGCGCCGGCCCAGCCGTACGACGGGGAGGACGCCGAGCGGGAGACGAACGCCGTCGTCTCGGTCGCGGCCGGTCTCGACAGCGGCGCTCTCGGCACCGTCCTCGCGGGCACCGCCAACGCCTCCGCCGCGGGCGGGGTCATCGAGGCCCTGCACGACACGGGAGGCGTGGCCTCCGCCGTCTCGACCGTCGACACTCTCGATTTCGCCGCGGGCCGGGTCGTGGTGGTCTACGCTCTGCGGGAGCAACTGACCGGCCGCTCGGGCGCGTACGGGATCGGCAGCGGGGCCACGGCGTTCGAGCCTTCGGTGACGCCGCCCAGCCAGAGCCCGACCCCCACCCCGGCGGGCAGCCGGGGCTGAACCGCCGCCCGCGCGCCGTCCGTACGCCGGGCGGGCGAGGACGAAGCCCGACCGGCCGGCACGACTTGAGTACGAAGCAAGCGGCACGACCAGCACGACCCAGTACGCAGAGAAGGGGAACAGCCGTGGCCATACGTCCCCAGGCCGGCACCCGCGCCGCCGCGGCGGCGGGCGCCGCCGTCGGTGCGGTGCTCGGCGCCGTCGCGGCCCGCGCGGCCTTCGCCGCCTTCCGGCGCAGGCCGCCCATCGGCGACGAGAAGACCGCCGACGAGTACTGGACGCGGGTCAACCACCGGGGAGAGCCGGTCACGCTGCTGGAGGGCCCGGCGTTCGCGGCCGGCGCCGTCGCCGCGGCCGCTCTCGCCCCCGGCCTGTCCATGCGGGCCCGGGCGGCGGCGGTGCTGGCCGGGGCGGGCAGCGGGGTCCTCGGCGCCTACGACGACCTGTTCGGCACGAACTCGTCCAAGGGCTTCAAGGGACACCTGACCGCCCTCGCGCGGGGCGAGGTGACCAGCGGCGCCGTCAAGATCCTCGGGATCGGCGCCACCGGCCTCGCCGCGGCCGCGCTCGCCCCGTCCCACGGAGGCGTCCCGGCACGCTCCAGGCGCGGAGCCCTGGGATGGTCCGCCGACACGCTCGTCGACGGGGCGCTGATCGCGGGCAGCGCCAACCTGGCGAACCTGTTCGACCTGCGGCCCGGCCGCGCCGTCAAGGTGGGGCTCCTCGCCGGGGTCCCGCTGCTGGCCGCGTCGATCGCCGCGCCGTACGGCCCGCGCTCCCGGCAGGCCGCCGCGCTGACCGCGGTGCCGCTCGGCGCGGCGGTGGCGCTGCTGCCGGAGGACCTGGGCGAGCGGGCGATGCTCGGCGACGCCGGGGCGAACGCGCTCGGCGCGCTGCTCGGGCTCGCCGCCACGGCCCGGCTGAACCGGCCCGCGCGCCTGGCCGCCCTCGCCGCCGTCGCCGGGCTCACCGCCGCGTCCGAGAAGATCAGCTTCACCAAGGTCATCGCGGGCAACCCGGTGCTCAACCGCCTGGACATGCTCGGCCGCCGCGCTCCGCAGCCCGCTCCCGGCACGCCGAGGCCGCTCGGGTGACCTGGAGCTCCACCCATCGGCCAGGCTGGCGACGTACGGCGACCGAGCCGTGAGCAGACGGCTCGGAGCGGGGATCGCGGGGGCCGCGATCCTCATCGGGGTCATCACGGTCCTGGCACGGGTGACGGGGTTCGCCAAGCAACTGGCCTTCGCGCGCACGGTCGGCACGAACTGCCTGGCCAGCGCGTACTACACGGCCAACAACGTGCCCAACATCATCTTCGAGGTCGTCGTGGGCGGCGCGCTCGCGGGCATGGTGGTGCCCGCGCTCGCCGGAGCGGCGGCCCGCGCCGCCGGCGACGGCACTGTGGCCAGCACTGTGGCCAGCCCTGTGGGCAGCCCGGCAGGCGGCCCGGCCACCACGGCCGAAGCCACGGCGATCGGCAGGGCGGGCGGCGGAGCGACTGTCACGACGACCGGCACGGCGACCGGCAGGACGACCACAAGGGGCCCGGACCGGGCCAGCGACGAGGCCGGGTGGATCGCCTCGGCGCTGATGTCCTGGGTGCTGGTGCTGCTCGTGCCCCTGGGCGTGCTTACGGCGCTGGTCGCCGGGCCGGTGGCGGGGCTGCTCGCCCGGGTGCAGGGGTGCGACGCCGGTCAGGTCGCCGCCGTCGCCGCGCGCATGCTCGTCGTCTTCGCCCCGCAGATCCCGCTGTACGGCATGGCCGTCGTCCTGTACGGGGTGTTGCAGGCGCATCGCCGCTTCTCGGGCCCGGCGCTGGCGCCGCTGGTGTCGAGCGTGGTGGTGATCATCGCCTACCTGGCCTTCGGGCCGCTCAGCGGCGGCCACCGGGAGCCCGCCACCGTGCCCCGCCCGGCCGAGATCGCGCTGTCGGCGGGAACGACGCTCGGCGTGCTCGCCCTCGTCCTCACCGTGGTGTGGCCCACCTGGCGGCTCGGCCTGCGATGGCGGCCCACCCTCCGCTTCCCCGAGGGCGTCGCCGCGCAGGTGCGGCGGCTGGCCCTCGCCGGGCTGAGCGCGCTGGTCGCCCAGCAGGTCGCCGCGCTGATCGTGATCCCGCTGGCCAACCGGATCGGCGGGGGCGCCCTGCCCGCGTACAACTACGCCTGGGCCGTCTACCAGGTGCCGTACGCCGTGCTCGCGGTGCCCATCGCGACCAGCGCGTTCCCCGCGCTCGCCGCCCGGGCCCACGGCGAGGGCTTCGCGGCGCTGTCCGCGCGCACGACCCGGGCGGTCGTGCTGGTCTGCGGACTCGCGGCCGGCGCGCTCGCCGCGGTCGCCGAGCCGGTCGCGCACGTGTTCCTCGCCCGCGCCGACGCCGCCGTCGGCGCGGCGGAGTTCGCCCGGGGCATCGCGCTGTTCGCGCCCGGCCTGATCGGGTACGGGCTGACGGCCCATCTGAGCAGGGTCCTGTACGCCACGGGACAGGGCAGGGCGGCCGCCCGGGGGACGGTCGCCGGATGGCTGCTCGTGGCCGCGGCCCAGGTGGCGCTGGTCTTCCTGCTGCCACGGGGCTGGGGGCTGGGGGCGCTGGCGCTCGGCCAGGCGGCGGGCATCACGGTGGGCGCCGCGCTGCTGCTCGCCTCGGTCGTGCGGGCCCGCGGCCCGGAGGCCGTACGCGGAGTCGCCCGGGCCGGTCTCGCCGCCCTGCTGGGCGGGGGCGCGGGCTTCCTCGCCGGAGCGGCGGCCGCCCGGCTTCCCCTGGGCGACGGCGGGCCGTGGGGTGGCCTGCTGACGGCGGTTCCGGCGGGCCTCGCGGCGGTGGCCGCGGGGGTCGCCGTCGCCGCGCTCGTGGACCGCGCCGACGTGACCGCCGCCCTGTCGGCGGTGCGCCGGCGCGGGACGGACCGCAACCAAGACGCTCACCAGGACGCTCACCCGAGCGCCCACCCGGACGCCCATCAGGGGGAGGACACGACGTGAGCCGCATCGTTCTCGTGCTGGGATCGAGCGCCGGCGGTGTGGCCCGGCACGTGCGGATGCTCGCCGGGGGCCTGGTCGCGCGGGGGCACCGGGTGCTGGTGGCGGGGCCGCTCGACACCGAGAAGGCCTTCGGCTTCACCGGAGCCGGAGCGGACTTCGCCGAGGTCCGGATCTCCGACCGGCCACACCCCGCCCGCGACCCGCGGACCGTCGTCCGCCTGCGCGGGCTGACGCGCGGCGCGGACGTCGTGCACGCCCACGGCCTGCGGGCCGGCGCGCTGTCCGCGCTCGCCCTGACCGGATCGCGGGGCTGGCCCCGCCTGGTGGTCACCCTGCACAACGCCGTCACGGCGGGCGGCGCGATCGGAGGGGTCTACCGGGTCCTCGAACGGATCGTCGCCCGCCGGGCCCACCGCGTCCTCGTGGTGTCACCCGACATCGGCGAGCGTATGCGGGCCGGGGGAGCCGCGCGGGTGGACCCCGCGGTGGTGCCCGCGCCGCCGCTCGCCGAGCCCGGCCGGACTCCCGGGGAGGTGCGGGCCGAGATCGCCGCCCGCCTGCCGACCGGCGTGGCCGACCCGGCGCTGCGGCCGATCCTGCTCACCGTCGCCCGGCTGGCCCAGCAGAAGGGCCTGGAGACGCTGCTCGACGCGGCGGCCGGGCCGTACAAGGGCGACCCGGTCTTCGTCATCGCGGGCGACGGGCCGCTGCGCGAGGAACTCCAGGCGCGGGTGGACGCCGAGGAACTGCCCGTCGTCCTCTACGGCTGGGCCGAGACGGCCGACCTGCTCCAGGTCGCGACGGCGGTGATCGTGCCCAGCCGGTGGGAGGGCCAGCCGCTCAGCGTGCAGGAGGCGCTGCGGGCAGGACGGCCGGTCATCGCCACCCGCGTCGGCGGGGTGCCGGAGATGGTGGGCGACGCCGCTCTCCTGGTGCCCCCGCAGGACGCTGGTGCGCTGAGCCGGGAGATCGGCCGCCTGCTCGGCGATCCCGCCCTGGCCGCCCGCCTCGCGCAGGCGTCCGTACGGCGGGGACGGGAACTGCCCGACGAGGACGCGGCGCTCCGGTCGGTCCTCACGGCCTACGGGCTGCCGCCGGCGGAGTAGCCGGCCCGTCCGGCCGACCTCCGCGGCCTGGGGTGGCGCCGGGGTGAGACCTCCCTGGCCCGGCAGCCAGGGGAGACCGGCCCGGACGTGAGGAGGGCGTCCCCCGCCGACCACGGCGATGCGGACAAGGATTAGGCGCGGCCAAGGCTGATTCATATACTGGACCGGTTGGGGGGGAGTATCCCTTCGCGGCGGTTCCGTCATCACGGTGTATGCACCCGGGGCCGTCGGTCCGCTGAGCGCGTGCGGGCGGGAGAGACCTCCGGCAGTGTGTTCAGCGCGCGTGCCGGAGGTTGATGTGGTACATGCTCCTTGGTGGTTGTGGGCCCTGGTCATCATGGGTCTGCTCGTCGTGATCGCCGTCGACCTGTGGATCGTCGACCGTGGTGAACCCCGCGAGTTCTCGATGCGCCAGGCCGGGATCTGGGTGGGCTTCTACGTATCCCTGGCGGTGCTGTTCGGCATCGGCCTGACGGTGTGGGCCGGCGCAGGCACCGGAGGTGAGTTCTTCGCGGGCTATCTGACGGAATACAGCCTCAGCGTGGACAACCTGTTCATCTTCTACGTGATCATGACGCGGTTCGGGGTGCCCCGTATCTACCAGCACAAGGTGCTGCTGGTCGGCATCGTCCTCGCGCTCGTGATGCGCGGGATCTTCATCGCCGTCGGCGCCGCCGCCCTCGACCGGTTCGGCTGGCTGCTCTACGCGTTCGGGGCCTTCCTCATCTACACCGCGTACACGCTGCTCAGGGATCACAACAAGGACGACGAGGAGTTCAACGAGAACATCCTGCTGCGCTGGGCGCGCCGGGTGTTCCCCACGACCTCCGACTACGTCGGCTCCCGGGTGACGGTGCGGGTGGACGGCAGGCGCATGGTGACGCCCATGCTGATCGTGATGATCGCCATCGGCACCACGGACCTGTTGTTCGCCCTCGACTCGATTCCGGCGATCTTCGGCCTCACGAAGGCGGCCTTCATCGTCTTCTCCGCGAACGCGTTCGCCCTGATGGGACTGCGTCAGCTCTACTTCCTGCTCGGCGGGCTGCTCCAGCGGCTGGTCTACATCAGCTATGGTTTGGCGTTCATCCTCGGTTTCATCGGGGTTAAGCTGATTCTTGAAGCGCTCCATGAGAACGAGGTCTCCTGGGCTCCGCAGATCCCCATCTGGGTGTCCCTGGCGGTCATCTGCGTGACGATGGCCGTGACCACTCTCGCCAGTCTGGTCAAGGCCCGTCGCGATGAGAAAGCGGTACCTCCGGCGGCAGGCTCCCCGGCGGAGGCCTCCCAGGCCGAGGCCCCCCAGGGCTAGCGAAACGGGTACATAACCCTGTTTGCTTGTTCTCGTTGTGCCGCATATTGACCGCCGGATCGGTAATATCGATCGTTAGCTCGCACGCCGGTTCATAGTCGCCTGGAAGAGTACAAAGGTCACCTGTGTCCAACGAATCGTTGCCCCGCGGCCCTGTATCCGAGCCCGCGGACAGTCCCCGCGGCCGGGTCCGGCTCGCCCGCGGGGTGTCCCCGTGGCTTGCTCCGACCGCCGCGGCGGCGGCCGTCACCGCCGTTCTCACCCGCAGGTCGCCCCGCTGGGCGCTGGCGGCGGCTCCACTGGCCGCGCTCACCGGCGGAATGCTGTGGTTCTTCCGCGACCCCGAGCGCGCGCCGGGCGAGGGGCGGCTCATCTCGCCCGCCGACGGCGTCGTGCAGAGCATCGATCCCTGGCCCGACGGCCGTACCCGGGTCGCGATCTTCATGAGCCCGCTGAACGTCCACGTCAACCGGGCGCCCGCGGCCGGCACGATCACCTCGGTCGAGCACGTGCCCGGCGGGTTCGTGCCCGCGTTCAACAAGGACAGCGACAAGAACGAGCGCGTCGTCTGGCACTTCGACACCGCTCTGGGCGACATCGAGATGGTGCAGATCGCCGGCGCAGTCGCCCGCCGCATCGTGCCGTACCTGTTCGCGGGCGCGAAGGTCGTCCAGGGCGAGCGGGTGGGGCTGATCCGTTTCGGCTCCCGGGTGGACCTCTACCTGCCCGAGGGCATCGCGCCGGCGGTCACCGTCGGCACCCGAACCGTCGCGGGGGTGACTCGCATTGACAACGTCTGATCTCGGGTCCGGATTCGGCGCCGGAGCCGCGTGGCCGGTGGAGGAGGTGGACGACGAGCCGCGCGGGCCCGTCGGCAAGGCCTTCCGCCTGTCCGCCGCCGACTCCCTGTCGCTGGGCAACGCGCTCAGCGGCTTCCTGGCCGTCTGCGTGCTCGCCTGGTCGGCGATCAGCAGCCTGCAGGCCAACGTGAAGTTCGCCCCCGACCCCCGCTTCTTCGGCACGGCCGTCGTGCTGCTGCTCGTCGGCGCGACCTGCGACCTGTTCGACGGCCTGGTGGCCCGGAAGTTCCGCGCGTCCGCGATGGGCGCCGAACTGGACAACCTCGCCGACGTGATCAGCTTCGGCTTCGCGCCCGCCTTCATGGTGATGATCTGGGCCGGTTTCTCCGGGAAGCTCCCGCTGTGGCTGGTGCTGGTCGCGGCCGGGTCGATCCTGCTCGCCGGCGTCGTACGGCTGGCCCGCTTCGCCTGCGTGAAGACCAAGAGCGGCGACTTCATGGGCCTGCCCATCCCCATGGGCGCCATGACCGTGGTGTCGATCGTGCTGCTCTTCCAGCCCAACTACCTCACGATCGCGGGCATCATGGCGGTGGCCTGGCTCATGGTCAGCCGCATCGAGTATCCCAAGCCGAAGGGCAACCTGGCCGCCGTCGTGCTGGCCTGGATGCTGATCAACGTGGCCTGCCTGACGATCTGGGCCGCCCAGCTCGCCGGGGGCGACCAGCTCATCAGGGTCGGCGCGACCATGCAGATCGCGATCGTGTCCGCCATCCCGCTTCGCGTCCTCATGTTCAAACACAAGCGGCGCAGGGAACGACGCTCGGTGAACGCGGGCTGACGTCGTCGCACGAACAGGGGCCCCGGTCGGCTGGGGCCCTTTCATCCGGGCCCGGCCAATCACGTGGATACAACGCCTATTCCATTGGAGCCCGGTCGCCATGCCTCGTGAGCACACCCGCACGTACTTCCTCGGCAAGCTGGCCAGGGAGCTGGAACTGCGCGGGCTGGAGGCGTCCCTGCGCCCCGATCCGCCGTCGTTGAAGGTCAGGGACCCCGACGCGGCGCTGTTCTCCGAGACTGTGGACTGCGTCGCCATGCCGGACGGCTGGTTCTACCGCTGGTCGTGGGGCGACGTGGTGGAGAGCGCGGAGGAGCCCTCCCTCGCGGCCGACCGCATCGTGAAGGTGTTCACCACCGGCGAGCCGAGGCCGCACCCGGCCCTGGGCGACGCCTGAGAACCGCCGATCAGAACGGGATCCACTCCGTAGCGGTGGTGACCTCGTTGAGGACGTCCGGGATGGGCTCCACGCCCAGGCCCGCGCCGGCCGGCACGTCGAGGTGCCCGCCGCTCAGCTCGAACGGCGGGGTGACGTCGGTGCCGAAGTAGCGGCGGGACGCGGAGGTGTCCCCGGGCAGGGTGAACCCCGGCAGCGCCGCCAGCGCCACGTTGGCCGCCCGGCCGATCCCGGTCTCCAGCATCCCCCCGCACCAGACCGCGACGCCGTGGGCGCGGCACAGGTCGTGGATGCGCCGCGCCTCCAGGTATCCGCCCACCCGGCCCGGCTTGACGTTGACCACCGAGCACGCGCCGAGGGTGATCGCCGCCGCCGCGTGGGCCGCCGACTCGATGGACTCGTCCAGGCAGATCGGCGTACGGAGGGTGCGGGCGAGCCGGGCGTGCTGCACGAGGTCGTCGTCGGCGAGCGGCTGCTCTATCAGCAGCAGGTCGAAGGCGTCCAGCCGGGCGAGGTGGCGGGCGTCCGCCAGTGTGTAGGCCGCGTTGGCGTCAACCTGGAGCAGCAGGCCCTCCCCGAACCGCTCCCTGACCGCGCGGACCGGCGTCACGTCCCAGCCCGGCCCGATCTTCAGCTTGACCCGTACGTATCCCTCCTCGACGTACGCCGCGACGGTGTCGAGGAGTTCGGCGACCGACCCGGTGATCCCGACCGAGACTCCGCAGGGGACCCGGTCACGGGTGGCGCCGAGGTAGTGGCCGAAGGACTCGCCGGTGATCCGCAGCGAGGCGTCGAGCACGGCCGCCTCCAGCGCCGCCTTGGCCATGCGGTGCCCCCGGATCGGCGCGAGGGCCGGGCCGACGGCCTGCGGGTCCGCCGTGCGGGGCAGCGCCGGGATCAGGAAGCGCCGCATCACGTCGGCCGCGCCGTCCACGTACTCGGAGGAGTACAGCGGCTCGGACATCGCCACGCACTCGCCCCAGCCCTCGGCGTCCGGGGTCACGACCCGGACCAGCAGGACGTCGCGGGTGGTCTCGGTGCCGAACGAGGTGCGGAACGGCGCGACGAGCGGCATCGAGATCCGGCGCAGCTCGATTCCGGTGATCTGCATGTGGGCCCGGCTCCAAGGGATGGACGGTGTGCGCCGACCACTATACGGACGCGCCGGAGAGGGCTCAGACGACCAGGCCGAGCAGGAGCACGCAGCAGAACGCCACCACGGAGATGATCGTCTCCATGATCGACCAGGTGCGTATCGTCTGGCCGACGGACATGCCCAGGTACTCCTTGACCAGCCAGAAGCCGGCGTCGTTGACGTGGGAGAAGAACAGCGACCCCGCGCCGATGGCGAGCACGAGCAGCGCGACGTGCGCGGGGGAGAGCCCGGCGGCGAGCGGGGCGGCGATCCCGGCCGCGGAGATGGTCGCGACAGTGGCCGATCCGGTGGCCAGCCGGATGCCGACGGCGATCAGCCAGCCGAGCACCAGCACGGGCACGTTCGCGCCCTGCGCGGCCTCGCCGATGACCTTGCCCACCCCGGAGTCGACCAGGGTCTGCTTGAACCCGCCGCCGGCGCCGACGATGAGCAGGATCCCGGCGATCGGCGGGAGCGAGTCGGCGATCGTCGAGGAGACGCCGCCGCGGCCGAGGCCCGCCGGGCGGCCGAGCGTGAACATCGCCACGATCACCGCGATCAGCAGGGCGATCAGCGGGGTGCCGAGGACCTCCAGCGCGGTGCGCACGGCGTCGCCCTTCGGCAGGACGATCTCCGCGACGGCCCGGCCGAGCATCAGCACGACCGGCAGCAGGATCGTGGCCACCGTGACGCCGAAGGACGGCCTGCCGCGCTCCCCGTCCCCGGGCCCGGGGGTCTGCTCGCGTTCGAGGCGCTCGGGCGGCGCGGGCTCCACCCATCGGGCGGCGAACCGGGCGAACAGCGGACCGGCCACGATCACGGTCGGGATCGCGACCAGCAGCCCCAGCCCGAGCGTGAGCCCGAGGTCGGCCTTGAGCGTGTCGATCGCGACCAGCGGCCCGGGATGCGGAGGCACCAGGCCGTGCAGCACGGACAGCCCGGCCAGCGCGGGAACCGCGATCAGCAGCAGCGGGCGCGAGCTTCGCCGGGCCACCAGCAGGATCACCGGGATCAGCAGGACCAGCCCGATCTCGAAGAACATGGGCAGCCCGATGAGCACCGCGATCAGCGTCATCGCCCAGGGCAGGGCGCGGTCGCCGGTGCGGCGGAGGATCCCGTCGACGATCTCGTCGGCCCCGCCCGAGTCGGCCAGCAGCTTGCCCAGCATGGCTCCGAGCGCGATCAGCACGCCGACCCCGGCCACGGTGGAGCCGAGACCCGCGGAGAAGCTGTCGATCAGCTTCTGCGGCGCCATGCCCGCCACCAGCCCCAGCGTCCCGGAACCGATCGCGAGGGCGAGGAACGGATGCGCGCGGAGCTTCGTGATCAGCAGCACGATGACCGCGATGCCGGCCAGGGCGGCGAGGATCAGGCGGGTGTCGTGGCCGGTCCACGCGGCCGCGCCCGGCAGGGTCGCCTCGACAGGGGTGGACGCGAGGCTGGTTATCGGGGAAGTCATCGGGGGCTCCTCAGACGGTCCGTGCGGTCACCGCTGCCCCGCAGGAGCCCCCCGAATCATCACCAGCCGCGGGCCCGCCACTCGGGCAGGTGCGGCCGCTCGGCGCCGAGCGTGGTGTCGCGGCCGTGACCGGGGTAGACCCACGTCTCGTCCGGCAGGCGGTCGAAGACCCGTTCCACCACGTCCGTGAACAGCTGCTCGAACCGCGCCGGGTCCTTCTGGGTGTTGCCGACGCCGCCCGGGAAGAGGGAGTCGCCGGTGAACAGGTGGCGGTCCTGGTAGAGCAGCGCGATCGAGCCGGGCGTGTGGCCGCGCAGGTGGATGACGTCCAGCGTCACCACCCCGACCGTCACCCGGTCGCCGTGCCCGACCTCCAGGGTGGTCTCCACCGGCAGTTCGGGGGCGTCGAGCGGGTGGGCGACGGTCTGCGCGCCGGTGGCACGGGCGACCTCCTCCAGCGCACCCCAGTGGTCGGGGTGCCGGTGGGTGGTCACGATGGAGCTGATCGGCATGTCGCCGATCAGGCCGAGCAGCCGGTCCGGTTCGGCCGCCGCGTCGATCAGCAGCCCGTCGCCCGTGTCCGTGCAGCGCAGCAGGTACGCGTTGTTGCCGAAGTCGCCGACCTCGATCTTGGAGATGGTCAGTCCGGGGACCTCCCGCACGTCGGCGGCCCCGCCCTTGGTGACGTTTCCCGTGTAGCTCATCGTCGCTCCCTTCTATCGGGCCGGCGGCCAGGTCGCCGGCGGCTCGGCGGGTAGTCCCTCCGGGGCCGACTTCGGCCAGGGCGGCGCGGCCGGCGGGCTCCCGTCCGGGACCTGCCCCGGCAGCGCGCCGTCCTCTCCGGGGAGAGTGCCGGCCGGGGCGAGCCGCAGCCGCTCGCCGGTGGTCCTTCCCGCGAGCCAGGCGAGCAGTTCGCGGGGCGATCCCTCCACCGAGGGGCCGTCGCCGAGGTCCGTCCACACACCCGCGATCACGCCGGTCTCCGGTTCCCGCGCGACGACCACGCCCACCGGGCAGGTTCCGCCGAGCCAGCGCAGCGTGTCGTGGAGTTCCCGGCGCACGTACGTCTCGGGCCAGTCGGCCCATCCGTAGCCTGCCCCGAGGTCGGCGTGGTGCACCTCGATCTCCCTGAGCCGGCGGACGGGGACGTACCACGCGGGGTGCTCGGGCGGCGTCATGGCGGAGACCGGCGCGGCCCAGGCGGCGGCGGGCATGCCCTTGACCGCCGCGGCGAACCGCTCGGCGCTGTCCCGCAGATCGGCGACCTGCTCCCCGGCCGGGCGCGCGGCGCCCGCCTCGATGCCGGCGGCGCGCGCCGCCGCGGAGGGGTACTGCGGCGTGCGGACCCCCGTACGCGCCCAGGTGAGCAGATTGACGCAGCTGTCGGCGTTGCGGGCGACGTGGGTGAGCACGTGCCCCCGGGTCCAGCCGGGCAGCAGCGACGGCGCGCGGAGATCCTCGTCGGTGAGGCGGGCGGCGGTCGCCAGCAGGCGCTCCGTCGCGTCGGCCAGCTCTCGCTCGATTTCGTCGATGACGGACATGGAGGAAATCATGCCCCCGGCGCCTCCTGCCGTTCCGCACGGCCCGTCCGGGAAGAGCGGGGCGTCCTCGGCGGTTGTATGAGCAGGGGTTTCGCGCGGAACGCGGGCGGGGGTTTGACGAAACTCATACCCTGGTGACGGAGCGTGTCCCTGGACAGCACGCGGGACCGCCCCCTCCGGCCGCCGGACGACGTCCCCTGGAATTGTCGGTGGCTCTGGATAGCCTGCCCGTGCACCTCCATCAACTCATCGACTCATCGGGACCACCGTGGCTGACCGCCTGATCGTGCGTGGCGCACGCGAACACAACCTGAAGGACGTCTCGCTCGACCTCCCGCGAGACGCTCTGATCGTATTCACCGGGCTCTCGGGCTCCGGCAAGTCCAGCCTGGCCTTCGACACGATCTTCGCCGAGGGGCAGCGGCGGTACGTGGAGTCCCTGTCCGCCTACGCGCGGCAGTTCCTGGGCCAGATGGACAAGCCCGACGTGGACTTCATCGAGGGCCTGTCGCCGGCCGTCTCCATCGACCAGAAGTCGACCAGCCGCAACCCCCGCTCCACCGTCGGCACGATCACCGAGGTCTACGACTACCTGCGGCTGCTGTGGGCCCGCATCGGCAAGCCGCACTGTCCCCAGTGCGCCCGCCCGATCGCCCGCCAGACCCCCCAGCAGATCGTCGACCGCGTGCTCGAACTGGAGGAGGGCACCCGGTTCCAGGTGCTCGCCCCGATCGTGCGCGGGCGCAAGGGGGAGTACGCCGAGCTGTTCCGCGAGCTGCAGACCAAGGGATACGCGCGGGCCCGCGTCGACGGCACGATCGTGCGGCTGGAGGAGCCGCCGACGCTCAAGAAGTACGAGAAGCACGACATCGAGGTCATCGTCGACCGGCTCTCGGTCAAGGAGAGCGCGCGGCGCCGGCTGACCGACTCCGTCGAGACCGCGCTGCAGCTGTCCGGCGGCACGATCACCCTCGACTTCGTCGACCTCCCGGACGACGACCCCAACCGCGAGCGCTTCTACTCCGAGCACCTCTACTGCCCCTACGACGACCTGTCGTTCGAGGAGCTGGAGCCGCGGTCGTTCTCGTTCAACTCGCCGTTCGGCGCCTGCCCCGAATGCACCGGTCTCGGCACCCGCATGGAGGTCGACCCCGACCTCCTCGTGCCCGACCCCGAGCGCACGCTCGGCGACGGCGCGATCAGCCCGTGGGCGAACGGCCACACCAGCGACTACTTCGTCCGCCTGATCGAGGCGCTCGGCAACGCGCTGGGCTTCGACCTCGACACCCCGTGGGAGCGGCTGACGAAGAAGGCGCGCAAGGCGATCCTGCACGGTCACGACGAGCAGGTGCACATCCGCTACAGCAACCGGTACGGCAGGCAGCGCTCCTACTACACCGACTTCGAGGGCGTCATCCCCTGGGTGCAGCGCCGGCACGCCGAGTCGGAGAGCGACGCCAGCCGGGAGCGGTTCGAGGGCTTCATGCGCGAGGTGCCCTGCCCGGCCTGCCAGGGCCGCCGCCTCAAGCCGGTCTCGCTCGCCGTGACCGTCGGGGACACCTCCATCGCCGAGCTCTCGGCGATGTCGATCGCCGAGTGCGCGCGGTTCCTGACCGGCCTGCGCCTCTCCGAGCGTGACATGCACATCGCCGAGCGGGTGGTCAAGGAGATCAACGCGCGGCTGGGCTTCCTGCTCGACGTCGGCCTCGACTATCTGACGCTCGACCGCGCCGCCGGCACGCTGGCGGGCGGCGAGGCGCAGCGGATCCGGCTGGCCACCCAGATCGGGTCGGGCCTGGTCGGCGTGCTGTACGTGCTGGACGAGCCGTCCATCGGCCTGCACCAGCGCGACAACCAGCGCCTGCTGGAGACGCTGATCCGGCTGCGCGACATGGGCAACACGCTGATCGTGGTCGAGCACGACGAGGACACCATCGCCGCCGCCGACTGGGTGGTCGACATCGGCCCCGGCGCGGGCGAGCACGGCGGCCAGGTCGTCGTCTCCGGCACGGTGCCGGAACTGCTCGCCAGCGAGGAGTCGCTGACCGGGGCGTACCTGTCGGGCCGCAAGGCGATCACCATGCCGGAGATCCGGCGCCCGCGCGACCGCAAGCGGCAGCTCGTCGTGAAGGGCGCCCGCGAGCACAACCTGAAGGGCGTCGACGTCGAGTTCCCGCTGGGCGTGTTCACCGCGGTCACCGGCGTCTCGGGCTCGGGCAAGTCGACGCTGGTCAACGACATCCTGTACGCCGCGCTGGCCAAGGAGCTGAACGGCGCGAAGACCGTGCCAGGACGGCACTCCCGGGTGGCCGGCACCGACCTGGTCGACAAGGTCGTCCACGTCGACCAGTCGCCGATCGGCCGGACGCCGAGGTCCAACCCCGCGACGTACACCGGCGTCTTCGACCACGTGCGCAAGCTGTTCGCGGCCACGGCCGAGGCGAAGGTCCGCGGTTACCTGCAGGGCCGGTTCAGCTTCAACGTCAAGGGCGGGCGCTGCGAGGCGTGCTCCGGCGACGGCACCATCAAGATCGAGATGAACTTCCTGCCGGACGTCTACGTCCCCTGTGAGGTCTGCCACGGCGCCCGGTACAACCGGGAGACCCTGGAGGTCCACTACAAGGGCAAGACGATCTCCGAGGTCCTCGACATGCCGATCGAGGAGGCGCTGGAGTTCTTCGAGGCGATCCCCGCCATCCGCCGCCACCTGCAGACGCTGAACGACGTCGGGCTCGGGTACGTACGGCTGGGCCAGCCGGCCACGACGCTGTCCGGCGGTGAGGCGCAGCGGGTCAAGCTCGCCTCCGAACTGCAGCGGCGCTCGACCGGCCGCACCGTGTACGTGCTGGACGAGCCCACCACCGGTCTCCACTTCGAGGACATCCGGCGGCTGCTCGGGGTGCTCAACCGGCTCGTGGACGCGGGCAACACGGTCATCGTCATCGAGCACAACCTCGACGTCATCAAGACCGCCGACTGGATCGTCGACATGGGCCCCGAGGGCGGCTCCGGGGGCGGCACCGTCGTCGCCACCGGCACCCCCGAGGAGGTCGCGAAGGTCGAGGAGAGCCACACCGGCGCGTTCCTCAGGAAAATCCTGGGTGTATGAGAGTTCGTCTCATGATTCCTCCCTACTCTTTCCGCTCGGACGACGTCCCCCTGGAACGACCCGCTGAACCGGCCACGGGGTGAGGGCCGTACCTGGACACACAGGGGTGACGCGTCACGCAAGGGGAGAACCCGGGACGGACATCTGTCCCGGGCCGCGGTACGAGGGAAGGAAAAGCATGACGGATTCGACACGCCGGGCCGTGATCTTCAGTGCCGGAGGGGCCGGGCTGGCGGCGGTCCTGAGCGCGTGCTCGGGCGGCGACAGCACGGCCACGTCCGAGGCGGCTCCGGCGGACGGCCAGGCCGCGGCGGGCGGCGGGGAGATCGCGAAGACCTCCGACATCCCGGTCGGGGGCGGCAAGGTCTTCAAGGACCAGGACGTCGTCGTCACCCAGCCGGAGGCCGGCACGTTCAAGGCGTTCAGCGCGACCTGCACCCACAAGAGCTGCCCGGTCGGGAGCGTCGCGAACAACGAGATCATCTGCCCGTGTCACGGCAGCAGGTTCAGCGCCAAGGACGGGTCCGTTACCAACCCGCCGGCGAACAAGCCCCTCGCCGAGAAGAAGATCACGGTGAGCGGCGACAGCATCACCCTCGCCTGAGCCGCGTGCGGGCCGGTGGCGGCCGTCGCGCGAGATCGCGACGGCCGCCGCGGCTCATGGCGCCCCTGGGTGGTCGCACCCCGCGAGGTTGTTGATCTACAACGTAAAGGCGTCGTGCCGGAACGCCGCAGGGATCGCCGTGGCGGCGGGAATGTCGGTCGGGGCCAGTAGTCTTTGGAATGTGGCGGACCCGGCAACCTACCGACCGGCGCCCGGATCGATCCCCGAATCGCCAGGCGTCTATCGCTTCCGTGACCCGGACGGCCGGGTCGTCTACGTGGGCAAGGCGAAGAGCCTTCGACAGCGGCTCAACTCCTACTTCGCGGACTTCGCCGGACTGCACCCCCGGACGCAGACCATGCTCACGACCGCGGCCTCGGTGGACTGGACCGTGGTCGGCAACGAGGTCGAGGCGCTCCAGCTCGAATACTCCTGGATCAAGGAGTTCGACCCGCGGTTCAACGTCAAGTACCGCGACGACAAGTCGTACCCCTTCCTGGCCGTGACGATGGGGGAGGACTTCCCCCGGGTGCAGGTGCTGCGGGGGGCGAAGAGGAAGGGCACCCGCTACTTCGGCCCCTACTCGCACGCGTGGGCCATCCGGGAGACCGTCGACCTGCTGCTGCGGGTCTTCCCCGTACGCACCTGCTCGGCGGGCGTGTTCAAGCGGGCCGGGCAGATCGGGCGGCCGTGCCTGCTCGGATACATCGACAAGTGCTCCGCGCCGTGCGTCGGCCGGGTCACCCCCGAGGAGCACCGCGCGCTCGCCGAGGACTTCTGCGACTTCATGGCCGGCAACACCGGGCGGTTCATCAAGCGGCTTGAGCGCGAGATGCGCGACGCCGCCGCCGTGGAGGAGTACGAGCGGGCCGCCCGGCTGCGCGACGACGTCCAGGCGTTGCAGCGGGCACTGGAGAAACAGACGGTGGTGCTCGGCGACGACACCGACTGTGACGTGATCGCCCTCGCGGAGGACCCGCTCGAGGCGGCGGTCCAGGTCTTCTACGTGCGCGGCGGGCGCATCCGCGGCCAGCGCGGCTGGGTGGTCGACAAGGTCGAGGAGACCACCCCCGGCGAACTGGTCGAGCAGTTCCTGCTGCAGATGTACGGCGAGGCGACGATCCCCCGCGAGATCCTCGTGCCGGCCCGGCCGCCGGACGAGGCCGCGCTGGCCGAACTGCTGAGCGAGCAGCGGGGCTCCCGGGTCGACCTGCGCGTCCCCCAGCGGGGCGACAAGAAGAGCCTCATGGAGACCGTCGAGCGCAACGCGAAGGAGTCGCTGGCCCAGCACAAGCTGCGCCGGGCGAGCGACCTGACCACGCGCAGCCGGGCCCTCCAGGAGATCGCCGACGCCCTCGACCTCGACCAGGTGCCGCTGCGGATCGAGTGCTACGACGTGTCGCACATCCAGGGTGAGAACGTGGTCGCCTCGATGGTGGTCTTCGAGGACGGCCTCGTCCGCAAGAGCGAGTACCGCCGCTTCTCGATCAGGAGCGGCGAGGGCGACGTGGCCTCGATCTACGAGGTCATCTGCCGCAGGTTCAAGCGCTACCTGGAAGAGCGGGTGGCGACCGGGGAACTGGACACCGAGCCGGCCCCAGGGCCGACCCCAGTGCCGGCCCCAGGGCCGATCCCGGAGCCGGCCGGGGACGCGCCGGCGGGGCCGGGCGCGAATGTGACCGGAGGACCGGGCGCGGAGGCGGCCGGGGTAGAGGCAGACGGGGTGGAAGCGGACGGGGTGGAGGCGGACGCCGACGCCGGCTTCGACGACGGCGCGCGCGAACCGGTCGTCGGGACGCCGATCGACCCGGAGACCGGCCGTCCCCGCAAGTTCGCCTATCCCCCCAACCTCGTCGTGGTGGACGGCGGCCCGGCGCAGGCCGCGGCCGCCCGGCGGGCGCTGGACGAACTCGGCGTCGACGACGTCGCGGTCTGCGGCTTGGCCAAGCGGCTGGAGGAGGTCTGGCTGCCCGGCGACGACCAGCCGGTGATCCTGCCGCGCAGCAGCGAGGGACTGTACCTGTTGCAGCGCGTCCGTGACGAGGCGCACCGGTTCGCCATCACCTACCATCGATCGAAGAGGTCGAAATCGCTCCGGGAGAGCGCGCTCGACCAGGTGCCGGGCCTGGGCCCGGCGCGACGGCAGGCGCTGCTGCGTCACTTCGGCTCGGTGAAGCGGCTGCGAGAGGCCGGCGCGGAGGAGATCCAGGAGGTCCCCGGCATCGGCCCGGCGACCGCCGAGGCCATCGTCGCGGCGCTCCGCGGGCAGAGCCCCTCGCCCGCCGGGCAGGGCCCCTCGCCCGCCGGACAGGGATCGTGAGCGGGCCGGGGACCGTCAGCGGGCGGAGGATCGCGGCGGCGACCCGGCCGCTGGGAGCGCGACCGACTACGGAGCCGATTACAGGGCCGACTACAGGGCCCGACAGGGGGCCGACCACGAGGCCGGCGGTGCGGCACGGGCGGGCGGCGCCGGGGTGAGTCGCGGGTGCGTCGCGGGGCGCCGGGGTCCGGCCGGTTGATAGGTTGGGCTGGACATCGGGCGGCAGGGCGGTGAGCGGGCGATGAGCACGACTGAGCCGGCATTCGTGGTGATCACGGGAATGTCGGGGGCGGGGCGCAGCACCGCTGCGAAGGCCCTGGAAGACCTCGGCTGGTTCGTCATCGACAACCTGCCGCCGGGTCTGCTGTCCTCGCTCGCCGAGGAGGCGGGCCGGGTGAACATGGCCACCGACCGGGTCGCGGCCGTGGTCGACGTGCGCAGCCTCGCCTTCACCACCGACCTCAACGCCGCGATCAAGGAGCTCGACGGGCGCGGCGTCGGCGTCCGGGTGGTGTTCCTCGAAGCGAGCGACGAGGAGCTGGTCCGCAGGTTCGAGAACGTGCGGCGTCCGCACCCCCTGCAGGGCGACGGGCGGCTCGTCGACGGCATCGACCGTGAGCGCGGCATCCTCCGCGAGATCCGCGCCAACGCGGACCTGGTCATCGACACGTCCCTGCTGAACGTCCACGAGCTGCGCAAGAAGATCGTCTCCTTCTTCGGCGGCGAGGACCGCCCCGGGCTCAAGGTGAACGTGGTGTCCTTCGGCTACAAGTACGGCCTGCCGGTCGACGCCGACCTCGTGGTGGACTGCCGGTTCCTGCCCAACCCCCACTGGGTGCCGGAGCTCCGGCCGATGAACGGCCTCGACGCGCCCGTGCGCGACTACGTGCTCGGCCAGCCCGGCGCCAAGGAGTTCCTCGACGGCTACGAGGAGGTCTTCGGCGTGGTGGCCGCCGGATACACGCGCGAGGGCAAGAGCTACGCCACGCTCGCCGTCGGCTGCACCGGAGGCAAGCACCGCAGCGTGGCGATGTCCGAGCAGCTCGGCGCCCGTCTCCGGGAGCGCGGCATGGACGTCCAGGTCAGCCACCGGGACGTGGGCCGCGAGTGACCCCTCCCGGTCGCCGGCGTGCCGGGGACGTGCCCGAGACGGGCATGGCGAAGGGCGGGTGACGGCGGCCGGCCCGCTCCGGCGGCACCGGGACGATCGGGCGGGCGGGCGGCGCCGCGGAGGGCGTACGGTGGCGGGATGCGGCCCGAGCCGGATTCGGTTCGGCGCAGAGCGTGACCGATCAGCACGAACGCCGCGGCTCCGCGAGACGGTGCCCGCGACGAGGTGAGGAGGACGATGAAGGACCCCGTCCCGGAACCGGCCGATCCCTCCGACCCCGATCACCCCCGTGATTCCCCCGCGTACGGCAGCACTCCCCGGAGCGGCGCGGCACCCGCGAGCAACGGACCCAAGGTCGTCGCGCTCGGCGGCGGTCACGGTCTGTACGCCTCCCTGTCGGCCCTCAGGACCGTCACCGACGATCTGTCGGCCGTGGTGACCGTAGCCGACGACGGCGGCTCCAGCGGCCGTCTCAGGCGTGAGCTCGGCGTCCTGCCCCCCGGCGACCTGCGGATGGCGCTCGCGGCCCTGTGCGGCGACGACGAGTGGGGCAGGACCTGGAGCGAGGTCGTCCAGCACCGTTTCCGCAGCGAGGGAGACCTGCACGGGCACGCCGTCGGCAACCTGCTCATCGTCGCCCTGTGGGAGCTTCTTGAGGACCCCGTGGTGGGCCTGGAATGGGTGGGCCGGCTGCTCGGCGCCCACGGCCGGGTGCTGCCGATGGCGTCCGTGCCGCTCGACATCCAGGCGGAGGTGGAGCTGGACGGCGCCGTCACGACGGTGCGCGGGCAGGTCGCCTGCGCGCTGACGCCCGGCCGGGTGCGCTCCATCTCGCTGCTGCCGCCCGACCCGCCCGCCTGCCCCCAGGCGATCGAGGCCATCGAGGCCGCCGACTGGGTGGTCTTCGGGCCGGGTTCGTGGTTCACCAGCGTGCTGCCGCACCTCAAGGTGCCCGAGCTCGCCCGGGCGCTGCACGAGAGCAGCGCCCGGCGGCTGTTGATCCTCAACCTGGTGCCACAGGCCGGCGAGACCGACGGTTTCTCCCCGGAACGGCACCTGGAGGTGCTCAGGGAGCACGCCCCCGCCCTGCTCCTCGACGCGGTGGTCGCGGACGGCGCGGTGGTGAGCGACGCGAGGGCGCTGGAGAAGGCCGCGGGGGCGATGGGCGCCCGGGTGGTTCTGGCCGATGTGGCAGCGTCTGACGGATCTGCCCGGCACGACGGACCACGACTTGCCGCTGTCCTGGCCGAGATTTTCCGCGCGAAGCGGTGATTGCCTGCTCCCAAGGTGCGAGAGACTGACGGGCAGAGTCTGTTTGGGGGAGGACACGCGCAGATGGCCATGACGGGCGTGGTGAAAGACGAGCTGAGCCGCCTTCCGGTGCTCAAGCCCTGCTGCCGCAAGGCGGAGGTGTCGACGCTGCTGCGGTTCGCCAGCGGGCTGCACCTCGTGGGCGGGCGGATCGTGATCGAGGCCGAGCTCGACACCAACGCCACCGCCCGCCGGCTCATCAAGGACATCGGGGAGGTCTTCGGCCACAAGGCCGAGGTCCTCGTGCTGGCCCCCGCCGGGCTGCGCAAGGGCTCACGCTACGTCGTACGGGTCTACAAGGACGGCGAGGCGCTCGCCCGGCAGACCGGTCTCATCGACAACCACGGCCGGCCGGTGCGCGGCCTGCCCCGGCAGGTCGTGTCCGGCGCCACCTGCGACGCCGAGGCGGCCTGGCGGGGAGCCTTCCTCGCCCACGGCTCGCTGACCGAGCCGGGCCGGTCGATGTCGCTGGAGGTGACCTGCCCCGGGCCGGAGGCGGCGCTGGCCCTGGTCGGCTCCGCCCGGCGCCTGAAGATCCACGCCAAGGCCCGTGAGGTGCGCGGGGTCGACCGGGTGGTCGTGCGCGACGGCGACGCGATCAGCGCGCTGCTGACCCGGCTCGGCGCGCACGACAGCGTGCTGGCCTGGGAGGAGCGGCGGATGCGCCGGGAGGTGCGGGCCACCGCCAACCGCCTGGCCAACTTCGACGACGCCAACCTCCGCAGGTCCGCCCGGGCCGCCGTGGCGGCGGGGGCGAGGGTCCAGCGCGCGCTGGAGATCCTCGGCGAGGACGCCCCCGAGCATCTGGTGATCGCGGGCCGGCTCCGGGTGGAGTACAAGCAGGCGTCCCTGGAGGAGCTGGGCCAGATCGCCGACCCGCCGCTGACCAAGGACGCCATCGCCGGGCGCATCCGGCGGCTGCTCGCCATGGCCGACAAGCGCGCCCAGGACCTCGGCATCGCCAACACCGAGGCCAATCTCACCGCGGACATGCTCGCGCACTGACCCGCTCCCGGTCGCTTCACCGGGACCGTTCCCCGGGCCACCGCCTGCGGGAACGGAGCCGCTCACCGGCTGGCAAGGGGGGACACGCCGCCAAAACGCGGCCCCGTGGTCTACACCAATTTGGGTCCGATAAGGTCTGTCATTGAGGTTTAACACAGTCCTCGCGCCGGTACACCGGCGCACGACGTACGAGGAGATCGGATCCGTGAGCATCCGCGTAGGCGTCAACGGCTTCGGCCGTATCGGCCGCAACTTCTGGCGCGCTGTGGCGGCCAGCGGCAAGGACATCGAGGTCGTCGCCGTCAACGACCTCACCGACAACGCCACGCTGGCCCACCTGCTGAAGTACGACAGCATCCTGGGCCGCCTGCCGTACGAGGTCAAGTCCTCGGCTGACGAGATCACCGTCGACGGCAAGGCGATCAAGGCCTTCGCCGAGCGCGACCCGGCCAAGCTGCCCTGGGGCGACCTGGGCGTCGACGTCGTCGTCGAGTCGACCGGCCTGTTCACCGACGCCGCCAAGGCCAAGGTGCATGCCGACAACGGCGCGAAGAAGGTCATCATCTCCGCTCCGGCGAAGAACGAAGACGTGACGATCGTCATGGGCGTCAACCACGAGAAGTACGACGCGGCCGCGCACACGATCATCTCGAACGCCTCCTGCACCACCAACTGCCTGGCCCCGATGGCCAAGGTCATCAACGACACCTTCGGTATCGAGAAGGGTCTGATGACCACCGTCCACGCCTACACGCAGGACCAGAACCTGCAGGACGGCCCGCACAAGGACCTGCGCCGCGCCCGCGCCGCCGCGCTGAACATCGTCCCGACCTCCACCGGCGCCGCCAAGGCCATCGGCCTGGTCCTGCCCGAGCTCAAGGGCAAGCTCGACGGCTACGCGCTGCGCGTGCCGATCCCGACGGGCTCGGCCACCGACCTGACCGTCGAGGTCGGCCGCGAGACCTCCGTCGAAGAGGTCAACGCCGCGCTGAAGGCCGCCGCCGAGGGCCCGCTCAAGGGCTACCTCAGCTACACCGAGGACGAGATCGTCTCCAGCGACATCGTCACCGACCCGTCGTCCTGCATCTTCGACGCCGGCCTCACCAAGGTCATCGGCAACCAGGTCAAGGTCGTCGGCTGGTACGACAACGAGTGGGGTTACTCCAACCGCCTCGCCGACCTCATCGAGTACGTGGGCGCCTCCCTCTGATGATCGGAATCGACGAGCTCGACGTGAAGGGCCGGCGCGTGTTCGTGCGCGCCGACCTCAACGTCCCCCTCGACGGGGAGACGATCACCGACGACGGCCGCATCCGCGCGTCGGTGCCGACGATCAGGAAGCTCCTGGAGCGCGGCGCGAAGGTCGTCGTCGCGGCGCACCTCGGCCGGCCCAAGGGCTCCGTCACGCCGAAGTACTCGCTCGCCCCGGTCTCCCGGCGGCTGGCCGAGCTGCTCGGCGAGGACGTGGCGTTCGCCGCCGACACGGTCGGCGAGTCGGCCCAGAGCGTGGTCGCCGGCCTCCAGGACGGGCAGGTCGCCCTGCTGGAGAACCTGCGCTTCGAGCCGGGCGAGGAGTCCAAGGACGACGCGGTCAGGGGTGAGTTCGCGGAGCGGCTGGCCGCCCTCGCCGACGTCTACGTCGGCGACGGCTTCGGCGCCGTGCACCGCAAGCACGCCAGCGTCTACGACCTGCCCAAGCGGCTGCCGCACGCGGCTGGCGACCTGGTCCTCGCCGAGGTCGACGTGCTGCGCAGGCTCACCGAGGACCCGGCCAGGCCGTACGTCGTCGTCCTGGGCGGCGCGAAGGTCTCCGACAAGCTCGGCGTGATCGCCAACCTGCTGGCCAAGGTGGACCGCCTGCTCATCGGCGGCGGCATGGCCTACACCTTCCTCAAGGCCCAGGGCCACGAGGTGGGCAAGTCGCTGCTGCAGGAAGACCAGATCGACCAGGTGAAGGGCTTCCTCGACGAGGCGGCCTCCCGCGGGGTCGAGCTGGTGCTGCCGGTCGACGTGCTGGCCGCGACCGAGTTCGGGGCCGACGCCCCGCACGACGTCGTGGAGTCCACGGCTATCCCGGCCGACCGCGAGGGCCTCGACATCGGCCCGCGCACCCGTGAGCTGTTCGCCTCCAAGCTGGCCGACGCGCGGACCGTGTTCTGGAACGGCCCGATGGGCGTGTTCGAGTTCGACGCGTTCTCCGGCGGCACCCGCGCGGTGGCCGAGGCGCTCGTGGCGTCGGAGGCGTTCACCGTGGTCGGCGGCGGCGACTCGGCCGCGGCCGTACGCAGGCTCGGGCTGCCCGAGGACGGCTTCTCGCACATTTCCACCGGTGGCGGCGCCAGCCTCGAGTACCTCGAGGGCAAGACGCTGCCCGGACTCGCGGCGCTGGAGGAGTAGATGGCGCGCAAGCCGCTTTTCGCCGGCAACTGGAAGATGAACCTCAACCACCTCGAGGCCATCAACCTGGTGCAGAAGCTGGCGTTCTCGCTGAACGACCGCGACCACGACAGGGCGGAGGTGGCGGTCATCCCGCCGTTCACCGACCTGCGCAGCGTGCAGACGCTGGTGGACGCCGACAAGCTGCGCATCGCCTACGGCGCGCAGGACCTGTCCGCGCAGGACTCCGGGGCGTACACCGGGGAGATCTCCGGGGCGATGCTGGGCAAGCTCGGCTGCGCCTACGTCCTCGTGGGCCACTCGGAGCGGCGGCAGTATCACGGCGAGGACGACGCGCTGTGCAACGCCAAGGTCAAGGCCGCCTACCGGCACTCGCTGACGCCCATCCTGTGCGTGGGCGAGGGGCTGCCGGTGCGCCAGGAGGGCCGCCAGGTCGAGCACACGCTGGCGCAGCTCGACGGCGCGCTCGACGGTGTGCCCGCCGACCAGGTGAAGTCGATCGTGGTCGCGTACGAGCCGGTCTGGGCGATCGGCACCGGCGAGGTCGCCACCCCGAAGGACGCCCAGGAGGTGTGCGGCGCCATCAGGACGCGACTCGCCGAGCTGTACGGTGACGATGTGGCCGCAGCTGTCCGTATCCTTTACGGTGGCTCGGTGAAGTCGGACAACGTCGCCGGGATCATGGCGGAAGCCGACATCGACGGCGCCCTCGTCGGAGGGGCCAGCCTCGATGCGGGGGAGTACGTCAAGATCTGCCGTTTCGGCGAAGTCTCCGGCTAGCTGTGCCGTTCGGGGGGTGCGACTTGACAACAAGTCGTACCCTCGAAGAACACAAATGAATCGTCACGCTGATGGCGTCGTGCATCCGCACGTTGATGACGCCGTGCACTCGCGTCGTGCACGCCCGGATAGTCGTGCACGCCCGGATATAGGAACAGGTCTACGGTGATAATCGGAATCTCCATCGCCCTCATCCTGGCGAGCGCCTTGATGGTGCTGCTCGTGCTGCTTCACAAGGGCAAGGGCGGCGGCCTGTCCGACCTGTTCGGCGGCGGCTTCTCGTCGTCCTTCGGCGGATCGTCGGTGGTCGAGCGCAACCTCGACCGCCTGACCATCATCACGGGCACCGTCTGGTTCGTCTGCATCATCGCGCTGGGCCTGCTGCTCAAGCCGTAGCGACGGTCTCCGGCCACGCGTGACAGAGATTCACCTCCCCCCGTCCGCGGGGCGATCGAGCAAGGAGTTCATCGGTGGGTAGTGGCAACGCGATCCGTGGCAGCCGAGTCGGCGCCGGCCCCATGGGAGAGGCCGAACGCGGCGAGGCCGCCCCCCGTGTGCGGGTCCCGTTCTGGTGCGCCAACATGCACGAGACGCGCCCGAGCTTCGCCAGCGACGCGGCCGTCCCCGAGTTCTGGGACTGCCCGCGGTGCGGGCTGCCGGCCGGGCAGGACCAGTCGAACCCTCCGGCTCCGCCGCGCAACGAGCCCTACAAGACGCACCTCGCGTACGTGAAGGAGCGCCGCAGCGACAAGGACGGCGCGCAGATCCTCGCCGAGGCGCTGGAGCGGCTGCGCTCCTCCTCCCGCCCGATCTACTGACCGCCGAGTTCGCCCGGACGGCGTCGCCGGGGATCATCGATCCGCGGACGACGGAGAAGTAGCCGGGTGTCCGGGGCCGCGAGAGTGGTCCCGGCGACCCGAGCAGGCCCGGAGCCTTCCACGGCTCCGGGCTTTCGCGTTTCCGCCAGGATCTTTCCGGCGAGACAGGAACCGCTTCCCGGGGGTCGACCCAAGAAGACCATCGCATGGATATCCGACGCCCCCGGCTCCGCACAGAATGTGGGGGACACCCGAGACGGCGCGCAGCCGTAAAACCTGCCACCGGCCTGCTCCGGAGGAGATCATGGACATTCGCGGGAAGACGGTCCTCGTCGCCGGCGGCACCTCCGGGCTCGGTGAGGGAGTCGCACGACACTTCTCCGCCCGGGGCGCGAACGTCGTCATCGTCGGCCGGCGCGGCGCGGTCGCCGCCCGGATCGCCGCCGATCTCGGCGTGAACGCCCTCGGGATCGGTGCCGACATCGGCGACGCCGAGGCGGTCGCCGCCGTCGTGGCCGCCACCCTGGACAGGTTCGGAACGATCGACGTCAACGTCAACACCGCCGGCATCCTCGCCCCCGTCGTCCTCGTCACCGAGGCCGGGCGGCCCAGCGACACGACCGTGCTGACGCGGCTCGTGAGCACCAATCTCATCGGCACCTTCAACGTCATGAGCCATGCGGCGGCCGTGATGCTGGGCAACGACCCCGACGAGGACGGCGAGCGGGGCGTCATCATCAACACCTCCTCCGTCGCCGCCCATGAGGCCACCACCGGACTGATCGGGTACGCCGCGACGAAGGCCGCCATCGAGGGCATGACCCTGCCCGCCGCCCGCGAGTTCGCCGGGCGCGGAATACGCGTCAACACCATCGTCCCCGGGGGCTTCGACACCCCCATGGTCGACGACTATGTCGACGAGGACACGAAGGCGGAGGGGGTCAAACAGTTCCTCAACCCTCGCCGGCTCGGCACCCCGGACGAATTCGCGGCGTTCGCCGCCCACATCGTCGAGAACAGGTATTTCAACGCCGCCAGTCCCAGGCTCGACGCGGGTTATCGCATGCCACCGTGACGACGTCGTACCGGTTCACGGAGCAGGCGGCCGCGTCCCGTGGGGGCGTGAGCTCAGCCGTGCACCTGTTCGCCGTCGAGGAAGGTCATGACGACCTTGGTAGTCCAGATGTCCTTCCGGTCGAGGGCGAAGGGGTCGCGGTCGAGGACGACGAGGTCGGCCGGGTGGCCCGCCTCGATCACACCGGCGGGGGAGCGGTTGATCCAGGCCGATCCCTCGGTGTAGGCGGTCATGACCGTCCTCAGGTCGAGGCTCTGCTCCGGCAGGAACGGCGTCTGCGCGGTGGGGTACGTCGCGTGGACCGAGCTGCCGGGTTCGGTCCGGTTGACCGCCACGTGCATCGCCGCCAGCGGGTCGGCCGAGGAGACGGGCCAGTCGGAGCCCCCGACGAGGCGGGTGCCGTGCCGTACGAGGTCGGCGAAGGGGTACTGCCAGGACGCCCGCTCCTCGCCCAGGTAGGGGATGCACAGCTCGTCCATCTGCAGGTGGTGGGTCGCCCACAGCGGCTGGAGGTTGGCCGTCACGCCGAGTTCGGCGAAGCGCGGCACGTCCTGCGGCGTGATGATCTGCACGTGCGCGATGTGGTGGCGGTTGCCGGGGTCGGTCCCGGTCAGCGCGTCGAGCGCCTCGCGTACGGCCCGCTCGCCGATGGCGTGGAAGTGCACCTGGAAGCCCTGGGCGTCCAGTTCCTTGACGTACCCGCCGAGCAGGGCGGGGTCGACGTACGAAAGGCCGGTTCCGCCGCAGCGGCAGTAGGGCTCGATGACGGCGGCGGTGAAGTTCTCCGGGATGCCGTCCTGCATGATCTTCACGGAGGTCGCCCGGAACCGGTCCAGGCCCTCGGCCATGGCCCGCCGCTCGACCAGGCCGGGAATCTGCTCGGCCCCGCGGGTGCGGTCCCACCACAGGGCGCCGACCACCCGCGCCCTGAGCCGCCCGGAGGAGGCCGCGGACAGGTAGGCGGGCAACTGGTCGTCCGACCCCGCGTACGAGCCGACGATGGCGTCCTGCCAGCCGGTGATGCCGAGGGAGAACAGGTGGGCCTGCGCGTCCATCAGGGCGGCGTCGACGTCGGCCGGGGTCGGGCGGGGGGTCAGCAGGCCGACGAGGTCCATCGCGCCCTCGTGCAGCACGCCGCTCGGCGTCCCGTCGTGGTCGCGCTCGATGCGGCCGTCGGCGGGGTCGGGGGTGTCGCCGGTGATCCCGGCGAGCTCCAGGGCCCGCGTGTTGACCCACGCCGCGTGGTGGTCGCGCTGGACGAAGTACGCCGGTCGGTCGAGGAAGTCGAGCTGGGACCGGTGGGGGAGACCGCCGGGGAAGGCGGCCATGTCCCAGCCGCCGCCGTCGATCCACTCCTTCTCCGGATTTCTCGCGGCATAGGCGGCTATCTCGGCTTTGTAGGCGTCGAGGCCGTACACCTCGGACAGGTCGCACTTGGCCCGCTCCAGCCCGGCCTGCACCGGGTGGATGTGGGCGTCGGTGAAGCCCGGCGTCAGCAGGCCGCCGCCGAGGTCGACCGGCTCGGCGTCCGGAGCCAGCCGTACGAGGTCGGCCTCGGCGCCGACGGCGGCGATGACTCCGTCGCGGACGAGGACCGCCTCGGCGAAGCCGTCCGGGGTGAAGGCGCGGCCGCCGCGGAAGAGGAGGGTGGAACTCACGGGTGTCGAATCCTTCTTTCTGGTGAACAGACGCGGAACGTCGTCAGTGGCCGGTGATCCTGTCGGCGATCCGGGCCAGCACGGACGTCCTGGTCATGCCCCCGCTCTCGCGGGCGTCGGCGAGCCGGTAGAGACGGTACATCGAGTGGACGCCGAGCCAGCGCAGCGGCTCGGGCTCCCAGGCGCGCACCCGCCGGTCCACCCACGGCATCCGGGTCAGGCCGGTGTCGCGGCGCAGCACGAGGTCGCGCAGCGTGCGGCCGGCGAGGTTGGTGGTGGTCACGCCGTGGCCCGTGTAGCCGCCGGCCCAGCCGAGGCCGGTCGCCGGGTCCAGGTGGACGGCCGAGCACCAGTCGCGCGGCACGCCGAGCACGCCCGACCAGGCGTGCGCCACCCGCGAGCGGGCGACGGCGGGGAAGAACGCGACCAGCAGGTCCCACAGGGCGTCCACGGTCCAGGCGTGGGTGTGCCCGCGCTCGTCGATCCGCGATCCGTAGAGGTACGGCCTGCCCCGCCCGCCGAAGGCGATCCGGTCGTCGGCCGTCCGCTGGGCGTACATGTAGTAGTGGGCCATGTCGCCGAGCAGTTCGCGGCCCTGCCAGCCGATCTCGTCCCAGACCTCCGCCGGCAGCGGCTCGGTGACGATCAGGGAGCTGTTCATCGGCAGCCAGTCGCGGTGGTGGCCGTCGATGCCGGCGGTGAACCCCTCGGTGCAGCGCAGCACGTGGTCCGCCCACACGGTGCCGTACGGGGTGACCGCCCGGCCCGGCGCGATGGCGGTCACCGGGGTTCCCTCGTAGACGTCCACGCCGAGGTTCCGTACGGCCGCGGCCAGTCCGCGGGCGAGCTTGGCGGGCTGGATCCGGGCGCAGTGGGGGGTCCAGGTCGCGGCGAGCGCGTCCGCGACCCTGAGCCGGTCGTTCATCTCGTCGCCGGACAGCAGCCGGACGTCCTCGGGACCCCAGCCCCACTCGCGCTGGCCGGCCAGTTCCTCGCGCAGCCGCAGCGCCTGCGCCGGGCCGCGCGCGACGGTGAGCAGGCCGCCCTTGACGATGTCGGCGTCGATGCCCTCCTCGCCGGCGACCCGGATCACCTCGTCGATCGCCTCGAACATCGCCCGTTGCAGCCGCCGGGCGCCGTCCGCGCCGTGGGTCTTCGCGTAACGCTCGGGAGAGCCGGCCAGCGCGCCGGTCAGCCAGCCCCCGTTGCGTCCCGAGGCCCCGAAACCGGCGAACTCCTTCTCCAACACGACGATTCGCAGCGAGGGGTCGGCCTTCTTCAGGTAGTAGGCGGTCCACAGGCCGGTGTAGCCCGCGCCGACCACGGCCACGTCGGCCCGCGTGTTGCCGTCCAGGCGCTCGCCGGGCGCCGGGACCCCGGACGACCGGTACCAGAAGGACACCTCACCGTTGACGAACTCAGGGGACAGGGGAGCGCTCATGCAGGACATCCTGCTATATCCGTTCCCTTGTCGCCATTCGGCAACGGATGTCGTGGCAGATCCGGAGGAGTCATGCGGATAACCATGGTCGTAACGTGCCATACCAAAAGGAAACGATCGGCTCACCGCCGTGTAGCAAGCGTGTAACAGCTCTCCGGCAGGCTGAGGGTCAGCGCAACGGAGGGAGCGGCACCGATGGGGTTCTTCCGGATCCGTACGACCGTGGACGAGCGGCCGGGACGGCTGGCGTCGCTGACGTCGGCCCTGGCCGACAGGGGCGGCAACATACTCGGTCTCTCGGTGCAGCCCGACACGGACGGCACGGTCGACGAGTTCGTCACGGAGATCCCGGCGTCCCCCGAGGCCGTACGCGAGGCGCTGGAGGCGGCCGGTGGGCGGCGCGTGCGGATCGTGCCCGCCACCGCGCACGAACTGACCGACGAGCCGACCCGTACGCTGCTGCTCGCCGCCCGGCTGCGGTCGGCGCCCTGGCGCCTGCCGGAGATCCTGGGCGAGCTGCTGCGCGCCGACGACGCCCGCTGGGTGTACGGCGCGGCCGCGGCGCGTCCCGGCGACCGGAACGAGGGGGAGACGCCGGAGCTTCCCGACCCCACGCTGCTGGTGGTGCCCGTGGCGCCGCGCCGGTCGATCCGGCTGCGCCGCGCCGGGCTCCCGTTCACCCTGACGGAGGCGGCCCGCGCCGCCGCGATGGTGAGGCTGGCGCAGCCGCCGGCCGAGCCGTCCGCGGCCGAGGGGCCGGTGCGGCTCGCCGACGGCGCGGAGGTGCAGGTCAAGCCGTTGACCCCGTTGTACCGCGAGGCGCTGCGCGACCTGCACGAACGCTGCTCGCCCGAGACGCGCAGGTTCCGCTACTTCACCTCCAACCCCAACCTGCCGCCGCGCATGCTCGACCGGCTGTGCGACCGTGCCCGCGGGCAGTCGCTCGTCGCCGGTCACGACGGGCAGGTGGTGGCCCTCGCCAGCCTGCTGTTCACCGCGGACCCGGGCATCGCGGAGATCGCGCTGCTGGTGGAGGACCGCTGGCAGGGGAGAGGCCTCGGCGGCACGCTCGCCCGCATGCTCCTCACCCAGGCGCGGGACCTCGGCTTCGCCGAGGTGCGGGTCACCCTGCTCTTCGACAACATGCGCCTGCGCAGACTGCTGAGCTCCCTCGGCGCGTCGCTCACCCACACCGAGGACCCCGGTGTGATGGAGGGGCGGATCGCCGTCGGCGTGATGGCGGCGGCATCCCCGAGCTGACGTCCTCACGGGTGGTCCTCCTGGTCCGGTGTTGCTCAGGGCACCGGACCAGGACGGTCGCCGCCGCCGGCCGTGTGGAGGGTCAGCCGCTTCCGGGCACCGCGCCGGACCGCTCGGGCCGCTCGGGTCACACTGGCGCACGTCCCGGCGCGCTCGGCGCGGGCTGAACGTTTCAGCGCCGTGGCCTGGGCGCCTTCCGGCCGCCGATCGGCTCGCCGGGTGCGAAGGCGGTCGCGTTCGCGCAGGCTGAGGGGGCCGCCGGTGCCGCGCGTGACCCGCCGCCGCGACAAAGACAACCACACCTCGTCTCACAGGGCGAACGCCGCACCGGGCGGCCGATCGCGACCGTCTGCTCAGTCGCTTAATTTCGGGACGGCACTCTGACACGCGGGCGGCAGCCGCCCGTCGCCGTTCCCGAAAGGACTTCCCTATGAGACGAAGTCTCGCCACCGTCGCGGCCACCGGGCTGGCCGCCGCGCTCGTCGCCGGTGGAGTCGCGACGGTGACGACGCCGGCCGCGGCCGCCGCCGGATGCAAGGTGACCTACAAGATCGTCAGCCAGTGGGGCGGCGGTTTCCAGGGCGACGTGGCCATCACCAACCTCGGCGACCCGGTCAGCAGCTGGAAGCTGGAGTTCGACTTCCCCGACTCCGGCCAGAAGATCGCGTCCGGCTGGAACGCCACCTGGACGCAGTCCGGCACGCGCGTGGCCGCCACCAGCCTGTCGTACAACGGCTCCATCGCCACGAACGGCACGGCCAGCGGGATGGGGTTCACCGCGAGCATCACCGGCGGCAACCCGATACCCAACACCTTCTGGCTCAACGGCGTCATGTGCAGCGGGCCCGTGACCCTCAGCCCGACCCCCACGCCGACGGTCACGCCCACGGTCACGCCCTCGGCCACGCCCACCGTCACGCCCTCGGCCACCCCCACGCCTTCACCGACCCCGACCCCGACGCCTTCGCCGACCCCGACGCCTTCGCCGACGCCGAGCGTCACCCCCACGGGCACGCCGCGCCCCGGCGTCGGACCGTGCACGCCGGGTGCGACCTACCCCAACCCGCTGCCGTCGTCGTCGGTGACCGCCACCAAGATCCGGGACGGGTTCAACTTCCTGGAAGGCCCGGTCTGGGACTCCGCCACCCAGACCCTGCTGCTGTCGCTCATGCGTGACGGCACCGGGTCGGAGAACGTCCAGCCCTCGGACGTGCTGCGGTTCACCGAGCCGAACACCTTCCAGACCTTCATTCCCAACTCCGGCAGCAACGGCCTCGCCCTCACCCGGGACGGCGGCACCCTGCTGGCCGCGACCCACGACCAGCGCAGCGTCTCCTCCTTCCACCTGCCCGACCGGACGCGTGGGGTGGTCGCCTCCTCCTACCAGGGCCGCGCCTTCAACTCGCCCAACGACCTCACCGTCGGCCCGGACGGCACCGTCTACTTCACCGACCCCGACTTCCAGCGCGCCAACCGGACCGACCAGATGTCCGGCCGCACCGGCGTGTTCCGGGTGAAGAACAACGTCGTCACGCTGATCGACGACACCATCCGGGAGCCGAACGGCGTCGCGCTCTCCCCTGACGGCAAGACGCTCTACGTCGGCGGCAACGGCACGGGCCGGATCTACAAGTGGCCCGTCAACTCCGACGGCAGCGTCGGCACCCGCTCCGACTTCGCGTCCCTGAACGGTTCGGACGGCGTGACCATCGACTGCGCCGGCAACCTGTACCAGGCCTCCTTCAACGACGGCAAGGTCCACGTGTACGCGCCGTCCGGCGTGCAGCTCGGCACCATCTCCGCCGGGCAGAACACCACCAACGTCGCCTTCGGCGGCCCCGACGGCCAGACGCTGTACATCACCTCGGGCACGCCCTCCCGCGGCGGGAACACCGGCAACTTCGGCCTCTACCGCGTCCGGCTGAACGTCCCCGGCTGGCCGTACTGACAGTCCCGATGTGAGGCGTCCGGCCCCGGCCGGGCGCCTCACACCCGACGCGACACCTTTGAACGCCGGGGAAAACTGAGGTAGAGGTGGTCTGTGGACCTCGACGAGGCGGCGGACCGGCTCTACGGCATGGTGCCCGGGGAGTTCACCACGGCCCGGGACGCCCTGGCGAAGGAGACGAAGGCCGCCGGTGACGCCGCGCTGGCCAAGCAGATCAAGGCGCTGCGCAGGCCGGCCGTCGTCGCCTGGGCGGTCAACCAGGCAGCCCGGCGGGAGGGGCTGCTCGATCCGCTGCTCGACCTGGGGCGGCGGCTGCGCGAGGCGTGGCGCGCCCAGGACGCCGAGGCGCTCGCGGAGGCGGGCCGCGAACGCACCCCGCTCATCGCCCGCACCGTCCGGTCCGTACGGGAGAACGCCGAGGCGGCCGGGCATCCGCTGGCCCCGGCGGCCGACCTGGAGATCGAGCAGACCCTCGACGCCGCCGTGGTGGACGAGGACGCGGCCGAGCAGGTGCGCCGGGGCAGGCTGACCCGCCCCCTCAGCTACAGCGGCTTCACCCCGGCCCCCGTACGCCCGGCCGGGAGGGCCGGCCGCGCGGGCGAGAGCCGGGAGGCGGAGAGGAAGCCTCTGGAGGCGGAACGGCGGCGCGGGGAGGCGGAACGCGAGCGACGGGTCAAGGACCTCGAACGCGCGCTCGCCGAGGCCGAGCAGGCGGCGGCCGAGGCGGAGCGGAGCCGCGCCGACCGGGCGGCCGAGCACGCCGACGCCGCGCGCGAGCACGGACGGCGTGCGGAGAAGGTGGAGACGCTGACGGCGAAGCTCGCCAGGGCGAAGGACAAGCTGGAGGCCGCCTCCCACCGGCTCGACGCCGCCCGGCGCGAGGAGGCGGGCGCGGAACGCGCCGCCCGCTCGGCCCATCTCCGCGCCGACGAGGCACGCGAAGCACTCGACGCCGCACGGTCCGCCGAGGAGTGAGACGACCCGGCATGCGCGCGGGTGCGGGTCGCGAAGCCGTCGATCGCCTGTCCGGGCCGTTCCGCGGCACACTGAGGAGATCGGGAGGCGCGGGTGGCCCGAGGCCTCACCAGGCGCGGTGCCGGTCCGGGTCCGCCGCCTCGCCTGGTGTCCGGCCCGGCGTCATCGCAGGTGGGCGAGCGCCTCCAGCGGACTGGTCATGAGGGAGGAGAACGCCAGCTCGGCGGCGCCGATCAGCGTCGCGTCGTCCCCGAGCGCCGAGACGCGCAGCCGCACCCGCTCCCGCGAGATGAGCAGCACGTTGGCCTCCACCCGGCGGCGGACGTGCTCCGCCGAGCCGGGGTAGACGTCGCGGAGCATGCCCCCGAAGATCACCAGGCCGGGGTTGAAGAGGTTGATCAGGTTGGCCACCCCGATGCCCAGCCAGTCGCCGATCCGTTCCAGCGCCTCCGCGGCCGCCTCGTCGCCGCGCCCGGCCGCCGCCACCACGGCCCGCACCCCCTCACGTCCGGTGAGCTCGCCGGACCGGCCGGCGGCGTCGATCAGGGCGTGCTCTCCGACCTCCGCCTCCAGGCAGCCGCGCGAGCCGCACATGCAGGGCCGCCCGTCGTACGGGTTGACCACCATGTGCCCCAGCTCGCAGCCGTAGCCGCCGTCGCCGCCGAGCAGCCGGCCGCCGACGATGATCCCGCCGCCCACTCCGACGTCGCCGTGCAGGTAGACGAGGTTGTCGAAGCCCACGCCGGCCCCGCGCTCGTGCTCGGCCAGCGCGCCCAGATGGGCCTCGTTGCCCACCGCGACCGGCAGCCCGAGCCCGGCCGCGAGCTCGTCGCCGAACGCCTGGTCGACCCAGCCCATGTAGGGCCCGTACCGGACCGTGCCGTCGGCGGGCCGGATCATGCCGCAGTAGGCCGCGCCGACACCGGCGCACACCGAGCCCGGATCGGCCTCGCGCCGCAGTTCCCGGCCGAACTCCGCCAGCACGCCGACGACGTCGTCGAGATCGGCGTCGGCCTGTCGCCGCCTGACCGCCTCCCTGCGGTCGAGGATGACGCCGCCGAGCCCCACCCTGGCGGCGACCAGCCGGTCCACCCGGACGTCGAAGGCGAGGACGTACACCCGGCCCGACTCGGGCCGGACCACGAGCGACGGCCGGCCCGCCCGGCGGGTGTCGGCGGGGAGCTCCTCGCGGACCAGGCCCGCGGCGGTGAGCTCGGCGGTCAGCGCCATGATCGTGCTGCGGTTCAGGCCCATCCGGCCGGCGAGCGCGGAGCGGGAGACCGGGCCGTTCAGGTGGACGTGCCGCAGCAGGGCGCCGAGGTTGCTGCGGCGGATCTCCTCCTGGGTCCGGCCGCCCCTCGGTGTCGGCGGACCCTGCGGGCTCCCGGCCCTCATCGGGCCGCGCCGCGGGGACGCAGGGCGGAGGCGCCCGTCGCCCCTGCCTCACCGAACCCTGCCACCCCGTGAGGTTACCAATCGGGGTCCCGCTCAGGAATATCCCCAAGGCGGCTCAGCGGTCGCCGGAGTGGTTGGTGAGCTGGGCCACCGCGCTCTGGAACTCGTTCACCCACTCGGAGGTCTCCTCCTGGGTGATCGAGGAGATGTCGGAGAGGAACGCCCGCAGCAGCGCGAGGTAGTCGTGCACCGGGACCGGCTCCTGACCCACGGCGTCCCGGGCGTTGAGGTCGGCCCAGTCGAACTGGAAGTCCACCAGCCGCTGCTGGATCCTCTGCGCGGTCGTGATGTCGCGCATCCACCGCGACGACAGGCCGAGGATGCGGTCGAGGGCGACGCAGACGCCCGCGCCGGCCAGCAGGACGTATCCCCAGGCGAGGTTGCCGCCGCCGAGTTGCGCGCCCGCCGTCCCGCCCGCGGCCGCCGCGAGGGGCTGCAGGCCACCGGCCGCCGCCAGCAGGATGGCCAGCCCGCGCAGGACCTGCGAGGCCAGCCGCATGCGTACCCGGTCGTCCAGGTACCAGTCGGCGGTCTCCATCGCCCTGGCCTGCGCGCTCTCGTACATCCGCCGCAGCGCGCCGCCGGGCTCACGCCACTCCTCCGGCGTCAGCAGCGGGAACGGGCGCGTGCCCAGGTCACGCTGCCTGCGCCGGGCGAGCGGGCCCGGCGGCCGCTCCGGCGGCAGGCTTCCCGGCCGGTCCCGGTCCGGGCCGGTCGTCTCGTCGGGCACGGCTCATCCCTTCCCGTACGGCTTCGCGAGCGCGGTCAGCGGGGTGTCGTCGTCCACCCGTCGCAACTCCGGGACGAACTCGTCGAGTTCCCCCGGCGCGAACGTGCACAGACCGGCAGCCCACCAGAACGCGCCGCCGGGAGTGCCGCGATACTTGTACGTCAGGCCGTCCGGGCTGAAGGCCGCCCACCCGTCCTGCAGCGCCAGCAGCGTCGCCACGGCCTCGCCCGCGACGGCGTCCCAGATCCGGATCGTGCCGTCACTCCCGGCGCTGGCCACCTGCCTGCCGTCGGGACTGTGGCTGACGGACAGCACGAACCCCTGGTGGCCACGGAGCACGTGCAGGAGGTCGCCGGACTCCGAGTCCCACACCCGCACCGTACGGTCGTCACCCGCGCTGACCAGGCGCCTGCTGTCGGGGCTGAAGGCCATGGTCCGCACCTGGTCGTCATGCCCCTTCAGGAGGCGTAACGGCTCCCCGGTCTCGGCGTTCCAGATTCCTATGACATGGTTGTTGCCGCTGCTGGCCAGCCGGGTGCCGTCGAGGCTGTAGGCGATGGCGGTCACTCCACTGTCGGCACGGCCGCCGAACGCGCGGAGCAGACGGCCGGTCGCGGTGTCCCAGACGCAGATGGGCTCTGTGCCTTCGCACACGGCGAGGCGACTGCCGTCGGGGCTGTATACAAGGGCCTTCCAGGCGTTGGAGCCGCCTGGCAGGGTGCGGACGGTGTCACCGGTCGTGGCGTCCCACACACGGATCATGTGCTCTGTCGCTGCGGCGAGATGAAGACCGTCGGCGCTGTAGGCGAGGTCGCTCACCCACCCGGTCTCCGATTCGATCACCTGCACGCTGCGACCGGCCGTCACGTCCCAGACGACCACGACACCGTCCATGCCGCCAACGGCGACGTGAATACCGTCGGGATTGTAGGCGAGGGCCGCGGCACCCGGGCGCCCCAGGAGAACCCGGTTGAGGCGGCCGGTTCCGGTATCCCAGAGCCGCAGAACGCCGTCGTAGTCCAGGGTCGCCAGGTGAGCGCCGTCGGGACTGTGGGCGACGGCCCGCATCCCCTCTGTGCAGGACTCCAGCGTGTCCGAGGAGACACCGGTCGCGGCATCCCACACGCGTACGGCTTGGTCTGTGCCGCCGCTGGCGAACGCGGTGCCGTCCGGGCTGTAAGCGAGGGCCGTCACATGCCCGACGTGTCCGTCGAGGACCTGGCGAGTCTCTCCGCTACGAGTGTCCCGGACGCGGATGGTCCCGGCACGGCCACCATCGCTCACGAGCCAGGATCCGTCGGGGCTGTACAGGAGGGCGCGGACGTGGCCGGAGTGTCCCTCCGACATCCGGACAAGGGTGCCGGTTCGCGTATCCAACATCTGGACGCCACCGTCGAGTCCGCCGACGGCGATCCGCCTTCCGTCAGGATGGTAGGCGACCGTGTTCAGCGACCTGAGGTCGCATACCCACGATAGGGCGAGCGACCCGGTGCTCAGGTCCCAGATGTGGACGATCGGGCCGTCTCCGACGGCGGCGAGGCTTGTGCCGTCAGGGCTGTAGGCGAGCGCGTGTACAGGGCCGGGAGCGGTGAAGGTACGAGTCACTGCACCGCTGATCGTGTCCCAGACGCGGATGGTCCTGTCCCATCCTCCTGTCGCGAGGCCGGTGCCGTGAGGGTTGTAGGCGACGGCGCCCACCCAGGAGGTGTGGCCGTCGAGCGTGTGGATCCGTGCGCCGGTGGTGACGTCCCAGACGCGGACGCTGCCGTGATCGCCGCAGGTGGCCACATGTGACTGTTCCGGGTTGATCGCGATGGCCAATATGCCGCGAATGTGGGCACCAAAGCTGCGGATCGGCTGTCCGGTGGCGGCGTCCCAGACGGCGAGCGTCCCATCGGACGTTCCGGCGACGAGGATCTTGCCAGAAGGGCCGCCCCAGGCCAGACAGTTGACCACGCTGCGCACGGGACCGAACTGGAGGGAGGGCGGCGCCTGTCCCGGAAGAGCCGCATCCGGATGGGCCCGGGCCATCTCCTCGGGTGCGTCCAGACGGGCGCCGACGAGCGCCGTGCGCCACCACCTGACATCGTCGACCGCCGCGCCCCTCAGATCGGCGCCGAGGAGCCGGGCGCGCGACAGGTTCGCGGTGCCGAGGTGGGCCTCCACCAGCCGCACGCCCCTGCCGGAGACATCGGTGAGGTCGGCCCCGATCAGGTTCGCCCCGCCGAGGTCGGCGCCGTCGAGACGGGCGCCCTCCAGGTTCGCGCCGAAGAGCTTGGCGCCACGCAGGTCCGTGCCGCTGAGATCGAGACCCCGCAGGTCGGCCCCAGGCAGGTAGACCTTCGACCTGCCGTCGCTGACCGGGACGCGCAGCCTTCTCAGCAGGGTCAGGGCGTTCACCTTGGCGATCCCGACCGGGAAATCGCTCTCGGCGAGAGTCTCGCGGGCCCAGGCGACCGATCGCCGGTGACCGGCGAGGGTGGCGACGAAGTCGGCCATGAGGTCGGAGACCAGGCGGGTGCTCATCTCTCCGGGTTCGTCGCCGTCGCGAAGGGTCTTGGCGACGTGGTCGGCAACCAGCCACTCCATGACCGACCGGTGGACGAACGCGAACCGTTCGCCCTCCGTGCGCACCAGCAGTGTGCCCGAGCCGATCATGTGCGAGGCCTGCTCCGGGCTGATCTGCAGGTCCGCGAGGTGTCCGAGAGTGCTGGCGGCACCGCCCAGCTCCGCCAGCCCCAGCGTGTCCTCGCCGGACTCCCAGAGCCGGAGCGCGAGCGTGCGTACGGCGTTCCAGCGGTCGGCGACCGACAACGCCCGCATCGCGCCGCGCGGCTGGGCCCGTTCGAACTCGAACTCCAGCCACCGCTGGAGCAGCTCGCGGTAGAGCCGGGCCGCGCTGATCTCTCCCTCGTGGTCGCGGATCTCACGCAACCGGTCCTCGTCCAGGCGTGCGATGAAGCTCAGCATCCGGGGGTTGCGCGACAGTCCCAGCAGGTCGCGGACGTCGCCCAGGAGGTCGAGACGGGCGCGGGCCCGCTCCTCGTCCCCTCCCATCTGCCGGGTGAGGAACTCCAGGATCTGCCCGTCGTCGAACTCCAGCAGCTTGACCAGGCGATGGCCGGGCACCCCGGAGAGCTGGGCGGACAACGCGGTCTCCACCTGCCGCTCGGACAGGAAGTGCTGGGTCCGGCTGGTCAGCACGACCTTCGCGCGTCCCCGCGCCGCCTGCACCAGCGACTTCAGGTGCTCGGCCGCCTGGTCGTAGGTGATCCGCAGGGCCAGTTCGTCGAAGCCGTCGAACAGCAGCAGCACGCGGCCCTCCTCGATGAGGTAGCGCAGCCGCTGGAGGTCGATCACCTCCTCGCCTCCGGCCGTCAGGTGGGCGGCCAGCAGCTCGTCCAGGCTGTGCGCCTTCTCCAGCTCCCGGAGCTGGATCAGGATCGGGATCACCGGGGGCCGGCCCTCCTCCTGCACCAGCCGCGTCAGCTCGCGTAACAGGAACGTCTTGCCATATCCGAAGTCGCCCAGGACGACGACGAACCTGCCCTCGTGGTCCGCGACCCACTCACGCAGCCGCGTCAGCAGGTCGACCGCCGGTTCGGCCGGCCCCGGCGTCGCGGCGGACCCGCCGCGCACGACCACGAAGCGCTGGGGTACGAACAGCCTCGACGGATAGACGTCACTTCCGGCCAGCCGCCTGGCCTGACGGCCGGCGTACGGGCGCAGCGCGTCCATGCCCTGGAACCTCGGCAGGTTCTGCAGTTGGAGCCCGCGCAGTTCCGCCCACCGGCGCAGCTCTCCCGGCACGGGCTCGCCGTCGTAGACGAGGAACGACGTCAGGTACGGGTCACCGGCCCGGTAGAGGGCGTCGACCTCGTCGTGGAACGCCCGGACCTCCTCCCAGCCGGGGCATCCCGTGTAGACACCGACCGGGAACATGGACACGCGGTATCCGTCGAACCGGGAGACGCGCAGGTATGTCCGGGTCGTGCCGTTGCGGACCTCGTCCACCTCGGCATCGGGGTGGCGCAACTCGCACACGCGGCGCACCCGTGAGAGCAGGTCGTCACGCCGCGGGAACTGCTCGATGAACCGACGACTGGCGTACGAGGTGCCGTCGTCCGGTCCGGGTCCGTCCCGATCGGGGTCGGGGAAGGCGGCGTGCGCCTCCCGCAACGGCCGGTCGATGGCGAGCACGGACTGGTCGGGGTCGCGTCCGATCGCGGTGTCGGCTTCCCAGCGCAGCCGGTCGGGGTTGTAGCGCCGGCCGTGGACCCGCAACCCGGTCCGGGTGATCTCGACGAGCTGGTACTGGTTGGGGACGTCGTCCGGCCGGGCGCTCTGCCGCACGCCGGCGCTGCCCGAGCAGAGCACGGGCAGGGCGTCGGCCCCGAAACTCTCCACCCGGCCCTGATGGGTGTGGCCGTGCAGCAAGACGTGCAGACGAGGCGCGAGGATTTCGCGGAAGGCCGCCCGGTCCCGGAGGAAGGCGTCGTCGTGCTCGTCGTCGATCACCGGGTTGTGGTGCATCACGCCGATCCGCAGCCAGCCCTCCCGCTCGAAGGCCGACAAGAGCTCGGCGAACGCCCGCAGTTGCGCCTCGCCGCAGTAGCCGTAGTGGTCCTCGTCGCGGTGGCTCTCGGCCATGGTCGAGTTGAGCCCGGCGATCACGGTCTTCAGTTCCGGCACCTCGAACAGCGTCCACGGCTGGTCACGGGCGAACGAGACCCCCGGGACGCCGTCGTAGAACCGGGTGAACGTCTGGGCGTACGGCTCCCATTTCGGCCAGTACGGCGGGACCGGCTCGGTGTCGTCGCCCTGACAGTTCAGGAAATACGCCTCGCACTTCTTCCAGTTGACGTCGTGGTTTCCGGGCACCATGGCCACGCGCGACCGGCTCAGTCCGAGCCCGGAGGCGAGTTCGGTCAGAAAGTCATAAAACTGGTCGAATTCGGCCGGGCGTGCCCATTCCGCGAGGTCGCCCGAAGCGACGACGAGATCGGGGGAGACGCCGTGCTCCTCGCGCAACCGCTTGACGTCGGAGAGAAGCCGTGCCGCGAGCGAGGAGTACGTCCGGTCCTGCTCGGTGACGCCCTCGGCGCCGTGCCGGTGATGGGCGCCGAACTGGGTGTCCGACACGTGCAGCACCGTTATCGCGCGCCGCTCCGTCACCACACCTCCTGATGCGCGAATCGCTACCGGGCGGAAATTCTAACCACAATTGTCCTGTCGGCGGTGAGACTCCATAAATGAGGATTCGCGCCATCAGTTGTGCAAAAAGAAACGACCGGGCGGGGTAGGATACCCGGCCCGGCCGCTCTTTCGCGGAACAGGATTCAGGGGGAGGCGATCCGGCCGAGGCCGGGCGGGATCTTGGCGGCGGCGGCGCGGTCGAGCAGGAACAGCGTGCGCTGCCGCCCGCGCGCCCCGGCGGCGGGCACCTGGAAGGGCCCCGCGCCGGACAGGGCGAGGTGGACGGCCTGTGCCTTGTCCTCGCCGGCCACCACGACCCAGGTCTCCCTGGCGGCCCTGAGCGCGGGGAACGTCAGCGACAGCCGGGTCGGCGGCGGCTTGGGGGAGCCGTGCACGGCCACCACCGAGCGCTCCTCCTCGTACACCGCGGGCTTGTCGGGGAACAGCGAGGCGACGTGGCCGTCCGGGCCCATGCCCAGCAGCAGCACGTCGAACGACGGCACCGGCCCGTGGTCCTCCGGCCTGGCCGCCTTGGCGAGCTCCACCGCGTACGCCTCGGCTGCCTCCTCGGCGGTCATCCCCGAGTCGGGGCCGGGCATGACGTGCACCCGCTCCGGGTCCACGTCCACGTGGTCGAGCAGCGCCTGCCGTGCCCCCGTCTCGTTGCGCTCCGGGTGGCCGGTCGGCAGGAACCGCTCGTCGCCCCACCAGATGTCGAGCGCCCGCCAGTCGATCGCGTCGTGCGCGGCCGTGGCCGCCAGCGCCGCGAGCGTCGCGATCCCCACGGTGCCGCCGGTCAGCACCAGGTGCGCAGAGCCGCGGGCGGCCTGCGTGTCCACCAGCCTCGTGATGAGGCGGGCGGACACGGCCTGGGCCAGCACCGTGGCGTCGCGGTGGACGATGACCCCGGGTACGGCGGTCACGACCGCCCGCCCTTCTTCGCCCGACGATCCGCCTGCTCGTTCGTCTGGGCCAGGCGGCGGATCGTGGTGGCGTAGATGTCGTCCGGGTCGAGCCGGCGCAACTCCTCGGCGAGCAGTTCCGACGTGGGGCGGCGGGCGAGGGCGACCCGGCGGTCCGGGTGCCCCGGCCGCGACAGCGTGGCCAGCCGGGCGTCGCCCCGGCTCACCGTCATCTCGCCGCCGCCCTCGATCAGCAGCCGTACCCCGGTCAGCCCGGGGCCGCCGGAGTCGGCGACCTCGATCGGCGCCTCCAGGCGGTCGCAGAGCCAGGCGGCCAGCAGCGGCGCGCTGGGGTTGCCCGGCGAGGCCTCCACGACGCCCCTCTCGATCTTCCCGACGGGCTGGTCGAAGGCGGCGGCCAGGAGGCTCCGCCACGGCGTCAGCCGGGTCCAGGCGAGGTCCGTGTCGCCCGGGACGTAGCTGGCGTCCCGGGAGGCGACGGCGGCCACGGCGTCCTGGGCCGACCGGGCGTCGGTGATCCGGCGGTTGGCCAGGTGCCCGATGGGGTTCTTCGCGGGAACCTCGGGGCAGTCGCCCGGCCACCACGCCACCACCGGCGTGTCGGTGAGCAGCAGCGGCATGATCACGGAGTCGCCGTGCTCGGTCAGCTCGCCGTACAGGCGCAGCAGCACGACCTCACCCGGCGCCGACTCGCCGACGCGGATCTCGGCGTCCAGCCGGTTGGGCTCGGCGGGATCGCGGTTGATCACGATCAGGATGCGCGAGGGGTGCTCGCGCGCCGCGTCGGTGGCCGCGCGCAGGGCGTCGTACTGCCCGGCCTCGTCGACCACCACGACGAGCGTCAGCACCATGCCGACGGCGGGCGCCCCCATCTGGTGCCGCAGCCGGGTCAGCGTCGAAGAGATCTTCGACGCGGTCGTCTCGGTCAGGTTGAACGTCGTCACAGCCGCCTCCAGGCGCGTCCGTCCCTGGCCAGCATCGCATCGGCCGAGGCGGGGCCCCAGGAGCCCGACGCGTACCCCTCCGGCCTGCCCTGGGAGGCCCAGAACTCCTCGATCGGGTCGAGGATGCTCCAGGACAGCTCCACCTCCCGCTGGTGCGGGAACAGCGGCGGGTCGCCGATGAGCACGTCGAGCAGCAGCCGCTCGTACGCCTCGGGGGAGGACTCCATGAACGACTCGCCGTAGGCGAAGTCCATGTTGACGTCCCTGACCTCCATCGCGGTGCCGGGTACCTTCGAGCCGAAGCGCACCGTGATGCCCTCGTCCGGCTGCACCCGGATGACCAGCGCGTTGTGACCGAGGATCTCGGTGTCGTCCTGGCTGAACGGCAGGTGCGGAGCCCGCTGGAAGACCACCGCCACCTCGGTCATCCGGCGGCTGAGCCGCTTGCCGGTACGCAGGTAGAACGGCACCCCCGCCCACCGGCGGTTGGCCACCTCCAGCTTCACCGCGGCGTACGTCTCGGTGGTGGACTCGGGCGGGATGCCCTGCTCCTCCAGGTAGCCGACGACGGGTTCGCCGCCCTGCCACCCGCCGTCGTACTGCCCGCGGGCCGTGCCGGTGGACAGGTCGGCGGGCAGCCTGACGGCCCGCAGCACCTTCTCCTTCTCCCGGCGCAGCGCGTCGGCGTCGAAGGACGTGGGGTCCTCCATCGCGACGAGCGCCAGGAGCTGCAGCAGGTGGTTCTGAATCACGTCGCGGGCCGCGCCGATGCCGTCGTAGTAGCCGGCCCGGCCGCCGATGCCGATGTCCTCGGCCATCGTGATCTGCACGTGGTCGACGTAGCCGCGGTTCCAGATCGGCTCGTACAGGGTGTTGGCGAACCGGAGCGCCAGGATGTTCTGGACGGTCTCCTTGCCGAGGTAGTGGTCGATCCGGAAGACCGAGCTCTCCGGGAACACCGCGCTGGTGATCTCGTTGAGCTCGCGGGCGCTCTTCAGGTCGTGCCCGAACGGCTTCTCGATGACCACCCGGCGCCAGGACCCGTCGGGGGCCTTGGCGAGGTCGGTCCGCTTCAGCTGCTCGACGACGACCGGGAAGAACTTCGGCGGCACCGACAGGTAGAAGGCGTAGTTGCCGCCCGTGCCCCGGGTCTCGTCGATCTCCTTGAGCATCATGGAGAGCACGTCGAACGCGCCGTCGTCGCCGAACTCGCCGGGGCAGAAGTGGATGCCCTCGCTGAGCTGCTTCCAGACCTCCTCGCGGAACGGCGTCCGCGCGTGCTCCTTGACCGCCTCGTACGTGACCTGCGCGAAGTCCTCGTGCGCCCAGTCGCGGCGGGCGAAGCCGACCAGGGAGAAGCCCGGGGGCAGCAGCCCCCGGTTCCCCAGGTCGTAGATCGCCGGCAGCAGCTTGCGCTTGGCGAGGTCTCCGGTGACGCCGAACAGCACCAGCACGCAGGGCCCGGCGACCCGCGGCAGCCGCCGGTCGCGCGGGTCGCGCAGCGGGTTGACCTCCATGGTCAGGTCGGTCGTGGCGGTGGTGGTGGCGGCCTGCGCGGCGGTCACCGCCGCGTGCTCCGCCACCGGCAGCGCCACGTCGTGGACCTGCTCGACGGCCCGGTCCTCCTGACCCGGCGCCGCGCCGCGGCCGTCGTCGCCGGCCCGGGACTCCTGTTGCTCCGTCATGTCTCCTCCCGGGGGACGGGCCCGTCGCCGGTAACGCATCGCATGGTCAGAGCTCCTCGGCCACGGAGAGCAGGTGCCTGACTCCGGCGACGCGGTCGGTCAGATGCAGGCGGACGGCCGGCCTGCCCCGGGAGGTCAGGGCCCCCAGGTCGCCCAGCGCCTGCGCGAGCTGGAGCCGGCCCAGCGTGTACGGCTTGCCCGGAACCTCGATGTCGTCGGTCACGGCACCGGTGACCTGGAGGAACACCCCGGCCGACGGCCCGCCCTTGTGGTACTGGCCGGTCGAGTGCAGGAAGCGCGGTCCCCAGCCGAACGTGACGGCGTGGTCGGTCCGGTAGTCGAGCAGCGCCCGGAGGGTGGCGACGTCGGCGCCGGCCCACGTCTCCGTCATCTCCTCGAAGGACGCCTCGCCGACGACCGCCGCGTCGAACGCCGCCTCCCGGTCGAGGTAGGCCATGATCGCCAGGTAGCCGCGCTCGGGGATCGACCGCAGCAGCCAGGTGAGGACGTCGGCCAGATTCTTCAGGTCGCCGGGCACGTCGCCGTACACCTCGACCGGGCCGTCGGTGAGCATCGGAGTGCCGGTCGGCAGGGGGCCGTCTCCGGCCTCCTCCAGGATCCGGGTCGTGTTCTCCTTCGACTCGGCGACGTTCGGCTGGTCGAACGGGTTGATCCCGAGCACCCGGCCCGCGACCGCCGTGGCGTACTCCCAGACCAGGAACTGCGCGCCGAGCGGCCCGTCGACGGTCGTGCCGCTGTCGGGCCCGATCGAGACGAGGAACTGGTCGTCGGCCTCGGCCGCCTCCGCGCCGACGACGGGCAGGACGCCCTTGCCCTCCTTGCCGGTCGACTCGGCGATGAGCTGCTCGATCCAGTCGGGCAGGCCGGTGATGTCGGACATCGCGTCCCGCAGGATCAGCTTGTCGCGCCCGCGCAGGGCCTGCGCGCCGAGCAGCGCGCCGAGGTCGAGGCCGGGATTGCCCTCGTCCTGGGCGAGCAGCGGCGCCACGGCGGCGGCGTCGTCGAGCAGCTTCGCCACGTCCGCGCCCGCCAGGGCGCTCGGCACCAGGCCGAACGCGGTGAGCGCGCTGTAACGGCCGCCGACGTTCGGGTCGGCGAGGACCACCGGGTAGCCGGCCTCGTTGGCCGCCCGCTCCAGCGGCGAGCCCGGGTCGGTGACGACCACGATCCGCTCGGCCGGGTCGATGCCCGCGTCGCGGAACGCCTGCTCGTAGACGCGCCGGTGGCTGTCGGTCTCGACCGTGCCGCCGCTCTTGCTCGCCACCACCACGACCGTGCGGTCGAGCCGGTCGGCGAGCGCCCGCCGCACCTGGTGCGGGTCGGTGGTGTCGAGGACGGTCAGCGGGACGTCCTCGGTGGCGCAGATCACCTCGGGGGCGAGGGAGGAGCCGCCCATCCCGGCCAGCACGACGTGGTCCAGGCCCGCGGCGCGGGCCCGCTCCACCAGCTTCGCGATCTCCGGCAGCAGCTCCCGGCTCGTGTTCGGCAGGCCGAGCCAGCCCAGCCGGATGGCGGCCTCGGGCTGCGCCTGCGGCCCCCAGAGGGCGGGGTCGCCCGCGGCGAGAGCCGCGGGCACCCCCTCGGCCACGAGCTTGTCCCTCACAGCGGCGACGGCGTCCGCCTCGTCGCCGAGGGTCACCTCGATAGTCATATGTAGATCAGGCCTTCCGCAGCTCGCCGTCGACGGTCTCCAGCAGCTCGCCCCAGGACGTCTCGAACTTCTCGAGGCCCTCCTCCTCCAGCGCGCGGACCACGTCGTCGTAGTCGATGCCGGCCTGCTTGAGCGAGGCCATGACGTCCCACGCCTGCTGGTAGAAGGGGCGGATGGTGTCGCCGGAGATCCGGCCGTGGTCGGCCGACGCGTCCAGCGTCTTCTCGGGCATCGTGTTCACCACTCCCGCGGTGACCAGTTGCTCGACGTACAGGGTGTCGGGGAAGTCGGGGTTCTTCACGCCCGTGGACGCCCACAGCGGACGCTGCGGGTGCGCGCCCGCCGCGCGCAGCGCCTGCCAGCGCGGGGAGTTCATGACCTCCTCGTACGCGGCGTACGCCAGGCGGGCGTTGGCCACCGCGGCCCGGCCCTTCAGCTCCGCCGCCTCCGGCGTGCCGATCTTGTCGAGGCGGGAGTCGATCTCGGTGTCCACGCGGCTGACGAAGAACGACGCGACCGACTCGATCGTGGCCAGGTCGAGGCCGTTGGCCTTCGCCTTCTCCAGTCCGCTCAGCCAGGCGTCGATCACCTGGCGGTACCGCTCCAGCGAGAAGATCAGCGTGACGTTGACGCTGATGCCCTCGGAGATCGCCTGCGTGATCGCGGGCAGGCCCTCGACCGTCGCCGGGATCTTGATGTGCACGTTCGGCCGGTCGACCAGCCACCACAGCGCGCGGGCCTCGGCGATGGTCGCCTCGGTCCGGCGGGCCATGCGCGGGTCCACCTCGATCGACACCCGGCCGTCGACGCCGCGGGTGGCGTCGAAGACCGGCCGCAGCACGTCGGCCGCCCAGCGGATGTCGAACGTGGTGATCGCCCGTACGGCCTCCTCGACCGTCACCCCGCGCGTGGCGAGGTCGCGCATCTGCGCGTCGTAGGCGTCGCCCTTGCTGAGCGCGGAGGCGAAGATCGTGGGGTTGGAGGTGACCCCCGTCACGTTCTTGTCGCGGATCAGGGCGGAGAGGTTGCCGGAGCGCAGCCGCTCCCGGCTGATGTCGTCGAGCCAGATGGAGACTCCGGCGTCGGACAGCCGCTTCAGGTTCTCATTCATCCTTCGTCCCTCAGTTTCCGGTCGTCTCGCCCTTGTCGGCGCCCGTCTTGGCCAGGCTGGCCTTGGCGGCGGCGACGACGCGGTCGGCGGTGAGGCCGAACTGCTCGTAGATCGTCTTGTACGGCGCGGAGGCGCCGAAGTGGTCGAGACCGAGGACCTCGCCCGCGTCACCCACGAACTCGCGCCAGCCGAGCGGGATTCCCGCCTCGACGGCGACCCTGGCACGCACGGCGGGGGGCAGCACGGTCTGCTTGTAGGCCGGGTCCTGCGCCTGGAACCACTCCACGCACGGCATCGAGACGACACGGGTCGGGATGCCCTGCGACTCCAGGATCGTGCGGGCCTCGACGGCGAGCTGGACCTCGCTGCCGGTGCCGATGATCACCACGGCCGGCTGGCCGTTGGAGGCGTCCTGCAGGACGTAGCCGCCCTTCGCGACGGCGTCGGGGTCGCCCGCGCCTTCCAGGGTCGGGACGTTCTGCCGGGTCAGGGCGAGGCCCGCCGGCCGGTCGTCGTGCTCCAGGATCGCCTTCCATGCGGCCGCGGTCTCGTTGGCGTCCGCCGGGCGGACGACGTCGAGGCCGGGGATCGCGCGCAACGCCCACAGGTGCTCGACCGGCTGGTGGGTCGGGCCGTCCTCGCCGAGGCCGATCGAGTCGTGCGTCCAGACGTAGGTCACCGGCAGCTTCATCAGCGCGGCGAGCCGCACCGACGGGCGCATGTAGTCGCTGAACACGAGGAACGTGCCGCCGTACGGGCGGGTGCCGTTGTGCAGCGCGATGCCGTTGAGGATCGCGCCCATGCCGTGCTCGCGGATGCCGAAGTGGAGCGTCCGGCCGTACCTGCCGCCGGGGAACTCCTTGGTCTGGTACTCGTCCGGGATGAAGGACGGCTCGCCCTTCATCGTGGTGTTGTTGGACTCCGCCAGGTCGGCCGAGCCGCCCCACAGCTCCGGCAGCACCGGCGCGAGCGCGCTCAGCACCTCGCCGGACGCCTTGCGGGTGGCCACCTGCGAGCCGATCTCGAACGTCGGCAGCGCCTTGTCCCAGCCCTCGGGCAGCTTCCGGCCGGAGATGCGGTCGAACAGCTCCGCCCGCTCGGGGTTGGCCGCACGCCAGCTCTGGTACGCCTCGTCCCACTCGGCGCGCAGCGCCCGGCCGCGCTGGACGACCTCGCGGGCGTGCTCCAGCACCTCGCCGGGGACGTCGAAGCTCTTCTCCGGGTCCATGCCGAGGACGCGCTTGGTCGCGGCGACCTCGTCGGCGCCCAGGGCCGAGCCGTGGATCTTGCCGGTGTTCTGCTTGTTCGGCGCCGGCCAGCCGATGACCGTGCGGAGCTTGATGAACGTCGGCCGCTCGGTCTCCGCGCGGGCCGCCTCCATCGCCGCGTACAGCGCCTGGACGTCCTCCTCGTACTCCCCGGTGGCGGTCCAGTCGACCTCCAGGACGTGCCAGCCGTACGCCTCGTAGCGCTTGGCGATGTCCTCGGAGAGGGCGATCTGGGTGTCGTCCTCGATAGAGATGTGGTTGGAGTCGAAGACCACGGCGAGGTTGCCGAGCTTCTGGTGGCCGGCGAGCGCGCTGACCTCGTGGCTGATGCCCTCCTCCAGGTCGCCCTCGGAGGCGAAGCACCAGATCATGTGGTCGAACGGCGACGCGCCCTCGGCCGCGTCGGGGTCGAACAGGCCGCGCTCGCGGCGGGCGGCCATGGCCATGCCGACCGCGTTGCCGATGCCCTGGCCGAGCGGACCCGTCGTGGTCTCCACGCCGAGGGTGTGGCCGTACTCCGGGTGACCCGGGGTGAGGCTGCCCCACTGACGCAGCGACTTCAGGTCGTCGAGGGTCAGGCCATAGCCGGACAGGTAGAGCTGGATGTAAAGCGTCAGGCTCGAATGCCCGCAGGAGAGGACGAATCTGTCACGTCCCGCCCACTTGGGATCCGAGGGGTCGTGCCGCAGGACCCGCTGGAAGAGAAGGTAGGCGGCGGGGGCGAGGCTCATCGCGGTGCCGGGGTGACCCGATCCGGCCTTCTCCACGGCGTCCATCGCCAGGGCACGTACGACGTCGACCGTCTGCCGGTCAAGGTCACTCCACTCAAGGCTTGCGCTGCTCAACTGCTCGATCCCCTCTGGTTTTCGCGCCGGTTCTGGCATTTCCCGCCCACACCGGACCCTAACGGGTCGGCAGTAATACCGTTTGGTAGGCACCTCCGGTACGCGCCCGCGACTTCGCCCCCGGTTCGGGGACCACCCGCTCCGGCGACTACAGTGATTGCTCAAGTGCCGGCCGCTGCCCGGAGATCCGCCCTAATCAGAAGGTTACGCGTTGACCTCGCACGTGTTGGAAGCGCCTTGACGGTCCTGACGAACAAGCAGGCGGTGGCCCCCCTCGGGCCCACCGCGACGGCCACGGCTCCCCGCTCCGCCGGGGCGCTCGTGAAGGCCTACGTGGCGCTCACCAAGCCGCGGATCATCGAACTGCTGCTGATCACGACCCTGCCGGTCATGTTCCTGGCGGCGCGCGGGCTGCCCGACCTGTGGACGGCCACCGCCACGATGATCTTCGGCACGCTCTCGGCGGGCAGCGCGAACGTGCTGAACTGCTACATCGACCGGGACATCGACCGCACGATGCGGCGGACCCGCAGGCGGCCGCTCGCCAAGCACGACGTCTCCCCGGCGGGCGCGCTGGTCTTCGGTGTGATTCTCGGCACGTTGTCCACCCTCGGCCTCGCCCTCACGGTGAACGGGCTCGCCGCCGCGCTGTCGCTCGGCGCGATCCTGTTCTACGTCTTCGTCTACTCGCTGGTGCTGAAGAGGCGTACGTCACAGAACATCGTGTGGGGCGGCATCGCCGGGTGCATGCCGGTGCTGATCGGCTGGGCCGGCATCACCGGCGGGCTGTCGTGGGCCCCGGTCGTGCTGTTCGGCGTGGTGTTCTTCTGGACGCCGCCGCACACCTGGACCCTCGCCATGCGGTACCGCGAGGACTACGCGGCGGCCGAGGTGCCGATGCTCCCGGTGGTGGCCACCGAACGCCGGGTCGTGCAGCAGGTCGTCGCCTACACCTGGGCCACCGTGCTGTGCTCGCTGCTGCTGTGGCCGGTCGCCGGAACCTCCCTGTTCTACCCGGCCGTCGCGCTCGTGCTCGGCGTGGTCTGCCTGGTGGAGGTCCACCGCCTGCTGGGCCGGGTGAACGCCGGCCGCACCGGCGTCGACCTGCGGCCGATGCGGTTCTTCCACTGGTCGAACATCTACCTGGCGCTGCTGTTCCTCGCCGTCGCGATCGACTCGCTGCTCGTCTGAGCTGCGGCTCAGCGCCGGTAGGTCCTCCGCACGTTGTCGTCCGGCGCGGGCATGCGCCCGGCCGCCGGGCCCTCGGCGAAGCCCTTCAGCAGGTTGGTCGTCGCGGTCGTGACGAAGGCCCGCGTGCGCGCGCCGATGCCGTGCGCCCGGGGCAGGTCCCGGGTGCCCGCCATGAGCGTCTCCGCCCACCGCATGGTCCCCGAGGCGAACACCCCGGCCCCGCCCGGGGCGGTGTAGTAGGCCGCGTTGGCGAAGCTGGGCCGTCCCACGCAGGTGACGGGCGAGTGCGCGAGGATCTGCAGCGGCCTCGGCGTCGGCACGTCGGTGTTCACCCGGTCGTACTCCACCCCCACCAGGTGGGGGAAGGCGTCGCCGCGGCGCGCGCCGGTGCCGGCGAAGATCCAGTGATCGGGCTCGTGCACCACGAAGGGCGCGTCGACCGGATAGCCGTCGTAGTAGACCCCGACGAGCGACGACTCCGGGTCGGCCTTCGGCGCCGCCCGGAAGTCGGTGGTCGCGAGCGACGGGCGCCTGCGGACCAGCGGGTCGAGGTCCACCGCGGTCTTGTAGCAGACCACCGTCCGGCCGTCGTCCTCCAGCCGCACCCGGCGGTAGCAGGTGTTGGCGCCCAGAAAGGCGAGGTTGACGCCCGCGTCGCGGGCCCCGGCCACGGTCTGGCGCACCCCGGGCGTCCAGTACTCGTCGTGGCCCAGGAAGATCACGGCGGAGGCGCCGGACAGCACGTCGTGGCCGTTCTCCAGGTCGCCGTGCGTCGTGTAGGCGAGGGGCAGGCCGAGCCGTTCCGCCAGCGCCACCACCGGCCGCTCGTGGACCAGGAACTTCTCCATCCCGGTCGCGTCGTACGGCCGGTCGAAGCTGACCGCGAGCGACCGGCTCTCGTACCTGCCGTCCTCCCCGTAGTACAGGCTGTAGCCGCCCCACCGGTTGTACGCCTGCCAGGTCGGGGTCGCGTGGACGAGGACCGTACGGCCGGCTCCGGAGGCCGAGCGCACGACCAGCGGCACGTACCGCTGGTGGCCGCGCTCGGAGTCCAGGCGCAGCAGATAGACCCCCTCCGGCCAGCCCTCGGTCGGCACCGTCATGCTCCGCCGCCAGCCGGCGCGAACGGTGCGGGTGTCCCCGGCGACCCTGCCGCGGCCCTGGTCGAGTCCCCGCGCCCACGCCGAGCGCCACACCCGGCGGGCCAGGGCGCCGCCGTACCAGCCCATGCGGTAGGCGGTGACCCGGAAGCGGTCCCCGGTCGTGGACACGTGCAGCCCGATGGTCTCGCCGGGCAGCACGCTCGCGCGGTCGCAGTAGCCCTCTATCGCCTCGTCGGGGCCGGTCCGGCGAATCCGCCAGTCCGGGTCGCCGGCCATGAGCCGTTCCGGTGCGGGCGTGCGGGACGATCCGGGCGAAGGCGGCGAGGCGGCTGTTCCCGGGGACGTGGCCTGCCCTGATCCCCTGAGCTGTACGGCGGGCTCGCAGGCGGCGACCGAGCCGACGGCCGCCGCGGCCGCGACGCGCAGGAAGCCGCGCCGCCCGAGCCCGCCGCGTGGTGCGACGTTCATGATCGCCTATTGTGCCCCCGGTTCCGCTCCGCTCGGCCGATCCTCCCGCTCGACATGCGGGATAATTCCCGGCACGGGATCTTTGGGATCTCCTGGGACCGGAGGGGGACCGCAGCGGCCGTGTTCGGTTACAGTCGCAAAGTGGCAGGCCTCGACCCTCGCGCCGTCCTGAAGGAACGCCCGTCCGTCGGTCTGATCGCGGGCCTGGTCATCGCCGGGTTCTGCGCCCTGGTGTCGTTCTCCTTCGACATCATCAACGGCGACCCGGTCCAGTTCTTCATCGCGCTCGGGCTCGCGGTGGCGCCGGTGCCGCTGCTGCTCGCGGGCGTGCTGGCGCTGGACCGCATGGAACCCGAGCCGCGCAGCAACCTGGCCTTCGCGTTCGCCTGGGGCGCCGGCATCGCCGTGCTGCTCGCCGGGCTGCTGAACTCGCTCAACCTCGTCTACGTCGCTCACCAGCTCGGTGACGTCGGCAACGCGCGGAACCTCGTCGCCACCTTCGGCGCGCCGCCGGTCGAGGAGACGGCTAAGGGGCTGGTGCTGCTCGGGCTGCTGTGGTTCCGCCGGCACGAGCTCGACGGCCCGACCGACGGGATCATCTACGCCAGCATGGTCGGGCTGGGCTTCGCCATGTCGGAGAACGTCAGCTACTACATCGCGGCGCTGCAGGAGAACGGCGCCCAGGGGCTCGCCGCCACGCTCGTGCTGAGGGCCGTCCTCTCGCCGTTCGCCCATCCGCTGTTCACCTCGCTGATCGGCATCGCGGTCGCGTACGCCGCCCAGCGCCGGGGCGCGGTGGGCGTCATCGTGATCGTCATCGGCTGGATCGGGGCGATGCTGCTGCACGGCCTCTGGAACGGCCTCGCCACCTTCGGCGGGCTCGGCGGGCTGGCCATCGCCTACCTGCTGCTGATGCTGCTGCTCGTGGTCGAACTCGTCGTGATCTTCCGGGACAGGCGGCGGATCGTCGGGCTGATCCAGCACTACCTCCCGCCGTACGAGCGCAACGGGCTGATCAACCAGGCGGACATCTTCATGCTGTCGTCGCTGCGCCGCCGGAGGCACGCTCGGGCCTGGGCCAAGGCCCTCGGCGGCCGGGCGGGGGCGCGAGCGATGATCGACTACCAGCTCGCCTCGACCGAGCTCGGGCTGCTGCACGCTCGCGCGGCCAGGGGCGGCGTCGACGAGGAGACCTTCCGCGCCCAGCAGCGGTCGCTGGCGGACCTGATGGCCTACGCCCGGATGTCCTTCCCGCTGCCGGAGCGTCATCAGGCGGACGCGGCGCGCGGGGTGCCGCCGCCGGGGTACGCCCCCGGCGCGCCGCCCCCGGGCCGATGGCCGGGCGGCCCCGCCGTGCCGCCCTGGTACGGCCCGCCCGGCCCCGGCGGCCTTCCCCCTGGCGGCCTTCCCCCTGGCGGTCATGCCCCCGGCGGTCTTCCCCCCGGCGGTTATGGGCAGCAGCCGCCGCAGGGCGGACACCGGCCGAACTGATCCGCCGGCCGCGGTTGGCCCGGGCGCCTCGCGCGTGTTTCAATCATGGTGCGCGGTGGCCACTGATGGGTGGGCTCAGGAGGGCGTGCGGCGATGCCGCACGCGTTCTTCTCGTACGACAGCTCAAGACGGCGCGACCTTCCTCCCCGAAGGCGTGCCCGCCCATCAGAGGAGAACCCCTGTGAGATTCCTGCCCCTGCGAACTCCGCGGTTGAGATCCGGGCGCAACCTCGCCGTCCTCGCCGCGGTGGCGGCCCTGCTCGCCGGCGTCGTCGCGGTAGTGACCCAGACCGCCGCCGAGGCCCACGGCGCGCTGCAGGCCCCCGCCAGCCGCACCTACGCCTGCTACACCGACGGCCTGACCGGTGGCCAGATCATCCCCAAGAACGCCGCCTGCAAGGACGCGGTGGCGGCCGGCGGCACCCAGCCCCTCTACGACTGGTACGGCGTGCTCCGCTCCGACGGCGGCGGCCGCACCCGGGGCTTCATCCCCGACGGCCAGCTGTGCAGCGGCGGTTTCAGCAAGTACGCCGCCTACGACGCGGCCAGGACCGACTGGCCGACCACCACGGTCAGGGCCGGCGCGACGTACGACTTCGTCTACGGCGCCTGGGTGCCCCACCCCGGCGGCTTCAAGCTCTACGTCACCAAGGACGGCTACGACCCCACCAAGCCGCTGACCTGGGCGGACATGGAGGAGCAGCCCTTCCTGACGGCCGACCCCGAGCCCGCGGTCACCAACGGCGCGTACCGCTTCTCCGGGAAGCTGCCCAACAAGAGCGGCCGGCACATCATCTACGCCGTCTGGTACCGCTCCGACAGCCAGGAGACGTTCTACGGCTGCTCGGACGTGGACTTCGTCGGCGGCAACCCGTCGCCGAGCGCGTCCCCCAGCGCGTCCCCCAGCGCGTCCCCCCGCGTGAGCCCCAGTGTGAGCCCCAGCGCCAGCCCGAGTGCCACGCCCAGCCGGAGCCCCTCGGCGTCCCCGACGACCGGGAACCCGTCCTGCACCGCCACGGTGAAGCTGACCAACACCTGGCCGGGCGGCTTCCAGGGTGAGGCCACGATCAAGAACACCGGCACGAGCCCGCTGAACGGCTGGTACATCCAGTGGCAGCTGTCCAACGGCGCGACGGTCACCCAGGCGTGGAACGGGACCTCGATGCAGAGCGGGCCGTTCGCGATGATCCACGCGCCGACGTACAACAACTCGCTGGCCCCGGGGGCCTCGGCCACTGCCGGGTTCCTCGGCTCCGGGTCGGCCGCGCCGACGATCAGCGACATCAGCTGCGGCTGAGCGGCGCGCGACGGTGAACTGAGTCCGGATTCGCGGGAGACGCCCGGGGAGGCCGCCGTGACGGCCTCCCCGGGCGTCGCGCGATGGGTGGGCGGAGGAGGGTCCGCCTCGTACCCGCGGTGCGATAGCCACTCGTGGTGTGGCCTCACCTCCCGTACGGATAGGTGGGAGCGCTCCCACGTGCCCCGGACCCTAACGCCCTCCTCCGCCACCGGCCAGCGGCCCGGGCCCGCCCGCCACAATCGGCCCAGGTCGCCGGGGGCGACCGGATGAAAGTTTCGCGGCACGACGTCAGGCCACAATGCGCGGCGTCGCCCGCCGCCGCGCGGAGAGGGCCGAGCCGTACCTCTCAGGAGAGGAGCCGCTCCGTCAGCGGGCCAGTGCGCGGTCGAGGGTGACCTCGCGCCGGCCGAGGAACCGCGGCGAGGAGCGCAGGACCAGGCCGTCGAGCAGGCCCTTGGCGGCGGCGGGGAACTCCCGCATCGCGTAGACCACCGTCTCCGTCGGCCAGTCGCGGCTGGAGTCGTCCCCGACGCCGAACGCGTCGAGCCCGGCGGTCCGGCACAGCGCGACGGCCCGGGGGAGATGGAACACCTGAGTGACCACCACGAGACGCGACGCCCCGAAGATCTCCTTGGCCCGGACGCAGGAGTCCCAGGTGTCGAACCCGGCGTAGTCGAGCACGATCCGCTCGCCGGGGACGCCCCTGGAGACCAGGTAGTCGCGCATGACCGTCGGCTCGTCGTAGCTCCTGCGGCTGTTGTCGCCGGACAGCAGCAGGGCCCGCACCCGGCCCGCGCGGTAGAGGTCGGCCGCGATGTCGAGCCGCGTGCGAAGCATGGGGGAGGGGCGGTCGCCCATGACGCCCGCGCCGAGCACGAGCGCGGTCGGCATGGCGGGCACCGAGGCGGTCCACCGCGTGCCCGGCTCCGCCGTCACCCGGTGCGCCGCGCTCGTCAGCCAGGCCCAGGTGATCGGCGCCAGCGGCAGAACGCTCAGGGCGACGAGGGCCTGGAAGCCCCGGCGCCGGGCCGTACGCGACCAGGTCCAGGGCGCCAGGCGGGACGAGGGGCGGGGTAAGCCTCCCACCTCGCTCACACCGCCGCGTGGTGGAGCTCCGGCCGTTCGGCCGCGGAGACGGGCACGGGTCCCCGGGTGCGCATGAGGAACACGACGCGGAGCGCGCAGATCCACACGAGCGTCGCTCCGAGCACGTGCAGCAGCACCAGGGCCGCGGGCACGGCGAGGAAGTACTGGACGTACCCGACCACGCCCTGCGACAGCTCCACGCCGAGCAGCACGAGCGCGGCACGCCGGGCGCGGCCGGGGGAGTCGGTCACGTGCAGGGCGAACAGCAGGGCGAACGTCAGCCCGACGACGAGGTAGGCGACGTCGGTGTGCAGCCGCACCACGCTCTGGATGTCGAAGCCGAACCGGGAGGCCGCCTCGTCCCCCGAGTGCGGGCCGGTTCCGGTCACCACGACCCCCGCCAGCAGCAGCGTGAAGGCGGCGGCGACCAGCACGTACCCGAGCGTGCGGATGTCCTTGTGGACCAGCCGCTGCCCCGGGGCGTCTCCCTCGGAGGCCCGCGCGTACAGCACGACGGCGGCGGCGGTCATGCCGATCGAGAAGAGGAAGTGGACGGCCACGGTCACCGGGTTGAGCATGCTGTGCACCACCAGGCCGCCCCACAGCGCCTGCACGACGACTCCGGCCGGCTGCAGCAGCGCGAGCCGCAGCAGGACCGGCCTGCCGCGTTCGCCGCGCCCCAGCCTCCAGGCGGCGACCACGCACGCGGCCGCGACCGCGAGCACCAGGAACGACAGCAGCCGGTTGCCGAACTCGATCGCCATGTTGACCGGGGCGTGGGTGTCGATCCGCGCCGGCACGAAGCTGCCGGGCGTGCAGCGCGGCCAGGTCGGGCAGCCGAGGCCCGAGCCGGTGACGCGCACGGCGGCGCCGGTGATCGTGATGCCGACGTTGACCACGATCGCCGCGAGCGCCCACCGCCGCATCGACTCGGCCGTCGGGAACACGATCGAGCGGTACAGGGCGAGCAGGGCGGAGCGAATCCGGTCAGTCGTGGGCTTCACGACACTCATGGTAGGCGGCCCCCGGGGTGGTCCCCTCCCCGCCCCGGGGGGCCCGTGCCTGCGCGAAGGGCCGCTCCCGGAGCCCGTACGCGTAGATCATCGCGGGCGGGGAAACGGTACGATCGGCCGTGGAGCGTGAGGAGGGCGGTGACCGGACGATGTCCGGGGCGGGGGGAAGGCAGATGCGCGGAGAACCGGTACGCGGGGAGCCGGGCCGCGTAGAGCCCTGCGACGCCGGCCCGGCGGTTCCGGCCACCCGGCAGAACCTGCGCGAGCAGGTGGCGCAGGCGCTGCGCGACGCGCTGGTGGCCGGGGAGATGCGGCCGGGCGTCGTCTACTCGGCGCCCGCCCTGGCGGCGAGGTTCGGCGTCTCCGCCACACCGGTGCGCGAGGCGATGCTCGACCTCGCGAAGGAGGGCCTGTTCGAGGCCCTGCGCAACAAGGGCTTCCGGGTGGCCGAGGTGTCCGAGCGGGACCTCGACGAGATCATCGAGATCCGGCGGCTGATCGAGGCGCCCACGGTGGCCCGGCTGGCCCGGGAGGGCCGCGCCGCCGAGGCCGAGGAGCTGCGCCCGCTGGCCCGGGAGATCGTGGCGGCGGCCGCCCGCGGCGACCTGCTCGCCTACGTCGCGGCGGACCAGCGGTTCCACCTGGCGCTGCTCGGCCTGTCGGGCAACGCCCGGCTGGTGGAGACGGTCAGGGACCTGCGGGCCCGGGCCCGGCTCTACGGGCTGCGCGGGCTGCCCGACACGCGGATGCTGGTGGCCTCGGCCCGCGAGCACCTCGACCTTCTCGACGCCGTCGTACGCGGCGACGTCCCGGCGGCCGAGCGCCTGACCCACCACCACATCCAGCAGGTACGCGCGATCTGGTCGGCCGACCCGCCGCAGTAGGGCCCGGCGGCGTACGGTTCAGCCGCCGGCGCGGGTGGCGCCGATGGAGGCGACGACCACGCAGCCGATCGCCGCCCACTCGCGGCCCTGGAGCACCTCGTGCAGGACGAACAGGCCGACGAGCGCGGCGACGGCGGGTTCCAGGCTCATCAGGATCCCGAAGACCCGCTTGGGCATCCGGCGCAGGGCCTCCAGCTCCAGCGAGTACGGGATGACCGAGGAGAGCAGGCCGACGCCGGCCCCGAGGAGCAGGATCTCGGGCCGCAGCAGGGCGTCGCCGCCCGCCACGACCCCGACGGGGGTGACGAACACCGTGGCCACGATCATGGCGAAGGTCAGCCCGCTCGCGCCGGGGAACCGGGCGCCGGTGGCCGCCGAGAACACGATGTAGGCGGCCCAGAACGTCCCGGCCAGCGCGGCGAACCCGATGCCGGCCCAGGTCGCGGAGCCCGCCTCGCCCCAGGGCGCGAGCAGGATCACGCCGGCGGCGGCCAGCGCCACCCACAGCAGGTCCAGCCGGCGGCGGGAGGACACGACGGCCAGGGTGAGCGGCCCGATGAACTCGATGGACACCGCGATCCCGATCGGCAGCCGGGCCAGGGCCTCGTAGAACGACAGGTTCATCAGGGCGAGGCTGAGCCCGAAGGCGACGCCGACGCCGAGGTCGCGCCGCGACAGCCCGCGCACCTTCGGCCGCACCACGGCCAGGAGCATGACGGCGCCGGTGGCAATGCGCAGGAACACCATCGCCGCGGGAGGAACCTGCCCGAACAGGTTCTTGGCCAGCCCGGCCCCCACCTGCACCGACAGAATGGCCAGCAGCACCAGCCCCGGCGGCGGCACCGCGTCCGACGCCGCCCGCAGCGCCCTGCCGGCCCGTGGCCCCGCGCGATACGGCTCGGCTGCCCCGGACAGCGATTCAGCCGTCATGCCCAACCCTCACCCGTCACCCCGATCAGCGCAAACTCCGCAATCATACGGTGTATACACACGGTGCAAACGGGCGACGGACCCGCCGGACTACTCCCAGCGGAAGGTGCGGGCGGCCAGGGCGAGGGCGGCGACGGCCCAGCAGAGCAGCACGAGCAGCGGGCCGCCGGGGAAGCCGCCGCCGTCGCCGAGGACGCCGCGCAGGCCGGAGGTGAGCGCGCTGATCGGCAGCAGTTCCAGCACCTGCCGCACCCCGCCCGGGAACCGGTCCAGCGGGAACAGCACGCCGCCGAGCCCGAGCAGCACCAGGTAGACGAGGTTGGCCCCGGCGAGCGTCGCCTCCGCCCGCAGCGTGCCCGCCATGAGCAGGCCGAGGCCGCTGAAGGCCGCCGTGCCGAGCAGCAGGAGCGGCACGGCCCACAGCGGGCCGCCGTGCGGCGACCAGCCGAGGGCCAGGGCCACCACGGTGATCACCACGATCTGCAGCGCCTCCACCGCGACGACGGCGACGGTCTTGGCCAGCAGGAGCCCGGTCCGCGACAGCGGGGTGGCGCCCAGGCGCCGGAGCACGCCGTACCGCCGCTCGAAGCCGGTGGCGATGGCCTGGCCGGTGAACGCGGTCGACATGACCGCGAGCGCGAGGATGCCGGGGGCGACGAAGTCGACCCGCCGGCCGCCGCCGACGTCCACGAGCGGGGCCGCGGAGAAGCCCGCCAAGAGCAGGATCGGGATGATCAGGGTGAGCAGGAGCTGCTCGCCGTTGCGCAGCGTGGCCCGGATCTCCGCGCCCGCCTGCGCGAGCACCATCCGGTGCAGCGGCGCGGCTCCGGGCCGCGGGGTGAGGTCCAGCGTGGTGATCGCGCTCACCGCAGCTCCCTGCCGGTCAGTTCGAGGAAGACGTCCTCCAGCGTGCGCCGCTCGATGCGCAGGTCCTCGGTGGTCACGCCCTCGGTGGCGCACCACGCGGTGACGGTCGCCAGCAGCTGGGGGCCGACCTGTCCCTCGATGATGTAGTGCCCCGACGGCGACTCCTTGGCGGCGCTGCCCGGCGGCAGCGCCGCGAGCAGTTCCTCCACGTCGAGGCCGGGGCGGGCGCGGAACCTGAGCTGGCGCTCGGCACCGGTCAGCTCCGACGGCGTGCCCTCGGCGACCACCCGTCCGTGGTCGATGACCACCACGTGGTCGGAGAGCCTCTCGGCCTCGTCCATCTGGTGGGTCGTCAGCACGACCGACACCCCGGCGTCGCGCAGTGCGGTGACCAGGTCCCAGCAGGCGTGCCTGGCCTGCGGGTCGAGCCCGGCCGTCGGCTCGTCCAGGAAGACCAGCTCGGGCCGCCCGACGACGGCCGCCGCGAGCGACAGGCGCTGCTGCTGGCCACCCGACAGCCGCCGGTACGGCGTGCGCGCGTGCGCGGTCAGGCCCAGCAGGGCGAGCAGGGCGTCCGGATCGAGGGGGTGGGCGTAGAACCGGGAGACCACGCGCAGCCATTCGCCCGCGCGGGCGGCCGGCGGCACCCCGCCCGCCTGCGGCATGATCCCCAGGCGCGGCTTCAGCGCGGGATCGGCCGGGTCGAGCCCGAGCACCCGCACGGTCCCGCCGTCCGGCCTGCGGAACCCCTCGCAGATCTCGATCGTGGAGGTCTTGCCCGCGCCGTTCGGGCCGAGGATGGCGGTGACCGCGCCCCGGGCGCAGCTGAAGGCCAGCCCGTCGACGGCCGTGGTGCGGCCGTACCGCTTGACCAGTCCGTCGATCTCGACCGCCGGCGCGCCGTCGCTCACCGCGCTGTCACCCACCGCTGTCACCCACGCCGCCGGGCGTGCTGCCTACCCCGGTCACGCGACCGGCCTCCCCTCACAGACGCGACCGCGCGGCGGGACGGAAATCCGGACCCCGCTCCACGCCGTCGACTGCATCGAGTTTAGGGAGCGGCGGGCGCGCTCTCGTCGGCGGACGCCGCTCGCGAACGTCCGCGGAGTAAAGAGCACGGAAAACCTTCGCGGCGCCGTCGTCGCAGGTTAGGTAAGCCTTGCCTGCGTGAGAAATTGCATGCCCGTCGACCCCGTCTTGGGTTTGTCGACCGGGAAGGAATTACGGCACACTGATGTTGTGAAAAACGTGCAGGGGCGACAGAGCGTGGAGAGGGCCGTGGCGACGCGGCCGTTCTCGGCGTCCGCGTCCCCCGCGCGTGAGGCCGCCATCGGCGCCGGCAGGGGCGACATCAGCGCCGAGCGGGGCACCCGGGCGAGGGTGGCCCGGCTCATCCTGGAACACGGGCCGGTGACCGCCGCGGCGCTCGGCGAGCGGCTCGGGCTGACACCGGCCGCGGTGCGCCGTCACCTCGACGCGCTGCTGGCCGACGGCATGATCGAGCCGCGTACGGCCCGCCCCCGCGGTCAGCGGGGACGCGGCAGGCCGGCCAAGATGTTCGCGATCACCGACGCGGGCCGCAGCGCCTTCGTCCACGCCTACGACGACCTGGCCGGCAGCGCGCTGCGCTTCCTGGCCGAGCGCCTGGGCGGCGATGCGGTGTCGGAGTTCGCGCGGGCGCAGGTGTCCGGGCTGGTCGGCAGGCTGGAGACGCTGATGCGCGAGGTCCCGGCCGAGCAGCGGGTCCGCGTGCTGGCGGAGGCGCTGTCGACGGAGGGATACGCGGCGTCCGCGACCGCGACCGGCAAGGGCGGCGAGCAGCTCTGCCAGCATCACTGCCCGGTGGCGCACGTCGCGGCGGCGTTCCCGCAGCTGTGCGAGGCAGAGACCGAGGCGTTCGCCCGGCTGCTCGGCACTCCGGTGCAGCGGCTGGCCACGATCGCCAACGGCGACGGCGTCTGCACCACCCACGTCAGTTCACCCGCGCTGGCCGCGCGGCACGGCCGTACCGATCCGCCGGTCGCACCCGCACCGGCCGCACACATATCGAGCACAACGACGAGCAAGGAGTCCGGCAGGTGACTGTCACCGACCGCCCGGAGCTGGAAGGCCTCGGGAATTACAAGTTCGGCTGGGCCGACGCGGACGTGGCGGGGGCCACGGCCCGGCGTGGGCTGTCCGAAGAGGTCGTCCGCAACATCTCCGCGCTCAAGAACGAGCCGGAGTGGATGCTCGACCTGCGCCTCAAGGGCCTTCGGCTGTTCTGGAAGAAGCCGCTGCCGACCTGGGGCTCCGACCTCACGGGCATCGACTTCGACAACATCAAGTACTTCGTGCGCTCCACCGAGAAGCAGGCCGCCTCCTGGGACGAGCTGCCGCCCGACATCAAGAACACCTACGACAAGCTCGGCATCCCGGAGGCGGAGAAGCAGCGCCTCATCGCCGGCGTCGCCGCCCAGTACGAGTCCGAGGTCGTCTACCACAAGATCCGTGAGGACCTCGAGGAAAAGGGCGTCATCTTCGTCGACACCGACACCGGCCTGCGCGAGCACGAGGAGCTCTTCAAGGAGTACTTCGGCACGGTGATCCCGGTGGGCGACAACAAGTTCGCCGCGCTCAACACCGCCGTGTGGTCCGGTGGCTCGTTCATCTACGTGCCGCCGAACGTGAACGTCGAGATCCCGCTGCAGGCCTACTTCCGGATCAACACCGAGAACATGGGCCAGTTCGAGCGGACGCTGATCATCGTGGACGAGAACTCCTACGTCCACTACGTCGAGGGCTGCACCGCGCCGATCTACTCGTCCGACTCGCTGCACTCGGCGGTCGTCGAGATCATCGTGAAGAAGGGCGCCCGCTGCCGCTACACGACGATCCAGAACTGGTCGAACAACGTCTACAACCTGGTCACCAAGCGCGCCGTGGCGTACGAGGGCGCGACCATGGAGTGGATCGACGGGAACATCGGCTCCAAGGTCACGATGAAGTACCCGGCCGTCTACCTCATGGGCGAGCACGCCAAGGGCGAGACGCTGTCGGTCGCCTTCGCCGGCGAGGGCCAGCACCAGGACGCGGGCGCCAAGATGGTGCACCTCGCGCCGAAGACCTCCTCGACGATCATCTCCAAGTCCGTCGCACGCGGCGGCGGCCGCACGTCCTACCGCGGCCTGGTGCAGATCGACGAGGGCGCGGCCGGCTCGGCCTCGACCGTCAAGTGCGACGCGCTGCTGGTCGACCAGATCAGCCGGTCCGACACCTACCCGTACGTCGACGTCCGCGAGGACGACGTCTCGATGGGCCACGAGGCCACGGTCTCCAAGGTGTCGGAGGACCAGCTGTTCTACCTGATGAGCCGGGGCCTCGGCGAGGACGAGGCGATGGCCATGATCGTCCGTGGGTTCGTGGAGCCGATCGCCCGCGAGCTGCCCATGGAGTACGCCCTGGAGCTCAACCGCCTGATCGAGCTGCAGATGGAAGGAGCGGTCGGCTGATGGGCCTGGAGACCAAACCGCTGTCGACGCTGCACGAGAAGGCGTCGTACGACGTGGCGGACTTCCCGGTGCCGACGGGTCGCGAGGAGGAGTGGCGCTTCACGCCGCTCGCGCGGCTGAAGGGGTTGCACGACGGCACGGCCGCCGTCACCGGTGGCGTCGTGGTGGACGTCGAGGCCGCGCCCGAGGTGCGGGTCGAGACCGTCGCCCGCGACGACGCCCGGCTCGGCCGGACCTACACCCCGGCCGACCGGGTCAGCGCGCAGGCGTACTCGTCGTTCGAGAAGGCCACCGTCGTCACGGTGCCGAGGATGACGGCCGCCTCCCGGCCCACCGTGATCACGCTGCGCGGGTCCGGGGCCGGCGCCGCCGCCTACGGGCACATCCTCGTGTCGGTGGAGCCGATGGCCGAGGCCGTGCTGGTCCTGGACCACCGCGGCAGCGCGGTCTACGCCGACAACGTCGAGTTCGACGTGGCCGAGGGCGCGACGCTGAAGGTCGTCAGCCTGCAGGACTGGGACGACGACGCCGTGCACGTCTCCCACCACCACGCGAGGCTCGGCAAGGACGCGACGTTCCGGTCGTTCGTGGTCACCCTCGGCGGTGACCTCGTACGGCTGTCGCCCTCGGTGTCGTACACCGCCCCGGGCGGCGACGCCGACCTCACCGGGCTCTACTTCGTGGACGCCGGGCAGCACCTGGAGCACCGCCTGCTGGTGGACCACAGCGTGCCGAACTGCCGCAGCAACGTGACCTACAAGGGCGCGCTGCAGGGCGACGCCGCCCACGCGGTCTGGATCGGCGATGTGATCATCCGGGCCGAGGCCGAGGGCACCGACACCTACGAGCTCAACCGCAACCTCATCCTCACCGACGGCGCCCGCGCCGACTCGGTGCCGAATCTGGAGATCCTCACCGGCGAGGTCGCGGGAGCGGGCCACGCGTCCGCCTCCGGCCGCCTCGACGACGAGCACATCTTCTACCTGCAGGCCCGGGGCATCCCGTTCGACGAGGCCCGCCGCCTGGTCATCCACGGGTTCTTCGCCCAGTTGCTGGAGAAGATCCAGCTTCCGGAGCTGCGCGAGCGCGTGCTGTCCGCGGTCGAGGCGGAGCTGGCCCGATGAGCGGCGAGCTCCGCTGGGAGAAGGTCTGCCAGGTCGCCGACATCCCCGACGGGGGCGTCGTCGGCCTGGAGGTCGAGGACACGCCGGTCGCGCTGGTGCGGACCGGCGGCGAGGTCTTCGCCCTGCGCGACGTGTGCTCGCACGCCGAGGTCCGCCTCAGCGAGGGCGAGGTCTACGACAACACGCTGGAGTGCTGGCTGCACGGCTCCTGCTTCGACCTGCGCAGCGGCAAGCCCACCGGGCCGCCCGCGACCAGGCCCGTCAACGTCTACCGAGTCAAGATCGAAGGCGACGACGTGTACGTCTCGCTCTCGAAGGAGTAAATACCAGTGTCCACCCTTGAGATCCGTGACCTGCACGTCGCCGTGGGCGACAAGGAGATCCTGCGCGGCGTCGACCTGACGGTCCGCAGCGGCGAGACGCACGCCATCATGGGCCCGAACGGCTCGGGCAAGTCCACGCTGGCGTACGCCGTCGCGGGGCACCCCAAGTACACCGTCACCTCCGGCACCGTCTTGCTCGACGGCGAGGACCTGCTGGACATGGCGGTGGACGAGCGCGCCCGCGCCGGCCTGTTCCTGGCCATGCAGTACCCGGTCGAGGTCCCCGGCGTCAGCGTGTCGAACTTCCTGCGCTCGGCGATCACCGCGGTCCGCGGCGAGGCGCCGAAGCTGCGCGAGTTCGCCAAGGAGCTGAAGTCGGGCATGGACGCGCTGTCCATCGACCCGGCGTTCGCCCAGCGCAACACCAACGAGGGCTTCTCCGGCGGTGAGAAGAAGCGGCACGAGATCCTCCAGCTGGAGCTGCTCAAGCCGAAGATCGCGGTGCTGGACGAGACCGACTCGGGCCTCGACGTCGACGCCCTGCGCGTGGTCTCCGAGGGCGTCAACCGGTTCCGCGCCTCCGGCGACACCGGCGTGCTGCTGATCACCCACTACACCCGCATCCTGCGCTACGTGAAGCCGGACTTCGTCCACGTCTTCGCCGGCGGGCGCGTGGTGGAGGAGGGCGGCCCCGAGCTGGCCGACAAGCTGGAGGCCGAGGGCTACGAGGCCTACACCTCGAAGGCGGCGTCCGCCTGATGAGTGCGGTGTCCGGCTTCGACGTGGAGAGGATCAGGAAGGACTTCCCGGTCCTCACCCGCGAGCTTCCCGGAGGCAGGCCGCTGGTCTACCTCGACTCCGGCAACTCCTCCCAGAAGCCGGCCCAGGTGGTCGAGACCATGCGCGACCACCTGACCTGGCACTACGGCAACGTCGGCCGGGCCCTGCACGTGCTCGGCAGCGAGTCGACGGTCGCGTACGAAGAGGCCCGCGACAAGATCGCCGCGTTCGTCGGGGCGCCGTCGCGGGACGAGATCGTCTTCACCAAGAACGCCTCCGAGGCCCTCAACCTCGTGGCGTACGCCTTCGGCAACCCCGTCGGCGAGGACGAGCGGTTCCGGATGGGCCCCGGCGACGAGATCGTCATCTCGGAGATGGAGCACCACTCCAACATCGTGCCGTGGCAGCTGCTCGCGCAGCGCACCGGCGCGACGCTGCGCTGGTTCCCGGTGACCGACGAGGGCCGCCTCGACGTCGAGGGCCTGGAGGAGCTGGTCAACGAGCGGACCAAGATCGTCTCGATCGCGCACCAGTCGAACGTGCTGGGCACGGTCAACTCGGTCTCGCCGATCCTGGCGCGGGCGCGCGAGGTCGGCGCGCTGATGATGCTCGACGCGTCGCAGTCCGTGCCGCACCAGGCCGTGGACGTGGCCGAGCTGGGCGTCGACTTCGTCGCGTTCACCGGCCACAAGATGGTGGGTCCCTCCGGCATCGGCGTGCTGTGGGGCCGGCGTGAGCTGCTCGAGGCGATGCCGCCGTTCCTCGGCGGCGGCGAGATGATCGAGGCGGTCTGGATGGACCACTCGACGTACGCGCCGGTGCCGCACAAGTTCGAGGCCGGGACGCCGCCCATCGTCGAGGCGATCGGGCTCGGCGCGGCGGTCGACTACCTGAACGCCGTCGGCATGGACCAGATCAAGGCGCACGAGAAGGAACTGGTGGCGTACGCCCTGGAGGCGCTGCCGGAGATCCCCGGGCTCAGGATCATCGGGCCCCGCACGCCCATCGCCCGCGGCGGCACGATCTCGTTCACGCTGGAGGGCATCCACCCCCACGACGTGGGGCAGATCCTCGACGACGTGTACGGGATCGCGGTCCGGGTAGGTCATCACTGCGCCCGGCCGCTGCATCTCAGGTTCGGCATCCCGGCCACCACACGGGCGTCTTTCTACCTGTACAACACGACGGCCGAGATCGACGCACTGGTCCGCGGCCTCCACCACGTGCAGAAGGTGTTCGGCTGAACATGATCGCTGAATCCATGTACCAGGAGCTGATCCTGGAGCACTACAAGCATCCCCAGGGGCGCGGCCTGCGTGAGCCCTTCGACGCCGAGGTCCACCACGTCAACCCCACCTGCGGCGACGAGCTGACGCTGCGGGTGAAGGTGGCCGACGGCGGCAAGGTGCTCGATGTGTCCTACGACGGCCAGGGCTGCTCGATCAGCCAGGCCGCCGCCTCGGTGCTGCACGAGCTCGCCACCGGCTCCACGGTGGACGAGTCGCTGTCGGTGGTGGAGGAGTTCACCCGGCTGATGCAGGGCAGGGGCCAGGTGGAGCCCGACGAGGACGTGCTGGGCGACGCCGTCGCGTTCGCCGGCGTGGCGAAGTTCCCGGCCAGGGTCAAGTGCGCGCTGCTGGCCTGGATGGCCTACAAGGACGCGCTGATGCGGAGCCAGGGATGACCGGACACCCCACCGGTGTTGACGCCCTGGCTGGGCGCACAGACCGGCCCGGGAGAAGAGCTGAGGAGACGACGTGAGCAAGCCCACCGAGACCCCGACGGGAACCGTGACCGAGGCCGCCGAGCCCGGCGCCTTCGACGGGTCTCCCAGTCTGGACGACCTGATGGAGGCGCTGAAGGACGTCGTCGACCCCGAGCTCGGGATCAACGTGGTCGACCTGGGCCTCGTCTACGGCGTCAACCTCGACCCGGCCGGCGAGGGCGAGCGGCCGATCGCGACGATCGACATGACGCTCACCAGCGCCGCCTGCCCCCTCACCGACGTCATCGAGGACCAGGCCAACTCGGCGCTCGCCGACCTGGTCTCCAACGTGGTCATCAACTGGGTCTGGCTGCCGCCGTGGGGCCCGGACAAGATCACTGACGAGGGCCGCGACCAGCTCAGGATGCTCGGCTTCAACGTCTGATCCGTCCCGCTGCCCGTCCATGGCGGCCTTCCGCCGGGAGGCCGCCTGCCGGTGCTCATCCCGCCGCGCGGGTCTGTGTCGCCCCGCGCCGCGCGGGAATGCCGTAGAGTGATTCTTTGCTCCATCTTGTGCGACGCGAGTCGAGCGTCCGCGGGAGGCCGCCGCCAGGCGGCCCACCGCACCGGACGCCTGCTTGTGGTTCTCTGGGTGCACGGTTTCAGGGCGCACGGTTCTCCGGGCCCAGGGCCGCCGGTCAGTCACCGGCGTGCCGCGCCCCGATCGGTACGGCTCGCCGTACGTCATGGGTCGTCCTTTCGCAGAAGTGACGCCCCGCGTGCTCCGGCACGTTCTCAACCCGCCCACGTGGCGGGATCTCCTACGAAAGGCACGATTACGTGACCATGCTTGACCTCGGTGACGGCGCGACCGCCGGTATCACCGAGAACCCCGTTGAGTTCGCGGATCTGGGACTGCCCAGGCCGCTCGTGACGGGGCTCGCCCGGCAGGGCATCACCGCGCCGTTCCCGATCCAGCAGGCGGCCATTCCCGACATCCTCGCCGGACTCGACGTCCTCGGGCGGGGCCGGACCGGTTCCGGCAAGACCCTCGCGTTCGGCCTGCCCACGCTGGCCAGGATCGCGGGGGAGCGGGCCCGCCCCCGGCGGCCCCGCGCCCTCGTCCTCGTGCCCACCCGCGAGCTCGCGCTCCAGGTGGCGAACGCCATCGAGCCGCTCGGCCGAGGGCTGTCGCTGCGCACCAGGACCGTCGTCGGCGGCATGCCGATGGGCCGTCAGATCGAGGATCTGCGCCGCGGGGTCGACGTCGTCGTCGCCACGCCCGGCCGCCTCACCGACCTGATCGAGCAGGGCGAGTGCGACCTCGGCGAGGTCGAGATCACCGTCCTGGACGAGGCCGACCACATGTGCGACCTCGGGTTCCTCCCGGTGGTGACCGCGCTGCTGGCGCGCACGCCGGCGGATGGCCAGCGGCTGCTGTTCTCCGCGACGCTCGACGGCGACGTGGACAAACTGGTCCAGCGGTTCCTGACGGACCCGGTCGTCCATTCGCTGGACCCGGCCACCTCCCCCGTCGACACGATGGAGCACCACCTGCTCCAGGTGCACCGGGAGGAGAAGACGGACGTCACGGCGGAGATCGCCAACCGCGACGGCCGGACCATCCTGTTCGTGCGGACCCAGCACGGCGTGGACCGGGTCGTCAAGCAGCTGGCCCGGGCGGGGGTCCGAGCCGGCGGCCTGCACGGCGGCAAGCGGCAGAACCAGCGCACCCGCATCCTCGACGGGTTCCGCCGGGGCGACATCGGCGTGCTCGTCTGCACGGACGTCGCGGCCCGCGGCATCCACGTGGACGACGTGAGTCTCGTGCTGCACGTGGACCCGCCGGCCGACCACAAGAGCTACCTGCACCGCGGCGGCCGTACGGCCCGCGCCGGCGAGCATGGGGTGGTGCTGACGCTGGTGCTGCCGAGCGAGCGCCGCGCCACCGAGTCGCTGACCCGCAAGGCGGGGGTCGTCGCGTCCCGGCACCGGGTGGCTCCGGGCGACCCGATCCTGGCCGACATCGCCGGGGCCAGGCGGCCGAGCGGCGACACGGTGCCCGTGTGGGAACCGGAGGTGCGCACGCCGCTGCGGTCCCGGCCGGACGACCAGTCCCGGGCCGGCCGCCCCCGGCGCTTCGGCGACCGTTCCCGCGGCGGTGGCGGCGGCGGTGGCACCGGGCGTGCCGGTGGCGAGCGTTCCTTCAACGGCGAGCGTTCCTACGGCGGCGACCGGCCGCACAGTGCTGACCGGCCCCACAGTGCTGACCGGCCCCACAGTGGTGACCGGCCCCACAGTGGTGACCGGCCCCATGGCGGCGACCGCTCCTACGGCGGCGGCGGACGTCCCCGCGGTGGCAGCGGCGGCGGTGGCGGCGGCTACAGCGGTGGCGGGCGCGGCGGCGGCGGTCGCCGGTACACCGGCCGCTGACGCGCCTCTGACCTGGGTTCTCTGACCTGGGCTCTCCCGAGGGGAGGGATCGCGATCCGGATGCTGATCGCGATCCCTCCCCTCGGTGCTTTCCCGGTGCGTCCCCGGCGGCGTCGCTCAGCCCTTGAGGCCGCTCAGCACGATCCCCCGGGTGAAGTAGCGCTGGAAGACCAGGAAGAAGACGATCGACGGCAGAGAGGCGAGCAGGCCGCCCGCCATGATCGCTCCCTGGTTCTGCGCCCCCGTGAAGTACGAGTTGAGGCGCGCGAGCGCGACCGGGATGTTCGCCATCTCGTCGCTCTGCACGAGGATCAGCGGCCAGAGGAAGTTGTTCCACTCGGCGAGCACGATGAAGATCGACATCGCGGCGAGGGCGGGGCGCAGCAGCGGCAGCACGATCCGCCACCAGATGCGCCACTCCCCGGCCCCGTCGACCCGGGCCGCCTGGACGAGCTCGTCCGGGATCGAGTGGAGGAACTGCACCAGGAAGAACAGCACGAACGCCTTGGCCAGCGCCGGGACGATGTAGCCCTGGTAGGTGTCCAGCCAGCCCAGGTTCCGCATGATGACGTAGTTGGGCACCAGCGTGGTCTGCCAGGGCACCATCATCGAGGCGACGATCATCAGGAAGATCAGCCGTCTGCCCGGCACCCGGTGCTTCGTGATCACGTACGCCGCCAGCGAGGCGATCAGCAACGAGCCGGCCGTGATCGCGACGGTGATCACCAGGCTGTTGAACATGAACCGGCCGAAGCCGAAGTCGACCTGGAACCGCTGGAAGATGCCCTGGAGGTGGCCGGGGTTGACCTGGGTGGGGGAGTAGCCGGGGTCGTAGAAGTTGTCCAGGGTGGGGTGTTCGGGCACGAACGACGGCGGCTGCCTGTCGATCTCCGTCACCGGTTTGAACACCGTGATCACCATCCAGTAGAACGGCGCGATCATGGTGAGCGACAGCAGGTAGAACGGCAGGCGCAGCAGGGGAGCGGCGGTCATCAGAGCTCCTTCAGGGCGCGGCCGATGCGGAGGTTGACCATGCTGAGCGCGAAGATGATCACGAAGAGCACCCACGCGATCGCCGAGGCGTAGCCGAGCTTGAAGTGCGTGAAGCCCTGGTCGTAGAGGTAGGGCACGATCATCAGGCCCGAGTCGAGCACGCCGCCGATGTTGTTGGTGCCCCGGAACACGATGTAGACGGCTTCAAAGACCTGGAACGCCCCGATCAGGCCGGTCACGACCACGTACGTGGTGACCGGGCGCAGCAGCGGCAGCGTGACCCGGCGGAACTGCTGCCAGGACGTGGCGCCGTCGATGCGGGCGGCCTCGTAGTACTCCTGGGGGATGGTGTTGAGCCCGGCGACGTACAGGACCATGCCGTAGCCCATCCCGCCCCACACCGACATGAGCACGAGGATCGGGATCGTGAGCCCGGGCGTGGCCAGCCACTCGACGGCCCGGCCGCCGAACCATCCGGCGACGGTGTTGGCCAGGCCGAAGTCACCCGGATTTAAGATCCATTTCCAGAGCAGCATCAGCGCGATGGACGAGGTCACCGAGGGCAGGAAGAAGACGGTCCGCATGACGCGGTGCGGCCAGCCCGACCCGCTGAATGCCAGCGCGAGACCGAGCGACAGCAGCGTGCCGATGCCGACGGACGCCACCACGTAGAGGAACGTGTTGCCGAGGGCGTGCCGGAACCGGTCGTCGTCGAACAGCAGGCGCCGGAAGTTCTCCAGCCCGGTGAACTCGGGGGCGGTCACCCCGTCGAACCTCGTGAAGCTGAGATAGAGCGAATTGGCCAGCGGCCAGACCAGGAAGCCGGCGAACAGGGCGAGGAACGGCAGCAGCATCAGATAGGACGTGCCGTGGCGGCGCCATCGGTGCCGGGAGACGGCGGCAGGGGTTGTCATGAATCTCTCCAGTCGAAAGGGGGCCGCCCCGCGATCCGTACGGACGCGGGGCGGCCGGGGAGGGTGCCGCGGCCGGTGAGAGGTCAGGTGTCACCGGCCGGTCCGCGGCCGTGGGCGGGCGGTCAGCCGGCGTTGCGCTCCATGACCTTGGCGGCCTCGCCCAGGGCCGTCTTCATGTCGGCCTTGCCGAGGATCGCCGACTGGAGGTGTTTGGCCACGTCGCCCGCGCTCTCGTCCCAGCCGGGGCATCCGGGGGCCGCGGCGCCGGTACTGATGATCTTCGCGAACACCTCGGACTGCTGCGGCTGGAACGGCGAGTCGGCCACCTTGTCCGGACGCGGCGGGAGGTAGGAGACGTTGCGGGCCTTCGACTCGGCGTTCACCGCGTCGACCGCCTCGTCGGTGTAGAGGTACTTCACGAAGTCGGCCGCCTGCTGGATGTGCTTGCTGTAGGAGGTCACCCCGACCGCCCGGCCGCCGATGAAGGTCGTCGGGCCCGCCGGACCGGCGGGCAGCGGGGCCACCGCCCACTTGCCCTTCAGCTTGGGCTTGGAGGTGTCGATGCCGAGCGCGTTCCAGTTGCCGCCGTAGACCATCGCGGTGCCCGCGTCCAGCGCGTCCGAGGTGGTCACCGTGTCGGTGGGCGCGCCGTACTTGCGGTGCAGGTCGATCCAGAACGACAGCGCCCGCTCGGCCTCGGGGGTGCCGAGCGAGGGCTTGCAGTCCGGCGTGTAGAAGCTGCCGCCGGCCTGGTAGAGGAAGTTGAAGTAGCCGATCCAGTCGAGGTTGCCCCAGTCGATGCTGAACGGGGTCCTGACCCCGGCGTCCTTGAGCTTCCCGATGTCGGCGGTCAGTTCGTCCCAGGACGTGGGCGGCTCCTTGATGCCGGCCTTCTCCAGCAGGTCGGTCCGGTAGTAGAGCGCCTCGGTGGACATGTCCAGCGGGATGCCGTAGACGGTGCCGTCGGGGGAGACGGCCGACTTCCACTGGGCGGGCTGCGCCTGCGCCTTGAGCTGCTCGACGCCGTACTTGCGCAGGTCGACCATCCCGCCGCGCAGGCCGAACTGGATGGTCCAGGTCATGCCGCCGGAGACGACGTCCGGCCCGCTCCGGCTGGTGGAGGCGGCGAGCAGCTTGGCGTACGCGTCGTCCCAGCTCAGCGTCTGCACCTTGATCGTCACATTGGGGTGCGACTTCGTGTAGAGGTCGGCCGCCTTCTGGAAGGCCGCGCTCTCGTCGTCGCCTCCGGTGGACCACCACGTGATCGCGGCGGGGGCGTTCGCGTCGGCCTGCCTGGTCTCCGGGGTGCCGCTCGTCGCGCAGCCCGCGCCGAGGGCGATCAGGCCGGTGATGAGGGCGGCGCGGGCGGCCGCTGTCGTTCGTCGCATGGGGTCTCCGATCTCACGGACGGTGATCGATTGACATGTCGTGCCCCCGAGAGGCGGCCGCCGCGACACCGTGCCGTGCGGACGCACCTCACACGCGTGGAATTCGTGCAGAGTCCAGCACTAAACCGGATTAGTTGCAAGAGGGTCTTTCGGCCCGTCAATCCGGGCTTTACAGGTCATCAGGCGTGATTACGCAGGTGATCGCCTTATCTGATCAGGAGATTCGTTCCGGTTGGCGACCCTTAACCGGGTCAGAACCCTGAAACGAGGCACTTGTGTAGCCTTGACCGGCGTATGCCCCACCAGTCCACGGGAGCCCCCATGTTCGTTGACATGCCCCTCGACCACCTGCGTGCGTACCTGCCCGAGCGCCGGGAGCCGGCGGACTTCGACGACTTCTGGGACCGCACGCTCGCCGAGGCGCGCGAGCACGACCTGAACGCCGTCTTCGAGCCGTACGAGGCGGACCTCGCGCTGGTGGACGTGGCCGATGTGACGTTCGCCGGGTTCGGCGGGCATCCGATCAAGGGGTGGTTCATCGCGCCGGCGGGCGCGTCCGGCCCGCTGCCGTGTGTGATGGAGTTCATCGGGTACGGCGGCGGCCGCGGCCGGCCCCACGACTGGCTGCTGTGGCCCGCCGCCGGGTACGCGACCTTCGTGATGGACACCCGCGGACAGGGCGGCACCTGGCGCTCGGGCGACACGCCCGACCCGGTCGGCGGCAACGGCGCGCAGATCCCCGGCAAGCTCACCCAGGGCGTGTTCGACCGGCACGACTACTACTACCGGCGGCTCTACACCGACGTCGTGCGGGCGGTGGAGGCGGCCAGGTCGCATCCCCTCGTGGACGCCGGGCGCGTCGTCGTGACCGGCGGCAGCCAGGGCGGCGGCATGGCGCTGGCCGCCGCGGCGCTCGTGCCGGACCTCGCGTACGCGTTCGTCAACGTGCCGTTCATGTGCGACATCCGGCACGCGGTGGAGATCACCGACGAGGACCCGTACGGCGAGCTGGGGCGGTTCTGCGGCATCCACCGCACCCGGGTCGAGGAGATCTTCGCCACGCTCGGCTACTTCGACGGGCTGCACTTCGCGGCGCGGGCCCGCACGCCCGCCCGGTTCTCCGTCGCCCTGCGCGACGGCGTCACCCCGCCCTCCACCGTGTTCGGGGCCTACAACCACTACGCCGGCCCCAAGGACATCACCGTGTGGCCGTTCAACGGCCACGAGGGCGGCGAGTCGCAGCAGGCCCTGGAGCAGCTCCGGCTGGCCCGCAAGATCCTCGGCTGAGTCGGGCCGGACGCGGGCGTGATCTCGCCGTGTGATCTCGCAGGGTGGACGCGGGGCGCGGACTCCCCGCGTCCGCAACTACCCTGGGGCCGATACCCTGAACGGGCAGGCCCACGATTCCGAGAGAGACCATGAAGACCTTCGAAGAGCTGTTCGCCGAGCTGACAGACAAGGCCCGGACCCGGCCCGCGGGGTCCGGCACCGTGGCCGCGCTGGACGCCGGCGTCCATGCCATCGGCAAGAAGGTCGTCGAGGAGGCCGCGGAGAGCTGGATGGCGGCCGAGCACGAGTCGGCGGAGCGGGCGGCGGAGGAGATCTCCCAGCTCCTCTACCACGTCCAGGTGCTCATGCTGGCCCGCGGGATCGGGCTGGACGAGGTCTACAAGCATCTGTAGCCGCCGCGGCGGCCCCGGATGTCCTGAATCTCATCGACCTCGTCCTGCCTGGAAGGATCTTTCACTCATGCTGCGCATCGCCGTACCGAACAAGGGCGCGCTCTCCGAGGGCGCCCAGACCATGCTGAAGGAGGCGGGCTACCGCCAGCGCAGGGACAGCAAGGAACTCGTGGTCGTCGACTCCGAGAACTCCTGCGAGCTGTTCTTCCTGCGCCCCCGCGACATCGCCGTCTACGTCGGCGAGGGCACCCTGGACGCCGGCATCACCGGGCGCGACATGCTCTTCGACTCCGGGGCGCCGGCCGAGGAGGTCATGCCGCTCGGGTTCGGGCGGTCCACGTTCCGCTTCGCCGCCCCGGCCGGCGCCCACTCCGGCGTCGCCGGCCTGTCCGGCCTGCGCATCGCCACCTCGTACGCCGGGCTGCTCGGCAAGTACCTCGCCGACCAGGGCGTGGACGCCCGGGTGATCAAGCTCGACGGCGCGGTCGAGACCGCGATAAGGCTCGGCGTCGCCGACGCGGTGGCCGACGTGGTGGAGACCGGCACGACGCTGCGCAACGTCGGGCTCGAGGTCTTCGGGGAGCCGATCGCGCACTCCGAGGCCATCCTGATCAAGCGGGCCGGGGCGCCGGAGGCCAACGGCTTCCAGCAGCTCATCCGCCGCCTGCAGGGCGTGCTGGTGGCCCGCGACTTCGTCATGATCGACTACGACATCCGGGCCGAGCGCATCGACGAGGCCATCTCGATCACCCCGGGCATGGAGGGACCGACCGTCTCCCCGCTGCACCGCGAGGGCTGGGTGGCGGTGCGGGCGATGGTCCCGCGCAAGGGCCACCAGCAGGTCATGGACCAGCTCTGGGAGATCGGCGCCAAGGCGATCCTCGTCACCGCCATCTTCGCCTGCCGCCTGTGACCCGCGGGGCCGGCCGCACGCGATGACATTTGTCATCGCGGAGGCCGGAGGCATCCCACTGCCGCGTTTCCCGGCCCGCTTCTAGTTTTGTCGTCATGAACGCCATCTCCTTCACGGACGTCACCAAGAGGTACGGCGACGTGCTCGCGGTCGACGGCCTCGACCTGGAGGTCCCGGCCGGCAGCACGGTCGCGCTCCTCGGGCCGAACGGGGCCGGGAAGTCCACCTCCATCAACATGCTGCTGGGCCTGCTGAGGCCCTCGGCGGGCGAGATCCGGGTCTTCGGCGAGCCGCCGGAGACCGCCGTCGCCCACGGCGAGATCGGCGCGATGCTCCAGGAGGGCGAGCTGATCCCCGAGCTGACCGTGGCCGAGACCGTGGACTTCGTCCGCCGGCTCTACCCGAACCCCCTGCCGCGCGAGGAGATCCTCCGGCTCGCCGACCTCACCGAGCTGGCCGGGCGGCGGGCGAACCGGCTCTCCGGCGGGCAGACCCAGCGGGTCCGCTTCGCCCTGGCGGTCGCGGGCGGGCCGAGGCTGCTGCTGCTCGACGAGCCGACCGCGGCCATGGACGTCGAGTCCCGCCGTACGTTCTGGGAGAACATGCGCCGATACGCGGCGCAGGGGCGCACGATCCTGTTCGCGACGCACTACCTGGAGGAGGCCGACGAGAACTCCGACCGGGTCGTCGTGATCGCGCGGGGGCGGGTCGTGGCCGACGGCACCGCCGCCGAGATCAAGGCCGGGGTGGCCGGGCAGACGGTGAGCTTCCGGCTGGGCGACCAGCCGGCCGCCGGGCTGGAGAGCCTGCCGGGCACGACCGGCGTGGAGCTCCAGGCGGGCCGTGTCACGCTGCGCACCACCGACCTCGACTCGACGGTCGAGGCGTTGTACCGGAAGACCACCCTCGACGTGCGCGATCTCCAGGTCCACGGGGCCGATCTGGAGGACGCCTTCCTCGCTCTCACCAAGGAGTCGTGACGATGACGCACTACCTGAAGGTCGAAGTGCTGCGCATGCTGCGCAACAAGCGGTACGTCATCTTCGTCGTCGCCTTCCCGCTCGGCTTCTACCTGCTGTACTCGAACCTGTGGGGCGCGCAGACGGACGAGACCACCGGGATCAAGGGCAGCGTGCTGCTGATGGTCAACATGGCGGCGTACGGCGCGCTCGCCTCGTCGGTGATGTCCACGGCCGTGCCCTGGGCGCAGGAACGGCACAGCGGCTGGCTGCGGCAGCTCCAGATCACCCCGCTGCCCGCCTGGGCCATCCTCGCGACCAAGCTCGTCGCGTCCCTGCTGCTGGTGCTGCCCGCGCTGGTGCTGGTGGGGCTTGCCGCGGTGCTCACCCAGCACGTGTCGCTGCCGGCGGGGCAGTGGGCCGGGCTGCTCGCGTTCATGTGGATCGGGACCATCCCCTTCGTGGCGCTCGGCCTCGCCATCGGCTCGATGCTGCGGCCCGACACCGCCCAGCCCGTGGCCATGATCTCCATGTTCGGCCTGGCCCTGCTGGGCGGCCTGTGGTTCCCCACGTCGCTCATGCCGGAGGCCATGCGGAACGTCGCCAGGGTGCTGCCGTCGTACGACTACGCGGGCATCGGATGGCGCATCGTCGCCGGGCAGGCGCCGTACGGGCCCGACGTGGCGGGCATCGTCGCCTGGGCCGTCGCGCTGGGAGCCGTCGCGGTGTTCGTCTACCGACGTGCCGTGGTCCGCGCCTGATCCGGAGAGGGGCGGCGCGATGAGCCGGCTGGCCAGGATCTTCAGCTTCGGCGGACCGGACGACGGCCCGTACCGCCTGCGGCGGCTGATCGGCATGTCGCTCGGCCTGATCTACCTGTTCTACCCGGTGGCCGAGGTGATCGACGGCAGGGTGGGGACGGCGCAGGCGGTCTGGCGGATGGTCGCGCTCGCGGCCTTCGTGAGCGTCTACCTGACGGTCGTGCTGGGCCCGCGCGGCCTCGGCCACCGTCCCCGGTGGATATTCCCCCTGCTCGCTCTCGCGACCCTGATGGGGGCCGCCTTCCCGCTGGTGTTCCACAGCGAGAGCTGGCTGACCCTGCCGGTCTACCTGGCCGTCGTCTACGCGATGGCCCTGCCGCCCCGGCGCGCCGTGCTCGGCATCGGCGCCATGGCGGCGCTCCTGATCGCCGACGGCCTGGTGATCGGCGCCGAGGACGGGCTGCTGTGGATGCTCGTGCTGCAGACCGCCACCCTCGGCGTGCTGTTCATGAGCGTCCGCAACACCCGCGTCCTCATCGGCAAGCTCAAGGAGGCCCAGAGCGAGGTGGCCAGGCTGGCCGCCGCCGAGGAGCGGCTGCGGATCGCCCGCGACCTGCACGACCTGCTGGGACACGGCCTCTCGCTGATCGTGCTGAAGAGCGAGCTCGCCCGCCGGCTGGCCGAGCAGGGATCGCCGAAGGCGGCCGGGGAGGTGGCCGACATCGAGGCGGTGGCGAGGCAGGCGCTGCTCCAGGTGCGCGAGGCCGTCACCGGCTACCGCCGCAGCTCGCTGCCGGAGGAGATCGACGGCGCCCGCGCCGCGCTGGCCGCCGCCGGGATCGCCCTCACCGCCCGCACGTCCGGCGCGCCGCTGCCCGAGGACCTCGACGGCCTGTTCGGCTGGGCCGTGCGCGAGGCCACCACCAACGTCGTACGGCACGCCCGGGCCACCCGCTGCGAGATCACCGTGTCGTACGGCGAGCGGGGCGCCGTGCTGGAGGTCGCCGACAACGGCCGCGGCGGGCCGTACCGGCCGGGCAACGGCCTGACCGGGCTCGGCGAGCGGGCGCGCGCCGCGGGCGGCGACCTGGAGGTCGAGAGCGGCGGGCGGGGGTTCCGGGTGCGGATCAGGGTCGCGCCGCCCCCGGACCTCACCCGCCCTCCCACTCCGGAGATCGCCGCGGATAGGTTGGCCGAATGATCAGGGTCGTGCTGGCGGAGGACCAGAGCATGGTCAGGGGCGCGCTGGCCTCGCTGCTCGGTCTGGAGCCCGACATCGAGGTGGTCGGGGAGGCGGCGAACGGCGACGAGGCGGTCGAGGTCGCCGAGGCGACCCGGCCGGACATCGCGCTGCTGGACATCGAGATGCCCGGCAGGGACGGCATCGCCGCCGCCGAGGAGCTGCGCCGGCGGGTCCCCGGGTGCCGCGTGGTGATCCTCACGACCTTCGGCAGGCCCGGCTACCTGCGCCGGGCGATGGAGGCCGGGGCGGTGGCGTTCCTGGTCAAGGACAGCCCCGCGCGCGACCTGGCCGCCGCCATCCGGCGGGTGCTCCGGGGAGAGCGGGTGATCGACCCCGGGCTGGCCGCCGCGGCGCTCAGCGCCGGGCCGAACCCCCTGTCGCCGCGCGAGCGGGACGTGCTGTCGGCCGCCGCGGACGGCTCGACCATCAACGACATCGCGCTGCGGCTGCACCTGTCGGAGGGCACGGTGCGCAACTACCTGTCGGCGGCCATCCAGAAGACCGCGGCGCGCAACCGCATCGAGGCCGTCCAGAAGGCCCAGGCGCAGGGCTGGCTCTGACCCGCCGCCGGCCGGGTCAGCGGGCGGCCTGGATCTCGGCGACGTGGCGCAGCAGGTCGCTGATCCGGACCACGCCCATGCACCGGCCCACCTCGTCGACCACCACCAGGTCGTCGTACGCGCGGGTGTTGTCGCGCCCGGCCACCTGCATGGCCGCGATCGCCGGGGTGGTCTTCGCCACGATCTTCGGGGCGTCGGCCAGGCGGCTGGCCGGCTTCTTCGCGTGCAGCGCGTGGCCGTACGCCCCGGCCATGAACAGCAGGAACCGGCTGCGGTCGACGCTGCCCTGCGGGCGCTGGTACTCGTCCACCAGCACCACGCTGGTGATCGAGGGCTCCGCGCTGAGCACGCCCACGACCTCCTCGGCCGTCGAACCGGCCGGCAGCGTCACCGCCGGGAGCAGGAACTCCTGCACGCGTGGTCCCAATCCGTAGGCACCCGGTCCGGTGAGGCCCGGCGCGGCCGGGACGGCCTCGGCCTCCGGCACCGGCAGCGGCACGTGGACGCGGTTGTGGCCGTGGGAGGGCCGCCAGTCGAGCGGCGCGAGCAGGGGCCCCTGAGCGAGCCTGATGCCCCAGCCGCGCACCGCCGCGAGCTGCGTCTCCTCGCGTACGCCGGGGGCGAGCACGTGCGCCCCGGCGCCGCGGGCCAGGCGGACGAGCGACTCCACGAGCGCGCCGCGCCGGGGGTCGCGCGCTCCCCGCGCCACCAGATCGCCGGAGAGCGCGATCACGTACGGCGCGGCGTCGGCGAGCAGGTCGAGCGGCAGCGGGGCCGTGCCGAGCTCGCCGAAGGCGACGAGGTAGCCCACCGCGCGCAGACCGTCGATCCCGGACAGCAGGGCGGTCCGCCCCACGGCCGCCAGGTCGCCCTCGATCATCAGGATGACCTCGCGCGGACGGCGGTTGCACATCCGCAGCGCCTCGTGCAGCGGCGCCGTGCCGGCCGAACCGGCGGCGACGACGGTGGCGGAGATCGGCAGCACCAGCGGCAGCGCGGTCTCCTCGCGGGCCGCGGCCAGCACGCCGTTCACCGTGTCCGCCACGCCCCCCACGCCGCCGGGGTCCTCGGGGACCACCTGGACGGCGATCGCGCCACCGGTGTCGAGGTCGACCACCGGCAGGAACAGCGGGACGGCCGGGCGGAGCGGAGTGCCGTGGCGGATTTCGTGGTGAGTTCCGTGGGGAGTCCCCGGGGTGAAGGGCGAGGGCAGGGGCCCGGTTGCGGAGGCGGCGGGGGTGTACCGCCGCACGAGGCCCGCCGGGTGGTGTCCCTGCGGGTCGTCCGGGTGGTACGCCGACGGGGCGCCCGGGAGGGACGCGGCGACCGGCGACGCCGGGGAGGAGGGGAGCGTCACGGGGTGAATTGTGGGACGACTCCCGGGGGCCGTTGACGCTTACAGTGGGAAATTCACCTACATTTCCCCATCAGTTGGAGGGAATCCGGCAAACGACCACACCGGTAGTCTGATCAGCCATGACGGGACGGCCCGCCGCCGGAGGCGGCAGATGGGTCTCGGTGGCCCCCGAGCGGCTCGCGGGCTGGATCGAGCGCTTCGCCGTACGGCACGGCCCGATCGAGGCGGTCACCCTGCCGGACGTCGTGCGTCTCGACGCGGCCGACGGCGCGGTCGCCGAGTGCCATGTGCCGTTCCCGCCGCTGCGCCCGCCGTCCGCCACGCTGTCCGTCGCGCCGGGCCTGGCGCCTCCCGGACTACCGGCCCCGGCGGCGGCACTGGTGGCCCACGCCTGCCGCGAGCGGACCGTCGGCGTGCTGCTGGCCCGCCTCGGCGGGCACGCCGCCGGTGTCTTCACCGGCACCCGCCTGGTCGCCGCCAAGGCCGGGTCGCGTCAGGTCCACGGGCGCAGCGCGGCGGGGGGATGGTCCCAGCAGCGCTTCGCCCGGCGCAGGGACAAGCAGTCGGCCGAGGCGCTGGGGGCCGCCGCCGACGTGGCCTTCCGGCTGCTGACGCCGCGGCTGGCCGACCTGGAGGCGCTGGTGCTCGGCGGGGACCGGCGGGCGATCGACGAGATCCGGGAGGACCGGCGTCTCGCGCCGCTGTTCGCCCTGGAGGCCGGGCCGTTCCTCACCGTTCCCGATCCCCGGCTGGCGGTCCTGGAGGGCGCCCCGGACCTGTTCCGCGCCGTACGGATCCGGCTGCTCGACCCCTGACCGGCGGGCGGGCGCTCGCCGCAGCCGGCGGCGGTGACGGCGGCACTACACTTGAGCCCATGAGCGCTCCCGACTGATCGCTCCCGGCACCGGTCCTGTCCGCATCATCCACGGGAGTGTCCCCTTCATCATGATCATCGCCACCGACGTCGAACTTCGCGCGGGTTCCCGCCTGCTCATCGAGGGCGCCTCGTTCCGGGTGAACCCGGGCGACAAGATCGGGCTGGTCGGGCGCAACGGCGCCGGCAAGACCACCCTCACCAAGGTCCTCGCGGGCGAGGGCCTGCCCGCCACGGGCTCGGTCACGATCTCCGGCAGCGTCGGCTACCTGCCGCAGGACCCCCGTACGGGAGACCTGAGCGTGCTGGCGCGCGACCGGATCCTGTCGGCCCGAGGGCTCGACGAGGTGCTGCGCGAACTGCGCGAGGCCGAGGCCGGGATGGCCGCCGACGACCCGCGCGTGCGCGACCGGGCGGTGCGCGCGTACGGCCGGCTGGAGGACCGCCTGCACGTCCTCGGCGGTTACGCCGCGGAGTCGGAGGCCGCGTCGATCGCCTCCAGCCTCGGGCTGCCCGACCGGGTTCTCGGCCAGCCGCTGCAGACCCTCTCCGGAGGGCAGCGCAGGCGGGTCGAACTGGCTCGAATCCTGTTCAGCGGAGCGGAGACTCTCCTGCTCGACGAGCCCACAAACCACCTCGACGCGGACTCGATCGGCTGGCTTCGCGATTTTTTGCGTTCCCACCAGGGCGGCTTGGTGATCATCAGCCACGACGTCAACCTTCTTGAAGCGACGGTAAACCGGGTGCTCCACCTGGACGCGAACCGCTGCGTCATCGACACCTACAACGTCGGCTGGAAGGCCTACCTGACCCAGCGGGAGACCGACGAGAAGCGGCGCAAGCGGGAGCGCGCCAACGCCGAGCGGCAGGCGTCCGCCCTGCTGTCCCAGGCCGACCGGATGCGGGCGAAGGCCACCAAGGCCAAGGCGGCCCAGGACATGGAGCGCCGCGCGCGGCGGCTGCTCTCGGGCGTGGAGGGCGAGCGCCGGTCGGACCGCGTCGCCAAGCTGCGCTTCCCCCAGCCGGCGCCCTGCGGCAAGACGCCGCTGACGGCCCGCGGCCTGTCCAAGTCGTACGGCTCGCTGGAGGTGTTCACCGACGTCGACGCCGCCGTCGACCGGGGCTCCCGGATCGTCATCCTGGGCCTGAACGGCGCGGGCAAGACGACCCTGCTGCGCCTGCTCGGCGGCATCGAGAAGCCCGACACCGGCGAGGTCCTGCCCGGCCACGGGCTCAAGCTCGGCTACTACGCGCAGGAGCACGAGACCCTCGACGCCGGGCGCACGGTGCTGGAGAACATGCGCTCCGCGGGCCCCGACCTCGCCGACGTCGACCTGCGCAAGGTGCTCGGCTCGTTCCTGTTCACCGGAGACGACGTGGACAAGCCGGCGGGGGTCCTGTCCGGCGGTGAGAAGACCCGTCTGGCGCTCGCCACGCTGGTGCTGTCGAGCGCCAACGTGCTGCTGCTGGACGAGCCCACCAACAACCTCGATCCGGCCTCCCGCGATCAGGTGCTCACCGCCCTCGGCTCCTACACGGGCGCGATTGTGCTGGTCACCCATGACGAGGGCGCCGTGGAGGCGCTGAAGCCGGATAGGGTGATTCTGTTGCCAGACGGAGTAGAAGACGCATGGAGCGACGAATTTTCCGATCTTGTGGCGCTTGCCTGATCTTAATTTGAGCGGGTAGGGATCTTTTCCCGCGGAGTAGGTAGCCGATCCCGTCGAAATGACTGATCATGGGCTGAAGTAACGCTGCGGAAGTCTGGCACTACAGGAGGTACTCGTGGCCGAGACTCTGAAGAAGGGCACCCGGGTGACCGGGGCCGACCGGGAAAAGCTGGCCAGCGATCTCAAGAAGCGCTATTCCGCGGGTGAGAGCATCCGCGCTCTGGCCGCTTCCACTGGCCGGTCGTACGGGTTCATCCACCGCATCCTGAGCGAGTCCGGAGTGACTCTGCGCGGGCGCGGCGGCGCGACCCGGGGCAAGTCCAAGCGCTAGATCCACCTCAAGACGCGCGACCGCAGCCGCTCGTTCCTGTGAGAGTGAGTGGTCGGGTCCAGCTAACCAGAACGTCGTTCGGTAGGCTCGGGCACGACCGCGGGTCGAACAGGAGCGCGGACGCCCGGCACGGGCGGTGCGCCGCACCGGACCGGCCGTGCGAGGCGACGTGGCTCCTCACCGAAGGCAGGAGCAGGCATGGCGGAAGCGGCAGTGGGGGGGGATCCGGAGCACGCCCGCGAGACGGGCGGCGGCTCCGATGTGTCGACGGTCTCGGCGGCCGCGCCGGCCGAGATCGGACTGCGCTGCGAGGTGGACGGCGAGATCGCGACCGTCACCCTGGACCGGCCGGACAAGCGCAACGCACAGACGTTCGCGACCTGGTCGGCTCTGGCCCGGATAGGGGACACCCTTCCGGAGCGGGTGAGAGTGGTCGTGGTCAGAGGCGAGGGGCCGTCCTTCTCAGCCGGAATCGACCTGCGCATGTTCACGCCCGAGGGGGTACCCGGGCAGGAATCTTTCGCGAGCGCCGCGGCGCTCGGCGACACCGAGCTGGAACGGCTGATCGCGGAGGCACAGAGGGGTTTCCTGTGGCTGCGCAGGCCGGAGATCGTGTCGATCGCGGCCGTGCAGGGTCACGCCATCGGGGCGGGTTTTCAGCTCGCGCTCGCGTGTGACCTGCGGGTCGTCGCGGACGACGTGAAGTTCTGCATGAAGGAACCCGCGCTGGGGCTGGTTCCCGACCTGACCGGGACCAAGCCCCTGGCCGACATCGTCGGGGTTCCCCGCGCCATCGAGATGTGCCTGACCGCCCGTGTCGTCGGGGCCGAGGAGGCCGTACGGCTCGGCCTGGCCGAGATCGCGGTGCCGGCGGGCGAGCTCGGCCAGACCACCCGTGACCTGGCCGCCGCGCTGCTGGCCACCGACCACGCCGCCGCGACCGCCACCAAGCGCCTGCTGAGGGCCGCGCCGGGGCGCACCCTGGAGGAGCAGGCCGCCGCCGAACGGGCCGAACAGGTGGCGCGCATCCGCGCACTGTTCGCTGGGAGCTGACGGGGGAATCGGGGGAGTCCTCCCATCGCTGCACGGCCTGGGAGGATGTACGGCATATGTCGATGATGAACGGGGGCTACGGCTTCCAGGTGATGCGGTCCCTGCGGCGTGACAGCTCCGTGACGAAGGAGCGCATCGCGCCGGGGACCGTCCGGCGCATCGCCGGGTACGCGCGGCCCTTCCGGGCGCAGATCGCCGGATTCCTCGCGCTGGTGGTGGTCGACGCGGTCATCGTGGTCGCCAACCCGCTCCTGATGAAGTCGATCATCGACGACGGCATCATCCCGAAGCGGGTCGAGGTGGTGCTGTGGCTCGCCGTCACGATCGCCGCGCTGGCCGTCGTGGACGCCGGGCTCGGCCTGGCGCAGCGCTGGTTCTCCGCGCGCATCGGCGAGGGCCTGATCTACAACCTGCGCACGGAGGTCTACGACCACGTCCAGCGCATGCCCGTGGCGTTCTTCATGCGGGCCCAGACCGGCGCGCTGGTCTCCCGGCTGAACACCGACGTCATCGGGGCGCAGCGGGCGCTGACCAGCACGTTGTCGTCGGTGGTCTCCAACGTGATCAGCCTGGTGCTGGTGCTCGGCACCATGATCGTGCTGTCGTGGCAGGTCACGCTGGTCGCGCTGGTCCTGTTACCGATCTTCATCTTCCCCGCCAAGTGGGTCGGCCGCCGGATGTCGGCGCTGACCCGCGAGCAGATGCAGCTCGACGCCGAGATGAGCTCGGTGATGACCGAGCGCTTCAACGTGGCCGGGGCGATGGTCGCCAAGCTCTACGGCAGGCCGGACGACGAGGCGGCGTACTTCGCCGAGCGGGCGGGCCGGGTCCGCGACGTCGGCGTGATCGTCGCGATGTACGGCGCGGTGTTCCGCATCGCGCTGGGGCTGGTCGCCGCGCTGGCCACCGCGCTCGTCTACGGCCTCGGCGGCACGCTGGCGATCTCCGGGGTGTTCGCGCTCGGCACCCTGGTCGCCCAGTCGTCCCTGCTCATGCGCCTGTACGGCCCGTTGACCAGCCTGTCGAACGTGCACGTCGACGTGATGACCGCGCTGGTGAGCTTCGACCGGGTCTTCGAGGTCCTGGACCTCAAGCCGATGGTCGCCGAGAAGCCCGGCGCGCGGCCGATCCCCGGGGGGCCGGTGACGATCGAGTTCGACGACGTGCGCTTCCGCTACCCGGCCGCCTCCGACGTCTCGCTGGCGTCGCTGGAGTCGGTGGCCCGCCCGGACACCGGCCCCTCCCAGGAGGTGCTGAAGGGCGTGTCGTTCACCGCCCGCGAGGGCGAGCTGGTGGCGCTCGTCGGCCACTCGGGCGCGGGCAAGACCACCATCACCTCGCTGGTCTCCCGGCTGTACGACGTGGACGAGGGAGCCGTGCGGATCAACGGGCTCGACGTCCGCGACGCCACCCTCGACGGCATCAGGGACACGGTCGGGGTGGTCATGCAGGACGCCCACCTGTTCCACGACACGATCGGCAGCAACCTCCGCTACGCCCGTCCCGACGCCACCGACGAGGAGGTCTGGGAGGCCCTGCGCGCGGCCCAGATCGCCGACCTGGTCAAGAACCTGCCCGAGGAGCTGGAGACGGTCGTCGGCGACCGCGGATACCGGCTGTCGGGCGGGGAGAAGCAGCGCATCGCCCTGGCCCGCCTGCTGCTCAAGGCGCCCCGGGTCGTCGTGCTCGACGAGGCCACCGCGCACCTCGACTCCGAGTCCGAGGCGGCGGTGCAGCAGGCGCTGAAGACGGCCCTGCGGGGACGGACCTCGCTGGTGATCGCCCACCGGCTGTCGACCATCCGCGAGGCCGACGCGATCCTGGTCATCGAGGACGGCCGGGTGGTGGAGCACGGCCGGCACGAGGAACTGCTGAAGAAGGGCGGCGCGTACGCCGAGCTGTACCGCACCCAGTTCACCGGCTCAGGGGGCTCAGGCGGCTCGGGACGCTAGCGGTATCCGAGACGGGCCAGTTCCTCCCTGGCCACCTTCTCCACCAGCTCGGCGTCCTCGCCGGACAGGCGGCTGCGCCAGCCGCCCGGCCGGGGGATCGTCGCGCCGTACAGCGCGATCATCGAGACCTTGGTCTCCAGGAAGGACGACACCGCGTCGATCGCCTCGCCGGGCGCGGCCACCAGGTCCTCGTACCTGAGCGTGAGCAGGTGCTCGGCGGGCAGTTCGCGGCGCAGGGCCGCGCTCAGCCGTACGGCGCCGCGCCAGCGCAGGGCGCACTTGCCCGCGGCCGGCATCTCGGCCCAGCGCTGCCGGTGCTCGGCCGAGCGCACGCCGAGGAACGGGTTGGGAAACTCGGCGTCCTCGCTCAGCATGTGCGGCTTGACCCAGGCCATGCAGGCGGGATCGGCCAGCATGTCGGCGACGACGTCGCGGCCGTCGCGGATGACCTGGATGAACCGGGCGTCCGGAAACGCCCGCAGCAGCACCGGCGTGCTGTAGATCAGGTCGGGACTGGCGTCGCCGAACCGCGACAGCGCGTCCGGCCCGACGCAGGGCCCGGCGCCGATGATGCCGCCGGCCTCCCGGCAGGCGGTCGTGCACTCCGCACAGGAGGCCGGGACGACCTGCCAGGCCTCCGCCAGCACGTCGCGCAGCACCCGGGGCGCCCCGCCGCTACGGGCGATCGAGGGCCTCCGGGCGAAGGCGTAGACGACCCGGGTCACCGGGCCCCTGCCCATGGTCACGTGGAAGCCGGGGGAGCGCTTGAGCGCACGGCCCAGCAGGTCCGCGCCGGAGTGCGGGGCCGCGATCACGAACACCGGGCGACGGACCTTGACGCCGTTGACCACGAGGATGTGCGTCGGAGGTCGCATAGATACCGCTTAGTCTGACACCCTTTGAAGGGTGAGCGAGCGCATCCGCGGCGGGGCGGGGGGTGTCGCCTCGGTAACGGTACCGGAGGCGCCCCGGCGGCTGCGGCCGGGGGACACCGTCGCGCTGGTCGCGCCCGCCGGGCCGGTGGATCCCGTACGGCTGGAGCGCGGCGGGGCGGTCCTGGAGGAGCTCGGCCTGCGGGTCGTGCACGGAGCGTCGGTGCGGGCCCGGGAGGGCTACCTGGCGGGGCCCGACGCCGCACGCGCCGCCGATCTCCAGGAGGCCTGGTGCGACCCCGAGGTGGCGGCCGTCATCTGCGCGCGGGGCGGCTACGGCACGACCCGGCTGCTCGGGCTGCTCGACTGGGACGCCATGGCGGCGGCCGGGCCGAAGATCCTGCTGGGGTCGAGCGACATCACCGCGCTGCACCGGGCCTTCGCCGACAGGCTCGGCCTGGCGACGCTCTTCGGGCCGATGCCGGCCTGCGCGACGATCAGCGACCCCGGGGGGCCCGAACCGGTCACGTTCGCCCACCTGCGGCAGGCGCTGTTCGAGGGCGGCACGCCCGCCCCGATCACGGGCGACCGCGTCGTCGTGCCGGGACGGGCCGAGGGACGGCTCACCGGGGGCAACCTCGCCCTGCTCGCCGCCCTGTGCGGCACGCCGTACGCGATGCGGGGGGAGGGCCGGATCGTCCTGCTGGAGGACGTGACCGAGGAGCCGTACCGGATCGACCGGATGGTGACGCAGTTGCTCCAGGCGGGCTGCCTGGACGGCGCGGCGGGGATCGTGCTCGGATCATGGGTGGACTGCGGCGACCCGCTGCCGGTGCTGGCCGAACGCCTGGCGCCGCTGGGTGTGCCGGTCCTCGCCGGGCTGCCCGTCGGACACGGATCACCACAGCTGAGTATGTGGTTGGAGACGAATGTGGCTATTGTGACCGAATCGTGTTCCGTCGCGGGCGCAATCCGCGACTCCGACGCGGCAACCTGATACGCGCCCGGAGGCGCCCGGGCCGTGGTGAAGGGATGGTGCGTTGGGACTCTTGCGGCGACTGCTCAGCCGGACGCGACCGGACCATCCCGCCCCGAGAGCCGTCGAGGACGTCGATCTCGACTCGCTGCTGGGGCTGGTCGCCGAGACCATGGGCTACACCTGCGGGTTCGCCGCCGACGGCACGTCGCTGACGCTGTCCTCCCCCGAGCGCGAACGGGTGGTGAACCTCGTCGGCCTGCGCCGTGAGGCCGCCCGGCGCACCCGGGAGGACTGGCCCATGCTGGTCTCCGAGCACTTGGCCCACGCCGTGTCGGGGGAGCCCTTCGACGCGTGCAACCTCAAGCCGATCAAGCCGCTGCTGCGCACGCGGGTCCACGCCGCCGACGACCCGGCCTTCCCCGACCCCTCCCGGATCATCGGCCGCCACCTGAGCGCCGACCTGATCGAGGTGCTGACGATCGGCGCCCGCCCGGTCCGCCCGGAGGAGGCGTTCTGCTGGCCCATCCCCCCGGGTGAGGCGCTCGACGTCGCGGTGGGCAACGCCCTGGCCGACGAGCGGCCCACGGTGTCCCGGCTGGACCTGGGCGGCACGGAGGTCACGCTGCTGACCGCGCCCAGCGCGGCCGCCCACCTGCGCCGCCTGCCCGCGCACACCCACGTGCCCGAGGACGGCATGCTCGCCGTGCTGCCGCACCGGGGGTTGATCGCCGTGCATCCGGTGGCCGGCATCGGCGTGGTGCGGGCCATCGAGCGGCTGCGCCTGTTCGCCCACCGGGAGCACGCCGGCCACGCCGACGGGCTCAGCCCGCACGTGTACTGGTGGCGCCGCGGCAAGCTGACCCGCATCCAGGCCGACCTGATCAGTCACGACGGGCAGACCCGGCTCGTCGTCGCGCCGCCGCCGGAGTTCGCCCGGCTCCTCGCCCGGATCGCCGGCCGGTCCTGAGTTCGGCTGAACTGGTCGGCGCCGGGAATGTCCCGCGGCCGGGCATGGTTCAACGCGTCAGAAGTTGAACTTTCAACCAGGAGAGGTGGCCATGCCCGCCGTCACCGCAGACACCCTGACCCTGCCCCGCGTCGCCGCACCTGATCCGGCCGTCGCCGGACCTCGCCCCGTACGGTCGGTGACGACCGCGCCCAGCGGCTTCGAGGGCGAGGGCTTCCCCGTACGGCGCGCGTTCGCCGGGGTGCCGCAGTCGCTGCTGGACCCGTTCATCCACATGGACCAGATGGGCGAGGTCGAGTACGCCCCCGGTGAGCCGAAGGGCACGCCGTGGCACCCGCACCGCGGCTTCGAGACGGTCACCTACATCATCGACGGCGTCTTCGAGCACCAGGACTCCAACGGAGGCGGCGGCACCATCACCAACGGCGACACCCAGTGGATGACCGCGGGGTCCGGCCTGCTGCACATCGAGAAGCCCCCGGAGCACCTGGTGGTCTCGGGCGGGCTCTTCCACGGCATCCAGCTGTGGGTCAACCTCCCCCGCGCGCACAAGTTCCACCTGCCCCGCTACCAGGACATCCGGGGGCGGGAGGCGGCCCTGCTCGCCTCCGCCGACGGCGGCGCGCTGCTCCGGGTCATCGCCGGAGACCTGGACGGGCACGCCGGCCCCGGCGTCACGTTCACCCCGATCACGATGGTGCACGCGACCGTCAGCCCGGGCGCCCGGCTCGACCTGCCGTGGAACCCGGACTTCAACGCCCTCGCCTACGTGCTGGCCGGCCAGGGCTCCGTGGGCGCCGAGCGGCGGCCGGTCCGCAAGGGGCAGCTCGCCCTCTTCGGCCCGGGCGGGTCGCTGACCCTCGCCGCGGACACCGCCCAGCCGCAGGCCGAGCCCGCTCTGGAGGTGCTGCTCCTCGGCGGGCGGCCGATCCGCGAGCCGGTCGCGCACTACGGCCCGTTCGTGATGAACACCCGCGCCGAGATCATCCAGGCGATGGAGGACTACCAGGCGGGACGCCTGGGCGTCATCCCCGCCGAGCGGGTCCCGCACGCCGACGTCCCGCTGTCCGAGACGCCCTGACGGCTAGCCTCGCAGAGCCAGCGCCGTACGGATCAGGTGGATGTGGCTGAAGGCTTGGGGGAAGTTGCCGAGTTGGCGGTGGGTGCGGGGGTCGTATTCCTCGGCGAGGAGGCCGACGTCGTTGGTGAGGTTGACGAGGTGCTGGAAGAGTTGGTTGGCCTCGTGGTGGCGGCCGGTGAGGGCGCGGGCTTCGGCGAGCCAGAAGCTGCAGGCGAGGAAGGCGCCTTCGCCGCCGGGGAGGCCGTCGACGGGGTTGTGTTCGGCTGGGTTGTGTTCTGCGGTGGGGTAGCGCAGGACGAAGCCGTCGGTCATGAGTTCGCGTTCGACGGCGTCGATGGTGCCGGTGACGCGGGGGTCGTCGGGGGGCAGGAAGCCGACGATGGGGATCTGCAGGAGGGCGGCGTCGAGTTCCTGTGAGCCGTAGGACTGGGTGAAGGTGTTGCGGACCGGGTCATAACCCTTCTCACAGACCTCCATGTGAATGCGGTCACGCAGCCCCCGCCACCTCTCCACGTCGCCCTTCCGGCCCAGCTCCTCGATCACCCGGACCATGCGGTCGGCCGCGACCCAGGCCATGACCTTCGAGTGGACGAAGTGGCGGCGCGGCCCGCGCACCTCCCACAGCCCCTCGTCCGGCCGGTCCCAGTTGTGCTCGAAGAACCTCATCACCGCGGTGATCATCGCCCAGGCGTGGTCGTCGGGGGGCATGCCCTGCTTGCGCGCCTCGTACAGGGCGCTCACGACCTCCCCGTAGATGTCGAGCTGGAGTTGCGTGGCCGCGCCGTTGCCGATCCGCACCGGCCGGGACCCCTCGTACCCGGACAGCCAGTCGAGCGTCGTCTCCGGCAGCCGGCGCTCGCCCGCCACGCCGTACAGGACCTGGATGTCCTCCGGGCGGCCGGCGATGGCGCGCAGCAGCCAGGAGCGCCAGGCGTCGGCCTCCTCGACGTACCCCGAGCCGGTCAGCGCGTCGAGCGTCATCGCCGCGTCGCGCAGCCAGCAGTAGCGGTAGTCCCAGTTGCGCACCCCGCCGAGGTGCTCCGGCAGCGAGGTGGTCGGCGCGGCGACGATGCCGCCGGTCGGGCTGTAGGTGAGGGCCTTGAGCGTGATCAGCGAGCGGACCACGGCGTCACGCCACGGGCCCCGGTATCCGCACCGGGACGACCAGGCCTCCCACATGGCCACGGTCTCGCGGAGCTGCTCCAGGGGATCGATCCGTTCGGGCTCCGGGTGGTGGGAGGGGTGCCAGGTGAACATGAACGGCACCCGCTCCCCGGCGGACACGCTGAAGGTCGCCTCGTGCCGGTAGTCACCGCCCTGGAGATGGACGGGAGAGTGGATCCAGACCGAATCGGGCCCGCCGACGGCGTGCAGGTGGCCGCCCGTACGGCGGACCCAGGGCACGATGCGGCCGTAGTCGAAGCGGATGCGGATCTCGGTGCTCATCTCGACCGTGCCCGACAGGCCCTCCACGATCCGTACGAGATCGGGGTTGGCCGAGCGGGGCGGCATGAAGTCGATCACCTTGACCGCGCCGGTGGGCGTCTCCCAGACGGTCTCCAGGACGAGCGTGTCCCCGGCGTACGCCCGGCGGGTCGCCTCCTCGTGGCCCGTCGGGGCCAGGCGCCAGAAGCCGTTGGACTCGTCGCCGAGCAGCCGGGCGAAGCACGAGGGGGAGTCGAAACGCGGCAGGCACAGCCAGTCGACCGAGCCGTTCCGGCCGACGAGGGCGGCCGACTGCATGTCGCCCACGAGGGCGTAGTCCTCGATCCGCATGCCCGCCACGCTACCCGGGAGGCGGTACCTACGCCGCTCCTACGCCGCCGGAGCGAGGCTCGCGGCGTCCGGCCGGTCGACGAAGAGAGCGCCGGATCCGCCTAGCAGGGCCGAACCGGCGAAGTTGGCGTTGACCGCGCTGCGCTCCGCCGCGCTGGGGTTGGCGTTGGTGCAGCTCACCGGGGCGCTGGAACCGGACATCAGGTCGGAGCACAGGCCGGTCCGCCGGTCGGGCAGGCCGAGGATATGGCCGATCTCATGGGTGGCGATGCGCAGCGGGTAGTAGCCCTCGCTCGTCGCCTCCCTGCCCATCCAGATCGTGCCCCGGCCGAGGCTGGTGCGGCTCGTGCGCGGCCAGCCGTTGTCGGCGAGCACGGTGAAGTCGGCCGGTGTGCCGGCCACGAGCCGGACGTTGGTGACGCTCGCGTTCCACACCTGGGCCGCCTGGTCGACCACTGTGCGGAACTCGGCGGCCCGGCTCGCGTCGTAGCGGAGCACGCGCACCGCGCTCACTGTGCTCACCCCGCTCACCCCGCTCACCCCGGCGTGGGCGGACGGCAGGGGCGACAGCAGGACGAGGCCCAGGACCAGGGCCGGGAGGGCGCGGAGGAATCGTGACAGGCGCATCGAGATCTCCTCGATCGGGGGTTGCCACCGCGAGGCACGCCTCGGGTGGGGCTGCCGTCAACGTACGCGCGGCGAAGCCCCGCGGGGACAGGCCACTTTCCCCCTATCACTTCGGTATAGGGCGCCTGACCGTCAGCCCGTCTCGGGACGTCCGGCTGTGGTGGGCGGCGGAGTGCCGTAAAGCGGGCGCGCGGCCGCGCCGCTCAGCGCCTGGGCGGTACGGATCAGGTGGATGTGGCTGAAGGCTTGGGGGAAGTTGCCGAGTTGGCGGTGGGTGCGGGGGTCGTATTCCTCGGCGAGGAGGCCGACGTCGTTGGTGAGGTTGACGAGGTGCTGGAAGAGTTGGTTGGCCTCGTGGTGGCGGCCGGTGAGGGCGCGGGCTTCGGCGAGCCAGAAGCTGCAGGCGAGGAAGGCGCCTTCGCCGCCGGGGAGGCCGTCGACGGGGTTGTGTTCGGCTGGGTTGTGTTCTGCGGTGGGGTAGCGCAGGACGAAGCCGTCGGTCATGAGTTCGCGTTCGACGGCGTCGATGGTGCCGGTGACGCGGGGGTCGTCGGGGGGCAGGAAGCCGACGATGGGGATCTGCAGGAGGGCGGCGTCGAGCTCCTGTGAGCCGTAGGACTGGGTGAAGGTGTTGCGGACCGGGTCGTAACCCTTCTCACAGACCTCCGCGTGGATGCGGTCACGCAGGGCGCCCCACCGCTCGAACGGCCCCGTACGCCCCAGTTCGGCCGCCCCTCGGGTCATGCGGCTCATGGCGAGCCAGGCCATGACCTTCGAGTGGACGAAGTGGCGGCGCGGCCCGCGCACCTCCCACAGCCCCTCGTCCGGCCGGTCCCAGTTGCGTTCGAGGAACTCGGCCCCCTTCACCAGCAGCGCCCAGGTGTAGTCGTCGGGCGCCATGCCCTGCTTGCGGGCCCGGTAGAGCGCGTTGACCACCTGGCCGTAGACGTCGAGCTGGAACTGGCCGGCGGCGCCGTTGCCGATGCGGACGGGCCGGGCGCCCTCGTAGCCGGGCAGCCAGTCGAGCGTCGTCTCCGGCAGGCGGCGTTCACCGGCCACGCCGTACATGATCTGGTGGTCCTCGGGTCGGCCGGCGATGGCCCGCAGCAGCCACACCCGCCAGGCGTCGGCCTCCTCGACGTATCCGGCCCGCAGGAGCGCGTCGAGCGTCATGGCGGCGTCGCGCAGCCAGCAGTAGCGGTAGTCCCAGTTGCGCACCCCGCCGAGGTGCTCCGGCAGCGAGGTGGTCGGCGCGGCGACGATGCCGCCGGTCGGGCTGTACGTCAGGGCCTTGAGCGTGATCAGCGAGCGGACCACGGCGTCACGCCACGGGCCGCGATAGCCGCAGCGCGCGGCCCAGTCCTGCCACAGCCGGATGGTCAGGCCGAGTTCGGCGAGAGGGTCGATGGCCCTCGGCCGCGGCTGGTGGGAGGGATGCCAGGTGAACACGAAGGGCACCCGCTCCCCGGCGGAGACGGTGAAGGCGGCCTGGTGCCGGTAGTAGCCGCCCTGGAGGTGGACGGGGGAGTGGATCCAGACCGAGTCGGGGCCGCCGACGGCGTGCAGGTGGCCGCCCGTACGGCGGACCCAGGGCACGATGCGGCCGTAGTCGAAGCGGATGCGGATCTCGGTCGTCATCTCGACCGTGCCCGACAGGCCCTCCACGATCCGTACCAGGTCCGGGTTGCCCGACCGGACCGGCATGAAGTCGAGGACCCTGGCCGTCCCGGTGGAGGTCTCCCAGTCGGTCGCGAGCACCAGGGAGTCCCCGACGTACGCCCGCCTGGCGGCCGTGTCCCGCCCCGCGGCGGCCAGGCGCCAGAAGCCGTTGGACTCGTCGCCGAGCAGGCGTGCGAAGCACGAGGGGGAGTCGAAACGCGGCAGGCACAGCCAGTCGACCGAGCCGTTCCGGCCGACGAGGGCGGCCGACTGGGTGTCCCCGACGAGGGCGTAGTCCTCGATCCGCATTCGCTCACCTCCCCGCGCGGCGCGTCATGACGGCTGCGTACCCGGTGACCGGGTGGTGACCCCGGCCGGGGCCCACAGCTTCATGAAGACCTGCGTCAGCGGGCCGATCGTCAGGGCGAACACGATGGTGCCGATCCCGGCGGTGCCGCCGAGCAGCCATCCGGCGGCGAGCACGGTGAGCTCGACGATCGTGCGGGCGAGCCGGATCGACAGGCCCATCCGGTGCAGGCCGGTCATCAGGCCGTCGCGCGGCCCCGGGCCGAAGCCCGCGTGGATGTAGAGCCCGGAGGCGGCGGCGATGGCCACGATCCCGCTTAGCAGGAAGATCCACTGGACCGGCCACACGGCGGGCGTGGGCACCAGCCACATCACGGCGTCGGCGCTCGTGCCCACCACCAGGACGTTGCTGATCGTGCCGAGGCCGGGCCGCTGCCGCAGCGGGATCCACAGCAGCAGCACCAGCGCGCCCACCAGGTTGATGCACATGCCGATCGACCAGCCGGTACGCACCGAGAGGCCCTGGTGGAAGACCTCCCACGGGTCGAGGCCCAGGCCGGACTCGACGAGCAGCGCGATCCCGCCGCCGTAGAGCGCCAGGCCGACGTAGAGACGGACGAGCCGGAACGGAAGCGAGCTGGGGCGCGAAAGGGAGAGTTCGGTCATAGTGGGCTCAATGGTGCAGGCCAATGGTTTGCCATAAAAGGGCCAATCGACGAAATTGGTCCGCATGGACCGGTATCTCAGCGCTCCCCAGCTCGCCCGGCTCGTCCGGGTCCCGCCGAGCTCCCGCCCGTATTACCGGGCGCTCGCGGACGCCGTACGCGGTCTGATCCTCGACGGGAGACTCGCCGTGGGGGTGCGCGTGCCGCCGGAACGGCACCTGGCCGAGTCGCTCGGCGTCAGCCGCACCACCGTGACCACCGCGTACGACCGGCTGCGCGAGCAGGGCTACCTGGAGAGCAGGCAGGGGTCGGGGAGCCGCACCGCCCTGCCGGACCCCGGCGCACTGGGCGTGGACAACCCGTGGCTCGCCTCCGACGAGGACGGGCTGCTGCCGCTGCACGCCGCCGCCCCGCCCGCGATCTCCCTCCTCGGCGAGGCTGTGGAGGAGGCGGGCCGGGCCTACCACCGGTACGCGCTGGGCTCGGGCTACCACCCGCTCGGGCTCGCGCCGCTGCGGGAGGCGATCGCCCGCCGGTACGGCGAGCGGGGGCTGCCCACCCGGCCCGAGCAGATCCTCGTGACGGGCGGGGCGCAGCAGGCCGTCCATCTGATCATGTCCCTGCTCGCGGGGCCGGGGGACCCGGTGCTGGTCGAGTCGCCGACGTACCCGCACGCGATCGACGCGGCCCGGCTGCGGTCGGCCCGCCTGGTGCCGGTGGGCGTCCAGGAGGACGGCTGGCACCTCGACCTGGTGAGCGGCGCGATGCGCCAGTCGGCGGCCCGCCTCGCCTACGTCATCCCCGACTTCCAGAACCCCACGGGTCACCTCATGGACGACGCCGGCCGCGCCGCGCTGGTCGGGGCCGCGCGGCGTCATGGCACGACGCTCATCGCCGACGAGGTCTGGGCCGAGATGGCGCTGGACGCCTCCGTACGCGCGACGCCGCTGGCCGCGTTCGACACCGACGGGCGGGTGATCAGCGTGGGATCGGCGTCGAAGCTGTGGTGGGGCGGCCTGCGGGTCGGCTGGATCCGGACGACCGCGGCGATGGTGCGGCGCCTGGCCCTGCTGCGCGCCGCCGTGGACATCGCGAGCGCCGTCTTCGACCAGCTTGTCGTGGCTTTCCTGTTCGAGCGCATCGAGGAGGCGCGGGCCGAGCGCCGCCGCGCGCTCAACGCCTCGCTCGCCGCGCTCACCGGGGTCCTGCGCGAGCGGCTGCCGGGCTGGGCCTTCACCCCGCCGCCCGGCGGCGGGTCGCTGTGGGTGCGGCTCGACACCCCGTCGGCGAGCGCGGTCGCGGAGGCCGCCGCCGCCCGGGGGGTACGGCTGTCCCCGGGGCCGTGGTTCGGGGTGGACGGCACGCTGGAGCGGTACGTGCGGCTGACGTTCACCCAGCCCCCGGCCGTGCTTGAGGATGCGGTACGCCGCCTCGCCTCCTCCCCGGCCACTTCCCCGGGCGCCTCGCACGTCGTCTCCGGCATGGCCTTCCTTGGGGGCCCTCCGGCCGGCCGCCCATCCCGGGAGCCGCTCACGCCGACCCTGTGACCACCGTCTGGCTGGCTATTTCGCCGCCAATTGCAAAGAAGCCGGGCAGGGGCCACATATTAGGCAATTGGGAATTCGCCTGTGGCTCCAGCAATTCCCGGTGCGGGGGTGTTCATGACCGGCTGATGTGGAAGAATTCATACAGGATTTCGAATCTCTCGGGGAGGTGTTATGGATCTGTTCGACACTGGGCCTGAGCGCCCCTCTCGTTCGAACGATACCGGTGCCGACGACTGGTGGGGGCAGCTCACCGCCCGCTCGCCCCTGTGGTCCACCGAGGATTCACTCGCCCGCGAATATGTGCCGATTGTCGACCCTGTGGCGCGGAAGCATGCGAGTCGGTTCGACGACTCGGCGGAATCGCCGGGGCCCGCTCGTCCATTCACGACTCGTGGGGGTGCCACGTCTGGTGCCGAATCCACCCACGATGAGAACGCGCGTGGTGTCTCCCCAGACGGTGCTTCTCCTGACGGCATCGGGTCTGCCGCCAGCGGTGATCCCACTGGTGCTTCTGGTGGTGAGTCCGGTGGCGTGTCTGGCGGTGCCGAGGGCGCCGGCCGGAGCGGTGCGGGCCCAGACCGGGATGCTTCTGGTGCTGGTGGGTCGTCGTGGGTGGCGGTGGCGGCTGTTGGTGAGGCGGCCCGGGCGGTGGCGCTGGTGTCGGTGCCTGAGTCGGCGCAGGTGTGTCTGGCCGAGGCGGAGGAGTTGCTGGCGGCACGGGACCGCATCACCTCGGCGTTGGCCGCCCGGGTGGGCCGGGTGCATCGGGCCGGAGAGGCGAAGAACCACGGGCATGCCTCCACCAGGTTGTGGCTGCGATCCGTCGGCGGGATGACCATCCTCGGGGCCGGTCGGTTGGTGACGATGGGCGTGGAGTTGGGTCGTCTGTCGCGGGTGCGTGAGCGGTTCGCGGTGGGCAGCCTGGCGGAGGGGATCGTGGAGGCGATCTGCACGGCCACTGCGGGGTTGACCGACGAGCAGGCGATCACCGCTGAGGGGATTTTGCTGGAGTTGGCAGGTTCGGCGGGTGCGGTTGAGGTGGCAAAGGCGGGGCGGTATCTGCGGGCGGTGCTGGACCCCGACGGGCACGAGCAGGATGAGCAGGCCGATTTCGACCGCCGGTTCTTCCGGGTGTGGCGGCGCCGGAACGGCGGGCTGGAGGGAGAGTTCTACCTCCCGGTCGAGGCGGCCGCGCGGTTGCAGCACCTGCTGGACGTCTACGCCAAGCCCAAGGCCGAGGGCGACGACCGCACCCCGAGTGTGCGGAACGCCGATGCGTTCATCGCGTTCCTGGAGAACAAGATCGCAACCGAGCTCCTGGTGCTGGTCAACGCCGAATCCCTGCCCGACGACCCCCCAGCCGGCGAACCCTCACGCGAGCCCGCAGGCACCACCCCCTCAGGTGATCCCACAGCCGACCCCTCAGACGACCCCACAGCTGACCCCTCTGCCGACCACCCCACCAGCGACCCCTCAGACGCCGACCCGAGCGACAGCCCTGGCCCCGACTCCGGCACCTACCCAGGCCCTGGTCCTGATCCCGACCCTTCAGGCACCGACCCCGGCCCTGAGCCCGGCTCAGGCGACGACCCCGTTCCCGGCCCTGATGCCTGCGCCGCTGCGGACTGCGGCTCCGGGGCCTGTGCGACCCGCACCGATGCGACCTGTGCGGGCGCGAACTGCGCAGAGGCGACCTGTATCGGCGCGACCGGCGCCACCGGCGAGCCCTGTGCCGCCGACTCCGCCTCTGATCCGCCGCCTGAGGACGCCGACGCCCATGACAACGCTGAGGGCCGCCCCGCCGGTGACTGCCCAGCGGAGGACTACTGGCATGCCTCTAAGCCGGATGAGACGCCGCGCTGGATGCCGGGGGCGGGAGCCGACGCTCCGCCGGAAGCGGGACCCGATGCCTGGCTGGGAGCGGAACGCAGCACCCCGCCGCGTGGGGAGTGCGACGGCCCTCCGGAAGCGGAGTCTGCTGCTCCGCCGTGGACGGGTGGCGGTGCCTGGGCGGGGGTGGGGGTGAACAGTCCGCCGCCGGGGGTGTGGTTGCGGGGGTTGCCGGGGTTGATCCTGGCGACCGGGCATCTGCTGCCTGTTGCCGGCGTGCATCGGCTGGCCCGTACCAGCACTTTGGTGCGGATCGTGATGGATGCCGGTGGGCAGGTGCTGGACATGGGCCGCAAGGTGCGGTTGGCGACCCCGGCGCAGCGGCGGGCGGTCTTCGCCCGGTATGCGACCTGCTGGGTGGACGGCTGCCCGCTGCCCGCCACCATGTGCCAGATCGACCACGCCGAGGACTGGTGCAGCGGCGGGCTGACCGACCTCAGACTGCTGGGACCGGCGTGCCAGTTCCACAACCGCGACCGCTACCGCCACCCGAACCGCTACACCCGCCGCAAGATCGGAGCCGACCGCTGGGCCTTCACCTACCGCAACCCCCGCACTGCCCGACTGCGGGTGTAGGCGCGCGCTGGATCCAGAGGGCTTGCGCTCATCGTGATGTGAGGGGCCGGGGCGGCGGCGGTCAGGACGAGGCGGGCACGGGTGGCAGGTGGTGTTCGGCCATGAGGAGGCGGAGCCTGCGGACGAACAGCAGCATGAGGAGGCCCGCGGCGACCGCGGCGAGCGCGAGGACCAGGTAGTACACGGGCATGGACACGACCGTGGTCAGCCGGTAGGTCTGGCCCCCGACGGAGTCGCCGAGCGCCATCGCCAGGTACCACACGCCCATGAGCTGGTTCTCGAAGGCCCGGGGGGCGAGCTTGTTGGTGGCCGACAGCCCGGCCGGGCTGAGGAACAGCTCGGCGATGGTCTGGATGAGGTAGACCGACAACAGCCACATGATCGAGACCTTTACCCCGTCCGAGGCGACGCCCGCCGCGACGGACATCACGACGAAGCTCAGCCCGACGATCACCAGGCCGATCGCGAACTTGAGCGGCGTGCTGATCCGGGTGCCGGCCTTGAGGAACATCTCGGCGAACAGCGGGGCGAGCACGATGATCGCGAGGGAGTTGATGTTCCCCACCCAGCCCGGGGGGATCGTGAAGCCGAACACGTCGAGGTTCGTGTCCTTCTTGGCGAACAGCAGCAGCGAGCTTCCGGCCTGGTCGTAGACGAGCCAGAAGATCGCCGCGGCGAGGAACAGCCACACGTACGCGAACAGCCCTCTGCGCTCCTCCGCGGTGACCTCGTGGGACGAGAACAGGAAGGCGAAGTACGCGATCGGCACGGCGGCCGTCACGACCGTGAGCACGAGGGCGAAGCGGTCGACGGTGAGCGTCCCGCTGACCGCCCACAGGGCGAGCCCGCCCGCGGCGACGGCGAGGCAGAGCCCGGCGACGACCTTGAAGCGGTGTTCCTCGGCGGGCGTGAGCCGGTGGTCGGGTTCCTCGCCGGCGCCGCAGAGGGTCGCCCTGCCCCGTACGTACTGCACGAGGCCGAAGAGCATGCCGATCGCCGCCGCGCCGAAGGCGAGGTGCCAGCGGCCGCCGGTCTGCAGCCAGGGCACGATCATGATGCCGAGGAACGCGCCCAGGTTCACGCCCATGTAGAAGATCGTGTAGCCGGAGTCGCGCCGGGCGTCGTCCTCGTGCCGGTACAACTCACCCACCAGCGCCGCCATGTTCGGCTTGAGCAGGCCGCTGCCCAGCGCGATGAGCACGAGGCCGAGCCAGACGAATCCGCCGCCCATGGGCATCGCCATGCTCAGGTGGCCACCCATGATCACCGACGCGCCGACCAGTACGGTCCTGCGCGCCCCGAGCAGCCGGTCGGCCAGCCAGCCGCCCACGACGGCCAGCAGGTACACCGAGGCGACGTACACGCCGTAGACGCCCACGGCGGTCGTCTCCGGCAGGCCCATGCCGCCGCGGGTGGCGGGCGCCGTCAGGAACAGCACGAGCACGGCGCGCATGCCGTAGTAGCTGAAGCGCTCCCACATCTCCGTGCCGAACAGCGTGGCCAGCCCTCGCGGGTGGCCGAAGAACGGTCGCTCCCCGGCAGGCGGCCCAGGTCGTCCGGATGCCATGCGTACCCCCCGATCACGCATCATCTCAGTACTTTATATGCACTTATGTCCTGTTTGTCCGTTTGAGATGACGCATTCTTGTGCTCCCCGCCCACGGAGTCTTGTCCTCGGTGATCCCCTGTGGTGCGATGCAGGCCACGCGTGCGACATACCCGTTGGGAGGCACGATGGCCGGCGTTCTCGAGGAGCGGGCCGCGATCGAGCACGAGATCGCGGACAGGACCCTCTGCGAACAGTTCAGATGGGCCGCGGAGGAGAACCCGGACGCGCCCGCCTACTCCGATCCCGACGGCGCCGGAGGCTGGCGCACGCTGACGTACGCCGAGGCACGGCGGCGCGTGCTGGAGATCGCCGCCGGCTATGCCGTGCTCGGCCTGCGGCCGGGGGAGGCGGTCGCGCTGATGCTGGTCAACCGGAGCGAGCATGTGCTGGCCGACCTCGGCGCCGTCCACGCGGGCGCCGTCTCCTGCTCCATCTACGCGACCTTCGCCCCCGAGCAGGTCGCGTACGTCGCCCGTGACGTCGGGGCCCGGGTAGCGGTGCTCGGCGGCCCCGGCGACCTGGCCCGCTGGGAGCCCGTGCTCGGGGAGCTGCCCGAACTGACCAGGATCATCATGCTGGAGGGCGCCCCCGAAGGCGACGAGCGTTTCCTGAGCTGGGAGGACTTCCTGGTGCTCGGCGCGCGAGCGTACGCCGCCGACCCGGAGGCGGCCGAGCGGCGCTGGCGGGAGGTGACCCCGGACGACGTCCTCAGCGTGCTGTACACCTCCGGCACGACCGGCATGCCCAAGGGTGTCCCGCTCACGCACGCGAACGTGCTCTTCGAGATCGCGGCGACGCAGCGGATGATCGACCTGCCCGAGCGGGGGACGCAGATCTCCTATCTCACCTATGCCCACATCGCCGAGCGGGCGCTCAGCCTGTACCTGCCGCTGTTCAAGCTCAACCACGTGTACTTCTGCACTGACCTGGCCGCCCTCGCCACGGCGCTGGGCCAGGTGCGCCCGGTGCTGTTCTTCGGCGTGCCCCGCGTCTGGGAGAAGATGGCCGCCCGGCTGCAGGCGCTCCTGGCCGCGCAGCCCGCCGACCAGCAGGAGAACGTCCGCGCCGCGATGGCCGCCGGGCTCGCCTACATCGAGGGGCAGCAGTACGGCCACACGGTCTCGCCGGAGGTGCGGGAGGCGTACGAGCGGGCGGACGCCGCACTGCTGTCGGTGATCCGCGGCCTGATCGGGCTCGACCGGGCCCTTTGGTGCGCCACCGCCGCCGCGCCGATGCCGCCCGAGGTGCAGCGCTTCTTCGCCGGCCTGGGACTGAAGGTCATCGACGTCTACGGCATGACCGAGACGACGGGCGCCTTCACGGTCAACAGCCCGGAGGTCTTCCGGCTCGGCACGGTCGGACGGGCCGAGCCCGGCGTCGAGGTGCGGGTGGCGGCGGACGGCGAGATCCTCACCCGCAGCCCGCTCAACACCCGGGGCTACCTGGGCCTGCCCGAGGCGACCGCCGAACTGCTGGACGCCGACGGCTGGCTGCACACGGGCGACGTCGGATCGATCGACGAGGACGGGTTCGTCCGCATCGTCGACCGCAAGAAGGAACTGTTCATCACCTCCGGAGGGGAGAACGTGTCCCCGGCCGTGATCGAGGGCCACCTGAAGGAGCACCCGCTCATCGGGCAGGCCCTCGCGTACGGCGACGGGCGGCCGTACCCCGTGGCGATCCTCACGCTCGACGCGGAGGTCGCGCCCGAGTGGGCGCGGGCCCGCGGCATCGCCTTCGAGTCGCTGGCCGCCCTGGCCGGGCATCCGGACCTGCTCAAGGAGATCGAGGCTGCGGTGGAGGCCGCCAACCGCAAGCTCGCCCGGGTGCAGCAGGTCAAGCGGTGGCGGCTGCTGCCGGTCGAGTGGACGGCCGAGACCGAGGAGCTCACCCCGAGCCTCAAGCTCAAGCGCCGCGTCGTGCACGCCAGGTACGCCGACGTGATCGAGGAACTGTACGCGGCCGGCTGAGCCTGGGGAAGTTTTACCGGCCCGGGAGAGTGTCGGGGGCGGGACGCGTGCCGGGCGTGCGTACGGTCTCGGGGCATGACGACGCCTCTTCTCGTGCCCGCACTCGTCGCGTCCTCCCTCGCCGGGTCATCTCTCGTCGCGTCATCTCCGGCCACGGTGCCCGCTCCCGTGCCCGCCGCCGGTGGGACGGCGATCCGCTCGGTCGTGGTGCGGCCGTCCGACCCCGTCGTCGGGCCGGCCGGATCGGTACGGCTGGTCGTCGACGTGGTGGCGCGCGGCGCGAACCGCGTCTCGGTCGTCCTCGAACCCGGCCGCGCCCCCTCCGCCCCTGGGGAGGAACCGGGAGGGGAGGGCGCAGGCGGGGAGGGGCCGGGTGGAGAAGAGCCCGGTGCAGGGGGGCCTGGTAAAGGAGAGCCCGGAGGGGAGGACGATCCGGGCGACGGCCCCCCACCGCCGTTCGGTGACGCCGTGCCGATGCCGGGGCTGAGCGGCCTGGCCACCGCGGTGCCCGGCATCGTCGGCGCGGCCAGGCACGGGCGGGCCGCCGGGCCGGTCCCGGCCGGAGGAGACAGCGCGGCCGGAGGAGACAGCGCGACCGGGGGATGGGAGACGTGGCGCTTCCTGCCCGACCGGCCCCTGTCGCGGTGGTACCCGAGCGGGCCCTGGACGGTCACCGCGACCGCCGTGGACGCCCGGGGCGGGACGGCCGTCGCGCGGGCGGTGTTCCATCTGCGGCGCGCGACCGAGATCGAGGGGCTCAAGGTCGCCCGTGGCCGGGGCGGGGACGACACCCGGGTCACGGGGACGCTGCTGCGCGTCGACCCGGGCGGGCGGGTCGACTACCGGCCCTTCCCCGGACAGCGGGTGAGGATCTCCTTCAGGCCCGCCGGGTCGTCGGAGTGGCGGCCCGTGGGCGAGGCGGTCACCCGGAGGGACGGCTGGTTCAGCGCCCGGACGCGGGAGGACGGCCAGGGCGCCTGGCGCGCCGAGTACGCGGGATCGCCCCGCTACGCCGCCGATGTTAGCTCCGAGCGCTAGGCATAAAACACCCTTTAATGCCATAGAAAGCACAGAAGTGGCATATAAGGGACAGTTACAGACTCGTTACAGTTTACCCTGAGAAACCTGGCAACTTTCCTTTTCCTTTTAGCGTCTATGACGTTGGCGCGCCCCAACCCGGGGGCGCGTTTGAACACGGGGAGAGGACACACCCTCATGGTGAAACGAGCTGCTACCGCCCTGGCAGTGATCGCCATGGGCGCCACGGCGCTCGCGACCGCGCCCGCTCACGCGGACCCGGTCACATCCACGCCGACGCCCACACCGTCGGCCACACCGACGCCGACCCCCACACCCACCCCGACCGCGGACGGCCGGCGCCCGTACGTGCCCGAAGCGCGAATCCTGTGGTTCGGCGTCAACCCGGACGTGGTCGTCGTGGGCGGGCGTGGCTCCGCCACGGTCTCCGCCTCGGTCAGGACCAAGGACGTCAGGAAGGTCACCTTCACCCTGTCCGGGTCCCGCGGGCACGGCGGCGGCCACGGTGGCCACGACGGCCCGTGGTGGGGCAAGCGTAAGAGCGGCGGCCCGCACGACGGCCCGTCCTTCGACACCTTCTCCCAGTCGTGGAGCTTCGACAGGCACGACCGGGAGGGCGTCTACAGGGTGCGGATCGAGGCCGAGGGCCTCGACGGCCGGACGCTCACCGCGGAGCGCTCCTTCAGGGTCAAGCGCAAGGAGTGGCACGCGCCGCGTCCGTCCGGCCCCAAGGCGACCCGCATCGTCGGCTTCGACGCCACGCCCGAGCCGGTCCGCAAGGGCCGTGCGCTGACCCTCAAGGGTGAGCTGCAGGTCGCGCAGTGCTACTCCGACTGGTACTTCGGCTGGAACGGCTACACCGGCCATCGCGGCGGGCACGACGACTGCTACGACAGCCGTGACTACTGGCACGACTGGCACTGGCTGGGCTCCCAGGAGGTCGGCGTCTACTTCCTGCCCGCGGGCTCCCGCAAGTGGCGGTACGTGGACACCATCAGGACCGACGGCGACGGCGACTTCGCCACCCGGGTGCGGGCCTACCAGTCGGGCACCTGGGGCGTGCGCTTCGACGGCACCCGCCGTCTCAAGGGTTCCGAGGCCACCGACTATGTCAAGGTGATCCGGCACCACTAAGTAACACCCCAGAAAACGAACATATCAGCAGTTCACGGACGCCTGGCCCCCCTAGGAGGCCAGGCGTCCGGCTTTTTCCTGACTCATCCGCAGATTAACGATGACAGTTCGGGTAGAGAGGTCCCTGTGCTCACGTCCGGCGGTCATAGTGGTGAGATCGCGGTCACACAGGGCGAGCACCCGCTCGCGTCGCGTGGTAGGGAGTCTGGGTTGATCCGACTGATGCTCGCCGAGGACATGCACCTCATCCGCAAGGCGCTGGTCGCACTGCTGTCGAGCGAGGACGACCTGGAGGTCGTGGCCGAGGCGGACAAGGGCGAGGACATCGTGCGGCTGGGCTGTCTGCGGCGCCCCGACGTCGCCGTGCTCGACATCGGCATGCCCGGCGTCGACGGCCTCACCGCGGCGGCCGAGCTGCACCGCCGATTACCCTCCTGCAAGACCGTCGTGCTCACCGGGCTCGGCACGCCCACGGCCCTGCGCAAGGCGCTGGACGCCAATGTGCGCGGCTACGTCGTGAAGGACGCCTCTCCGGCCCACCTCGTCGACTGCATCCGCCGGGTGGCCGCGGGCGAGCGGGTCATCGACCCCGAGCTGGCCGTCGCGGCGCTCGACGCCGACGCCAACCCGCTGACCGCCCGCGAGCTGGATGTCCTGGAGACCGCCGCCGCGGGGGCCACCGTCTGCGAGATCGCCGACCGCCTGTCCCTGTCACAGGGCACGGTACGCAACTACCTGTCCCGCATCCTCGGCAAGGTGGGGGCCCGCTCACGCGTCGAGGCGATTCAGATCGCCTCCGAGTGCGGCTGGCTCTGGCCGTCGGCCGGACGCGACATCGGCATCCTCCGCTACCGCTCCCGCCGGTAGGCCGGTCCAGTGCCCCACGAGGTCGGCGTACAGCGGTGACGCGGCCACCATCTCCTCGTGGGAGCCGAGCCCGACCCGGGTGCCGTCCATGACGAGCACCCGCTTGGCGCGCAGGGCCGACGAGATGCGGTGGGCCACCACGACCAGCGTCCCGCCGCGCGCCGCGAACGCGGCCTCCGCCCGCGCCTCCGCCGCCGGGTCTAGGTGACAGGTCGACTCGTCGAGCACGACCAGCCGGGCGGGGGACAGATAGGTCCTGGCCAGCGCGATGAGCTGCCGTTCGCCCGCCGACAGCTCGGCCGGGTCGAGCGGGCCGCCCGCGCAGCGCTGCGCGAGGTCTGTGAGCCCGAACGCCGTCACCACCTCGTCCACCCGCTCCGGTGTCGCGCCGGGTGCGAGATAGGTCAGGTTCTCGGCCAGGGTGCCGGGGAAGACGTACGCCTCCTGGGGGATCAGCGCGCGGGCTGCCGGGAGCACCCGCGCGGCCGGGACGCCGCCGACGAGGACCTCGCCCTCGTCCGGCGTGAGCAGGCCGGCGACCAGCGCGGCCAGCGTGGATTTGCCGATCCCGCTCGGGCCGACGACGGCCAGGTGGTCGCCCTCCGGCACGTCGAGATCCAGGCCGTCGATCACCGGCTCGGGGGCCTTCTGATCGGCGGTGCCGTACGCGAACCGGACGCCCCGGAGCACCAGGCGGGCACTGTCCGGCTCTGTGTCACCGTGCGCCACCGGCGGGCCGGGCACGTGCAGGATGCGCTCCAGCGTGACGGCGAGGCGTACGCCGCTGACGCCGAGGCCCTGCACCAGGCCGCCCAGCGCGGGGGCGAGTGACTGCATGACGTAGGTCAGCGTGCCGAGGATCACCCCGCCGGTGATCCCCTGGCGGACGAGCCAGGGCGCGCCCGCGAGCAGCAGCACGACCGGCAGCCACGCTCCCACGGCCAGCGACAGCGTCCGCGTCGCGGTCACCCGGGCGAGCGCCCGCGCGGACGCGGCCTGCCGGGTCACCGCCTGCCCGACCTCGGCCGCGACCCGCTCCTCCCCGCCGCAGGCGGTCACGTCCCGCAGTCCGCTCGCCATCGCGGCCACGGCGGCCGCCGTACGCTCGTCGGCCACGATGAACTCCCGCTGCCGCCGCGCGAGCGAGGGCAGGGAGACGAGGAACAGGCCCAGCCCGAGGGCCACCGGGGGCAGCACGAGCGGCACCACGGCGGGCGCCAGGGTCGACAGCCCCACCGCCACGCTGACCAGCGTGAACACGAACGACCTGACCACCGTGATGATGGCGCCGAAGGCGTCCCTGGCCAGCTCGACCTGGTGGTTCATCCGGGCGACGGCCGCGCTGTCGCCGCCCCGCCCGGCCCGCAGCGCCCCGGTCACCACCCGCCTCAGCAGGTCGTCGCGGAACGGCTCGACGATCCCGGCGATCAGCAGCAGCACCTGCCGGGCGGACACCGCGGCCACCGCCCACGCGGCGGCCAGGACCCCCAACCAGGCGAACCCGACGCCCGGCCGGCCGGCCGCGAACCCGTCGTCCACCGCGCGCGCGACTGCGTATCCCCCGGTGAGCGAGGGCAGGGCCTCGGCCACCGACCAGCAGGCCAGCCACAGCAGCCGGGACGGCTCGCGCCACAGCGCGTCCAGGAGGACCCGCCGCCTCACGACGCCTCCTGTTCCTGGAAGACGGGTGCCTGGAAGACGGCCCGGTAGCCGGGATCGGCCCACAGCCGTTCGTGTGTGCCGATCGCGCGGACCCGCCCGTCCTCCAGCCACACGACCTGGTCGGCCTGCGCGGCCGTCGTCACCCGATGGGCCACCACCAGGCGGGTGCGGTCGGCCAGGCTGCCCGTGAGCGCGCGCCCGACCTGCCGCTCGGTGACCGTGTCGAGGCTCGACATGGCGTCGTCGAGGATCAGCACCCGCCCGGCCTGGGCGAACGCGCGGGCGAGGCCGATCCGCTGGATCTCGCCCCCGGACATCGGCGCCTCCTCGACCGGGGTGGCGTACCCGAGGGGCAGCCTGCGGACGAAGGGGTCGGCGCAGGCCGCGACGGCGGCGGCCCGCACCGTATCCGGCGGCACGGTGTTCTCGTCATTGTTCTCGTCATGAGCCGGGAGCCCGAAGCCGACGGCCTCGCCCAGGGTGCGGCCGAACAGGGCCGGGCGCTCGAACGCGTACCCGACCGCACGCCGCAGCGGCTCCCTGCCGATCTCCCGGAGCGGCACGCCGTCCAGCAGCACGACGCCCTGCTCGGGGTCGGCGAGCCGTCCGGCGACGGCGGCCAGCGACGACTTGCCCGAGCCGGAGCGGCCGACCACCGCCGTGCAGGTGCCTCCCGGCACGACGAAGCTGATCCCGCTGAGCAGCCGGACCCCGTCGGCCCGTACGGTCACGTCACGTAGTTCCAGGGTGCCCGGGCCCGGCGGCAGCGGGCGGGAGCCGTACGCCGGGGGCGGCACGGCGAAAAGCTGCTCCAGGCGCTGCGCGGCCGACCGGGCGCGGGCGATGCGCGCGGCGTAGCCCAGCGCCGATCCGAGGCCCGCGCCGAGCACGACGTAGCGCGCGGCGGCGAGCAGTTCGCCCACGGTGAGATCGCCCGCCGACAGGCGGAGCCCGCCGACGGCGAGCACCGCGATCTCCAGGAGCGGGACGACGACGGCGGCCTGCACACCGGCGCGCGCCTGCAGCCGCCACAGCGCGAGGCCCTGGGCGCGCAGCCGGGGGAGCGGGGCCAGCACCCGTGCGGCCTCGCGGTCCTCGGTGCCGGCCGCGCTGATGGTGCGGGCACCGGCGAGCGCTCCGACGAGCATGCCCGCGATCTGGCCCTGCGCCTCCTGGTAACCGCCGGAGGCCGCGGTGGTCTTCCGCATGAACGCGCGCAGCACGGCCACGATCAGCAGCAGGCCGGCCACCAGCGTGACCGCGAGCCACGGGTCGATCAGCGCGAGGGCGACGACGCTGCCGGCCGACGGAATGACCAGGGTGGCGGCCGTGACGACGGCCTCCGGGGTCCGGCCCGCCTCCTCGACGTTCACGCCGGCGCGGGTGACGATCTCCCCGGGGGCGAGATGCCGGGTCATCCCGGTCCCGGCCGACAGTGTGTGGGTCACGACCCGGGTGCGCAGCCACTGGGCGGCCCGCGCGCCGCTCACCCCCGCGGCGAGGACGCCCAGCGCGTCGCACACGACGACGAGCCCGGCCAGCAGCGCGGCGACGGCGACCGTCTCCGGGAGGTCGGGGGAGGTCCGCACGACGGCGTCGAGCGCTCGGCCGAGCGCCGCCGGGACGAGCAGGTCGGCGGCGGCGCCCGTCAGCGCCGTCGCCGTCAGCACCGCGAGCCAGGGCCCGCCGCGCCGTACGGCCCGCGCGATCAGCAGGTCCGCCGAACGAGAACTCACCAGGGGTCCTCCAGTCCCGAAACGCGGAAGCCTGGGCGGCCGCGACGACCGCCCAGACCTTCGCTTCATGCGCCAGCAGCCGCGGCTATCAGCCGCAGATGATGCTCAGGCTGCTGTTCTCGTGCGGGGTGCAGCCCAGCAGGCTCAGGTTGCTGCCCTGGGTGCCACCGCCGCCGCCACCGGTGGGGGCCTCGAGGGTCTGCAGGTCGAGAAGCGCCATGTGGATCATCTCCCTTTTTTGGATGGTTCACCCGGCACGGTGCCGGAACACGGTGCCGGAAGTGGGGTTGAGCGAGGAGCCGTCAGCCGCAGATGAGGCTGAGGCTGCTGTTCTCGTGCGGGGTGCAGGCGAGCAGGCTCAGGTTGCTGCCGCCGCCGCCACCGTGACCACCGGGGGTCTCGAGGGTCTGAAGGTCGAGGAGCGCCATTGCGATTCACCTCCTTCCGGTGCTGGTCGGGACATGCGACCCGGCGGCGGTGCGCAGGGGGGCCTGCGCCTGTGACCGTCCGGGGGGCTCGAGGAACGGGAGGCGGACCGGCTCGTCGTGCAGCGCGGTGCCGAGCGCGAACAGCACGCCGGCGCTCCCTGTGGCGAAGTCCATGGACAGGCGGAGCAACTGCGCGCCGGGGAAGGCCAGCCCGCCCTGGTACGGAAGCTCCTGCCAGGCCAGCCGGGCGATCTGCGCCTCGGCGGCCCCGGGGTCGGGGCGCGAGCCGGACGACAGGCAGGCGATCATGCCCGCCCGGCCGGCGAACAGCCCCGACTGGACGTAGTACGGAAGGGTCAGCACCGACCGGATGGCGGCCAGCGACCCGGCGAAGTCGTCGTCGTCACGGTGCGCGAGGTAGCGGTCGAGCACCAGGCCGATGCCGGCCGACCCCTCGTCCAGGTAGGGGTTGGTCCGCCAGCCCTGCTGCACCTGGAGCTGCCCGTCCTCGCGGCCGACGCACCGGCGCAGGTCCTGGCGCAGTGCGGTGGCCGCGAGGTCGAGCAGACCGGGGTCGCCGGTGCGCTCGTACGCGTGCAGGAACATCAGGGCGGGCCCCGACGAGCCGTACATCAGCCCCGCGTGCGGATACCTGCCTCCGCTGATCTCGGGGACGTCGTCCGGGCCGCCGAGCCGGTCGGCCACCGCGGCGACGACGCGCGCGGCCCGCTCGCGGAACTCGGGCTCGCCGGTCGCGTCGTGCAGGTGCATCAGGGCGAGGGCGACGCCGGACAGGCCGCGGTAGAGGCTGAGGTCGAGCCCCTCCCAGGGCTCCCGCAGGCACCGCTCGGCCACGCCGAGCGCGTCCGCGCGCCGCCCGAGCTCCTCCAGCGCGTACGCCACGCCGTGCAGCCCGTTGTAGAAGCCGATTCCGATGCCCGGCTCCGCCGCCCGCCTGACCAGCCACTCCTCGTGCTCGGGGAAGCGCCCGGCCCCCGTCGCGGCCAGCGTGTAGAGCACGCCGGCCGCGCCGTTCGCGAGGCTCACGCCGCCGCCGGGCTCGAACTGGACGATGTCGCCGGGGAACAGCCGGTCGTCGCGCCCCGGTGTCGCCGAGGCGAGGATCGCCGTCGCCAGGGCGTCCCGGAGCGCGGGCCAGCCCTCGGAGAGCCGGCTCGGCTCCGGCTCGGCCGGTCGTACGCCGGTCTCGAGGCCGAGGAGCGTCGCCACCGCGCCGTCGATCAGCTCGGGCGGCACCGGGAACGTCTCCTTCACCAGCCTGCCGAGCTGGGCGGCCTTGGGCCGGTGGAGCTGCAGCAGCATGGTGGTCATCGGGGCGAATATCCCGAGGTGCAGGCAGGCCAGGGCGTACTCGTCGGCCTCGACGCCGGCCAGGCCGCTCGGCGGGACGAAGCCGGGGTTGGCCAGCGTGGGCCGCCTGCGCTCCTCGACCGGCGAGGAGACCTCGAAGTCGATCAGCACCACCCGGTCGTCCTCGACGAGGATGTTGAAGGGGTGCAGGTCGCCGAACACCACGCCGCGCTCGTGCAGGGCCGAGACCGCCGCCCGCACCTTGGCGAGCATCGTGACGGCCCACTCCGCGTAGTCCGTGTTCATCTCCGGTGTGCGGTCGGCCCGCGTGAGGGGGTGCTTCTGCGCGATGAGCTGGCTGAGCGAGGTGCCGTCGACGTACTCCTGCGCGAGGAAGTGGTGCTCGCCCACCGTGAAGTGGCTGTGCAGGCGGGGGACGCAGTCCAGCCCGGCGAGGCGCTCCATGATCTCGGCCTCGTGCCGCAGGCGGGTGACCGCGTCGCGTCCCTCCACGTCGAGCCCGGCGTGCGGACGCGCCTCCTTCAGCACCACCTTCTCGCCGGTGCGCGTGTCGTGCGCGAGGTAGACGCCGCCGCCGTTGGAGAAGTGCAGCACGCTGTCGACCTGGTACGGCACGCCTTCCATGGTCACGGCGTTGCGGGCGGCGAGGTGGGGTTCGAGGAACGCCGGCAGGGGCACCCAGGAGGGCAGGGAGAACCCCGGGCCACGCACGTCGGGGACGAGCTCGCCGTCGGCGTTCTCGATCGCGAGGACCTGCTCGCCGCTCTCGTCGAGACAGTGACGCTCGGCGAACCCGCCGTACCGGACGTAGAGCGGTCCGTCGCCGTAGCGCAGGTCGCTGAGGATGTACGGGCCCTCGACGCCGTCGAGGACCTCGGCCAGTTCCTTGAGCGTCAGTTCGAGCTCGGCCTCGTCGACCGGGTAGATGGTGACCAGCTTGCCGCTCGACCCGCGGAAGGCGTACTTGGAGTTCTGCATGGTCATCACGCGCCGGCCGCGCAGGAACTTGAAGGCCAGCCCGCGGGGCACGCAGTAGTCCCACACCGCCGCGATCACCCGCTCCGCCTCCCGCACGGAGGAGGAGATGTGGATCTTCCATCCCTGGGTCGGCAACGTGGCGCCGGCCGGCGCGTAGTGCAGCCACGTTCCGGTCGCGAGATGCGCCCATCCCTCGGGGGTGGGCCGCGCGGCCACGGAGAAATCCGGGTGCTCCGCGCGCTTGCTGTCGAGCGTGTCGTAGAACAAGGGATCTGCGAGGCAGTAAATCTCGTACTTACTAATCACCAGATGTCCCCTTAGGCCGGTCACAAGTAAGAATTCCGGAATTGCGGGGATGGGCCAAGTTACGCCCGTCAACTGCGCCATGTGAAATCTGCACATAACAAACCATGACGCGGTCACGGGTCATAGGGTGACGCTCTTCACGGTCGCTTGGACGCCTTGGTGAGGCCCGGCAGTGAGGTTCTCTGTCAACCGGCAGGTCAAGTGCGCGGACATGATGTCGGACATGGTGGCGGACGCGAGCGTGGAGTCCTTCGGAGCGGTCCGTCGGCCGGCGACCGGTCAGCGGCGGCCTTCGCCCCTGCTGGGGATCTCGGCGACCAGGCGGAACCAGCCGTCCGGGTCGAGGACCGTTCCCACGACGCCGTCGAGCGCGGCCGCGCGGGTGCGGAGGTTGTCCAGGCCGCTGCCGGTGCCGGACGGAGCGGAGGGGTCGACGCCGTCGTTGGCCACGGTCAGCGTCACCGTGCCGGCGCGCAGGGCGATCTCGATGACGCACAGGGTCGCCCTGCTGTGCCGCACGACGTTGGTCACGGCCTCCCGCACCATGATGGCGAGGGTGGCGCTGATCTGGTCCGAGAGCTCAGCGTCGGTGGTCTCGATCTTGCAGTCGGTCCCGTACGCCCGGAGCACGGCACGCGCGTTGGCCAGCTCCGACGGCAGTGAGACGTCCTGGAACGAGCGGGTCACGTTGCGGATGTCCGCGGCGGCCTGGCGGATCGCCTGCACCACGTCGGCGAGGGCGGGGCGCAGCGGGTTGTCGTCCTCGGCGAGGCGGTAGGCGAGTTCGCTGCGCAGTGTGGCCAGCCACAGCCGGCTGCTCACGAGGTCGTGCACGTCCCGGCCGAACTGCTCCCGGGCCTCGGCCGCGGCCTGGCGGACGGCCTCGGCCTGCATGGCGCGCAGCCGGCGCAGCCGGAGGGCCAGGACCGCCAGCGCGGCGATGGGGAGCGCGCCGAGCAGCGTGAGCAGGGCGAGTATCGCGAAGTCAGGCAAGTGACGACCCTCCAGTCATCCTCGCCGTAACATCGGCCTCGCCTTTCGGTACATACGCTATATCCTTGCATACCTGTCACAAAAGATGGCCACTTCGTTCATCTCGAAGTAAGTTCTAACGTCGGGGGATATAACGCTGTGCGGCGGCCCCTAAAAACGGGCGTTCGCGAACTGTGAATTCCGGCCATGGATAAATTAGACCATGTCCGGATTCATCCCCTGGGCCGCTTTCACGGGTCGCTCAGGCGAGCGATCGGACCGCCGCGCGGAACAGTACGGGCAGCCGCCGGGCGGCCGGCACGATCATCCGCGCCGCCGGGGGGTGCCGCCGGGCCTCCAGCAGCGTGGCGGTGAGCAGCCGCGACCGCCGTGACAGGCGCCGCCAGGCGGCCTCGTACTCCTCGGGGCGGCCCGCGCGCAGGCAGCCGACCAGCGCGCGGGCCGACAGCAGCGCGAGCGAGAGGCCCTCGCCGGTGAGCGCGTCCACGTAGCCCGCCGCGTCGCCCACGAGCAGGACCCGCCCGGCCACGCGCCGGCGGACCCGCTGGCGCAGCGGCCCGGCTCCGCGCACCGGGGTGGCGGGCGGCCCGTCCAGCCGGGCGAGCAGGTCCGGGAACGCCGCCAGGTGCTCGTGGTATCCCCGCCGCTCGCCGCTCAGCACGGCCACGCCGACGAGGTCGTCGCCCACCGGCGTGACGTACGCCTCGCCGCCCGGCGCCCAGTGCACTTCCACGAAGTCGGTCCACGGCGCCACCCGGTAGTGGCGGCGCAGGCCGTACCGGCGGGGGCCGCCATCGGGCAGGTCCAGCCCGAGGGACGCCCTGATCGGCGAGTGCAGGCCGTCCGCCGCGACCAGCCAGCGCGCCCGCAGACCGGAGCCGTCGGGGACCCCGACGGAGGGCAGCACCCGCGCGCGCACGTCGGCGTCGCCGGCGCGCACTCCGGCGACCCGCCCGGAGACCACCTGGACTCCGGCCTCCCGCGCGCGCCGGGCCAGGGCCGCGTGCAGCGCGGTGCGCCGCACGCCGAGCCCGGCGCCGTCCCGGAACTCCGCCTGCACCCGGTGCCGTCCGTCGACGTAGCGGATGCCCAGGAACGGCCTGCTCTCCGGCAGCGCGATCCCCGGGTCGATGCCCAGGCCGGCGAGGGCGGCGACGCCGGTGGGCATCAGGCCCTCCCCGCACGCCTTGTCGACCGGGACGGCCCTCGGCTCGACCACGACCGTCTCCAGGCCGGCCAGCGCCGCGTGGATGGCCGTGGCCAGCCCCGCGGGCCCGCCCCCGGCCACCAGCACGTCGATCACCGGGCGGGCCGCAGGGAACCGGGCGCGGCGGGGGCGGCGGTCGCGAGGGCCGCGTTCTCGCACCGCAGGCGGACGACCATGAGCGGCACGTTGAGCAGGGTGAAGGCCAGCGCGGTCAGCCACGCGGAGTGCACGAGCGGCAGGGCCGCGCCCTCCACCGCCACGGCGACGTAGTTGGGGTGACGCAGCCACCCGAACCGGTACGGCCCCCGCGTCACGAGCGGCAGGCCCGGCACGACGATGACCTGGGTGTTCCACTGGGGGCCGAGGCTCGTGACACACCACCAGCGCAGCGCCTGCGCGGCCACGACGAGCGCCAGCATCGGCCAGCCCAGGGCCGGGACGAATGGCCGGTCCGCCAGCGCCGCCTCCAGCAGGCACCCGGCGAGCAGGCCGGTGTGCAGGGCGACCATCCAGGGGTAGTGCCCGGCGCCGTACAGCACCCCGCCGCGGCCCATGCTCCAGCGGGCGTTGCGGCGCGCGACGAACAGCTCCGCGAGGCGTTCCACACCGACGAGCGCGACGAGCACCGCGTACCAGGGCGACATCGGTCCCCTCCATCCCTCCCGGCCGGCTCCCGCCGGCCCTCCTTCACCAGCGCAGCAGGACGAGCTCGGAGCAGAATCCCGGGCCCATCGCGAGGAGCACCCCCGGGGTGCCCGGCGGCGGTGGCCGCAGGGCCAGGGTGTCCCGCAGCACGTGCAGCACGGACGCGGACGACAGGTTGCCGATGGCGGCCAGCGAGCGCCAGGTGAGGTCGAGCGCGCCCTCCGGCAGCGCGAGCGTCTCCGCGACCGCCTCCAGCACCTTCGGGCCGCCGGGATGACAGACCCACGCGGTGATGTCGCCGATGTCCAGGCCGTGGTCGCCGAGGAACCCGCCCACGTCCCCGGCGAGGTGGGTGCGCACCACGTCGGGCACCCCGGCGTCCAGGACGACCCGGAACCCGCTGTCGCGCACGTCCCACCCCATCACCCGCTCCGAGCCGGGGTAGAGGCGGCTGCGGGTCGCGACGACGGCCGGGCCCGGCCGCCCCCCGGGGATCTCACGGTCTGGGATCTCACGGTCGTCGCCGTACGCGACCACGGCGGCGGCGCCGTCCCCGAACAGCGCGCCCGCCACGAGGTTGGCCGTGGAGGAGTCGTCGCGCTGCAGGGTGAGGGAGCACAGCTCGACCGAGAGCAGCACCGCGACATGGCCCGGCCACCCGCGCAGGTAGTCGTGCAGCCGGGCGATGCCCGCCGCCCCCGCCACGCAGCCGAGGCCGAACACCGGCACCCGCTTCACGTCGGGACGCAGCCCGATCCGGTTGGCCAGCCGGGCGTCCAGGGACGGCGCGGCGACGCCGGTGACCGACGTACACATGATCATGTCCACGTCCGCCGGAGTGAGGCCGGCGGCGTCGAGCGCGCCGGTCACGGCCTCCGCGCCCAGGTCGAGGGCGGCCTCGATGAACAGGTCGTTGGCCATGCCGAAGCCGTCCAGCTTGCCGTACCGGTCGAGCGGCTGCACGAGGTTGCGGTGCTCCACCCGCGCGCTCGCGTGCAGCCTGTCGAGGAGCCGGCGGTCGGCGCCCGGAGGGAGGCAGACCCTCGCCAGCGTGTCCGTGATCTCCTTCTGCGAGTGGCGATGGGGAGGAAGGACACCATGGACGGCCGCGATCCGGGTCATCTCACATCCCACTGGCTGGCGGAGGAAACTACTTGCACTCTTGCCCGTCCAGGCGGCTCACATACCTACCAACCCGGATCATCCGGTTACGCTCGTGACGATGACCTGCTCCAGAGCACTCCCCGGCGACATGCCGCGGCAGCTGGCCGGGCTGGCGCGCGCGTGCCATCCGGGCCCGGCCGTCGCGGTGACGGTCCTGGTCACGGCGCTCGTGGCGCTCGCCGGGCGCGGCCTCCCCGGGGCGGTGCCGGTGGCGCTCGCCGTGCTGGCCGGCCAGCTCTCGGTGGGCTGGTGCAACGACGCCGTGGACGCCGCCAGGGACGCCGCGGCCGGGCGGATCGGCAAGCCCGTCGTCGCGGGCCTGGTGACCGCGGGCACGGTGCGCGCCGCGGCCTTCACGGCGCTGGCGGCGTGCGTGCCGCTCTCGCTGGCCTGCGGGCCGCTGCCGGCCGCGGCCCACCTGCTCGCCGTCGCCGCGGCCTGGGCCTACAACCTGTGGCTGAAGGGCACGGCCGCGTCGTGGGCGCCGTACGCGATCGGGTTCGGCGCCGTGCCGGTGTTCGTCGCGGCGGGCATGCCGGCTCAGCACGAGGGCCCGCCGCTGCCCGCGTGGTGGGCCGTGGTGGCGGCGGCGCTGCTCGGCTGCGGCGCGCACCTCGGCAACGTGCTGCCCGACATCGAGACGGACCTGGCGACCGGCGTGCGGGGCTGGCCCCAGCGGCTCGGCGCCGCCCGGGTCAGGGCCCTGATGCCGGTGCCGCCGCTTGCGGCGTCCCTGCTGCTCGCCGTGGCGCCGCCGGGCCCGCCCGGCCCGGCGGAGTGGCTCGCCCTCGCGGGAGTGGCCCTGTGCGCGGTGGCCGGTCTGTCGCTCGGCCGCCGCCTGCCCAAGGCGCCCTTCGCCGCCGCGGTCGCCGCCGCCGGGATCGACATCCTGCTCCTCGCGGCCACGGGCGCCGGCGTCGTGGTGAGCACCACGTAGCCGGCCTGCTCGAACACCACGCGGTAGCCGTGCCCGCGCAGCCGCGCCACGCGTTCGACCTGCTGCCGGAGGCCGGCGAAGGGGAACGTCCGGACGCCCACGTCGGCGACGACCCACGGCGCCCATCGGGGCGTCCTGTCCCACAGCAGCGTGCGCGTACGCGGGGACAGGGCGGGGGCCAGGGAGTCGGCCGCCTCGACCAGGGCGCCGTCGGGGACGGCGGCGACGGCGCGCTGCGCCGCGCGGGTCCGCGTGGTCTCCGCGTAGAAGGCGGGCGTGAGCGACGCGCCGAACGAGAAGAACGGCACGAGGGCGAGCGCGGTCGCGAGCACCAGCATCGCCCACCCGCGGACGAGCCGTGCCGCCCGCCCAGTGCCGGCCCTGGTGCCGGCCCGCCTGGTCATGAGGGCGGCGGCGCGCAGCGCGCCGTCGACCCCGGCGGCGAAGACCGGCGCGACGACGAATGCGGTGTAGTGGTACCTCGGCGTCCACCAGTTCGGATAGGTGCTGGCGAGCAGGCGTTCCAGCAGCGGCGGGATCAGGGCGAGCGCCGCCGGGGAGAGCAGCGCGGTGAACAGCACGGGCGCCAGCGTCAGCGCCGCCGTACGCAGCTTCAGCGGCGGGTCGGCGAGCAGCGCGAGGACGTCGCCGGGCCGGGTGACGGCGTGGAGCGCGGCCCGCGGGAGGTCGGGGCCCAGCGTCCAGTAGGCCCAGTAGTAGCCGGTCCTGCCGCCGAAGCGGGGGACGAGGACCGACGTCGCCACCAGGGTCGCCGCGACGCCGCCGGCGACGAGCAGCGCGCCCGGCCACCGGTCACGCCGCCGGGTGAGCAGGAACAGCCCGAATCCGGCCAGCAGCAGGCCCATGTCCTCCTTGACCAGGAGCAGGGCGAGCGCGGTGAGAAGCGCGGCCCGCCCGCGCCCGGCCTGGTACCGCTCCAGCGCCACCGCCGTGAGCAGCGGCGCGAACGCCGCCTCGTGGAAGTCGAAGGCGACGGTCTCGGCGATCGGCCACGACAGCGCGTAGGCGGCCGCGACGGGATGGGCGACGCGGCCGCCTCCGGCCCCATACCGGGAGGCGGCCCGGAAGGCGTACGCCCACACGAACGGAATGGACAGGGCGAGCAGGACGGCCTGCGCGACGAGCAGCGTCGCGGGCCCATCGTGGATCCAGTAGAGCGGCGCCAGCAGCGCCAGCGCCGGAGACCAGTGGTCGCCGAGCACGCAGAACCCCGGCCCGAACCCGTTGTGGACGCCCTTCACCATCGAAACGGGCGCCTCGAAGCGGGAGTACGCGCGGACCGCCTGGTCGAATATCACCAGGTCGTACGCGCCCGCCCGGAAACGCGACAGCCGCACGCAGGAGTGGATCGCGTAGGCGACCGCCGCCGCGGCGGTGAGGGCCGCGACGGCGGCGAGGTCCCGGCGCCGCGCCGCGGGCGACGGCCATGCGCTCCCCGACATTCCTCCGGGAGGCTATCGAGGCGCGCCCCAGGGGCAGGCGGAGCCGGTCCGCGTTTCCCGCAACGCGTGGTCAAAGCTGTGGTCAAAGGTTCGGCCTGCCGCCGGACTCAGCCGAGGACGCCGAACCAGCGTCCCGCCTCGGTCCACACCTCCGCGCGGCGGAAGCCCGTACGCCGGGCGAGCGGGCCGATGCCGTCCGCCCCGACACGGGCCCACGCGAACCAGCCGGTGACCGTGTCGTCCCGCCGCAGCCTGACCCGCTCCGACCGGGTGGCGGTGCCGGGAGGGCCGAGTTCGGCGACCACCTCGCCACCGGGCCGCAGCAGTTCGCGGGCCCGTCGCAGCAGTGCCTCGGGGTCCCCGCCGATGCCGATGTTGCCGTCGGCCAGCAGCACCGTCGCCCAGCGCCCGCCGCCCGGCACGTGGCCGAACACGTCCCGGCACAGGGCCCGGCCCCCGGCCAGGCGGGTGAGGCGGACGGCCCGGGGCGTGACGTCGATGCCGAGGGCCCGCACCCCGCGCCTGGTCAGCGCCACCGTGAGCCGCCCGGGTCCGGAGCCGACGTCGAGCGTGGGGTCACCGCAGCGGGCCAGCATCGCCTCGTCCCCTTCGGCGCCGTCGAGCCAGCGCCACGATTCCAGCGGCCACGTCCTGCCGTCGGCCGCCTCGACGTCGACCCGCGCGCCGTCCAGCGACTCGGCGTAGAGGGGGCCGATCACGCCGGGACGTCCGCGCCGAGGGCCGCCAGCGCCGCCGCGAACCGCGAGGAGGGGGCCCGCGCGGCCACCGCGCGGGCGTCGGCGGCGGTGTCCACGTCGGTCAGTTCGGGCAGCAGGGCGGCCCGCAGGCCCGCCTCACGGATCCGGCGCAGCAGCAGCGCCCCGGTGTCGGAGCGCGACATCGGCACCCCGGCGAGCAGCCCGGAGCGCAGGGCGGGATCGGGCCCGCGCTGCCCGAGCAGCCAGAACCCGCCGTCGGCGGCCGGGCCGACCACGACGTCGTGCTCGCCCAGCAGCCGTCCCGCCTCGCTCAGCAGGCCCGGGGTGACCTGCGGGGTGTCCATGCCGATCAGCACCGCCGGCGCCGGGCAGGCCGCCAAGGCGTCGTCGAAGGCGTGTGCCAGCCGCTCCGCGAGGCCGTTCCCCCGCTGCGGGACCACGTCGTAACCGGCGGGCAGCCAGGGGCCGGGCTCGCCGAGCAGGGCCAGCACCCGGCGCGCGGCCGGGGCGGCGGCGACGGCCGCCAGCGTGTCGCGCAGCGCCGCCTCCGCGAGCGCGGCGGCCTGGCGGGGCGTGTACGGCGGGGTGAGCCGTGTCTTGACCCTTCCCGGCCTGGGCTCCTTGGCGATGACGATGAACTGCGGTGGGCTCTGCGGGGGGACGCGCGCGGCCGGTGTCACGCCGCCGCCCGCCACATGTCGCGGACCGTCCGCACGGTGCCGAGAACGGTGCCGGTGACCTTGGACCGGCCCACGCGCGGCAGGTAGTCGACCTCGACCTCCCCGATGCGCCAGCCCGCCTCGCTCGCCCGGAGCACCATCTCCAGCGGGTAGCCGAACCGGCGGTCCCGCAGGCCCAGGCCGAGCAGCGCCGTACGGCGGGCCGCGCGCATCGGACCGAGGTCGTGCAGCGCGGCGCCGGTGCGGTGGCGCAGCCGCCAGGCCAGCAGCCGGTTGCCCAGCCGGGCGTGCGCGGGCCACGCCCCCCGGGCGGCGGGCCGGCGGCGGCCCAGCACCAGGTCGGCGGTGCCGTCCAGCACGCCCTCCGCGACGTGCGGCAACTGGCGCGGGTCGAGCGAGGCGTCCGCGTCCATGAAGCAGACGACGGGCGCGGTCGCGGCCGTGAGACCCGCGTGGCAGGCGGCGCCGAACCCCGCAACGGACTCGGTCACGACGAGCGCGCCGTGCCGGGCGGCGACCTCGGCCGACCCGTCGGTGGACCCGTTGTCGACCACGATGGCCCGGCAGCCGTCCGGCATCCGGCCGAGCACCCAGGGCAGGGCCTCCGCCTCGTCGAGGCAGGGAAGCACCACATCGATCTTCATGCCGCCGACGGTAGGGCCGCCCGGGCCGCTCAGTTCTTACGAAGTGACTACGTGACAGGGGCCGACGGCTCCGGTGTGCCTAGCCTGTGCGTCGTGATCACACGACGGGGCCTGCCGGTGGCGTGGGCCGGCCTGGTGGCGGGAGTGTTCGCGGTTGGCGGGGTGCTGCACGCGCAGGGGGTGCTGCGCATCGACCATCTGCCGCCGCTGCACGCGCTCGCCCGGCTGCCCACGGCGGCGGGCACGGCCGCGCTCGTGCCCGCGGCCGTGCTCGCCGCCGTCGCGGTGCCCGTGCTGCCCCGGTTGACCGCGAACCTGCCCCTGCGGGCGGCGCTCGCGGCGGCCTTCGGCGTGTCGCTCGCGTGGACCGTCCTGCTGGCGGTGTCGGGGGAGGGGCTGGCGTGGCCGTTCACCCATCCCCAGGAGTACCTGGCCGTGCTGGGGGCGGTGGGCGACGACCCGCTCGGCTGGCTGGCCGGGTTCACCCGCGATCTGCCCGCCTACCCCACGCACGTGCGGGGACACCCGCCGCTGCCGGTGCTGGTGCTGTGGGCACTGGCCGCCGCCGGGCTGCCGGGACCGTTCTGGGCCGCCGTCCTCGTCGTCGTCATCGGATGCTCGGCCACGGTCGCGATCGGACTGGCGGTGCGGCGCGTCTCGGGTGAGGAGGCGGCCCGGCGCGCGCTGCCGTACCTCGCCCTGTCGCCCGCGGCGGTGTGGATCGCGACGACGATGGACGCGTTCTTCGCGGGAGTGGGGGCGTGGGGGACGGCCCTGCTGCTGCTCGCGCTGCCGGGCGGCGACGGACCCGGGGCACGCGGGCGGGCGGGCGGGGTCGCGGTCGGCCTGTGGCGCGGAGGTGCCGCGGGGGTGGCACTGGGCGCGTTGCCGTACCTGAGCTACGGCCTGGTGCCGTACCTGCTCATCCCTGTCGTCGGTGCGGTCGTCGCGCTGCGGGACGCGGGGGCCGGTGCGGCGAAGGCGGCGAGGGCGGCCGTGCTCGCCTGCCTGGCCGGGATGGCGGCGGTGAGCGCGCTGTTCGCCGCCGGAGGCTTCTGGTGGCCCGACGGGGTCGCCGCCACGCACGCCGAGTGGGCGGCCGATCCCGGGGCGGCCCGGCCGTACCTGTACTTCCTGTTCGCCAACCTGGCCGTGCTCGCCCTGGTCACGGGACCCGCCGCCACCGCCGGGCTCGCCGCGCCCCGGCTGATGGCGGGGTCGGCGGCGGGGCGGATCCTGCCCGTGGCCGCGCTCGTCGCGGTGCTGGCCCTCGACCTCAGCGGCGTCACCCGGGGCGAGGTGGAGCGCATCTGGCTGCCGTACGCCCTGTGGATCACCGCGGCGGCCGGGCGCGCGCCGGACCGCCGCCTGCTCGCCGCGCAGGCGCTGACGGGCCTGCTGCTGCAGGGGCTCGTCCGGTCGCCCTGGTGAGCGGTGAAAATTACACGTCACGCGCCGTACGACCCGTGGCGACCACGGAGTGGGCGAACGATTCTTTGACGGCCCTGCCGGGCCGCCGGATGATCCGGGCGATGTCGTGAGCCGATCATCGTCAACGGAGAGGTGAGAACGTGCCCAGACTTTCGTGGCCGGTCGCATGGACGGCGGCGGGCGCCGCCGCCGTCGCGCTGCTGGCGGCCAACCTCGCCGCGCCGCCCGTCCTCGCGGTGAGCGCGCCACCGGCGAACGCCGTCGTGCCGGCGGAGAACGCGGCTCCGCGGCAGGGCGCGGGCGGGGCCGCGGGGACGGACGTCACCCCGCCCTCCACGCCGCCCACGGTGTACGCGTGCCCGCCGCCCCTGCCCACGGGCAGCTCCCAGGGCGTGATCGGCCTGTGCTGGTCGCCGTCCACCGACGACGTCGCGGTGACCGGTTACGAGGTCTACCGCCTCACGGCGGCCGGCTTCGTCAAGGCGGCCTCCACCACGTCCACCAGCTTCGTCACCACCGGGCTGACCGTCGGCCGCACCTACACGTTCTACCTCGTGGCCAAGGACGCCACCGGGAACACCAGCAGGCCCACCGCGCCCTTCAGCACCCCGGCGGTCACGGGCATGTCCGTGTCGCCGACCCCCGTCACCGGGGACACGACCCCGCCGAGCAAGCCGGCCGGCCTCCGGGCCAACTGCCTGCCCGACTTCCGCGGCACGTCGCTGTGCTGGTCGGAGTCCACCGACGACGTCGGCGTCGCCGCCTACGACATCTACCGGCGTACGGACACCGCCTGGATTCTCGCGGGCACGAAGCCCGGGGGCACCTGGAACTTCCTCGAGGGCAACCTCGTCACCGGCCAGACGTACACCTACGTCATCGTGGCCAGGGACGCGGCGGGCAACCTCAGCCTCCCCTCCGACCCGGTCAATGTGATCGCGTCCGGAGGCTACCCCGGGACGAACTCGCCGCCGGCCTCGCCTCCGCCCCCGGCCACCTGCAAGGTCGAGTACAGCGCCTGGAGCTTCCCCGGCGGTTTCACGGCGAGCGTGAAGATCACCAACACCGGCTCGTCCGCGGTCAGCGGCTGGACGCTGCGCTTCGCCTTCCCCGACGCGGGACAGAAGGTCGCCCAGGGCTACTCCGCCACCTGGTCGCAGTCGGGCAAGGACGTCACCGCCGTGAACCTGCTTTGGAACCAGGTGATCGAGCCCGGCAAGACCGTCCTGATCGGCTTCACCGGGAAGCAGACGGGGGCCAACCCCGATCCGGCCGCGTTCACGCTGAACAACGGCACCTGCGTGAAGAGCTGACCGTCACCTGCCCGCCGTACGGCCCGCCGCAGGGTCGTACGGCGGGACCGTTTCTCCGGGACGGGTGCGGGCAGTCAGGACATATGCCGCTGTTTGACACCACGCTTCTTCTGCTGCTAGAGGGCTACGCCTGGCTGCCGTCCCGATGGCGGGAGGCCCAGGGGGAGATGATCCGCACGCGGCTGCTCGGCCAGCGCGCGGTCGTGCTGCGCGGGCCCGACGCCGCCCGCTTCTTCTACGACGACAACCACGTCCAGCGCGCCCCCGCGCTGCCCGAGCCGATCAAGAGCACGCTCTTCGGCCACGGGGCCGTGCACGGCCTCGACCAGGGCGCACACCGGGCGCGCAAGGCCATGTTCATGGGCCTCATGACCCCCGAGAGCGTCGCCTCCCTCGTACGGGAGACCACCGCGGCCTGGGACGAGACGGTGGCGACCTGGCCCGGCAGGGGAGAGGTCGTGCTCTTCGACGAGGCCGCCCGCGTCCTGACCACGGGGGTGTGCCGCTGGGCGGGAATTCCCCTCGACGAGGAGGAGGCCGGCCCGCTCGCCGCGGACCTGGTCGCGATGGTCGACGGCTTCGGCTCGCCCGGCGCCCGGCACTGGCGAGCCCGCGGCGCCCGGGTCCGGCGGGAGGCGTGGCTCGCGGAGATGGTCGAGGACGTGCGGCGCGGCGGTTCGCGGGTGCCGCCCACGTCGGCGCTGGGCGTGGTCGCCGCGCACCGGGAGCCCGACGGGCAGCCGCTCGCGGCCCGGCTCGCGGCGGTCGAACTGCTCAACCTGGTGCGTCCCACCGTCGCCGTGGCCTGGTTCCTCACGTTCGCCGCGCACGCCATGCACAACTGGCCGGTCACCCGGGTCCGCCTGAACGACGACGTGGACGGCGCCTACGCCGAGGCGTTCGCGCATGAGGTGCGGCGCTTCTATCCCTTCGCCCCGTTCGTCGCGGGCAAGGCGGCCAAGGACCTCACCTGGAAGGGCGAGCCGATCCTGGCCGACTGGCTCGTGCTGCTCGACGTCTGGGGGCAGAACCACGACCCCGCCCTCTGGCCGAACCCGTGCTCGTTCGACCCGCAGCGGTTCATCGGGCGGGAGATCGGGCCGTACGACCTGATCCCGCAGGGCGGGGGCGATCCGGCGACCGGGCACCGATGCCCGGGGGAGCCGGTCGCCGTGGGCCTGCTGGAGGCGCTCGCGCCCCGGCTGGCCCGGCTGGACTACACCCTGCCTCCGCAGGACCTCACCGTCTCGCCGTACCGGATCCCGGCCAGGGTGGCCGACGGCTTCGTGCTCCGGCCCGTGGGCGCGGCCGTCCACCGCGAGCCGGTGGTGTCACGGCCACGCCCACAGGTTCACCCCTTGTAGTTGAACACCTGGCGCAGCGTGTGCCGGACCTCCACGAGGTCCTTCTGGTCCGCCATGACCTGGTCGATGGGCTTGTACGCCTCGGGGTGCTCGTCGACCAGGGCGGCGGCCCGGTCGGCGTTCCAGGTCCGGCCGCGCATCGCCTCCCGCAGCGACGCCGCCGACAGTTCGCGCTTGGCCCGGGACCGCGACATCCGGCGGCCCGCGCCGTGGGAGCAGGAGTTGTACGACAGCGGGTTGCCGCGCCCGCGGACGATGTACGAGCGGGTGCCCATCGAACCCGGGATCACGCCCTCGTCCCCGGTGTCGGCCTTGATCGCCCCCTTACGGGTGATCCACAGGTCCTTGCCGTCGTGGGTCTCCATCTGGGTGAAGTTGTGGTGGCAGTTGATGGTCCGGACCCGGGAGCCCGAGCCGACGACGCGGAACAGCGCCTCGCCCAGCACCCGGTCCATCCGCGCCCGCGACGCCATCGCGTACCGCTGCGCCCACAGCATGTCCTCGACGTACGCCGTGAACTCCGGGGTGCCCTGGGTGAAGTAGGCGAGGTCGGGGTCCTCCAGCCCGATCGCCATGCTCCGCATGAGCTGCTTCGCGCCCTTGATGTGCGCGGTCGCGAGCTGGTTCCCGATGCCGCGCGAGCCCGAGTGGAGCACCGTCCACACCCGGTCGCGCTCGTCGAGGCAGACCTCCACGAAGTGGTTGCCCGACCCGAGGGTCCCGAACTGGCAGGCCACGGTGGTCTCCTGCTTGGGCGTGAGACCGGTGTGCGGCCGGCCCAGCTCGCCGAGCGCGCGGTCCACCGCGCGGTCGGCGTGCCCCTTGCCCACTCCGGCCGGGATGCGCCGCTCCACCAGCCGCATCAGCGCGTCGAGCGAGTCGGGCAGGTCGGCGGCGGTCAGCGTGGTCTCGGTCGCGACCATGCCGCAGCCGATGTCCACCCCGACGGCGGAAGGAATGATCGCGCCCTCGGTGGGGATGACGGAGCCGACCGTCGCACCGATGCCCACGTGCGCGTCCGGCATGAGCGCGACGTGCCCGGGCACGAACGGCAGGCGCGCCGCGCGGGCGGCCTGCACGGCCGTCCCGTCGTCGATCTCGCTCGCCCAGGACAGCACCTTGGGGGCGATGTGCTTCGGCATCGTGGTTCCCCTTCTTGATCGAGATCCCCTGTCGAGATCCCCGTCGAGATCAACTGTGCCGGGCGTCACGCGGGTATCCCAACCGATTTATCGGCACCAAAAGTCGCTTGCCGCCCTACCCCTCGGGGCCGGATCATGCCGCGGGGGGACGACTTCCGGCGCGGCCGGACGAGGGGAAGGCGCACGGTGAACCACACGTCGGCGGCCGTGGCCGCGGCTGCGGCCTTCGTCTGGCTGGGGATGGTGCTGGCGATCTCGTTCCTGGAGGCGCCGCTGAAGTTCCGCGCGCCCGGCGTGACGGTCCCGATCGGCCTCGGCATCGGCCGCCTCGTCTTCCGCGCGCTCAACGCCGCCGAGGCGGTGCTGGCCGTCGTCGTGATCGCGGCGGTCGCGACCGGATCACCCGCCGTCGCCGTGGTGGTGCTCACCGCCGTCGCCGCGGTCGTCCTGGTGGTGCAGCTCGTGCTCGTACGCCCCCCGTTGAACCGCAGGTCCGACCGGGTCCTCGCGGGCGAGGACCCCGCGCGGACGCGGTCGAGGGCCCACCTCTACTACGTGGCGCTGGAGGCCGTGAAGGTCCTGGCGCTGCTCGCCCTGGGCTGCGTCCTCCAGGCCGTCTGACGCCCGATCGCGTCGGGTGCGGTCAGGGGCGTCTGACGACAGTGAGGAGGACCGCGCTGTCCTCGACGGCGTCGAGCGCGTGCCGTGCGCCGGGGACGGCCAGCAGATCACCGGCCCGCCCTTCCCAGGAGGCGTCGCCGCTGCTCAGCCGTACATGACCGCGCAGCACCAGCAGGGTCGCCTCACCCGGGCTCTCGTGCTCGGCGAGGCCGGTCCCGGCGGTGAGGGCGAGCAGCGTCTGGCGCAGCGCCTGCCCGTGGCCGCCGTGCTCGTGGCCGCCGTGCTCGTGGCCGCCGTGCACGGTGTCGGCCGCGCGCCCGCTGGACGCGGCGGCGGCGCGGTCGAGCAGTTCCCTGGCACGCACGTCGAGAGAGATCGGCTCCATGCCCGCCAGTCTGCCTGGTGCGGCGCCCCGGAAAGGTGATCGCCGCGAGGGGGGGACGGCCGTTAAACTGGCCGCGCACACGAAAACGCGGTCCCGGTCGGTAGCCCGGGCACCCGTCGGCCCAGTGTCGAACCAGTGTGGAACCAGTGTCGAACTGGTGCCGGCGGTCTCGTATCCGCCTCTCGTGTCCCCTCGGGGGGCCTCGGAGGATGTCCGGTGTGCCGGAAAGCGGCTTCGCCAAGCCGCCTGTCGGCATACCTGGAGGCATCGTGGTTTCCCTGTCCGTCTACTTCGAGAGCCCGTTCTGGGTGGGCGTCCTGGAGATCGCCGAGGACGGCGAGCTCCGCGCGACCCGGTTCGTCCTCGGCGCGGAGCCGACCGGCCCCGAGTTGTACGAGTTCCTCATGCGGCACGGGGTCGCCCTGCTCGAACGCGCGGAGGCGGCCCCCTCCGTACCCTTTGAGGAGCGCGGGGAGCGCGGGGAGCGGCCGGTCAATCCCAAGCGCGCGGCCAAGCTGGCCGCCCGCGCGGCGGCCCGGGTCACGCGGCGCGGCACGGCCGCTCAGGAGGCGCTGCGGCTCGAACTGGAGAGCACCAAGGGCCAGGCGCGCCTGGACCGGCGCGAGCGCGAGCGCGCGCTGGCGGAGCGGCGCCGCGAGGTCGCCCACCGCAAGCGGATCGAGCGCCGCCGCGACCGGTGACCGCGCGCCGGCAGACACGTCACCCACGCGGAGTGGCCGACGGACGCGCCCTTGAGGGAATCCCGGCGGCGGGACGGAGGTTGTGGTCGTCTTGACGGCAGGGCTTAGGCTGGTGGCTCTGATGATGGAGGTCCTTTGTGCTGGTTGACTCCTTCGGCCGGGTCGCGACCGACCTGCGCGTGTCGCTGACCGACCGGTGCAACCTGCGGTGCGCGTACTGCATGCCGCCCGAGGGCCTCGACTGGCTGCCCAAGCCCGATCTGCTCACGGGCGAGGAGGTCGTCCGCCTGGTGCGGATCGGCGTCGAGCGGCTGGGCATCCGGGAGGTCCGCTTCACCGGCGGCGAGCCGCTGCTCAGACGCGAGCTCGTGGAGATCGTCTCCGCCGCCGCCGCGCTGCGTCCGCGTCCGCAACTGTCGCTGACCTCGAACGGCATCGGCCTGGCCCGGCTCGCCGAGCCGCTCGCGAAGGCGGGGCTCGACCGCGTCAACATCTCCCTCGACACGCTCGACCGGGAGGTGTTCATCCGGCTCGCCCACCGTGACCGCCTGCACGACGTGCTGGACGGCCTCGCGGCGGCGGCCGCCGCCGGGCTCACGCCGGTCAAGGTCAACGCGGTGCTGATGCGGGGGATCAACGAGCACGACGCCGTGCCGCTGCTGCGCCACTGTCTCGACCAGGGATACGAACTGCGCTTCATCGAGCAGATGCCGCTCGACGCCCAGCACGGCTGGCGCCGCGACGACATGGTGACGGCCGACGAGATCCTCGGGCTGCTGAAGGGTTCCTTCGACCTCACCGAGGACGACCCCCGCGAGCGCGGCAGCGCCCCCGCCGAGCTTTTCCTGGTGGACGGAGGGCCCGGGAGGGTCGGCGTGATCGGCTCGGTCACCCGCCCGTTCTGCGGCGCCTGCGACCGCGTGCGGATCACCGCGGACGGCCAGGTGCGCAACTGCCTGTTCGCCACCGAGGAGTCCGACCTGCGTACGGCGCTGCGCTCGGGCGCCTCGGACGACGACCTGGCGGCGCGCTGGGTGGCGGCGGTGCGGGGCAAGAAGGCCGGGCACGGCATCGACGACTCCGCCTTCCTCCAGCCGGCCCGGCCGATGTCCGCCATCGGCGGCTGACCGGGGTTGACCGGGGCTTCCATGTGCGCTCTTCACGGCACCGGCGAGGCGGGCGGCGACCCGCCGTACGACCCGCCGTACGACGCGGTGATCCTGGCGGGCGGCCGGGCCGAGCGGCTCGGCGGCGCGGACAAACCCGGCGCGCTGGTCGGCGGGGTGCCGCTCGTCGAGCGGGTGGCGGCGGCGGTCCGCGCGGCCCGTGCCGTGATCGTGGTGGGCCCGCCCAGGGATCTGCCCGGGGTGGTCTTCACCAGGGAGGACCCGCCGGGCGGCGGGCCGGTCCCCGCGCTGCGCGCCGGGCTCGCCGAGGTGACGTCTCCGTCGGTCGTCCTGCTCGCCGCCGACCTGCCGTTCCTCCGGGCCGCCCACGTCGCCGCCCTGCTGGCCGCGTTGCCCGAGAAAGACGCTGAAGGCGGCACAGCGGGCGCCACTGCGGGGGCGGTGCTCGTCGACGACACGGGCCGGGAGCAGTGGCTCGCCGGGGTGTGGCGCACGGCCGCGTTGCGGGCCGCGCTCGGCGCGTACGAGGGCCGGTCGCTGCGGGGACTGCTCGGCCCGCTCGCGCCGGTGCCGGTGCGCCTGGCGGCGGGGGCGACGCCGCCGTGGTTCGACTGCGACAGCATCGAGGATCTCCACGCGGCCCGCGCCCGGGCCGGCGAACGAAGGGAGCGCGCGTGAACGTGCTGGAGGAGTGGACGGAGCGGGTCTGCCGCGAACTCGGCATCGACCCCACGCAGGTGGACCGGACCCTGGTGCTCGACCTGACCAGGGATGTCGCGCACGGCGTGGCGCGGCCGGCCGCGCCGCTGACCGCCTACCTGCTCGGGCTCGCGCAGGGAGCCGGCACCGCCGGGCCGGACGCCGCCGGGCGGCTCTCACGCATGGCGAAGGACTGGGCGGCGGAGACCGCCGAGACCGTGAGCGCCGAGACGCCGAGCGCTGAGACCCCGACCACCGAGACCCCGAGCGACACCTGATCCCTCGGATCATCAGGAAACGGGCGTTTTCCGGCGAGTGGCGGAAATGATGCACATACCAAACGTTTGGCTGCGCAAAGGCCGAAGGCGAAAGATCCCATAAAAAGGGCGACGCCGGGTGGTTACGGGGGCAAACCACCCGGCGTCGCTTCATCGGCGTTCCGACGGGGGCCCGGAACGCCGGCACTAGCGCTCCGACGGGGGACCAGAGCGCTTGGCTAAACTGTACACCTCCAACCCATGGGTTGCGTCAAGACTTTGTCACGACCCGATCTCGCGTCGATGCCGTGGTATCTCGGTTTGGTTAGGCGAGGTCAAGTCCATGCGCGGAGGAGGCGTGTGACCTCTCTGATTGGCCCCGAGAACGGCAACGTACGGCAAAAGAACCGCACCGGCCACGAAGAGGGCCTTGACAGGCCAGGGGGAGGGCACCGCGACGGCCAGGATGAGACAGACGATCCGGATGCCCATCTTGATGAGATAACTGATCTCACGCTTGCGGATGTCGTTGGACAGCGACGGCTGGGCGTCTGTCACCTGGTGAACGACCGGGCGGTCTTTTCTGAACCTGCGCCATGGATTCACGTTTTCCACGGTAGACCCCGGAGGGAGCGGGGGGACGTCCGCGGGGGGGTTACGATCACGCGGACAGGCACAGGCAGGAGGACGTGATGTCGGATCGCACCTATCGGGTGACCGAGATAGTGGGCACCTCGGAGGAGAGCGTCGACCAGGCCATCCGCAACGGCGTCCGGCGGGCCGCCCGGACCCTGCGGCACCTGGACTGGTTCGAGGTGACCGAGGTGCGCGGCCACATCGTGGACGGCGAGGTGGCCCACTTCCAGGTCGGCATGAAAGTGGGCTTCCGCCTCGAGGACGCCGAATAGGACGGCCGCGCAGAACGGCCGCGCAGGACGGCCGGGCGGGCTCAGCTCGCCTGGCTGACCGTCGACATGTTGAAGTCGGGCACGCGGACCGGCGGCATGACGGCGCGGTTGAACCAGTCGCCCCACTCGCGGGGCAGGGTGGGCACGCTCGCGCCGACCTCGGTCAGGCGGCCGAGCAGGTCCACCGGCGACTCGTTGAACCGGAAGTTGTTGACCTCGCCGACGACCTCGCCGTTCTCGACCAGGTACACCCCGTCTCTGGTGAGCCCGGTCAGCAGCAGCGACTGCGGGTCGACCTCCCGGATGTACCACAGGCAGGTCAGCAGCAGTCCCCGCTCGGTCGAGGCGACCATCTCCTCCAGCGAGCGCCCGCCCGCCGGGCCCTCCATCACCAGGTTGTCGATCTGCGGGGTCGCGGCCAGGCCGGTCAGCTCCGCCGAGTGCCGGGTCTGCACCAGGTTGGCCAGTGTGCCGTCGCTGATCCACTCGGTGCGGCCGAGGGGCAGGCCGTTGTCGAAGACCGACTGCTCGCGGCCGGAGGCGTGCGCGACGACGAAAGGCGCGCACGCGATCCCGGGGTGGGCGGGGTCGCTGTACAGCGAGATCGGATGCGGCGACAGCCGCTCGCCGACCCGCGTGCCGCCGCCCGGCCGGGAGAACACCGTGCGCCCGTCGGCGGCGTCGCGCGCGCCGGACGACCAGTACAGGTAGATCATCAGGTCGGAGACCGCCGTCGGCGGCAGGATCGTCTCGTAACGACCCGGCTCCAGGTCGATCCGCCGCTTGGCCCAGTCGAGCCGCCGGCTGAGCGTGGCGTCGAGCGCGGCCACGTCCACGTCGGCGAAGTCGCGGGTGGCGACGCCCGTCCAGGCCGAACGCGACAGGTCCGCCGACTTGGCGTTCAGCTCCAGCCGGCCGGTCGGCTGGTCGTGGCGCAGCCGCAGGCCGGCGGACGAGCCGACGAAGGTGGAGGTCACGATGTGCTCGGCGAAGCCGTACAGCCTGCGTCCCGAGGCGTCGGCGGCGGCGAACGCCTCGCCGAGCGCGGGGGCGAACCCGCCGAAGACGTCGATGGACGTCGGCTCCACCGGCCGGTCCCAGCCCGCGGCCGCCGTGTTCGCCGCTTCCGTGTCCACACCGTCCGTGCCCACCAGAGGCCGCGCGTCCTCCGACGGGCGGGCCTCGCGGGCGGCGCGGTCGGCCGCGGCCACCACGTCGGCGAGCTGCCCGTCCCGTACGGCGGAGCGTGACACGACCCCAACCCCCGCGCCCACCACGGAGATCACGGTGAGCCGCGAGGAGCGGGCGACGCCGTTGGTCGTCAGCGTGTTGCCGGCGAAGCGCAGGTTGGCGGTCGAGCCCTCGTCCACGATGACGACGCAGCCGTCGGCCTCGCTCAGCGCGAGCGCCCGCTCCACCGTCTCCTGCGGTGTGACCAGCCCGCCGCTCACCCCGCCACTCACCCCGTCGCTCAAATGGTCGCTCACTTGCCACCCTCCTGGACGGTGTTGAGGATCCGTACGCCGCGGAACAACGCCGCCGGGGCGCCGTGGCTGACCGGCGCGACCTGGCCCGGCTGGCCCTTGCCGCAGTTGAAGGCGCCGCCGAGCACGTACGTCCCGGGGCCGCCGACGGCCTCCATGGAACGCCAGAAGTCCGTGGTGGTCGCCTGGTAGGCCACGTCGCGGAGCTGCCCGGCCAGCCGGCCGTTCTCGATGCGGTAGAACCGCTGCCCGGTGAACTGGAAGTTGTATCTCTGCATGTCGATCGACCAGCTCTTGTCGCCCAGGATGTAGACGCCGCGCTCCACCCGGGAGATCAGCTCCTCGCTGGACGGGCCGTCCGGCGCCGGCTGGAGCGAGACGTTCGCCATCCGCTGGATCGGCACGTGCCCGGGGGAGTCGGCGAAGGCGCAGCCGTTCGACCTGCCGAGGCCCTTCAGCAGCGTCATCCGGCGGTCGAGCTGGTAGCCCACCAGCGTGCCCTCCCGGACGATGTCGAACGACTGGCCCGCGACGCCCTCGTCGTCCCAGCCGACGGTGGCGAGGCCGTGCTCGACCGTGCGGTCGCCCGTCACGTTCATCACGGGCGAGCCGTAGTGCAGGCTGCCGAGCTGGTCGAACGTGGCGAACGAGGTGCCGGCGTAGGCCGCCTCGTATCCGAGCGCCCGGTCCAGCTCGGTCGCGTGCCCGATCGACTCGTGGATGGTCAGCCACAGGTTGGACGGGTCGACGACCAGGTCGTACCGCCCGGCCTCCACCGAGGGCGCCTTCAGCTTCTCGTCCAGCAGGTCGGGCAGCTCGGCCAGTTCGGCGGGGAAGTCCCAGCCGGCGCCGGTGAGGTACTCGTACCCCCGGCCGACCGGCGGCGCGAGCGTGCGCATGTCGTCGAACCGGTCGCCGTCGGTCCTCATCGCCGTCAGCACGGGATGCAGCCGGACCCGCTGCTGTGTGGTCACCGTGCCCGCCGAGTCGGCGTAGAACTTCTGCTCCTTGACCTGCATGAGCGAGGCGGAGACGTGGTCGGTGCGGCCGAGCAGGCCGGACGACCACTCCGCCAGCAGCGCCGTCTTGTCCGCCAGCGGCACGTCGAACGGGTCGACGTCGTAGGCCGACACCCAGGTCACGTCGTCGTACACCGGCTCGGGGGCGAGCCCGACCGGCTCGCGGTTGATCGGCGCGCTGACGGCCGCCACCCGCACGGCCTCCTCGGCGGCGCGCGCCGCCGCCTCCGCGGTCAGCTCGATGCCGGACGCGAACCCCCAGGTGCCGTCCTTGATCACCCGTACGGCGAACCCGAGGTCGTCGGCGTCGGAGGACCCTTCCAGGCGGGCGTCGAACAGGCGCAGGGTCTCGGCGCGCACCCGTTCGAGGCGGAAGGAGGCGTGCTCGGCGCCCAGGTCACGGGCGCGCTGCAGGGCCGCGTCCGCCAGCCGCCGCAGTGGCAGGGCGAGGAAGTCCGGGTCGATCTGGCGCATGTCCACGATCCTAGCCCTGTGATCTTGTGTCCTGCGGACAAGCGGTTACCGTCCGGTAGCCGATACGGTCGGTTGCATGGTTCGCTCTGTTCTCGTCACCGGTGGAAACCGCGGTATCGGCCTCGCGATCGCCCGTGAGCTCGCCGCCGCGGGAGACGCCGTCGCCGTCACCTACCGTTCCGGAGAGCCCCCGGAGGGCCTGTTCGGGGTCCGCTGCGACGTGACGAGAGCCGCCGACGTCGACGCCGCCTTCGAGAAGGCCGAGGCCGAGCACGGCCCGGTCGAGGTGGTCGTCGCCAACGCCGGGATCACCAAGGACACCCTGCTGCCGATGATGAAGGAAGAGACCTTCACCGACGTCATCGACACGAACCTGACGGGCGCCTACCGCGTCGCCAAACGGGCCGTGCGGCCCATGCTGCGGATGCGGCGCGGGCGCGTCATCCTGATCTCCTCCGTCGTCGGCCTGTCCGGTTCGGCCGGCCAGACGAACTACGCCGCCTCCAAGGCCGGGCTGGTCGGCTTCGGCCGCTCGCTCGCCCGCGAGCTCGGCTCGCGGGGCATCACGGTCAACGTCGTCGCGCCCGGGTTCGTGGAGACCGACATGACCGCGGTGCTCGACGAGGCGACGCAGGAGCAGATCCGCAAGAGCATCCCGCTCGGACGGCAGGCGCACGCGGAGGAGATCGCGCGGGTCGTCAGGTTCCTGGCGAGCGACGACGCCTCCTACATCACCGGGGCGGTCATCCCCGTCGACGGCGGCCTCGGCATGGGCCACTGAGCCACTGAGCACTGACTGAGCGGAGCTGGACATGGGTTTGCTGGACGGTAAGCGACTGCTGGTCACGGGAGTCCTCACCGACTCGTCGATCGCCTTCAACGTCGCCAAGCTGGCCCAGGAGGAGGGCGCGCGGGTCGTGCTGACCGGCTACGGCCGTCTCAGCCTGGTCGAGCGCATCGCCAAGCGGCTGCCCGAGCCGCCGCCGGTGATCGAACTGGACGTGCAGGACACCGACCACCTCGACACGCTCGCCGACCGCGTCGGCGAGCACCTCGACGGGCTGGACGGGGTCGTCCACTCCATCGGCTTCGCCCCGCAGTCCTGCCTGGGCGGCAACTTCCTCAACACCTCGTGGGAGGACGTCGCCACGGCGGTGCACGTCTCGACGTTCTCGTTCAAGTCGCTCGCCGTCGCCTGCCTGCCGCTGATGAAGGAGGGCGGCGCGGTCGTCGGCCTGGACTTCGACGCGACCAAGGCGTGGCCGGTCTACGACTGGATGGGCGTCGCCAAGGCCGGGCTGGAGTCGTGCTCCCGCTACCTGGCGCGCGACCTGGGCAGGCACGGCATCCGGGTCAACCTCGTCGCCGCCGGTCCGCTCCGCACGATGGCGGCCAAGAACATCCCCGGTTTCCAGGAGTTCGAGGACTCCTGGCCGGAGCGCGCGCCGCTCGGCTGGGACCTGACCGACACCGCCCCCGCCGCCCGGGCGTGCCTCGCGCTGCTGTCCGACTGGTTCCCCGCCACCACCGGCGAGATCGTCCACGTCGACGGCGGCGTGCACGCGATGGGCGCCTGACGGCGGCGGTTCCGCCGCGGGTGCCCGCGGCCCCGCGATCTTGCCGCCTGCCGTCGCCGCGCCTACCATCGGGACGTGCGTGGGGTCCGCCCGCCTGGGCGGGCGTGACCCGGTGAGCCCGCGAGGTCCTGGCCGTCCGGCGGCCGTGGGTGGGGACGATGGGACGACCAGAGCGCGACCTGAGCCCCGAGGAGGGTCCCGTCCAGGCGTTCGCCGTGGCGTTGCGGCGGCTGCGTGAGGAGGCCGGGACACCCACCTACCGTGCCCTCGCCGAGCGGGCCCACTACTCCGCCACGGTGCTGTCGCGGGCGGCGGGCGGGCGGGTCCTGCCCAGCCTGGAGGTCACCCTCGCCTTCGTCAGGGCCTGCGGCGGCGACGAGGACGAATGGACGCGGCGCTGGCACCGCGTCAGCGCGGAGATCGCCGATGCCCCAGAGACGTCCGGCGGGGAACCGCCGTCTCCGGCGGCGGACGAGGGACAGGACGTCCCGTCCGCCGCGCCCGGCGGGGCGTCCGGCGGCCTCGCGGGCCGGGCACGCGAACGCGGGCGCCTGCTCGTGCCGCTGGCCGCCCTCGTGACCGCCGGCGCGGTGGCGCTCGGCGCCGCAGGAGGCGGCCCGCTGCTCGCGCCCGGCTGGACGTCGCGCAACCAGCACCTCACCGACCGGACGACGGACGCGAGCCAGGCCGAGGACATGGACGGCGACGACCCCCGGGCCCGGGGATGCGGGCCCGACCCGGACACGCTCGAAACGCTCGACGCCGTCCCGCTCCTCCTGCCGGGCGGCGCCCGCTTCGGGACGCTGCGGCTGCGGCGCAGCCCGGTCTGCGACACGGCATGGGCGTCCGCGCACTACGACAATCCCCGTCTGTACACGGTGTGGCTCGCCGCGCACCGCCCGGCGGACAACGCCCAGGTCCGCTCGCGGTGGTCCAACAACACGCCGCCGGGCAGCTACGGCGACATGCTCTCCCTGGCACGGGGGTGCGTGTGGGTGGAGGGCTGGGTGGTCACCGAGCGGGGGGAGGGCCCGCACGCCGCGACCCGTTGTGCCCGCTGACGCGCCCGCCCTCCACGTCCTCGCCGGGCGGGGCTCAGCCCCTCGCCCACGCGCCGGCCGAGCCGGGTCCGGCGCCGCAGCACCAGGCGTACGCCGTCGCCGGCACGTCCCTGGCGTACAGCTGGTCGGAGTAGGCCGAGCCGCCGCGCGTGCGGTACGCCTCGGTGCAGTCGCCGTAGCCGTCACCCCGGCAGACCATGACAGTGACCGGGCCCGTCCGGCCCCCGTCGAACGTGACCCTGGACCAGTTCGTCCCGCACCGGGGCGAGTACCGCAACTCGGCCGTGGCGCCCGCCGGCCCGCGGCCGTCGCGGTACCAGAGCCTGGAGCTGCGCACGGTGTACGCGCCGGACGCGCACGCCGAGTCCACCGGGTCGGTGCCGTCGCACAACCGGCGGCCCGGGCTCAGGGCGCAGAACGTCCCCGAGCGGTGCGGGGAGCGCGCCGCACCCGACGGCTCCGGCCCCATGGCCCGCCCCGGCCCCGGACCGGACGGTGCTCTCGAGCCCTGCCCGGACCCCTGCCCCGGCCCCGATCCGCCTCCCGATCCGGCCGACGCCGCCGGGGCCGCCGCGAGCACGGTCGCGGCGAGCGCCGGTACGGCGAGCGTCCTCAGGACGGTGCTCCATCTCGTCACGGGCTCCTCCTCTCCTGCCGGCACCCGGCCCTTCGCGGGTGCCACGACAGGCATGGAAGCCCACGTGGGGGGACGGCGGCGACGGCCGCACAGGGAGTGGAGACAACGCGCATCAACCCGTCCGTCCGGCGGCGCCGCGCATCAATCCGTGACCTCGGACGACGTCACGGAAGACGGCGCGCTCAGGCGAGCCGGTGGCGGCCCGACCGGTCGGGCAGCCGCAGGCCGCCCTCGAACGGGATCGACTCCTGCGGTTCCTGCTGCCCGGCGCGGGCCCGCCGCGCCGAGACCACCCGGGTGGCGAGCACCGCCGACAGCAGCAGCGCCGCCGTGAGGGCCGTCCCCACGGCGTCGTACGGCCGCTGGTCCCGCAGGGGCACGCCGGTGACCCGGCCGGGCAGACCCGGAAACTCGGGCATCTTCTGACCCGGCCACAGGAGCGGGATCAGGCCGTCCGCGTCCGGGTCCACGACGGGGTGAGAGGGCGCGGCCGGCGTCCCGCCGCTCTGCGCGGCCGGCCCCGGCCGGTACGGCTCCGCCGGGAGGGCGCCCTCGGGCGCGTGCGAGGGCTTCGGACGCGCCGGACGGCCGGCGGTCGCGGGCGGGCGGTGCTTCCGGCCGCTCCCGCCGGCGCCGGTGCCCGTCTCGTCGCCGGACGCGCAGCGCTCGCCGGCCACCAGGGGCAGGCAGGTGTCCTGGATCGTCCGGCTCAGCCCGTCGGTCAGATCCTGGACGGGAGTGGGAGCACTCCCGGCCGGGGAGTCTCCCGAGCCGCCTCCGGTCACGCCGCCGCCCGCCGAGCCCACCGCGTCCGACGCCGTCCCGGCCGCGCCGGTGGCCGCCTTCACGGTGTCGTCCACCGTCTTCCCGATGTCGTCGACGGCGGTGCCGGCGGTGCCGGTCACCGTCTGCACGGTGTCGTCCACGGCCTTGGTGACCGGCTCCGTCACCCCTCCGGTCGCCTTGTCCGCGACGTCGGTGACGCCGTCCGCCACGCGGCCCACGCCGTCCACCAGGTTGCAGACGCCGCCGGTGAGTCCCGAGACGAGCCCGCCGCCGGTGGTGCAGTCGGCCCATGCCGGGGACGCGGCGAGGGGGAGCCCACCGCCCAGGGCGATCGCGAGAGCCCCGGCGGAGATGGCGGAGGCCTTGCGTGCGGTGCCCATGTGTTCCCTTCCGCGGTCGTCTGGTCAATCCCCCGACATACCCGCCACTCTTCGCCAGAGCGCGGGGTTATGCAGTAGAAAGTTGCAATTCGGTATCGATGCGTGATACGTGAAGACGATTCTCGTTCGCCTCTCGGCGGGTCAGGGGTCGGAGACGTCCGACACGTCGTCCAGGGCCTCCCGGATCTCCCACGGCAGGGTCAGCTCCTCGGCCTGTAACACGCCGAGGAGCTGCGCGTGGGTGCGGGCGCCGACGATCGCCGACGACACGCCCGGGCGGTCGCGCACCCAGGCGAGCGCCACCGCGAGCGGCGACACGCCGAGCCCCTCGGCCGCCGTGGTCACCGACTCCACGATCCGGCGGCACCGCTCGTCAAGATAGGGCCGTACGAACTCGGCGAAGTGCGGGGTGGCGGCGCGCGAGTCGGCGGGGATCCCGGTGCGGTACTTCCCGGTCAGCACGCCGCGTCCCAGCGGTGACCAGGCGAGCAGCCCGGCGCCCACGTGCGCGGCGGCCGGGATCAGCTCCTCCTCCGGCTCCCTGGCCAGCAGGGAGTACTCCGCCTGCACCGCGACGAGGGGGGCGCGCGCGTCGCCGCACCGCTGCCAGGTCGCGGCGGCGGCCAGCTGCCAGCCCGTGTAGTCGCACACTCCGGCGTAGGCCGTACGGCCGGTCGAGACGGCGAAGTCGACGGCCGCGAGCGTCTCGTCGAGCGGCACCCGGTCGTCGAACGCGTGGAGCTGCCAGAGGTCGACCTCCTCCAGCCCGAGACGGGCCAGGGACGCGTCGAGGGCGCGGATGAGATGGCGGCGGGAGGCGTCCCGCTCGCCGCCGGGCATGAGGACCGCCTTGGTCGCGATCACCAGCTCCGAGCGCGGCACCACGTCGCGGATGAGCCGGCCGATCAGCCGCTCCGCGTCGCCCCCGCCGTACACGTCGGCCGTGTCGATCAGCGTGCCGCCGGCCTCGGCGAACGCGGTGAGCTGAGCGGTCGCCTCCTCGGCCGAGGTGTCGCGGGCCCAGGTCATCGTGCCGAGCCCGATCCGGGACACCGAGAGACCGCTGCGCCCGACAAGTCGCTGGTCCATTGTGCGGACAGACTAGCCGATAGGCTGTCCGCACCATGGACGTACTTCAGGCCATCGTGCTGGGAGTCGTGCAGGGTCTCACCGAGTTCCTGCCCATCTCCAGCTCCGCCCACCTGCTGATCGTGCCCAAGCTGGCCGGCTGGGGCGACCCCGGCGCCGCCTTCACCGCGGTGATCCAGCTCGGCACCATGCTGGCCGTGCTGCTCTACTTCTGGCGCGACATCGTCCGGATCCTCTGGACCTGGCTGCGCAGCCTGTGGACGCCGGAGCTGCGGGGCGACCTCGACGCCCGCATGGGGTGGTACATCGGGCTCGGCACGATCCCGATCGGCGTGGCCGGCCTGCTGTTCAAGGACGCGATCGAGGGCCCGGCCCGCAACCTCTGGCTCAACGCCACCATGCTGATCGCGTTCGGCCTGCTGCTGCTCGCGGCCGAGCAGTTCGGCAGGAAGAAGAAGGAGGTCGCCGACCTCACCATGCGCGACGGCCTGATCGTGGGGCTGTGGCAGATGGCGCCGCTGATCCCCGGCGCGTCCCGCTCGGGCTCCACGATGACCGGCGCGATGTTCCTCGGCTACACGCGCGAGGCGGCGGCCCGCTACTCCTTCCTGCTGTCCATCCCGGCCGTGGTGCTGTCGGGCCTGTTCGAGCTGCGCGACGTCGGCGACGGCGGCGGCCCGCCGCTCGTGCCGACCCTGATCGCGACCGTCGTCTCGTTCGTGGTCGGGTACGCCTCGATCGCCTGGCTGCTGCGTTACGTGGCGCGGCACTCCACGATCGTCTTCGTCGTCTACCGCGTCTTCGCCGGAACGTTCCTCCTCACCCTCCTCTACCTGGGGGTGCTCCAGTCATGACGACCGTCCTTCTCGTACGGCACGGCCTGACCGACCTGACCGGCCCGGTGCTGGCGGGCTGGACGCCCGGCGTCCACCTGGACGAGCGCGGCCGGGAGCAGGCGCGCGCGGTGGCCGAGCGGCTCGCGCCGCTGGAGCTGGACGCGATCGTGTCGAGCCCGCTGGACCGGTGTCAGGAGACCGCCGCCGCCATCGCCCAGGGCCGCCCGGTCACGGTGCAGACCGACGACAGGTTCGGCGAGTGCGGCTACGGCGACTGGACCGGCAGGCCGCTGAAGGAGCTCGCCGAGGAGCCGCTGTGGCGGGTCGTGCAGGCCCATCCCAGCGCGGCGGTCTTCCCCGGCGGCGAGGCCATGGCGGAGGTGCAGAGCCGGGCCGTGCGGGCCGTACGGGACTGGAACGAGCGGCTCGGCGAGAAGGCCACCTATCTGGTCTGCAGTCACGGGGACGTCATCAAGGCGATCGTGGCCGACGCGCTGGGGCTGCACCTGGACCAGTTCCAGCGCATCACGGCCGACCCCGCCTCCGTCACCGTGATCCGTTACACACCGCTGCGCCCCTTCCTGCTGAGGGCCAACGACGTGGGCGGGGGAGTGGCCAACCTGGTGCCCCCGCCCGAGGTTCCGTCGCGGGAAGACGGGGGAGAAACCACCACCGGAAGCGACGCCGCCGTCGGCGGCGGAGCAGGGACCACATAAGGTCGGGCTATGCCGGTCTTCGATTACGATCCGCCTGACAGGTTCGTGGCCGGTGCCGTTGGGCAACCGGGCGCACGAGCCTTCTTCCTGCAGGCGCGCGGCCACGGCAGGATCACCACCGTGGCGCTCGAGAAGTTCCAGGTCGCCGTGCTGGCCGACCGCCTTGACGAGCTGCTCGACGAGGTGCTGCGGCGCAGCGGCGGGCGCGCGCCGGTCCCGGCCGTCGCCCCCGCCGATCTGACCGACGAGGGGCCGCTGGAGCTGCCGCTCGACGAGGACTTCCGGGTGGGGACCATGGCGCTCGCCTGGGACCCGGAGACCTCCCAGGTGGTCATCGAGGCGCAGGAGGCGGGCGAGGGCGACGAGGAGGACGAGCCGCCGGCCGACGACCGGCCCGAGCCCGCCGTCCTCAGGGTGCGGATCAGCGCCGCCGCCGCCCGCGCGTTCAGCCGCAGGGCCCTGGAGGTGGTGGCCGCGGGCCGGCCTCCGTGCCCGTTGTGCGGGCGCCCCCTCGACCCGGAGGGCCACATCTGCGTGCGGCTCAACGGCCACCACCCCGGAGGGCTGTCCGCGTGAGGGGCAGGGCGGTACGCGCGGCGTGGCGAGGATCCGGATGACGGCTGAGGACGAGGCGAGCATCGGCGGCGTGGACAGAGCGGGACCCGACGGGGCGGGACTGGACGACGCGGCGGCGATGCGCCTGCTGCGGGAGGGCACCTTAGAAGTGGCCGGGCGACTCGTCGAGGCCACGAACATGACGCTCTACTGCTCCGTCGCCACCGGCGAGCACGCGGCGGCGTGCGTGTACAAGCCGGTGCGGGGTGAGCGGCCTCTGTGGGACTTCCCCGACGGCACGCTCGCTGCCCGGGAGGTGGCCGCCTACGAGGTGGCGGCGGTCACCGGCTGGCGCATCGTGCCGCCGACGGTCCTCCGGGACGGCCCCTTCGGCCCCGGCATGGTGCAGCTGTGGATCGACGCCGATCCCGACGCCGACCTGATGACCGTGATGCGCAGCCGCAACCCCGCCCTGCGCCGCATGGCCGTCTTCGACGCGGTGGTGAACAACGCCGACCGCAAGGGCGGCCACCTGCTCCCGCTGCCGGACGGCCATGTGTACGGCGTCGACCACGGAGTGTGCTTCTCCGTGGACGACAAGCTACGTACGGTGCTGTGGCAGTGGCGTGGCAGGACGCTGCCGCGCGAGGCGGTCAACGTGCTGGAGCGGCTGGAGCGCGAGATCGAGCGGGGCCGTCTCGGGCGGCGGCTGCGCGAGCTGCTCACCCAGGCCGAGGTGGAGGCGACCTGGGAGCGGGTCAAGAGGCTGCTGGCCACCGGCGTCCACCCGCATCCCTCCGACGACTGGCCCGCCATCCCATGGCCGCCGATCTGATGGTCCGCCCGAAGCTTGCGCAGAACGTACGTATTGTGCACTCTGCAGGGGTCTCTACCTTTTTCGGAGGGAACACGCAGTGTGTACGGTCATCGTGAGCGTCGACCCGGAGGCCGGCACACCGGTGCTCCTGGTGGGCGTGCGTGACGAGTTCGTCACGCGGCCGTGGATGTCACCCGACCGTCACTGGCCCGACCACCCCGGGCTGATCGGGGGCCGAGACCTGGAGGCGGGCGGCACCTGGCTGGCCGCCGACCCGGCGGAGCGGCGCGTCGCCGCGCTGCTCAACGGCGAGGGCACCGCGGCTCCCGCGGCCGGGCGGCGGTCCCGCGGCGAGCTGCCGCTGCTGGCCGCCGAGGCGGGGGAGCTGCCGCCGGTCGACCTGTTCCGCTACGACCCCTTCCATCTCGTCCTCGGCGGTCTCGACGGCGTACGGCTGTGGAGCTGGGACGGCGGACGGCTCGCCGAGGAGAAGCTGCCCGGGGGCGTGCACATGATCGTCAACACGGGCTGGGACCGGTCCGGCCGAGACCCGCGGACGGCCTGGTTCCGGCCCCGGTTCACCCGCGCCGCCCGGCCGGAGTGGACCGACGGCGGCTCCACGGAGCGTTTCTGGGGCGAGTGGCTGGACCCGGCCTCCGGCGCCGGGATGGGCGGCACCGCGGAGGGCACGGCGGAGGGCACGGTGGGGGGCGCGGTGGCCTGGGACGACCCCCGGGCGCTGATCATGCGGCGGCGTCTCCCGGACGGGCGGATCTTCGCGAGCCTGTCGGTGACGCTGGTCGCCCTGGCCCCGGAGGGGCTGCGCTACGACTTCTGTCCCCAGCCGGACGACCCCTCCACCTGGCACGAGATCGACACGTCCCGGGGCGGACCGCCCGGCCGGAGCCGTCGGGCGCGCGGATAGGCTGCACACCATGCGATCGTGGTCTGCTCCGAATGTCCCCAGGCTGCCTGGTCCGGGCCTTCCGCTCCGTTTGTACGACACCGCCGCCCGAGAGGTGCGGGAGACGGCCCCCACGGGAGAGGCCCGGATGTACGTCTGCGGCATCACGCCGTACGACGCCACGCATCTCGGGCACGCCAACACCTACCTCGCCTTCGACCTCGTGAACCGGGCCTGGCGGGACGCGGGCCACGACGTGCACTACACGCAGAACGCCACCGACGTGGACGACCCGCTGCTGGAGCGGGCGGCGGCGACCGGCACCGACTGGCGGTCCCTCGGCGAGCGGGAGATCGAGCTGTTCCGCTCCGACATGGAGGCGCTGCGGATCCTGCCGCCCCGCGAGTACGTGGGGGTCACCGAGACGATCGAGGAGATCACCGGGGTGATCGGCCGGCTGTCGGAGCGCGGCGCGGCCTACGACGTCGACGGCGACGGCGACGTCTACTTCTCCGTCACCGCGGCGCCGAAGTTCGGCGCGGTCTCGGGCTACTCCGAGGAGACGATGCTGGCGCTGTTCGCCGAGCGCGGCGGCGACCCCGGCAGGGCGGGCAAGCGTCACCCGCTCGACTGGCTGCTGTGGCGGGCCGAGCGGCCGGGCGAGCCCTCCTGGGACTCGCCGTTCGGCCGGGGCCGGCCGGGATGGCACGTCGAGTGCACGGCCATCGCCCTGCGCAACCTCGGCACCGGGTTCGACGTCGCCGGCGGCGGCTCCGACCTGATCTTCCCCCACCACGAGATGGGCGCCTGCGAGGGCCACGTCGCCACCGGCGAGTGGCCGTTCGCCCGTGCGTACGTGCACGCCGGCATGGTCGGCCTGGACGGCGAGAAGATGTCGAAGTCCAAGGGCAACCTCGTGTTCGTCTCCCGGCTGCGGCGCACGACCGACCCCATGGCCGTCCGGCTCGCCCTGCTGGCGCACCACTACCGCACCGACTGGGAGTGGACGGGGGACCAGCTTTCGGAGGCCGAGGCCCGGCTGGCGCGGTGGCGGGCGGCGGTGACGCGTCCGGCGGGGCCCGCGGGCGAGCCCGTGCTCGCCGCGGTCCGCGAGCGGGTCGCCGACGACCTCGACGCGCCCGGCGCGCTTGCCGCGATCGACGCCTGGGCGGCCGGGGAGGGCGACGACACGTCCTCGCCCGCGCTGGTCCGCGACGTCGCCGACGCGCTGCTCGGCGTCGCCCTCTGACCGGGTGCGGCCGCCGGGCGGTGCCGTGAGCCCGGCGGCCGGCTCAACCAATCGGCAGGCGCGGCGCCAGCCAGGGGAACACGACGTACCACAGCGCGGCCACCGCGCCTCCGGTCAGCAGCACGGCGATCGTCAGCCGGAGCGCGGCGCCGCCGGGCAGCAGCCGCCAGAGGAACCTGTACACGCCAGATCTCCCTCGGTCAGTCGCGGCGTTCCTCACGGCGGACGAGCACGCTCTGGACGACCAGGCGCTGCGTCGCGGAGAACTTGGGGTGGCAGGTGGTCATGGTCATGTACGCGGTGGTGGGCCGCTGCCCCGGGTGGCCGGGGACGGGATCGACGACGTCGACCTCGCCGGGATCCACGACCTCCTTGCGCGTCACCTGGTAGGTGTAGCGGGCGTCCCACGCGTCCACCATGATGTCGTCGCCGCGCTGAAGCCGGTCGATCCGGTTGAACGGCGCCGCGTAGGTGGTGCGGTGTCCCGAGAGCACGAAATTGCCGACCTGACCGGGCAGGGCGGTGCCGGGGTAGTGACCGGGGCCCCTGCGCAGCTCGTCCGGGCCCACGCCCTCGACGACGGCGAACCGGTACCCGGCTCCCAGGCGCGGGATGCGCAGCAGCGCCAGGGCGTCGCCGGGCCGCACCGCGGCGGGGCCCGTCCGCCTCTCATGCCGCAGGAAGACCTCCCCCAGCCGCCGCTGCAGGACGCGCTGCTCCCGTTCGGTCTCCGCGCCGGTGCCCCAGAGCAGGTACGCGTAGAACAGCAGCAGGACCAGACCGGCGGGCAGGCACAGCTCGCCGATCACCCGTACGGTCGCCGTCACGGCTCCGCCGTCGTCTCCGCGCACGGACCGAGTATCGCCTTCCGGTGACGATTCGCGGCCGTCGCGCGGGGGCGTTGGTGAATTCTTTGGCACTCCCGACTCACACCAGGCCGCGCCGCGCGCGCGAAGCGGCGAGCGGGTCGCGGTCAACGGACCGAGAACCCTGGCCGATCGTTCGGTAAGCGCCGTGCGCCGTGTCGAGCCGATCTTCACCGGCCGCTTACAACAGTCGCAGATGCTCGTTTACGTGAATGCCGTTATCGGGAGTCCAAATTGGCGCGAAAAAACACCCTACCCATTCTTCTGGCGGTGACGGTCGCGGGCGGCCTGACGCTCGGGATCCCCGCGGCCGCGGCCGCGCGGACCGTCATGCCACCGGTCGCCCCGGCGGGGGACGATACGGCCCTCTCGCCGGAGCCCGTCACGGTGGAGAACGCCGAGGAGCCGGGCGAGAACGTGGACGCGAGCCCGGTCGTGCAGGAGAGCGGGCCGGGGACGGCCGCGCAGCAGCCCGTCTGCACGGGCAACGCGTGCAACAACAACGGCGGGGCCTGGAACCGGAACGCCGGCGGCTGGAGCTATCCGCTGGCCTACACCTACAGCGACACCAAGACGATCAACGCGCAGCCCATCGCCGCGCCCGCGGGCGCGGGTCGCGGCGCCGGCCCGAGCGTCACCGGCGTCGGTCCGGCCATCGGCCCGGGCACCGGTGCGGGTGCGGGCGGCGCTGAGATGGCACCGCTGCAGAACGCGACGCAGAGCGCGGAGCAGTGGCCGGCGAAGGGGCCGGCGGAGGAGCTACCCGGGGAGACCACCGATGAGGAAGGACTCCCCGGGGAGGAGACGGACGAGGAGGAGTCCCCCGAGAAGGACACCACCGACGAGGCGGAGACCGGCGAGGCCGACGAGGCCGACGAAGACGAGGCGGACGAGGCGGACGAGGCGCCGGCCGGCGTGGCTCCCGAGGAGATGGCCGGCCCCGCGCCGGTCGCCGCGGGCGGTCCGGCGGGCGGCGCTCGGCTCCCGTTCACCGGCGCGCCGGTGAGCGTGGCCGCCGCCGGCGCGGGCCTGCTGGCCGTCGCGCTCGGCTGCACCCTCGCCACCGCCCGGCGGTGGCGCTCCACCGACGCCGGGTAGCACCGGTGCCCGCGGAGCCGTGGCCGGGGATGCCGTGGCAGGGGACGCGCGGCAGGGGACGCGCGGCAGGTGTGGCGGGGAGGCCGGTCAACGAAGCGAGAACCCTGCGCGATCGTTCGGTAAGCGCCGTGCGCCGGGGCGGAGCGGCCGTTAACCGGACGCATATAACAGTCGAGCAGCGACATGTCGCTGGCAATCCGGGCGAATGCTCAGTCGGCATAATGGCCGTTATCGGGAGTCCAAGTGGCGCGTAAAACTAAAAGACCAATTTTTCTGGCGACAATGGTCGCCGGCGGCCTGACCCTCGGGATCCCCGGGGTCGCGGCCGCGGAGTCCGTCGGGTCCACGGTGCTGCCGTCGGGCGACGGCGTCTACCCGCCCAGGCCCATCAGCGTGGAGAACGTGGTGGACCCGGGGGTCGTGGCGCCGGCCGTGCAGGAGAACGAGCAGGCCGAGGTGCAGCCCGTCCACACCACCAACAACAACAACGGTTTCTGGTGGCCGAACAACAACTGGCAGGGCTGGAGCTGGCCGCAGGTCTCCACGACCAACGACACCAACAACGGGAACGCGCAGCCCATCGTCGCGCCCGCCGGCGCGGGCGGGATCGCACCGGTGCAGAACGCCGGGCAGCAGGCGCAGGGGGAGCCCGTACAGGCCGTCGCGCCCGAGGAGACGGAGGGCGAGGACGAGTCCGAGGAGATGCCGGGGGAGGAGGCAGAGGAGGAGCGCGCCGACGAGAACGAGGACATGCCCGGCGAGGAGGAGTCCGAGGGCTCCTTCGAGAGCGGGCCGGCCGCCGGAGAGGCGCCGACCGGCGGTGTTCCCGCGCAGGCCTCGGGAGGCGGCCGCCTGCCGTTCACGGGCGCGCCCGCGGGCGTGGCCGTCGCGGGAGCGGGCCTGCTGGCCGTCGCACTCGGCTGCACCCTGTTGTCCGCGCGGCGTCGGCGGTCCGGCGATGCCGAATAGAAGCAGGTGGCCCGCGGTCCGGGGCGCAGCGGCCCGGTGACACCTGGAAGAACTCGCAGGCTGGTCGTCGCCGGCCTGCCGTCGCTGGCCCTCGGCCTCGTGCTGGCCGGGGGCTGGGCGGCCCACCTCGGGCTGAGCGTGCGCGACCACCTGGAGGCGACGCGGGCCGCCCTGCTCCGGCTGCGGCCGGGCGCCCTAGGGCCGGCCCGCTCCGTCGCCGCGACGCTCGCCGAGGCCCGCGGTCACGCGGCGGAGGCGCGGCGGCTGACCGGCGGCCCCGACTGGGCGCTGCTCACCCACCTCCCGGTGGTGGGCGACGGCGCGGCCACGACCCGGGGACTGGCCGCGTCCGTCGCGGACATCACCGACGTGCTGACCCGCGTGGAGCACGCGGCCGCGCCGTTGCTGTCCGCGGGCGCGCGGGCGCGGGGGGACCTGCGGCGCGCGCTGGCCGCCCTCGACGCGATGGCGCCGGTGCTGCGCGACGGCGCCACCCGCGTGGACGCGGCGAGATCGCGGGTGGCGGGCACCCCGGCGTCGACGGGCCTGGCCGCCCTGGACGGGGCGCGCGACACGGCGCTCCGCGAGGCGGGCCGGCTGCACGGCATGCTGAGCCAGGGGGCGGAGGCCGCCGCCCTCCTGCCGCCCATGCTGGGCCGCGACGGTCCCCGCCGCTACTTCCTGGCGTTCGAGACGAACGCCGAGGCCCGCGGGACCGGCGGCCTCGTCGGCGCCTTCGGCGTGCTGAAGGCCGACGGCGGCAGGGTGTCCGTCACCCGGCTGTCCGCCAACACCGGCATGGCGGCCAGCGCCGAGCCCGTCGCCGACCTCGGCTCCGCCTTCGCCTCCCGCTACGGGCGGGGCGCGACCACGACGCTGTCGGTGTCGAACCTGTCCCCGCACTTCCCCTACGCCGCGGCCACCTGGACCGGACTGTGGCGCCGCCAGACCGGCCAGGAGCTGGACGGGGCCATCGCGACCGACCCCGTCGGCCTCTCCTACATCCTGGGCGCCATCGGGCCGGTGAGGCTTCCCGGCGGCGGTGGGACGGTGACGGCGGGCAACGTCGTCGACCTGACGGAGCGGGAGGCCTACGCCCGCTATCCGGACCCCGCCGAGCGCAAGAAGTACCTGGTCAGGATCGCCGGAGCGGTCAGCGAGGCGCTGACCGGCCGGCTGGGGGAGCCCACGCGGCTGCTGCCCGCCTTCGCGCGCATGGTGGGCGAGAGCCGGCTCACGGTCTGGAGCCGGGCCGGGGACGAGCAGCGCCGTCTCGCGTCGACCCCGGTCGGCGGGGTGCTGCCCGAGCGGCGCGAGCCGTACGCCGGGCTCGTCGTGAACAACTCGGCCGGCACCAAGCTCGACTACTACCTGGACCGCTCGCTCACCTACGAGCTCGGCCCGTGCCGTCCGGACGGGCTGCGCACCTCGCGGGTGCGGGTCCGGCTGACCAACGACGTGCCGCGCGGGCCGCTGCCCGCCTACGTCACCGGCCGGCTCGACGACCCGCGGCGTCCCCACGCCGCCGGCTCCAACGTGCTGTGGGTGTCGCTGTACGCGGGAATCGGGGCGAAGGCGACGGGGGTCCGGCTCGACGGCCGGCCGATCTCGTTCTACTCCGAGACCGAGCGGTCCCATCCCGTCTACTCCAAGGTGCTGGAGTTCGCGCCCGGCCAGTCGAGGACGCTGGAGTTCGACCTGCTCGAACCGTACTCGGCGGCGGCTCCCGTGGTCCCGGTGCAGCCGCTCGTCCGCCCGCAGCGCACACTGGTGACGGCAGACGTCAGGGGCTGCGGCCCCTCCTGAGGGGACCGGCAGGAACCGTTAAAGCCCGGCGTGCCGCGAGCGGCGGCGCGCCGGGTCCGGCCTAGCGTCCCGCCCATGGAGCGTACGCATCCGCCGGAGGGCGGGGAGACCTTCCGCATCCTGTTCGTGTGCACGGGCAACATCTGCAGGTCGGCCATGGCCGAGCGGCTCGCCAGGGCCGCGCTCGGGCCGGGCTCGCCGATCCTCGTGGGCAGCGCGGGCACCCACGCCAGGCCGGGACTTCCGATGGCCGAGCGGGCGTGCGGGGCGCTGCTGCGGCTCGGCGGCGATCCCGGAGGGTTCGCCTCACGCCCGCTCACCGCCGCGGCGGTGGCCGGCGCCGATCTCGTGCTGGCGGCCTCGTCCGAGCATCGCGCCGCGGCGGTGGCCCTGCATCCCGTCGCGGCCGCGCGCGCGTTCACCATCGTCGAGTTCGGCGCGCTGGCCCGCGCGGTCCCCGCCGGGCGGGTGCCGGGCCACGAGGGTCCCGTACGCCGGGCGCGGGCCCTGCTGGAGGAGACCGGGGCGCTGCGCGGGCTGGTCCGGGTGGAGCGGCCCGACATCGCCGACCCCTACGGAGGCTCCCGCAGGGCCTACCGGGACGCGGCCCGCCGCATCGCGGACGCGCTCGCCGCCCCGATCCGCCTGCTGACGCACGCGACTGCCTGACCCTGCCGCCTGACCCTGCCGCCTGATCCGGCCGCTCGCCGCGCGAACGCGTGGGGCCGCGTCACCCGACGCGGCCCCACGCACCTGCTCTCGTGCCGTCACACCGGTATGGGCGCCTGCGGCTGCGGCGTCTCCGGCGTGGCCTCCTGGGCGGCCGCGTCATACCCGTATCCGTACCCGTACCCGTAGTAGGAGCCGTGCTTGGCGGGCACGAAGTTCAGCACGGTGCCGACGAGGCGGGCGTTGATCGACGACAGCAGCTCACCGGCCCGGAGCACCTGCTCGCGCCGGGTCTTGCCGTGCCGCACGACGAGCAGCGCGCCGTCGCAGATCGCGCCGAGGGCGGCGGCGTCGGTGACGGGCAGCAGCGGCGGCGCGTCGATGATCACCATGTCGTACTCCTCGGTGAGCTGGGCCAGCACCGTGCGCATGCCCCGCGACCCGAGCAGTTCGCTGGGGTTCGGCGGGATCCGGCCGCTGGGCAGCACGGAGAGGCCCTGCTGCCCCCACGTCTGGATGACGTCGTGCAGCCGTGCCCGCTCGATGAGCACGTCGGTGAGCCCGGTTCCGCCCTCGATGCCGAGGTAGCGGGGGACGCTGGGGCGCCGCAGGTCGGCGTCGACCAGGACCACCCGCCAGCCCGCCTGGGCCATGGTGATCGCGAGGTTGGCCGACGTGGACGACTTGCCCTCGCCCGGCAGGCAACTGGTCACGACGAGCGACTTGGGCTGCCTGTCCACCCCGATGAACTGGAGGTTCGTCCGCAGCGACCGGAACGCCTCCGAGCGTGACGACCGGCCCTGGTCGCGCAGGATCAGCGGATGCCGCTTGGCGTCCCGTTCGTAGCCGATGACCCCGAGGATCGAACTCCTGGCTACCTTCTGCAGCGTCTCCGCCGTCTTCACGGTCGTGTCCAGCCGGTCGCGCAGAACGAGGCCGGAGACGGCCGCGAACAGGGCGATGAGCGCGCCGAGCGCCATGTTGGTCAAGGGCTGCGGTGCGACGGGCTCCCTGGGGACCTCGGCCTCGTCGATCACCGTGACCCGGATCGTGGGCGGGCTCTTCGGCGTGGGCCGCTCGATCCGGTCGATCAGCGCGGCGAACGTGGCGCCCAGCGTGTTCGCCCGGGCGGCCGCCCGCACCGGGACGCTGTCGGCGACCGTGGCCCGTAGCAGCGTCGTGTCGGGGATGGCATCGGCAGTGATCCTGGCCTGCAGGTCGGTGACGTCCTCCCCACGGGCGATCCGGCCGACCACCTGGCGGCTGGTCAGCAAGGTGGCGTAGGACTGGACCCGCTGCTGGGACAGCGCCCCCGCCTGGAGCGCGGTCGAAAGACCACCGTCCCTGGCGTCGGCGGACACCAGCATCGTGATCGACGCGAGGTACTTGGGCGGGGTGTTGACGGTCACGACGTGGGCGGTTCCCACGCCCGCCAGCACGGACAGCAGCAGGAGCGGCCAGTATCTGCGCATCAGCCGCGCGTAATAGAGCAGTTCCATCGGTGTCAGCCCCTTACAGGGATAGAGGTCCGGGGACGGGCCGGCGGATAGACCGGGACGCGCTGCGGCAGCACGGCGGCGACGCAGGCGGCGGCGATGCCGCCGATCGCCGCGCCGGCCGGCGCGATCCAGCCCAGTGTCATCGCCAGGTCGGCCAGGCTGGCGGCGGCCGCGAGGGCGGCGAGCGCGAGGGCCGTGAGCCGCTTGCCGAGACCGAGCCGGTGCAGTCGATGTGAGAGGTGGTCGGAGCCGCCCTGCAGCAGCGGCCGGCCCGCCCTCCGCCTCGACAGCAGCACGATCCCGGTGTCCACGGTCGCGACGAAGGTCGGCAGGAGCAGGCCCGCGACCGCCGTGCCGGTCCCGGTGCCGGTGATCACCAGTGCCGCCGAGGACGCCAGCACGAACCCGATGAACAGCGAACCGGCGTCCCCCATGAAGATCCGCGCCGGCGCCCAGTTGTGCAGCAGGAACCCCAGGGCGGCGGGGGACAGAGCGGCCAGGAGCAGGCCGGTCTCCGGACGCCCGGACACGAAGGCGGCGGCGGCCAGGAGCGCGGTGCTGACCACGGTGACCGCGCCCAGCGCGCCGTCCATGTTGTCGAGCAGGTTGAACGAGTTGGTGACCACGACGATCCACAGCAGGGTGATCGGCACGTCCGGCCAGGTCCCGGTCACCGGCGCGACGACCCCGCTCGTCACGGCCACCCCTGCCGCCAGCGCCTGTACGGCCAGCCGGGTCGGCGGAGGAAGCGGCGCGATGTCGTCGATCAGCCCGAGCAGGGCCATGGCCACGGCGCCGACGAGGATGCCGGCGATCCGCTGGCAGGCCGCGCCGGCCAGCGCCACCGGGGGGACGACGGTGCACAGCATGATGGCGATCCCGCCCAGATAGGGCGTCGGCCGCCGGTGCGACTTGTGCCCGCCGGGCCTGTCGGTGAGTCCCCACCGCAGCGCGAGGCGCCGCATCACGGGGGTCGCCGCCGCGCAGCCGACGAAGGCGCTGATCGCGATGACCAGGGCGGTGGCGCCGTTCACCGGCCCGTGGCCGCGATTTCCGCGCGGGCCTCGGCGATGGTCTCCAGCAGGATGTCGTCCAGCGACAGGGCCGGCGTCCACCCGGTCAGCGCGCGCAGCCTGCCGGTGTCGGGAACCCGGCGTGTCATGTCCTCGAAGCCCTTGCCGTACGCCTCGGCGTACGGGACGAGATCGACGCCGGACGTGCTCCCGGTGAGCTCGACGATCAGCTTGGCCAGCTCCAGGATGCTCACCTCGTCGCTCGAGCCGACGTTGAACGTCCCGCCGACCGCGCGGTCGTCGTCCAGCAGCAGGAGAAGGGCCCGCACGACGTCGCGTACGTGTGCGAAGCAGCGGGTCTGCGTGCCGTCGCCGTGCACGGTGAGCGGCACGCCCGTCAGCGCCTGCCGGACGAGCCGGGGGATGACCATTCCGTACGCCGGGCTCTGCCGCGGCCCCACCGTGTTGAACAGCCGGACGACGACCGTCGGCAGGCCGCGTTCGCTGTGGTAGGCGTTGGCCAGGATCTCCTCCACCGCCTTGGCCGTGCTGTAGGCCCAGCGGACGACGTCCGGACTGCCCAGGATCCGGTCGGACCACTCCGGGAGCGGGCCGGCCGAGTTCTTCCCGTAGATCTCGCTCGTGCTGGTCACCAAAATCTTCCGCCGGTAGCGGTGCGCCGCCTCCACGACGATCTCCGAGCCGCGGATGTTGGTGGTGAGCGAGCGCAGCGGCTGCTCGACGATCAGCTTCACCCCCACGGCGGCGGCAAGGTGGACCACCACGTCGCACTCGTGCACGAGGTGGTCCACCGCGAGCTCGTCCAGGATCGAGCCCTGGACCACGCGCAGCCGCGGGTCACCCGCGTGGTGCGCGAGGTTGGCCGGGCGGCCGGTCGACATGTCGTCCAGGACGACGACCGAGTCGCCGCGAGCGAGCAGGGCGTCGGTCAGGTGGGATCCGACGAAGCCGCTCCCGCCGGTGATCAGATAGGTGTTCCCGCTTGACGTGGTCAAGGCCTTCTCCCAGCAAGTGGAGGTTGACAGGATCGCAATAGGACTTCGTGCGCGAAGGTGGTGTGTCAGGCGCTCCCGGCGCCGGACGTCTTCTCGAACCAGGTCACGGTGAGGTGCAGCCCCTCCTCCAGCGGCACCGGCCGGACGCCGGGGAGCCGGTCGAGCAGCAGGCGGGCCGACGCCTGCGACTCGCGGATGTCGCCCGCGCGAGGTGGCAGGAACTCCGCCTCGACCGGCCGGCCGAGGACGGCGGCCAGGGCGTCCTTGAGCTGGAGCAGGGACACGCGGGTGCCGAAGGCCAGGTTGACCGGCGTGCCGCTGGTGACCCGGCGTGCCGCGGCGTCGGTGAGGACGTCCACCACCGAGCCCACGTAGGTGAAGTCACGCGCCTGCCGCCCGTCGCCGTGGATCGGGACCGGCCGCCCCGCCAGCGCGGCGCCGACGAACGCCGGGATCACCGCGGCGTACGCGTGCCCGGCCGGCTGGAGCGGGCCGTACACGTTGAAGAAGCGGAACGGCAGCACGGGGAGGCCGTAGCTCGCGGCGTACGCCAGCGCGTACGCCTCCGTGGCGAGCTTGCTCGCGCCGTACGGGCTCAGCGGCCGGGCCGGCAGGTCCTCGTGCTTGTAGGCCTCGGCGCCGTCGCCGTACACAGAGGAGGACGATGCCAGGATCACATGCGGGCGGGTGGCCCGGCACGCCTCCAGGACGTGCAGTGTCCCCGTCGCGTTGACGGCGTGCGAGGCGAGCGGGTCCTTCACCGACCGGGGCACCGAGGGCCGCGCGGCGAGGTGGATCACGTGCGTCGCGCCGGGCACGAGCTCGGCCAGCAGGTCCCGGTCGAGGATGCTGCCGGTCACGAGGTCGGCCCCGACGTCGGCGAGGTTGGCCGGGTCCCCGCTGCTCAGGTCGTCCAGCACGGTGACGCTCTCGACCTCGGGCCGGGTGGTCAGCGCCCGGCAGAGGTTGGCGCCGATGAAGCCGGCGCCTCCGGTGACCAGGACTCTCATGCGATTCTCCTTGGGAACGACGGGCTGGACGCGGCGTACAGCGACCGGTAGAGCGCCTCGGTGTCGGCCACCAGGCGCTCGACCGCGAAGGACTCCGTCGTCCAGCGGCGTGCGGCCTCGCCCATGCGGCGGGCGAGCACCGGATCGGTCAGCAGCCGGAAGGCGTGCTCGGCCAGTTCGCCCGCGTCCGGGGCGGCCAGCAGGCCGGTGACCCCGTGCCGGACGACCTCCTCGACGCTGCCCACGCGGGTGGCGACGACGGGAGTGCCCGCCATGCCGGCCTCGATCAACGTCAGCGGCGTGCCCTCGTTGTCGGAGGTGAGCAGGACGACGTCGGCCGCCGCGTAGACGGTCTCGACGTCCGCCCGCCACCCCAGGAGGTGGAAGGCGCCCGGTGCGGCGCCGGCGGCGGCCCGCTCCACCTCGTCCGTGAGCTCGCCGCCGCCGCAGACGACGAACCGGCAGGCGGGCAGGCGGGCGAGCACGGCCCGCGCGGCCGCGAGGAACCGGTCGGGCCGCTTCACCCCGGTGAGCCTGCCGACGAAGGCGACGACCGGCGCGTCCGGAGGAAGGCCCAGCTCCGCGCGGGCGGCCTCGCGGCCGGGCACCCCGCCCAGCCGTACGCCCGGCGGTATCACGACGTACTGCCCGGGATGGCCGATCCCGGCCGCGAGCAGGTCGTCGCGCACGTTGGCGCCCACCGTCACCAGCCGGTCGGTCATGGCGGCCAGTCGCCGCTCCACCCCCACGTAGAGGCGGCGTTTCGCGGGTGAGAAGTAGCCGTGCAGCAGGTGGCCGTGGAAGACGTGCACGGTCCGCCCCCCGCCCCATGCCGGACCGACCCGGGCGAGGCGGGCCGCCACCCGGCCGAGCGCGCCCGCCTTGGCCGTACGGGTGTGCACGATGTGCGGCCGGAAGGCCCGCATCTCGGCGGCCAGCCGCAGCAGCGCGCGGCAGTCGTCGCCGGGCCGGACCGAGCGGCCCAGGCCGGGGACGCGGTGCACCCGTGCCACCGTGTTCCCGAGCCGGTCGCCCTCGGTCTCCTCGACCTGCCCGGTGTAGAGGCGGTGGTCGAACTCCTCGGTGTTCAGCCGTTCGCACAGCCCCAGAATCTGGGTGGCCGGGCCGCCGATGTTCATGCGCGCGATGATTTCCATGACCCGAATTCGGTCATCCGGTCTCACCACGGGCTCTTCGGTGATGAGCCTGTTCACGTCGGAGAAGCTAACCCGCGATTTGAGCTTTTCGCCGACACCGTCACGGCCGCGGCGAAGCCTTTTCGCATTCCCTACCGAGGCATGATCGAGGACCTCCCGAGCACGTCCCGGGGCGCTTCGTCGGGAAAAGCAGAGCGACGACCCGAACCGGGGGCCCGTACAAAAGAGTGGCAAGGAGTCGACCGGCCGCCCGCGCCGCGGCCCCGGTATCGCGCCCGTGCTCGTCAGGGTTGGCCCCATGGCCAAGACAGCGCCCGCCACACTGCCGCCACGGGCGGGGGACACCGCTCCTCTCCGGGAGCGCGACGAGAGGCCGGGCCGTCTCGGCAGATGGCTCCCGGCGGCGACGGCGACCGCGTTCACGGGGGGCGCGGCGGTGCTCTACGGCGTGTCCGTGAGGGACCTGCTCGTCTTCGCCGCCTACCTCGCCGCCTGCGTGGCGCTGCCGGGGACGCTGCTGGTGCGTGCCCTGTATCGGGGCCGCCGCACCCTGGCCGAGGAGATCGCGCTGGGCGTCGCGCTCGGCTATGTCGCCGAGGTCGTCGTCTACGCCGCCGCCCGGGCCGCCGGGGCGCCGCTGCTCGTCCTGGCGTGGCCGGCCGCCACGTACGCGGCCGTCGCCGCGTCGGCGAGGCTGCGCCGTCGCGTGTCGCGCGCGCCCGCGCCGCCCGCGCCGCTGTGGTGGTCGTGGGCCCTGTCACTGGCCGTCATGGTCCTCGTCGCCTGGAGCGCGGTCACCTTCTACCGGCAGGCGGCGCTCACCTGGCCGCGCATGGCGGCTTCCAACGTCGACCTGCCGTACCACCTGGCACTCCTCGGCGAGCTGAAGCACCACATGCCGCCCACCGCGCCCATGGTCGCGGGCGAGCCGCTGCTCTACCACTGGTTCGTGTACGCGCACCTCGCGGCGGCGAGCTGGGTGACCGGGATCGAGCCCCTGGTGCTGCTGTTCCGCCTCGGCATGCTCCCCGTGCTCGCCGCGCTCGTCGTCCTGCTCACGATGATCGCGCGGCGCGTCGCCGGCTCCCGGGCGGGAGCGCTCGCCGCCGTCGCCGGCACGTTCTTCGTCGCGGCCCCGAGCCTGTACCTGGGCGCTTCCACGGGGGTGTTCACCTGGCGGGTCCTGTCGTGGACGAGCCCGTCGCAGACGTTCGGGGCGCTGCTGTTCGCGCCCGTCGTCCTGCTCGTGATCGAGATCCTGGAACGCCGCGGTGACGCCGGCCGGTGGGTCCTGCTGGGCGCCTTCCTCGTCGGGGTCATGGGCGCCAAGGCCACGCAACTGCCACTGCTCGCCGCCGGGCTGACGGCGGTGGGCGCGGTCGAGGCGGCCAGGCGGCGCAGGCTTCCCCGGGCGCTGCTCGGTGCGGCGGTGATGACCGGGGCGTGTCTCCTGTACGCGCAGTTCGTGTTGTTCGGCGGCGCGCGCAACGGGATGGTCGTGGATCCACTCTCGCTCATGCGCTTCACCTGGGGAGAGCTGACCGGCCGGCCGGGGAGCGGCGCGGCGCCCCTGGGGGGCGCGCTCCTGTACGCGCTGTGCTGGACGGTCGTCTGGTTCGGAGCCGCCGGGCTGGTAGGCCGGTCGCGGGCGCCTATGGGCCCGGGACCGCTGCTGCTGACCGGCATGGGGGCGTCGGGCCTGGGAGCGGTGGTCGTGTTCGGGCACTGCCAGATGAGCCAGATCTACTTCCTGGCGGGGGCGATCCCCTACCTGGCGATCGTCGCGGTCCGCGGGCTGGCGGAGGTGCGGGCCAGGGCGCGGCTGTCGAAGACGGCGGTGACGGTGGCCGTCGGCACCGGGGTGCTGGTGGAGGTTCTGCTCCGGGTCGTCGCCGGCGTCGCGGTCCCGCTGGAGCCCGGCCTCCCGGAGGCCCTCCTCTTCCGGCCGTACGCCGCGCTGGCGGTCGCCGTCGCGTCGGCCGCCCTCGTGCTCCTCGTCAGGGGATGGGCCCGTGCGCGGGTCTGGGCCTTCGTGGTCTTCATGGTCAGCGCCGTCGGCTTGCCCGGGGCGTGGATCGCGAGGGCCGTCCCGTACGGCGGGGGCGGGGGCGCCGCCGCTCACCGGAGTGGGGCGTCCGCGGAGGCGGTCCCCGCCGGGACCGTGGCGGCCGCCCGGTGGCTGCGGGCGCACTCGGACCCCGGCGACCTGGTCGCGACGAACGCCCACTGCCGGTGGGGATACCGGAACCCCTGTGACAACCGTCATCTCTGGCTGGCCGCGCTGGCCGAACGACGGGTGCTGGTCGAGGGCTGGACCTACACGTCGTCGAACATGGCGCGCTGGCATCCTGGACTGCCGGTGCAGAACATCCCGTTCTGGGACCGGGAGCGACTGCGGGACAACGACGCCGCCTTCCTCGCTCCCTCCCCGGCCGCGAGCAGGCGCCTGCGCGACCGTTACGGTGTGCGCTGGCTCGTCTTCGAGGGGCTGGGCGGAAATCCGGGAGGCGCACCCGCATATCGCGCCGGTGATTACACGATCTACCGTGCCGGGTGAATTCCCGGACACCGCCGCCCGCTTTGTTTTCCGAGATATTCCGGTGGCGCTCCGGCTGTCGAATAGACCGTCGCCGTATCCTTCGACCATGGATATTCGCGTCGTCGCCAGAAATGCCGCCCGCCCCGCTTATCTCCCCGTGATGACGCGGAAAATATGGTCTCGGCTGAGCCAGGGGCACGACCGGGAGAGGAGCTCCGCGCGCGCCTGGGCGGCGAAACACGCCGAGGACATGGACGCCTGGGGCGACGGCGTCGACCCGGTCCTGTGGCGGGAGGGCAAGGAGTTCGCCGAGTCCCTCGCGGACCTCGCCCGGCCGCGCATGGAGGCGCTCGCCGCGGCGGGGGTGAACCTGGGCGGGGCCGGCGGCATGCAACTGCTCTATCTGCTGACCAGGGTCGTACGGCCCGCGCTCGCCCTGGAGACCGGGGTGGCGGCCGGATGGTCCACCGCGGCGATGCTCGCTGCGATGCGGGTCAACGGATTCGGCCGGCTGATGTCGAGCGACTTCCCGTTCTTCCGGCTCGCCCACCCCGAGCGCTATATCGGATATGTCGTGCCGAATGACCTGAAAAGCCGATGGTCCCTGCGGATAAAGGGCGACCGCCGCAATCTCGAGGAATTCCTGTCCCCGGACACGATGGTCGATCTCGTTCACTATGACTCGGACAAGACCAGGCACGGGCGGGAGTTCTTCCTCCGGCGGGTACGGCCCCACCTGACCGGCAGGCACGTGCTCGTGATGGACGACATCCAGGACAACCTGGTCTTCCGGGAGTACGCCGAGCGGCAGCCGCTCTTCCGCGTCTTCGCCTACGAAGGCAAGTACATCGGTGTCACGGGCTCGGGGCTGCGGGCCGTCGAGCGCCGCTAGCACCCCGATGGAACGCCTTGCGAGGGGATCGAGCGCGATGCGCTGTGTCCATGTCTGCGAAGTGATCAAGACGCTCGACGTCGGAGGCGCGGAGGTGCTCCTCGTGGAACGGCTGCTGGCCGCGTCACGGCAGGCGCACCGCTACACGGTCGTGTGCCTGAGCGCCTCCACCTCCGAGCTGACCGGCAGGCTCAGGTCGGCGGGGATCGAGGTCGTCGACCTCACCGCCTGCCCGCGGCCGCTGCGGCTCGCGCGCCTGCTCCACGAGGTCAGGCGCCTGCGGCCGGACGTCGTCAACCTGCACTCGCCGCTGCCCGGGGCGCTGCTGCGGCCGGTGTCCCGGCTCTGGCGTCCCCGGCCGGTCCTGGTCTCGACGGTGCACAACGTGCGCTACCGCCCGGTGACCATGCTGCTCGACCGGCTGACCGGATGGCTGGACAGCCGGATCGTCGCGGTCTCGCCCCAGGTCGCCCGGGCGCGTACCGGCAGGCGCGGTCGCGCCCCGGCCACCTGCGTGCACGGGGTGCGCGTGGCGGAGCAGCGACACAGGGCGGCGCTCGCCGCCGTCACCCGGCGGGAGCGGGGCGTCCCCGATGACGCCTTCCTCATCGTCAACGTCGCGAACTTCCGGCCGCAGAAGAACCACAGGCTGCTGGTCGACGCCGCCGCCAGAGTCGTCGCGGCCGAGTCGCGCGCCGTCTTCCTGCTCGCCGGCTCCGGCCCGGAGCTGGAGCCGACGGCCCGCCGCATCGCCGCGCTCGGGCTCGACGCCGCCGTCCGGATAGCCGGCCACGTGCCCGACGCGGGCCGGCTGATCGCCGCCGCCGACCTGCTCGTCCTCAGCTCCTCCTGGGAGGGGCTGCCGGTCGTCGTCATGGAGGCGCTGGCCGCGGGGGTTCCCGTGGTCTCCACCGCCGTCGGGGGCGTGCCCGACCTGATCGAGACCGGCCGCAACGGCGTGCTCACCCCGCCGGGCAGCGCGGACGGGCTCGCCGAGGGCATCCTGCGGGCGATGCGGCCCGGCACGCTGGCCCGGCTCCGGGCGGGCGCCCGGGAGAGCGCCGACCTGGTGGACATCAGGCGGGCCGCGGAGTGGTTCGACGCGCTGTACGCCGAGGCCTGTTCAAGGGACGTGGGGTGACGCCGGTGGAGTACATCGTCGTCATCGCCGCCGCGGTGCTGCTCGTCGTCGTCGTGCACGCCGGCCTCAAGCCGCGGGTGGCGTGGCGCGTGCTCCCCGTGCTGCTGGCCGCCTTCGCCGTACGGCTGGCCGTCCACGTCCTGCTGATGCGGTCGGGCCTGGGATACGGCGGGGACAACTACTCCTACGAGGCGAGGGCGCTCGGCATCGTCGAGCTGTGGCACAGGAACGGGGTGCACTACGTCACCTCCGACGAGCTGGGGTCGGTCTACGGCGTGGCGGTCCCATGCCACGTCTTCGCGCTGGTCATGTACCTGTGCGGCGGGAAGGCGCCCCTGGCCTGCACCGCGGTCGTGGCGTCGCTCGGCTGCGGGCTGTGCGTCGTCCTGTACAGGTTCGCCCGGCTCCTCGGCGCGGACGAGCGGGCGGCGTTCCGGCTCCTCGTGCTCACCGCGTTCCTGCCGGGGTTCCTGCTGCACACCTCCGACATGTTCAAGGACGGATTCAACGCGTTCCTCGTGGTGACGTGCCTGGGCCTCGCCGTGTCCAACCTGCGGCGCTTCGACCCGCTCAAGGTCGCCGCGCTCGGCCCGCTGCTCTGGGCGTTGTGGAACGTGCGCCCCTACATGGTGTTCATGTGCAGCCTGCCGCTGCTCGCCGGGGCCGTCCGGGTCAAACACGCGCTGTCGGGCCGGAGCCTCGTCATCTTCGCCGTCGTGCTGATCCCGGTCCTCGTCCTGCTGCAGGGCTTCGACCAGGGCCTCGACCAGGACGGCGGGCCGCTCGGCACGATGCAGGCGCAACTCGACCGCGGGCAGTCGCAGCACACCCGGCTCGCGAACGCCGAGGGCGGATCAGGCGTCGTCTTCGACGACGGCGGCAACGCGTGGAGCGACCTGGGACCGAAGCTGGCCTACACGCTGCTGTCGCCCTTCCCGTGGGCGAGCGGGAGCATGGCGCTCCAGCTCGGCAAGATCGACACGCTGCTCTGGTACTGGCTGCTCTTCTGCGCGGCCCAGGGCGCGCGCCACCTGTGGCGCCACGACCGCAGGACGCTCCTGATCCTGATGCTGTTCCTGGTGCCCGCCTCCATCGCGTACGCGACGACCATGTCGAACATCGGCCTGATCTTCCGGCAGCGCATCCCGATCGTGATGGTGACGAGCCTGCTGTCGGCGATCGCGTGGAGCAGGACGCGGCCGTACGCCGGGCCACCGGAGGAGCGCGCCACCGACCCCGAAGCTCCCGGCTCACTCATACGCGGAACGTGAGGTCGTCCGATGGCACCGGCAGACGAAGGCAAAGTGCGGCGCGTCGTGCTCTTCATCGGGCACCTCGGGCTCGGAGGCGCCCAGAGACAACTGTGCCTGCTCGCGGAACGGCTGCGGGACAGGGGCGTCGAGGTCCACGTGTTCGTGATGTCCAGGGGCGGCCCGCACGCCGACGACCTGCGCGCGGCCGGGATCGACGTGCATTATCTGGGCTTCTCCCGCAACCCGGAGGGAATCGTCCCGCCGCCCGGCAACGCGCAGGCCTTCGCCCGCCTGGTCGGGCTGCTGCGGGACCTCCGGCCCGAGGTCCTGCACGGCTACCTGTGGGAGTGCTACCTCGTGGGGACCCCTGCGGCCCGGCTGGCACGGGTGCCGGTGGTCGTCACCGCCCGGCGCACGCAGGGCTACCTACGGCCGAAGAAGCCGTGGACGGCCGCGATCGAGCGGGCGGTGAACCGGATGACCGACCACATCGTGGCCAACTCGGCGGTGATCGCCCAGGGCACACGCGAGGTCGAGGCCGTTCCCGGCCGCAAGGTGAGCGTGATCTACAACGGACTCCCGCCCTCGGCCTTCGACCGGGTCGAGCCCGAGCCCGTCGACACCGCGCTGCCCGTGGTCCTGTGCGTCGCCCGCCTCAGCGAGAACAAGGGGCAGCGCTTCCTCGTCGAGGCCGCCGCGCTGCTCGCCCGCCGGGGCCGCCCCTGCACGTTCGTGCTCGCCGGGGACGGCCCGGAGCGCGAGCGGCTCGAGCGGCAGGCCGCGGAGGCGGGAGTCGACGTCCGTTTCCTGGGCTTCCGCCAGGACACCGCGGGACTGCTGGCCCGCGCCGACGTGGTGGCCCTGCCCTCGACGGCGGAGGGCCTGAGCAACGCGGTCATGGAGGCGATGGCGGCGGGCAGGCCGATCGTCGCCACCGCGGTCGGAGGCACCCCCGAACTGCTGAAGGACCGGGGTGTCCTGGTGCCCTCCCGGACGCCGCGCGCCCTGACGGACGGCATCGCCCGGCTGGTCGACGACCCGGCTCTCGCGGCCTCGCTGGGCGCGTCGGCCCGCGCCTGGGCCTGGCGGAACCTCGACATCGAGACCGTGACCGACGAGCACCTCGACCTGTACCGGCGGCTGCTCACGGCCCGCCGGAGGAGCTAGAGCGTGCGGAGTTTCCTGCAGACCATGGCCAGCCAGGCGTTCCCGCTGGCCATGGCCGCCGTGGCGGGCGTCTTCCTCGCCCGCGGCCTGCAACCCGAGGGGCGGGGCGTCTACGCGACCGTCACCACGACCGCGGGGATCGCCACGGTCGTGGGCCATCTGTCGGTCGGAAGGTCGCAGATGGCGCTGTGGCCGGTCCTGGACCGCCATGGGCCCCTCGTCGGCAACGCCATGGTCCTCGGGCTGGTCCTCGGCGCGGCCGCCGGGGCGGTGATCTTCTGCGTGGTGACCGTCCTGGGCCTGCCGGTCGCCCCTCAGCTCATGGTCATGGCCTTGTCCGCCGTGCCGTTCGGCGTCGCGGCGCTCAACCTGAAGGGCGTCCTGCTGCTCCAGTCCCGGGTCGGAACGGCCAACAGATCTACCGTACTGTCCGCAGTGGTGCTGTACGTCCCGATCCTGCTGCTCGCGGTCACGGGGACGCTCACGCTGACGGCGGTGGTCGCCTGCTGGGCCGTCTCCACGATCCTCCCCTTCGCGCTGTTCGTCCGGCCGCTCAGGCTGCCGGCGCGAGGGGAGGGGGCGCTCGCCCGCCGCCAGCTCGCGCTGTCGGGCCGTTACCACCTGGGCGCGGTCGCGTTCCATCTCCTGCTCACCGTCGACGTGCTGCTCCTGAACGTCTGGGTGACACCGGCCGAGGTGGGTCTGTACACCGTCGCGACCTCGTTCCTGTCCCTGTCGAGGGTGCCCACCGACGCGCTGGCCCAGATCGTGGTCGCCCGCCAGGCGGTCAGGGACGAGGCCGAGGCCCGGGCCGTCACGGCCCGGACCGTCCGGCTCAACCTCATGCTCGGGTCGGCCGCCGTCTGCTCGCTGGCGTGCGTCTCGCCCCTGCTGATCCCCACCCTGTACGGCGCGGCCTTCTCGGGGAGCCTGACGCCGCTGCTCGTCCTCGCCCCCGGCACGGTGGCCTGGTCGCTGCTGCGGCCGGTGGAGCAGTACCTGGTGCGGCTGGGCCGTCCGATGACGATGACCGCCGTCGCCGCGTGCGCCCTCGCGTCGAACGTCGCGCTGAACGCCGTGCTCATACCACTGTGGGGAGCGGCCGGGGCGGCCCTCGCCTCGACCCTGAGCTACGGCGCCATGGCGGCGGTGGAGGTCGGGTGGTTCGCCAGGGTCGCCGGACTCGGCGCGGGGGATCTGCTGCCGCGCGCCGCCGATGTGCGGTGGGTCGCCGCCTCGCTGCGCGACCGGGGGCGCGGGACCCGCGGTCTGGTGAGCGCGCGCAGATCCGTGTAGAGACGGCCCGCGGGCGTCGGGGGCGGGCGCGGGAACCATCGGAGAGGATGACGTGAGGATTCTCCATATCTCATACCGGATGCCTCCGGAGCCGGGAGGCAAGGAACGCCACACCGCGCGGGTCGCCCACGAACAGGCGCTCCGGGGGCACCAGGTGCTGGTGGCCCTCCGGCACGGAGGGGTCCCGCCGGGCGTCGCGGCGGTGACGCCGGAGCGCAGCCGCGTGACCCGCGCCGTCGCCGGAAGGTCGGACCCCCTCGCGTTCGCCGTCGACTGCGCCCGCGTGCTTCCGCGCCTGGGGCCGCTGGACGTCGTGCACCTGCACGGGGACCACCGTGAAGCGCTCTTCCTCGGCCCGGTCGCCCGGCGGCTGGGTGTTCCGCTGCTGGTCACCGTGCACGGCGCGCTGGCGATGCGGCACCGAGCGATCATGCCGTGGGCCTTCCGCCACGTCGCCGGATTCACCGCGCTCGGCACCCGGCCCACGGCCGACCTGCGCAGAGCCGGCGTCCCCGCGCATGCGATCCTCACGATCTCCAGCGGAGTGGACCTGCCCCGGCTCGAGGCGTTCCGGTCGCGGGCCACCCCGGAACCCGGACTCATCGTCAGCGTGGGCAGCCTCGTCCCGGTCAAGAATCACGCCCTGACCATCGAGGCGTTCCGCCGGCTGCGCGCCGTACGGCCCGGGATGCGCCTCGTCATCGTGGGCGAGGGGCCCGAGCGCGCCCGCCTCGAACGTCTGGCGAGCGCGGAGCGGGGCGTCGAGTTCACCGGGCACCTTCCCGGCGACGAGGTCTACAGGCTGGTGAGTCGGGCGCAGGTGTTCGTGCTCTCCTCATGCAGGCTCTCCTCCGTCGGGGAGGGCGTGCCCACGGCCGCGCTGGAGGCGCTCGCCCTGGGCACCGCGGTGGTGGTGTCCTCCGATGCCACGCTGGACCCGGTGGTGGCCGACCGCGAGGCCTACCGTGTCTTCCGCAGCGGATCGGCCGACGACCTCCTCGCCTGCCTGCGGTCGGTGCTGGACGGGGACGAGGCCCGCGCCCGGATGACCGGGCGCGCCAGGGCGGCCGTCGCCGGCCTCGACTGGCCGCTCGTGGCGGCCCGCATCGAGGACTGGTACGGGTCACCGTGATCGTGTGATCGACCTCGGGCGGGCCCTTTGACCTTTCCTGTCCTTCGCCGGGCCGGGGACCAGGTACGGGAGCCTCTCCAGCATCGGCGCCCGTGCGGTGCCGTGCTGGGGCCGGCCGCTCCTGCGGACGAACGGTGCCGGCGCGTACGGCGCCACGGGCCGTCGCCCCGGAACCGAGAGCGGCACCGGGTTCCCGTACGCCCGGTCCACTCCGTAGCGCAGGGCCCGGCGGGCGGCGGCCTGCATCTGGGCGGGGTCGAACAGCACGTCCACCCAGTAGTTGGAGGCCCGGTAGGTGGCGGTCGGGAACGTGTTCGCCCCGGCGTAGGTGTAGACCCCGTTGCCCCCGGACGCGGTGCTGGCCGGAGCGGTGAGCGGGCCGCGGCTGTACTGGGTGGTGAAGTAGTCCCGGTCCAGCGAGTAGAACCCCGTCGGAGTGAAGTACGACGCGATGTACGTGGTGCCCGGCGTGATGTTCACGGGTGTGGAGAAGAGCGCCTGCTGCCACCCGGACGGCGTCTCGTTGGTGAACGTCACGTTCGCCAGCAGCTGGCCGTCGGTCGTCCACAGGCTGCCGACGTGGACCCCCGTGTTCTGGGTGCTCTTGTAGAACCGGATTCCCCGGATGGCGCCCGAGACGGAGGACTGGAACTTGACGCCGAGCGTGACCGCCTTGTTGTCGGGCTGGGCGACGATGTCCGGTGTCGCCGACTCGTCCCACAGCGTGGTCGCCTGCGAGTAGACCACGTCGACCCAGGCGTTGCTGGCCCGGTAGGTGCTGGTCGGGAACGTGCTCGTCTTGCTGTAGGTGTAGAGCCCGTTGCCGCCGTCCGCGCCGTCCGCCGGCCCGGTGATGAGACCGTTCGAGTACTGCGTGACGAAGTAGTCCCGGTTGACCGAGTAGTTCCCGGTGTTGGTGTGATAGGAGGCGACGTAGCTGACATCGTTGTTCACCGGCACGGGCGTCGAGAAGCCGACCTGCTGCCACCCGCTCGCCGTCTCGCTGGTGAAGGTCGCCTGCGCCAGCAGCTGTCCGGTGTTGGTCCACAGGCTGCCGACGTGCGTCCCCGTGTTCAGCGGGCCCTTGTAGAACCTGATCCCGGAGATGTAACCGGGGGTCCGCACGCGGAACCGGACGCCGAGCTCGACGGGCTGCTTGTCGTCCTTGGTGATGGTGGCGGGCACGGTGTCCGGAGACCAGATGGAGCACGGGCATCCCGCGTTGACCGTCACCGACCTGCCGGCCGGGGTGCGCTGGACGTTGCCGATGTCGTCGACGGCCCGGGACCTGATCGTGACCGGGCCCTGGTTGCTGGTCGTCGTCCACGCGTACTGCCAGGTGGTCCGGCCGGTCGCCCGATGCCACGTGGTGCCGCCGTCGACCGACACCTCGACCCCCGCCACGACGCCGCCTCCGGTGTCGGAGGCGGTTCCGGCGATCGTCACGGTGGTGCCGCCGGGCACCGAGGCGCCGCTCGACGGGGTGGTGATCGTCGAGGTCGGGGGAGAGGTGTCGGTCGACGGCGTGGCCGGCACCAGGCCCGGCTGCAGGGTGGCCGGCTGCGTCCGCATGTCGGCGAGCAGGTTGACCGTCGCCTGCTGCATCCGGATGTCGGTCGGCGTGCCCGGCCGGTCGTGGACGGCGTCCAGCCCCCACGACCACTGGATGGTCCCCGCGCCGAAGACGTACGCGCCGCTGGGGTCGCGGTAGAGGACGAGGCTGTGTGTGGCGACCCCGGCGCCGTACGTCGCGCCGAAGTCGAGCAGGAACTTGTTGGGGCTGGCCAGGGTGGTGCGGGAGAGCAGCACCAGCCCCGCCGGAGCGAAGCCGTTGTCCGGAGCCTGGTCCCACTCGTAGCCCAGCGTCCCGTTGGGGAACGTGGCGACCTGCCCGGGCTGCAGGTTCGCGACCGAGGTGTTGCGCCACAGGCGCATCGGGGCGTACTCCGCCGGAACGGTGATCGCGTTGTTGACGTTGCCGTTGATCATGAAGAGCGTGCCGGTCGTGGCGTTCTCCGGAAAGCCGCCGTTGGGCGGCTGGGCGAAACGCGGGTCACGCCAGGTCCCGGTCCAGGTGGGACTCGGGTCGATCTTCATGTTGGCGACGGTCTCCTTGTAGCAGACCATCGTCCGGTTCGGGGTCGCCGAGGGGTCGATGCTGCTTTCCCACCTCGTCTTCCAGAACATCTCGTTGCCGGTGAAGAAGGCGATGTTCACGCCCTTGTTCTTGGCGTTGACGACGTTGTCGCGCATCTCCGACGACCAGTACTCCGCGTGTCCCGAGGAGAGGAACACCTTGTGGTTGAGCAGTTGGGAGCCGCTGGTCACCGTGTCGACGCTGCTGGTGTAGCTCACGTCGTAACTGTTGGACTCCATCCACCTGATCATCGGATATTCGGCGTTGAAGAAGTAGGTCTCCGGCCATCCGGCGCGGGTGATGACCGGGCGGTTGTAGCTGACCTTGAAGGAACGGCCCGCGGGCAGGCCCTTGTACAGGCTGTTGCCGCCGTATGTGTTGTACGCCTGCCAGGTCGCGTCGGAGGTCTGCACGAGCATGTCGGAGTTACGCGCGTCGTTCCTGACGACGAAGATGTTCTGGCTGACGCCGCTGGTGCCGTCCGTACGGACGAAGTTCGCGAGGTAGGCGCCGGAGACGGCGTCGGCCGGGACGGCCCAGGACGCCGAGACGCTCCAGTTGCCGCAGTCGACCAGTCCCGTCGTCGTGTCGTTGAGGCAGGCCGGCTGCGACTGCGGCAGCGGGACCGACGGGTTGACGGTCGCGATCTTCCGCGCGCCCAGGCCGCTGTAGTAGCCGACCCGGTAGATGTCGATCCGGTAGGAGGTGATCGAGGGGGCGTTCACCTTGAACTGCTGGGTCTGTCCCGCGTTGACGCTCATCTGGGTGGCGTAACCGGTGATCGCCGGGCTGCCCGCACCGGGCACGTCCCACTCCGAGGGCGGACTGCCCGGCAGGCTGTTCTCTATGCAGATGATCGACGTCGGCGGGCAGGTCTGACGGGACGCCCGGCGGTGGCCGAGCCGCAGGTGCCGCCAGCCGCCGAGGCGTGCGGCCCGCGCGTCCGCCGTGGGGATCGCCTCGGCCGCCTGGGCAGCCTGGGCCGCCTGCACGGTCCCGGGTGTGCCGGGTGGCATGGGGGCCGGCGGGGCGTGGCCGTCCGTGGCGGCACCTGTGGGAGCAGCGGGGGAAACCTTGGCGTCGGGGGTGGGCGTGCCCTGCGGTGAGCCGGAGGGGCTCGTGCTTACGATCCTCACGTCACCTTGGCCCAGGTCTTCGGCGGGCACCGGAGCCCAGGCGGTGGCGAGCAGAACGGCCGCGGCCGTCAGCATGGTGCCGAAGATACGCGCGGTGCGGGGAAATCCTGTTTTCCGGGCAGCGCCGATTGTTTTCCATTCGCCTGGCATGTACAACCTCTGGTTCGCGCGGCGGAACGCCTTAAGCTGAGGACGGCTAGCGAAGGATAGCGGGGACCGAATATCGCCCGGCGGCATGCGCGGAAGCGGAGAGTTCCCGGCAGGGCGGACACCGTTTCGCATTTCGCACGCCCGGTGGGCGCCGCCGGCGCGGGCCCGGGTAAAGCGCCGTGGAATAGCGGGGCAGGGAATGGGTGTGGAATCGGCACGCCTCCCGCCGCGCGGCCCCCGGAACACCCGTGCGGCGGTTTACCAGGGAAAAGAGTCGGCCGGGATTTCGCGGCGGCCCGGGAGCGGGCGTCAGAAGCTGGATTTCTCGCTGGAAGGACGGGTTCGCGTGAATCGGGAAAGTGGAGCGACGTCGCGGTCGCCCATCGGGGCGGGCGCACTGCGGCGTGCCGTCGCCACTGTGGGAGTCGGCGTGGTCGCCACGGTGGTCTCCGGCATGATCGCCGGCGGAGGTATGGCGCCGGTCGCCCCGGCCGCTCTGGCCGCCCCGGCCGGCGCGGGGGTCGCGCGCTTCGCGGCGGGCGGGACCGCGTCCGCGAGCCACGGCCCGCGAGGGCCGAAGACGGACACGGAATGCGCCCCCGGGCGTCCGCACGGTCCGGCGGACCGCGGCGTGAAGAAGGCGAGGAAGCGGCCGTGCACGCCGCGCGGCGCACGCGCGACGAACGGTGCAGGCGCACGGGGAGGGGCCGGCGCCGTGACCGCCGCACCGCCCTGGTCCTGGGACGACGCGGCCGGAGGAGACGGCCCCGCGGCCGCTTCGCGGCCCGCGCCTTCGGGTGGGGCGGGGGCCGTTTCGGGTGGGACGGGGGCCGCCGCGCCGGCCCGGCCGGCCGGACCGGCGGGAGTCGTGCCCCTGTGGGACGACGACGGCGGGTCCCGAGACTCGGGCCGCGCCATCCGGCCGTTGCCGTCCGCGCCGCCCTGGCTGTCGGGAGCGGGCGGCCCCGCCGGTCCGTTCGTCCCGTTCGCCCTGTCCGCCCCGTCCGGCTCGTCCGGGGAGCGGGGCGCGGCCGCACCCGCGGGAGAGACCGGCGAGCGGGGGCCGCAGGGACCACCCGGGCCGGAAGGCCCCATGGGGCCCGAAGGGCCCGAAGGACCGGAAGGGCCCGAAGGACCGGAAGGACCCGCAGGACCGGAAGGAGCCGAAGGACCCGCGGGACCGGAGGGGAAGGCCGGCCCGGAAGGACCGCCCGGGCCCGCCGGAGCGCGGGGACCGGCCGGACCGGAGGGGAAGGCGGGTCCGCAAGGGCCGCCCGGGCCCGCCGGACCCACGACGAGCGTGGACTCGACCTCGTTCGTCGGCAATCCCGGGTCGCTCCTCACGTTCCTCGGCCGGGTGCCCGGCGACGGCCGGACGCTGGTCCGGGATCCACGCACGAACACCTGGTACGACCTGTCCCACGTCGCGGGCTACCCCGCCGGCGTGCTGGCCGCCTCGGTGGACGCCGAGCTGGCGGGCACGGGCAACGACCTGTACGTGACCGTGGCCACCGCCGATCAGGTGGCGCAGACCCGGTGCACCGTCTTCCCGGCCCCGGGCACCGGCGGCGTCCCCGCCTGGCCGGGCAACTGCCGTCCGTTCGCCGTCGTGTCCTGACCGTCCGGGGCCGGGCGGAGTTCCCGCCCGGCCCACCGCCCGGCCCACCCCCGGCTCTACCGCACGGCCGACGGCAGGGCGGCCGGAAACGCCCGGCGCAAAAGCCGCATCGCGTATCTGGAAATGCGATGAAAGCGGAGCCGGGCGTAGCAAAAGGAGTGGACCGTATGGAACCTACGAAGGTCCGGGAGTACCATCCAACCCGAGCGGGCATTTAGTAGATCTTTTTCGTCCGCATATAGATCCTGTTTATCGGCGCGGTAATCATCCATTCCGTGGCGACCTTCCTCGCGTCATCGTTTGCGCGTCGCATCTCTCGGCTCCGTGAGCCGGTTCGTATAGAAAGTCCCACTGCGACGCGCAGGGTCATGTGGCATTCGCCCGATTATGCGAGAAAGGTCAGGAAATGGATGGAAATGCGATGAAACGCGGGCGGGAGCCCGCCGTACGGACATCGGGTCGCGGACGCCGTCCCGGCGCGGGCGGAACCGTACGGCGCCGCCTCTCGGCCGTCCTCACGGCTCTGTTCGCCATGCTCGCACCGGGGGTCGCGATCCCCGGCGGCGCGAGCGCCGACCCGTCCCTGACGCTCGGCGACGCGGACACGTACGCGGTGCTGGCGGGGACGTCGGTGACGAACACCAACCTCACCTCGATCACCGGGGATCTCGGGGTGAGCCCGGGGACCACGGTGACCGGCTTCCCGCCGGGCACCGTGAGCGGCTCCATCCGGACCGGCGCCGCGGCCGCCGGCGCGAAGGCCGACGTGGTCGCCGCGTACAACGCCATCACGGCCATGTCGCCGAACGCCACGATCCCACCCGCCCTCGGCGGAACGACCAGGACCCCCGGCGTCTACGACTCCACCACCGGCCCCTTCACCGTCAACGGCACACTCACGCTCGACGCGCAGGCCGACCCCGACGCCGTCTTCGTCTTCCGGGGCACCACCCTCACCGCCGGCGGCGTGAGCAACATCGCCCTGGTGAACGGTGCCCAGGAGGACAACGTGTACTGGCAGCTCAGCGGCACCGCGTCGCTGGGCACGTTCTGCACCTTCCGCGGGAACGTGCTCGCCTCCGGCGCGGTGTCGGTGAGCTCGGGCGCCGCGGTGTACGGACGGCTGTTCTCGCTGAACAACACGATCGGCCTGCAGGGCACCACGAGCCCCCCGGCCACCCGCGTGACGGTGCCGAACAACCCGCCCACGACCACGAGCCTGACCTCCTCGCTCAACCCGTCCGACACCGGGGACGCGGTGACCTTCACGGCCAACGTCCAGGCGCAGTCGGGGTCGATCGTCCCCGCGGGCTACGTGGCGTTCAAGGACGGGACGACGGTCATCGGCACTGACTACCACGACGACGGGCATCCCGCCAGGCTCACCACGTCGAGCCTCAGCGCCGGGCAGCACCGCATCACGGCCGTCTACCTCGGCGGCGACACCTTCGACGGCGAGGCGGTCATCCACTTCGCCCCGAGCACCTCGCCGGAGCTGGTGCAGAGCGTGTCGAGCGTCAGCCTGTGGAGCGACTCCGTGACCCCGGACCAGGCGTCACGGAACGACCCGCAGGCCGTGGTGCTCGGCGTGAAGTTCCAGGCGGCGGTGGACGGCGTCGTCACCGGCATCAAGTTCTACAAGGGCTCGCAGAACACCGGGACCCACACCGGCAGCTTATGGACGTCCGACGGCCAGAAGCTCGCCACCGTCACCTTCACGAACGAGACCGCGACCGGATGGCAGCGGATGGACTTCGCCAACCCCGTCGCCATCAGCTCCGGCACCACGTACATCGCCTCGTACCACACCACGTCCGGTTTCTACGCGATGAACCGGCCCTACTTCGCCTCGGCGTACACCAACGGCCCCCTCACCGCGCCCTCCGACGGCGCGTCGGGCGGCAACGGGGTCTTCACCTACAGCGCCAGCGACACCTTCCCGACCAGCAGCTACCGGGCGTCGAACTACTGGGTCGACGTGATGTTCACCCCCGCGCAGACGCTCTGGGACAACACCGCGACCCCCGCGGTCGTCAACCAGCCCGACGACCAGGACGCGGTGCTCGGCGTGAAGTTCACCTCCGCGACCGGCGGCATGGTCACCGGGGTCCGCTTCTACAAGGGCCCGCTGAACACCGGGACCCACATCGGCAGCCTGTGGACCTCCGGCGGCACACAGCTGGCGACCGCGACCTTCACGAACGAGACCGCCTCCGGATGGCAGCAGGTCGACTTCCCCGACCCCGTCCCCGTCACCGCGGGCACCACCTATGTCGCCTCGTACCACACCTCGGGGCGTTACTCGGTGACCAGGCCGTACTTCACCTCGCCGCGCACCAACGGGCCACTGACCGCGCCCGCCGACGGCGCGTCGGGCGGCAACGGGGTGTACGCCTACAGCGCCAGCGACACCTTCCCGTCCAGCACCTTCCGCTCGTCGAACTACTGGGTCGACGTCGTGTTCCAGCAGAGCTGAACGAACGGCCGGCACCGGGCAAAGAACGGGCAACGAAACGCCCCGGCCCGGTGTCCGGCCGTGTCCCTGCCGGTCCCTTACCCAATGCTTACGCGCGGGCAGGCCACCGCGCCGATCGTCCCGTCCGGGACGGCCACGCGGCAGGGCCGGATCCCCGAGAAGGAGGAGTCCTCTCATGGCGGCAGTCGCCGGTCACCGCCGGTTTCTCCCACGCGGTGCCACCGCGGTGTGGTTGTACGCGGCCCTTGCCGGGGTCCTCGTCGCGGCCCTGGTAGCGGGCGTCCTCGTCGTGACGGACGGCCGCGCGAGCGCGGACCAGCCCCCGGTGGACCTCGGCGCCGCCGAGCACACGGCGGTGCTCGCGGCGGGCACGGTCATCAGCACGAACATGACCCTGATAACCGGGGACGTCGACGTCAGCCCCGGCACCGCCGTCACCGGTTTCCCGCCGGGGGTGGTCGAGGGGGACGTCCACGCCGGTGACGCCGAGGCGGCGCAGGTGATGGCCGACGCCACCGCCGCGTACGACGACATCTCGGCTCGGGGCCCCGCCGTCACCGTGCCCGCCGAGCTCGGCGGCACCCGCAGGACCCCCGGCGTCTACGACTCGGCGGACGGGACGTTCCGCATCGACGGCACGCTCGTCATCGACGCCGGAGGGAACCCGGACGCGGTCTTCGTCTTCCGCGCGGCCACGCTGACCACGGCCAGGGTCAGCAACGTCACGCTGACGGGCGGAGCGCAGGCGGACAACGTCTTCTGGCAGGCCACCGAGGGCGCCGTCCTCGGGACGTACTCCACCTTCCGCGGCACCGTCCTGGCCCGCGGCTCGATCAAGGTCGCGGAGGGCGCCGTCGTCGACGGACGGACCCTCCTCCTCGACAACACGGTCACGATCGAGGGCACCACCGAGGCCGACAACGTGGGTGACGGCGCGAACGAGATCAACGCCGTCGTTCCGCCGCCGACCCGTGTCATGCTGCCGTTCGACCCCGGCACCACGACCCAGCTGACCTCCTCGCCCAACCCCTCCCAGGCGAAGTTCCCGGTCACGTTCACCGCGCGGGTCCGCCCCCGCAGCGGCACGCTGGCACCCGCCGGGAGGGTGCTCTTCAAGGACGACGGCGTCGTCATCGGCACGGGCATGCAGACCGGCGCCGACACGCCCGCCACGTTCACGACCTCGGCGCTGTCGGTGGGGGAGCACCACATCACCGCCGTCTACCTCGGCGGTCTCACGGCGCAGGCCGAGGCGTGGGTGCGCTTCGCGCCCAGCACCTCCAACGAGGTGGTGCAGGTCGTCAACGCGCGGTAGGCCGGCCGATCCCCGGCCCCGCCCCCGCCGCCGTAAGGGTTGCGCCATGTTTCGCCAACCACGCGCGGCGGCGGCGGTGGGGGGACGCGGGGCCGTTGTTCACTACGGCGGTGAGCACAACCAGCCCGAAGGCCGTCCCCTTCAACCGGACCCACGTGGCGGACAACGAGCTCGCCTACCTCTCGGAGGCGGTACGTCAGGGGTTCACCTGCGGGGACGGGCCGTTCACCGAGCGGGCCGGCCGGCTCCTGTGCGAACTGACCGGCGCCGGCCGCGCCCTGCTGACGACCTCGTGCACGCACGCCCTGGAGATGTCGGCGATCCTGCTGGACCTGCGGCCCGGCGACGAGGTCCTCATGCCGTCGTTCACGTTCGTGTCGACCGCCAACGCCTACGCACTGCGCGGGGCGGTGCCGGTGTTCGTGGACTGCAGGCCGGACACCCTGAACATCGACGAACGCCTGATCGAGGCCGCGATCACCGAGCGGACCAGGGCCGTCGTGGTCGTCCACTACGCCGGGGTGGGCTGCGAGATGGACGCGATCGGCGCGGTGACGCGACGCCACGGCCTGGCCCTGATCGAGGACAACGCGCACGGACTGGGCGGACTCTACCGGGGCCGGCCCCTCGGGTCGTTCGGGCTCATGGCGACGCAGAGCTTCCACGCGACGAAGAACGTGCAGTGCGGGGAGGGGGGCGCCCTGCTCGTCAACGACGCCGCCCTCGCCGCGCGCGCGGAGATCATCCGCGAGAAGGGCACCGACCGCAGCCGGTTCTTCCGGGGACAGGTCGACAAGTATCAGTGGGTCGACATCGGGTCGAGCTATCTGCCCTCGGACGTCCTCGCCGCCATGCTGACCGCCCAGCTGGAGTCGTTCGACGCGATCCAGCGGCTGCGCCAGGCGGTGTGGCGGAACTATCACGAGGGTCTCGCGGACTGGGCGGCCGAGAACGGGGTGGCGCAGCCGGCGGTCCCCGGCGACCGCGCGCATCCGGCGCACCTCTACCACCTGCTCCTGCCCGACCTGCGCAACCGGCAGGCGTTCATCGCCCACCTCGCGGCGCACGGCGTGCAGGCGGCGTTCCACTACCAGCCGCTGCACAGCTCTCCGGCCGGCCCGCGGCACGGCAGGGCGGCCCCCGGCGGCTGCCCGGTCACCGAGAACGTCGCGGACCGGCTCGTACGGCTGCCGTTGTACGCGGGTCTCGGCGAGGCCGGCGCGGCTCGCGTCGTCGACGCGGTGCGCGGCTACGAGGTGCGCTGACGGTGCGCCGGAACACGGCCGGGTTCGCGCCGGGATCAGCTCCGGGACCCACCCGAAGTCCAGGTCCGGGTCACACTCGGCGGCCGCTCGCGACCTCCGGTGACCGGCGCGGCGCGGACGCCGGAGGCGGCCGGCCCGCGGGGCGCCGTCACCTCGCGCGCCGGGTCCTGTCCGTGGCGCTCGACCGGCGGCGCGTGCTCTACCTGGGCGGCGGCGCACTGTCGGCCGTGGTGTACTACGCGATCCTCGGCGTCCAACTGGCCGCGCTCGGGCACCGGGTGCCGTACCTTCTCCTGCTCGTGACCAGCCACTTCGTCGCCTCGGTCGTGGTCTATCCGTGGTATCGGCTGATGGTCTTCCGCGTGTCCGGATCGTCCTGGGTGCTCGGCCACCTGCGGTTCTACGCCGTCGGGCTGGGCTTCCTGGCGGCGTCGGTCACGGGCGTTCCACTCATGGTGGAGCTCGCCGGGATTCCGATCATGGTGGCCCAGGCGCTGGTCATCGTCGTGAACGTGCCGCTGTGCTACCTCGTGCACAGACTCTGGACGTTTCCGTCCCGCCGTAAGAACTGATCGCTAGGGGAAGGCTGCCATGGAGGCCACTGACATCCGCCGTACGGTCGAGCTGGAGGACCGGCACTGGTGGTATCGGGAGCGGCGCGTCATGCTCGCCCGGGAGCTGCGGCGGCTCGGGCCGCCCGGCAGGGCGCTCGACATCGGCGCCGCGGGCGGCGGCAACACCCGCGTGCTGGTCGAGCACGGGTGGGACGCGCTGGCGGCCGACTACTCCGAGACCGCGGTCGAGCTGGCCGTACGGCGGGGTCTGCGGGCGATCCACGCCGACGCGTGCGACCTGCCGCTGCCCGGCGAGTCCTTCGACCTCGTGCTCGCGTTCGACGTGCTGGAGCACATCGAGGACGACCACACGGCCGCCCGCGAGCTGGTGCGCGTGCTGCGGCCGGGTGGCCGGGCGCTGATCACGGTCCCGTGCGACATGGCCCTGTGGTCGGCACACGACGTGGCGTCCTTCCACTTCCGCCGGTACGCCCGGGAGGAGCTGGCCGCGCTGCTGTGCGGGGCAGGGCTGGTCGTCGACCGCATGTGGAGCTGGAACGTGCTGATGCGGCCGATCGTTGCCTGGCGCAGGAAGCGCATCGGCGGCTCCGACGTCACGGACGTGCCGCGCCTGGTCAACCTGGGGCTGGGCGCGGTGGTCGCGGCGGAGAGATATCTGCCCGTCAAATCGCTTCCCGGGGTCACCCTGGTCGTGCGGGCGCACCGTCCCTCGTCTTTCTGAGGGCGATTCCCGATTCCCGCATTGTCCGGCCGTAGCGCGGGATGCCGCAAAGGAATGTCAAGGACTCCGCCCGGAACGAGGTCGCGGGCGAATACGCACTGCCGCCGCCGCGAGAATCGCACGCATGGCTGACACCTCGCCTCGGGAAATCCCTGCGACGGGCCCGTCCCTTTCGGATGAGAGAACGCTGGTCCATTCGGCTGCGGGAGGCGCGGCCGGGGGAGGTCCGCGGACCCGGAGCCCGCTCGGATCGCCGCGGGAGTTCATGGCCGCCGCGCCGGCGGACGGCGCACCGGCGCGGCGGACGCGGCGAACGCGGCGGACGCTGGTGAGATGGGCGCCGGCCGTCGTGGTGCTCGCGCTGACGGCGGCCGCGCTGAGCCGCTACGGCGTCCGCGTCTCCGACACGGCACGTTTCTGCGGCTACGTCGTCGTCTGCCTCGCGGCCCCGGGAACGCTGCTGGTCCGGGCCCTCTACCGGGGTGACCGCTCCCGGGGCGAGGAGGTCGCGCTCGGGCTGGCCCTCGGATACGCGCTGGAGGTGTTCGCCTACGTAGCGGCCAGGGCCGTGGGGGCGCCGCTGCTCGTCCTCGCCTGGCCGGTCGCGACGTACGCGGCCTTCCTCCTCGTGCCCCGCCTGCGGCGCCACTGGAGAAGCGCCCAGGCCGCGGCCCGGTCGCCGATCTGGTGGTCCTGGTCGCTGGCCCTCGTCGTCGCCTACCTGGTGGTCTGGAGCGCGGTCAACTTCTTCCGCACGCAGGCCCTCGCCTGGCCGGCGCTCGGGGCGTCGTACCCCGACATGCCCCTCCACCTGGCGTTCATCGGCGAGCTGCGGCACCACGTGCCCCCGACGATGCCGATCGTCGCCGGGGAGCCCCTGCCGTACCACTGGTTCGTCTACGCCCACTACGCGGCGGCGAGCTGGGTGACCGGCGTGGAGCCGCTGGTCCTGCTGTTCCGCCTCGGCATGCTGCCGATGATCGCGGCGCTCGTCGTCCTGCTGGGCCTGGCCGCCCGGCGCGTGATCGGGTCGCGGGCCGGAGCTCTGGCCGCCCTGGCCGCCGTCTTCCTCGTCGCGGCGCCGAACCTCTACATCGGCCCGGTCGGCGGGGCGCTGGTCTGGAAACCGGTCCAGTCCTGGTCGAGCCCCACGCAGACCTTCGGCGCGCTGCTGTTCGTCCCGGTCTTCCTCCTGCTGAGCGATCTGCTGGAGAACCGGCGGCTGCTGGAGAACCGGCGGCGGAACCCGCGCGAGTGGCTCCTGCTCGGGATCTTCCTGGCCGCCGTCATGGGGGCCAAGGCGACGTACCTGCCCCTGCTCACGGCGGGCCTGGCGGCGGTGGCCGTCGCCGGGACGGTGCGGCGCCGACGCCCGGACGGCCCGGCCCTGGTCGCGCTGGGCATGAGCGCGGCCTGCCTGCTCTTCGCCCAGTTCGTCCTGTACGGCGGGGTACGCGGGGGAACGACGGCCGCCCCGCTGTCCCTGATGCGCGTGACGTGGGGCGGCGTGACCGGCGACGGGAAGCCGCTCGCGGGGCCGGCGGCCACGGTCCTCGGGCTCACCCTCCTGTGCGTCCTGTCCGGAGCCGTCGCCTGGTGCGGGACGCTCGGCCTGCTCACCCGGCCCCGGGCGCTCGCCCGGCCCGCCGTCGTGCTGACCCTCGGCATGAGTCTGGCCGGGCTGGGCGTGGCGCTCTGCTTCGGGCATCCCGGCCTGTCGGAGATCTACTTCCTCCAGGCGCCCTATCCCTATCTGGCGATCGTCTCGGTCTACGGGCTCGTCACCGTCCTGCGCGGGTCGGGGACGTCGCCGCTGTCCGTCCTGTGCGCCGCCGTCGCCGGAGCCGTCGCCGCCTACTGCATCCGGATCCTGTGCGACGTGCGGGTCCCGCTGCCCGACGGCGAGCCGCTCGGCGTGCTCGCCCTGCCGTACGCCGCCCTGCTGGTCTTCGTGGCGCTGACGGCGGTCGCGCTGGCCGCCGCGCGGCGCGGCGCGCTGCCCCCGTTCGCTCTCACACTCGTGGTGACCTCGGCGTTCGCCGCGCCGGCCGCCTGGTTCACCCGGGTCCTTCCGGTGACGTACAAGGCTCCGGTGGTCGCGGCGGAGGACGCCGACCGGGCGGCACAGGCCCAGGCGATGCCGCGGGGCGTCGTCACCGCCGCGCGGTGGCTGCGCGACCATTCCCGCCCCGGCGACGTCGTCGCGACGAACCTGCACTGCCGTCTCGGCGTCGACGGCCCCTGCGACAGCCGCGCGGCCTGGGTGTCGGCGCTGACCGAGCGGCGGGTGCTCGTCGAGGGATGGGCCTACGCGACGGCGAACCTGGACCGGTGGAGTCCGGGCCAGGTGCTCTGGTATCTGCCGTTCTGGGACCGCGAGCGGCTCCGGGCGAACGAGGCGCTGTTCGCCGCGCCCTCGTGGCGGGCGGCCCGGTCGCTGCGGGACCGTCACGGGGTGCGCTGGCTGTTCGCGGACGAGCGGCTGACGGTCCCCGGCGCGAGGCTCGGAGACGTCGCCGCCACGCGGTTCCGCTCCGGGGACTTCGCCGTCTACGAGATCGCCGGCCCGGCCGCGGGGCACTGAGCATTCTCGAGATGCCGGGCGCTCTTGAGATACCGGGCGGCGGCGGGCCCGGTGTTGAAGATCAGGTCGAGCACGCTGACATGGTGGTCGAACGGCGGGTGCGCCTGCGGATACTCCGGATAGCCGGAGTAGTCGAACCACCGGACCCCGATCCCGGCCCGGTCGAAGAGACTCTCGTCCAGGTAGGCGCGGGCGGCCGGACCGGTGAGGTACTCGTCGGCGCCCGCCTTGCGGCACAGGTCCACGAGCCGCTCGGTCCTGGCGCCGGTCGCGGCGTAGTCCTCGGCGCGGGTCAGGTGCGCCGGGATGCCGAGCACGTCCAGCAGCCCTTCGAGGAAGTGCCGGTTGATGTCCGACAGCCGGTCGTGGCGGCAGCCGAGGTAGAGCCGTTCGATCACCGGCGCGACCGCCTGGAAGCAGGGGGCCTTACGGTAGGTCTGCGCGAGCAGGAGCCAGTGCGCGCGGGGCCAGTCCGGGTCGCTCGCGACCACCTCGTTGATCAGGCGGCCGCGCGGGCCCCGCCGTACCGGGACGGACAGCCACTTCGGACCGGCGGCCGTCTTGACCAGGTTGCGGTTGCGCCAGTCCCTGTCGGTGTACTGCACATCGTCGAACAGGATGAACTCGTCGACGTGGGCGATCAGGTCGAAGTACCCCTTCCAGGGGATGTAGTTCGACTGCACGACGGCGACCCGCTTCACGCGCTCCACCCCTCCGGGCCGCCCGTCACCGTCATCGGCTGCGCCGCACCGCTCTCGGCCCGGCTGCGGACGATGTAGGTGGGGCGTCCCATCCTCTCGACGTGGATCCTGCCGAGATACTCCCCGATGATGCCGAGCGCGATCATCTGGGCGGACGCGAACAACGCGATCATCGACGCGGTCGAGGTGAAGCCCTTGACGGTGCTGTCGCCCGACCAGTACGTCCAGAGGAAGACCGTCAGCAGGACGATGCCGAACGCTCCGGTCAGCAGGCCGAAATAGGTCACCAGGCGCAGCGGGAGCGTGCTGTAGCCGACGAACACGCCGATCGCGTGGCGGACGAGCATCGCGGGCGTGTAGTTGGAGCGGCCGGCCAGCCGGCTGTCCATCCGCACCTGTACGGTGCCGACCCGGGTGGTCGCCCACGAGAAGGCGATGTCGATCTGCGTGTGCGGACCCCCGACGCCGTCCAGCGACTCCCGCAGAAAACTCCGGAAGGCGCGGAACGCGGAGATGTCCGCGCCGTTCTCCGCGCCGAACCGCCCGGAAAGCCCGCACTTAAGGGATTTGGAGGCGAAATCGCGAATTCGCCCGTGCGTCCCGCCGCTCGGCACGCCGTACACGATGTCGAGGCCGGGCTCCAGGCCTGCCAGGAGCCGGGGGATCTCCTCCGGCGGATGCTGCAGATCGTCGTCCATCGTCACCATGACCTCGTAGCGCGCGCAGCGGATGCCCGCGACCAGGGCGTTGTGCTGTCCGTAGTTGCGGGCCAGCAGCACGGCGCGGACGCTGCCGTGCCGCTCGGCGAGGCCCTGGGCCACCTCCCACGTGTCGTCGGGCGAGCCGTCCACGACGAGCACGACCTCGAAGAGGTCCGCGGCGGTGGGCAGAACGGCGAGAAGGCGTTCCACCAGGGCCGGCAGCGTCCGGGCGGATCGGTAGCAGGGAATCACAACGGATACGTTGGTCATGGCGTCATTGTGATGAGCGGCTGCCGGCCTCCTCGTGCCGCACATCCGAATTTGCGGGATATTGAGAAATCCGATCCGCACCTTTCACGCTTGTTCCCAATGTGGCCCGCCGGCTTCGCGCTGGTCCGCGCATAGCATTGGCGACTGGCGGGCGGCCGGATGGAATTCCCGCGGCCCCGCCCGGGAGAAAAGGCGCCGGACATTCCGTTCCTTCCGCGCGGCTCCCGTATGTGAGGGGAGATCATGGACGTCACATTGAGGCCGGTCCGCGAGGCGGACCTCGACGTTTTCGAAGCGGAACGGGCGACGCCCGAGGCGCGGGGCGAATTCCAGTGGTACGGATACCGCCACTCGGGCGCGCTGCGCCGGCGGTTCGCGGACGACGGCCTGCTCGGCGACGACTACGGGCGGCTCGCCGTCGACTCCGGCGGGGACACGGCCGGGTGGGTGGCCTGGTGGAAGACGGCCTGGGGACCCGAGACGACGTGCTGGTGCTGGACGATCGGGATCTGCGTCTTCACCGGCTACCGCAACCGCGGCATCGGCACCGAGGCGCAGCGCCTGCTGGCGGACTACCTGTTCGCGCACACCCGGGCCGAGCGCCTCCAGTGCTTCGCCGACGTCGAGAACATCGGCGAGCAGCGCGCGGTGGAGAAGATCGGGTTCACGCGTGAGGGTGTCCTGCGGCGGGCCCAGTGGCGTGACGGCGGCTGGCACGACCAGGTCCTCTACTCGCTGCTCCGCGGTGAGCCGCGATGAGCCGCCCACGGGGTGCCGCGGAAGGACGCGGACAGCGGTGAAGGCACTCGTCCTGGCGGGCGGCAAGGGCACGAGGCTGCGCCCGCTGACCCACACCTCCGCCAAGCAGCTCGTCCCCGTCGCCAACAAGCCGGTGCTCTTCTACGGACTGGAGGCGATCAGGGACGCCGGCATCACCGACGTGGGGATCATCGTCGGCGACACGGGCCGGGAGGTCCGCGCGGCCGTCGGCGACGGCTCGGCGTTCGGGCTCGACGTCACCTACATCCCCCAGGAGGCGCCGCTCGGGCTGGCGCACTGCGTCCTCGTCGCGCGGGAGTTCCTGGCCGGCGAGCCGTTCGTCATGTACCTGGGCGACAACTTCCTGGTCGGCGGCATCCGCGGCCTGGTCGACGCCTTCCGCGCCGAGGAGTGCGACGCCCGCATCCTGCTCACCCGGGTGGCCGAGCCGCAGTTCTACGGAGTGGCCGAACTCGGCCCGCACGGGGAGATCGTCGCGCTGGAGGAGAAGCCCGAGCACCCGCGCAGCGACCTCGCGATCGTCGGGGTCTACACGTTCTCGCCCGCGATCCACGAGGCCGTACGCGCGATCGGGCCGTCCGCGCGGGGCGAGCTGGAGATCACCGACGCGATCAAGTGGCTCATCGACAGCGGGCACCGCGTGCGGTCCCACTTCGTCACCGGCTACTGGCGCGACACCGGCCGCCTGCAGGACATGCTGGAGTGCAACCGCATCGTGCTGGAGGCGGTCGAGCCCGGCGTCGCGGGGACCGTGGACGGGCTGTCGGAGGTGACCGGGCGGGTGGTGATCGCCCCCGGCGCCGTGGTGGAGGGCTCGGTCATCCGCGGCCCGGTGGTGATCGGCACCGACACCAAGATCATCGGCTCGTACGTCGGGCCGTACACCTCGATCGGCGAGGGGTGCGTGATCGAGGACGCCGAGGTGGACTACAGCATCGTGCTGGCCGACTCGGCCATCCGGGGCGTCCGGGGCATGACCCACTCGCTGATCGGCCGCAACGCGGAGGTCACGAAGGCGACCGGGGTGCCCAACGCCTACCAGCTCATGATCGGAGACCACAGCAAGGTGCAGGTGCGCGCGTGAAGATCCTCGTCGCCGGCGCGGCCGGCTTCATCGGCTCCCACTACGTCCGCTCGCTGCTGTCGGGCGCCTACCCCGGGTACGAGGACGCCCGGGTCACGGTGCTGGACAAGCTCACCTACGCCGGCAACCCGGCCAACCTCGCCCCGGTGGAGACCCGCCCCGCCTTCACGTTCGCGCGCGGCGACGTCTGCGACGCGGCGCTGCTGCGCGAGCTGGTCCCCGGGCACGACGTGGTCGTGAACTTCGCCGCCGAGACTCACGTCGACCGGTCGATCAGCGGCGCGGGCGACTTCGTGACGACCAACGTGCTGGGCACGCAGCGGCTGCTGCAGGCCGCCCTGGAGGCGGGCGTGCGCACGTTCGTCCAGGTGTCCACCGACGAGGTGTACGGCTCGGTCGACGAGGGGACGTGGACGGAGGCGGAGCCGCTGCTGCCGAACTCGCCCTACTCGGCCGCCAAGGCGGGGGCCGACCTGCTCTGCCGCGCCTACCACCGCACGTACGGGATGGACGTCCGGGTGACCAGGTGCTCCAACAACTACGGGCCGTACCAGTATCCGGAGAAGGTCGTCCCGCTGTTCGTCACCAACCTGATCGACGGGCGTCCCGTGCCGTTGTACGGCGACGGCGGCAACGTGCGGGAGTGGCTGCACGTGGACGACCACTGCCGGGGCGTCCAGCTCGTGCTGGACAAGGGGGAGCCCGGCGAGGTCTACAACATCGGCGGCGGCGTCGAGCTGAGCAACCTCGATCTCACCCGCCGGATCCTCGACGCCTTCGGCGCCGGATGGGAGATGGTCGAGCGCGTACCCGACCGGCCGGGTCACGACCGGCGGTACGCGCTGGACAGCGGAAAGATCCGGGCCATCGGCTACGAGCCCCTGACGGGGTTCGACGAGGGGCTCGCGGACGTCGTGCGCTGGTATCGGGACCACCAGGACTGGTGGCGCCCGCTCGTGGACCGCCGCGGCTGAGACATCGTAACTGCCAGGGGACGGGGGTCCTTGATGGAGAAACTGGTCGTGGTGGGGCAGGGGTATGTCGGCCTGCCGCTGGCGGTCCGCGCGGTGCGGGCCGGGTTCGACGTGGTGGGCGTCGAGGTGGACGAGCTGCGGGTCAAGCGGCTCAACGCCGGTCAGTCGTACGTCGAGGACGTCGGCGACGACGCGCTCGCCGCCGCCCACGGGACGGGCCGCTACCGGGCCAGCGCGGACTACGCCGACGCCGACGGCTTCGACGTCTGTGTGATCACCGTGCCGACGCCGCTGACCGACGGCGTGCCCGATCTCAGCCACATCGCGTCGGCCGGCCGGTCGCTCGCCCCATATCTGCGGCCGGGCGCGACCGTGGTGCTGGAGTCGACCACCTATCCGGGGACGACGGAGGAGTACCTGCGCCCGATCCTGGAGGAGGGGTCGGGCCTGCGCGCTCCCGGCGACTTCCACCTCGGCTACAGCCCGGAGCGGATCGACCCCGGCAACGCGCGGTGGCGCCTGGAGAACACGCCGAAGGTCGTCTCCGGCCTCGACGACGCCGCCCTCGCGCGGGTCCGCGCCTTCTACGAGACCGTCGTCGAGCGCGTCGTCCCCGTGTCCTCGCCGCAGGTGGCCGAGTTGTGCAAGCTCCTGGAGAACACCTTCAGGCACGTCAACATCGCCCTGGTCAACGAGCTGTCGGTCTTCGCCAGGCAGCTCGGCATCGACGTGTGGGAGGCCATCGACGCCGCCTCGTCCAAGCCGTTCGGCTACATGCGCTTCACCCCGGGGCCAGGGGTCGGCGGCCACTGCCTGCCGATCGACCCGTCGTACCTGTCCTGGAAGGTCAAGCGCAGTCTGGGGCACAACTTCCGGTTCGTGGAGCTGGCCAACGACGTCAACGACCACATGCCCGCGCACGTCGTCGACCGGCTGGTGCTGGCGCTGAACGACCGGCGCAAGGCCGTGAACGGCAGCCGCGTCCTCCTGCTCGGCCTGTCGTACAAGAAGAACACCGGCGACTGCCGCGAGTCTCCCGCGCTGGAGGTGGCGAGGCTCCTGCGCAGGCTGGGCGCGCGGGTGTACGCGGCGGATCCGCACGTCGACCTCGCGTTCGTGGCCGAGGGGGTGGGGATCGCCGAGCCGTCGGCGCGGGAGGCGGCCGCGGCCGACGCCGTCGTGATCCTCACCGACCACGACTGCTTCGACTACGAGATGATCCGGCGCGAGAGCGCCTTCGTCCTCGACACCCGCAACCGCTGCCGGGGACCCAACGTCGAGCGGCTCTGACGCGGCGCCTCCGCTCCCGGCCCGCCGCCACGAGAGCGGGCCGGGAGGCCGGGGCGGCGGTGCCGGTCAGAGGACGCGGGGGTGCCGGGTCAGGTCGTGCGGGCCGACCGCCGGGCCGTGCTCGAACGGCAGGTCGCCGACGAGCGCCACACTCTCGCCGTGGCCGTCAGGGGAGCCGTCCGGCAGCGCCGGCCACGGTGGCGCGGCAGCGAGGCGGCGGGGCGCCCGGCCGCCCAGACGGCGCGCCACGTCGGCCCGCAGCTGCGGCAGGTACGCGTAGAGGCGGTCGCCCGGGCAGGCGGTCCGGTTGAGGTCGCGGTGGCCGACGATGGCCACGCGCGGGTCGAGCTCGTACGCGTCGCACAGCCACGCCAGCAGCGAGGTAAGCGCGGCCAGCTGCCGGGCGGGCGGCAGGCAGGAGGTGTAGGTTCCCTCCGTCTCGACGCCCAGCGTGTGGTCGTTGTGGTCGGCCGCCTGCGCCCCCAGCACGTGCCTGCCCGCCTCTACGGCCGGCAGCGAGCGGTTGCGGCCCTCCATGACGTAGCCGCCCCGGCTGACCGTGAACTGCTCGCCGATGTCCTCCCAGCCGTTGCGCCGCATGTGGTAGCGCTGGATCGCCCGGGACAGCCGGAAGGCCGCCTCCAGGTCGGCCGCGCCGGTGTTCGCCGTCGCCGTGTGGTGGACGACGAGCCGGTCGGGGCCCCGGTCGAGCACATCGGCCTTGCTCGCGGGCGGGTCGGCCCGCCACTCCGAGCGGGTGTACACGCGCGGGCGCCGGGGGCCGCGGGCCGCCAGGGCGGGCCCGGCCAGTGAGGTGATCCCGCCCTGGGCGGACAGCAGCGCCACGGACAGGTACGCCGACGACAGGAACGCGCGACGCGAGATCGCTGGCATCCGTCCTCCCGGGTGGGCGCGGGCCCACGCGGGCCCGCATCAGGCGGGAGGCGGCTTCGGTATCCCCGTCCACCACCGCGGATATTCCTGCCGCCGGGAAACCGGTCACATGTCAACCGAAATGTCTGTGCCATCCCGGTGGCGGAAACGGCGCACCCCGGTCACGAAACGGCAGTCCCGTGATCACGGGAATGTCGTGAAATGACCACACGAGGTGCTCGGTCGCGGGAGCGCTGACCTTCGTGACGGCGTGCGACCGGCCCGCGCGCGGAGCCGGGCGGCACGGGTGCGGGCGGCGACACGCGGCCTTAACGCGGACTCCCGCGCGGGCGACCGGTTGTTAACGCGGTGTTGCGTCCGTTATGCCTGTGGATTGCATGTTTCCGGGGTGCGGCACATGTAACGACCGCACGATCACACATCGTCAAGGTGCGTAACGACCCCTTCCTAGCGTCGGTACCGGTTCCCAGCTGAGAAAGACGCCCCCAGCTGACACGAGACGCAGGAGGAACGATGACCGTGACGCAGGCGGCGAACACGGCTACCGGCGAGCCCGGGAAGGGCCGGTGGATCGGTGACTGGCGACCGGACGATCCCGCGTTCTGGGAGGGCACCGGGAAGAAGACGGCCCGGCGCAATCTGGTGTTCTCGATCCTGGCCGAGCACCTGGGCTTCACGCTGTGGACCGTCTGGAGCATCGTCGCCGTCAAGCTCGGCGCCTACAAGTTCTCCACCGACCAGCTGTTCTGGATCGTCTCCCTGCCCAACCTCGTCGGCTCCGCGCTGCGCATCCCTTACACCTTCGCCCCCGCGCGGTTCGGCGGGCGCAACTGGACGGTGGTCAGCGCGCTGCTGCTGCTGGTGCCGGCGGTGCTGCTGGCGGTCGCGGTGAACGACCCGGGCACGCCCTACTGGGCGTTCCTCGCCATCGCGGCGACGGCCGGGCTCGGCGGCGGCAACTTCGCCTCCAGCATGGCCAACATCACCTACTTCTACCCGCAGAGCAGGCAGGGTGCGGCCCTCGGCCTGAACGCCGCGGGCGGCAACATCGGCGTCAGCTCGGTGCAGCTGCTGATGCCGCTGGTCATCGGGGGCTTCGGGCTCGCCGCCGCCGGACTGTTCTGGGTGCCGTTCATCCTGCTCGCCGCCGCCGGCGCGTACTTCTTCATGAACAACCTCACCTCCGCCAAGGCCGAGCCGAGGGAGATGGTCAAGGCGGCCGGCCGGGCCCAGACGTGGATCATGGCGCTCCTCTACATCGGCACGTTCGGCTCGTTCATCGGCTACTCGACGGCCTTCCCGCTGCTGATCAAGTCGCAGTTCGCCGAGCACGCCTCGATGGTCTCGCTGGCGTTCCTCGGCCCGCTGATCGGCTCGGTCATCCGGCCCGCCGGCGGCTGGCTGTCGGACCGCCTCGGCGGGGCCGCGGTCACGTTCTGGAACTTCGCCGCGATGATCGGCGCGGTGCTCCTCGTGTGGCAGGCCATGTCCGCCCACAACTTCGCGCTGTTCTTCGTGGCCTTCATGCTGCTGATCGGCACCGCCGGCGTCGGCAACGGCTCCACGTACCGGATGATCCCGGCCATCTTCCGCGCCAAGGCCGTCGCGGGCGTCGAGCCCGGCACGCCCGAGTTCGAGGAGGCGCTGCGCACCGGCAAGCGCGACGCGTCGGCGGCCATCGGCTTCATCTCCGCGATCGGCGCGTTCGGCGGCTTCTTCATCAACCGCGGGTTCGGCAGCTCCATCGCCGCCACCGGCGGCGCGGGAGCGGCGCTGGCGGCCTTCGCCGCCTTCTACGCCCTGTGCTTCGCCGTCACCTGGTTCTGCTACATGCGGACCCTCGGCGCGAAGGCGGCCCCCAGCCTGGCGGCGGCCCGCGTCTGAGCCGGCCGGTCCGAGCGGGCCGATCCGAGCGGGCCTGTTTGAGCAGGGTCCGGACCCCACCCCCGCGGGCGCCCGTGCGGCGCCCGCTCTTTTCCGCCGTACGTCTCACCGGCGGCGACAGCACAAGTGAGCTCCGGAGACGACGAGGTCTCTCACCACGCCGCGATCGCCGAAGTTAGCGCGGTTGGCGCCTTGTAGCACAGCGGTAACAGAAGGGACCCAGCGGTGAAACCGCCTGTACCCACCATCGGATCCATGCCGATCTCACTGCACGCTCCAGGTCCTGTGATGTCACAGGTCCACGGGGACACCACAGTGGGCTCGGCCACGCACTGCCCCTACTGCGCCCTGCAGTGCGGCATGTACGTCGCCAACGGCGAGATCACCCCGAGAGAGGACATCCCGGCCAACGCCGGCGGCCTGTGCCAGAAGGGCTGGACGGCGGCCGAACTGCTGACCTCACCCGAACGGATCACCACCCCGCTGCTCCACGGGAAGCCGGTGACCTGGGAGGAGGCGCTCGACTACACCGCCGGCCGCCTCCGGGCCATCCGGGCCGAGCACGGGCCGGACGCCGTGGCGGTCTTCGGCGGCGGCGGGCTGACCAACGAGAAGGCCTACCAGCTCGGCAAGTTCGCCCGGGTGGCGCTGCGGACCAGCCAGATCGACTACAACGGCAGGTTCTGCATGTCCTCGGCGGCGGCCGCCGTCAACCGCGCCTTCGGGATGGACCGCGGCCTGCCGTTCCCCATCACCGACATCGGGCGGGCGGACGCGGTGCTGCTCGCCGGGGGGAACGTCGCCGAGACCATGCCCCCCTTCGTGCGGCACCTGACCGCGATGCGGTCCCGGGGCGGCCGGCTCGTCGTGATCGACCCCCGCCTCACGCAGACCGCCCGGCTGGCCGACCTGCACCTGCAGGCCACCCCCGGCACCGACCTCGCGCTGGCGCTGGGCCTGCTGCACATCGCGGTCGCCGAGGGCCACGCAGACCTCGGCTACCTCGCCGCGCGCACCACCGGCTTCGAGGCCGTGCGCGCCTCCGTGTCGGCCTGGTGGCCCGAGCGGGTGGAGCGCGTCACCGGCGTCCCCGTCGCCCAGATGCGCGAGGCCGTACGCATCCTCGGCGAGGCCGGGCGCGCGATGATCCTGACCGGCCGGGGCGCGGAACAGCACGCCAAGGGCACCGACACCGTCACCGCGTTCGTCAACCTGGCGCTCACCCTCGGCCTGCCGGGCCGGGAGGGCTCCGGGTACGGCTGCGTGACCGGTCAGGGCAACGGCCAGGGCGGCCGGGAGCACGGCCAGAAGGCCGACCAGCTCCCCGGCTACCGGAAGATCGACGACCCGGCGGCGCGGGCGCACGTCGCGGCCGTGTGGGGGGTCGACCCCGCCGACCTGCCCGGACCCGGCAGGTCGGCGTACGAACTGCTCGACGCGCTCGGCACTCCGGAGGGGCCGAGGGCGCTGCTGCTGTTCGGCTCCAACCCCGTCGTCTCCGCGCCGCGTGCCGGGCACGTGACGGAGCGGCTGGCCGCGCTGGACCTGCTCGTCGTCGCCGACTTCGTGCTGTCGGAGACCGCGGCGATGGCCGACGTCGTGCTCCCCACGACCCAGTGGGCCGAGGAGTCGGGCACGATGACCAACCTGGAGGGCCGGGTGCTGCTGCGCCGCCAGGCCGCGGCGCCGCCGCCGGGCGCGCGCAGCGACCTGCGGATCCTCGGCGGGCTCGCCGAGCGGCTCGGCTGCGGCGAGAAGTTCCCCGCCGACCCGCGCACGGTCTTCGACGAGCTGCGCCGGGCCTCCGCCGGAGGTATCGCCGACTACTCCGGCATCACCTACGAGCGGATCGCGGCCGAGACCGGCGTGTTCTGGCCCTGCCCAGCCACCGAGACCGCGCCCGAGGCCGGGCCCCACCCGGGGACGCCGCGGCCCTTCCTGGACCGCTTCGCCACCCCGGACGGACGGGCCCGCATGGTGCCGGTGGACCACCGCCCGCCCGCCGAGGACGTGGACGAGGAGTTTCCCCTCTACCTGACCTCCGGGCGGGTGCTCGCCCACTACCAGTCGGGGGCGCAGACGCGCCGCATCCGGTCGCTCAACCAGGTCGCGCCGGAGGTCTTCGTGGAGGTGCACCCCGACCTCGCCGAACGGCTGAACGTCGCGCCCGGCGACCGCGTGCGGGTGCGCAGCCGCCGGGGCGCCGCCGAGGCGGTGGCCCGCGTCAACGCCTCGATCCGGCCCGACACCGTGTTCATGCCGTTCCACTGGGAGGGCGTCAACCTGCTCACCAACCCGGCGCTCGACCCGATGTCGCGGATGCCGGAGTTCAAGGTCTGCGCCGCCGCTCTCGAACGGTGCACCGGCGAGGACATGGAGCGTGACGCGTGAGGCTCGTCGTGGTGGGGAACGGCATGGCCGGCGCGCGTCTCGTGAGCGAGGTGCGCGCCCGGGACCGGGACGTCAAGATCACCGTGTTCGGCGCCGAGGCCTGGCAGCCGTACAACCGGGTGCTGCTGTCGAACGTGGTGGCGGGCACGTCGCGGCCGGACCAGGTCCGGCTGCTCGGCCCCCGCTGGCACGCCGAGCACAACGTGACCGCGCACCTCGGCGTCGAGGTCACCGCGATCGACCGGGACGCCCGGACCGTCGTCGCGGCCGACGGGACGCGCGAGCCGTACGACGTGCTCGTGCTGGCCACGGGCAGCGAGCCGGTGATCCCGGCGATCCCCGGCGTGGAGCGGGCGACCGCGTTCCGCACGCTGGACGACTGCGACCGCATCAGGGAGGCCGCCACGAGCGCGCGCAGCGCGGTCGTCATCGGCGGCGGGCTGCTCGGCATCGAGGCCGCGCGCGGGCTGGCCGGCCGGGGTGTCCCGGTGACGCTGCTGCACGTGCGCGACCACCTGATGGAGCGCCAGCTTGACGCGGAGGCCGGGCTCATCCTCCGCGAGACGCTCGGCTCGCTCGGCGTCGCCATCCGCACCGGCGTCACCGTGACCGCTGTGCGGGAGCGGCACGTGGAGCTGGCGGGAGAGGAACTGGTCGACGCCGACCTGGTGGTGGTCGCCTGCGGCGTGCGCCCGGTCGTCGGCCTCGCCCGCGACGCGGGGCTGGAGGTCGAGCGCGGCGTCGTCGTCGACGACGAGCTGCGCACGGACGACCCGTCGATCTTCGCCATCGGCGAGTGCGCGCAGCACGCGGGCCGGGTCTACGGCCTGGTGGCGCCGGCCTGGGAGCAGGCGTCGGTGCTCGCCGACCTGCTGACCGGGGCCGACAAGGGCGCCCGCTACCGGGGCTCGCGGCTGGTCACCCGGCTGAAGGCCAAGAGCGTCGAGCTCGCGGCGATGGGGGAGACCCACCTGACCGACGAGGAGGCGGAGATCGTCCGCTTCTCCCACCGGCACAAGGGCACCTACCGCAAGCTCGTCATCCGCGACGGCCGGCTGGTCGGCGCGATCCTGCTGGGCGAGACCTCCGCCGTGGGCACGCTCACCCAGCTGTTCGACCGGGGTGGGCCGCTCCCGGGCGACCGGACCGGCCTGCTGTTCCCCGGCGTGGGCGCCGCGGCGACGGCCGACAACCCGACCCGGATGCCGGACTCGGCCCGGGTCTGCCAGTGCAACAACGTGACGAAGGGCCAGATCAGGGCGTGCTGGGAGTCCGGCGCGCGTGACGTGGAGGCCGTAGCCGCCGCGACGAGGGCCACCACCGGGTGCGGCGGCTGCCGCGACGCGGTCGAGGGCATCGTCGGCTGGTTGTGTGAGCAGGAAGGCGTGAGCGCATGAAGGTACGTCAGCGCATGAGAATCGTCGTGGCGGGACACGGACCGACCGCACACCGCCTGATCGAGACACTCGTGGAGCGGGGCTTCGACGGGACGATCACGGTGTTCGGGGAGGAGCCCCGCCCGGCCTACGACCGGGTCGCGCTCACCTCCTATCTCAGCGGCAAGAGCGTGGACGACCTCACGTACCGGGTGCCGGACGGCGTGAGCGTGCGGACCGGCGTGAAGGTGGTCGGCGTCGACCGCGCCGCCCGCACCGTCGCCACCGACGCCGGCTACTCCGAGCCGTACGACGTGCTGGTGCTGGCCACCGGGTCGGCGCCGTTCGTGCCGCCGGTGCCGGGCAGGGACCTGCCGGGCTGCTTCGTCTACCGCACCATCGACGACCTGGACGCCATCAGGGAGGCGTCGCGGGACGCCCGCGCCGGCGTGGTCATCGGCGGCGGCCTGCTCGGCCTGGAGGCGGCCGACGCCCTGCGCGGGCTCGGGCTGGAGACGCACGTCGTCGAGATGAGCGGCTGGCTGATGCCCCGCCAGGTGGACGAGGGCGGCGGCTCGGTGCTGCGTAACCACATCGAGGCGCTCGGGCTCACCGTCCACACCGGCGCCGGGGTCCGGTCGATCGAGGCCGGGCCGGACGGCCGGGTGGCCGCGCTGGTCAGGCCGGACGGCGAGGCCGTCGACGCCCAGGTCGTCGTCTTCTCCGCCGGGGTGCGGCCGCGCGACGAGCTCGCGCGGGACTGCGGCCTGGAGGTCGGCGAGCGCGGCGGCATCGTGGTGGACGAGGGCATGCGCACCTCCGACGAGCACATCTACGCGATCGGCGAGTGCGCGCTGGCCGCCGGGATGGTCTACGGCCTGGTCGCGCCGTGCTTCGCCCAGGCCGAGGTGGCCGCCGACCGGATCCTGCTCGGCTCGGCCGCCTTCACCGGCGCCGACATGTCCACCAAGCTCAAGCTGCTCGGCGTCGAGGTGGCGCAGTTCGGGGCCATGTCGGGCGCGCTCGACGTCACCTACATGGACCCGGTCGCCGGCGTCTACAAGCGCCTGTTCGTCAGCGACGACGCCACGACCCTGCTCGGCGGCATCTGCGTCGGCGACGCCGGGCCGTACAACGCGCTGCGGCCCTTCGTCGGCAGGCCGCTGCCCGGCGCGCCGAGCGACCTGCTGTTCGCGGGCGCGGGCACCACGTCGACGGACCTGCCGGACGACGCCCAGGTCTGCTCCTGCAACAACGTCACCAAGGGGAGGATCTGCGCGGCCATCGCCGACAAGGGCCTGACCGACGTGCAGGGCATCAAGGACTGCACCCGGGCCGGCACCACCTGCGGCAGCTGCGTGCCGATGCTCAAGCAGATCCTGGTGAAGTCGGGCGTCGACGTCGGCAAGGCGCTGTGCGAGCACTTCACCCACAGCCGGGCCGAGCTGTTCGACATCGTGAGCGTGCGGGGGATCACCACGTTCTCACAGCTCATCGCCGAACACGGGACGGGCCGCGGCTGCGACATCTGCAAGCCGGTGGTCGCCTCGATCCTCGCGTCCCTCGGCCGCGGCCACATCCTCGACGGCGAGCAGGCCACGCTGCAGGACACCAACGACCACTTCCTCGCCAACATCCAGAAGAACGGGACCTACTCGGTGGTCCCGCGCATCCCGGGCGGCGAGATCACTCCGGACAAGCTCATCGTGATCGGCGAGGTGGCCCGCGACTTCGGGCTCTACACGAAGATCACCGGCGGGCAGCGCATCGACCTGCTCGGGGCCCGGGTCGAGCAGCTGCCCGCCATCTGGCGCCGTCTCGTGGAAGCCGGCTTCGAGTCCGGGCACGCGTACGGCAAGGCCCTGCGCACGGTGAAGTCGTGCGTCGGGTCCACCTGGTGCCGGTACGGCGTGCAGGACTCGGTCGGCCTGGCCATCGCGCTGGAGCTGCGCTACCGCGGGCTGCGCTCGCCGCACAAGCTCAAGTCGGCCGTCTCCGGATGCGCCCGCGAGTGCGCCGAGGCCAGGTCGAAGGACTTCGGCGTCATCGCCACCGAGCAGGGCTGGAACCTGTACGTCGGCGGCAACGGCGGCTTCAAGCCCCGCCACGCCGACCTGCTGGCCGCCGACCTGTCGACCGACGACCTGGTCAGGACCATCGACCGGTTCCTGATGTTCTACATCCGCACCGCCGACCGGCTGCAGCGCACCGCCGCGTGGCTGGAGGGCCTGGACGGCGGTCTCGGCTACCTCCGTGAGGTGATCATGGAGGACTCGCTCGGCATCTGCGCCGACCTCGACGCGCAGATGGAGCGGCACGTGGCCACGTACGTCGACGAGTGGCGCGCCGCCATCGAGGACCCCGACAAGCTGCGGCGCTTCGTCAGCTTCGTGAACGCCCCGGGCATCCCCGACCCCTCGATCTCCTTCGAGACCGAACGCGACCAGATCAAACCGGTGCTGATTCCTCTGGAGGCAGTGCGCTCATGACCATCCTCAACGAGACGGCGACCCGTACCGACCGATGGACCCCGGTCTGCTCCTACACCGACCTGCTCCCCGAGCGCGGCGCGGCCGTGCTGGTCGGCACCCGGCAGGTCGCGGTGTTCCGCACGTTCGACGGAGCCCTGTACGCCCTGGGCAACTTCGACCCCTTCAGCGGGGCGTACGTGCTGAGCCGGGGCATCGTCGGCACCAGGGGCGGCGAGCCGACCGTGGCCTCGCCCATGCACAAGCAGGTGTTCTCACTGGTCACCGGCGTGTGCGTGGACGACCCGGGCGTCGCCGTGCCGACCTATCCCATTCGTGTGACGGACGGAACCGTGGAGGTGAGCGTGGTATGACCACGCTGCTTGAGGAGGCCCCGATGACCCTGGAGACGGCGCCGGACGCGCTGGCCGGGTTCACGATCGGGGTGACGGCGACCCGCCGCAGCGAGGAGCTCTCGGCGCTCCTGGAACGGCGGGGCGCCCGGGTGGTGCGGGCGCCCGCGATCCGCATCGTGCCGCTGGCGGAGGACACCGGACTGCTCGCCGCGACCAGGGCCTGCCTGGAGGCGCCGGTCGACGACGTGGTCGTCACCACGGGCGTGGGGTTCCGCGGCTGGATGGCGGCGGCGGAGGGCTGGGGGCTGTCCACCGACCTCAACGCCCACCTGGCCGGCGCCCGGCTGCTGGCCCGCGGCCCCAAGGCGAGGGGAGCGGTGCGGGCGGCCGGGCTGGCGGACTACTGGACGCCGGGCACCGAGTCGTGCGAGGAGGTCAAGGAGTACCTGCTCGCGCAGGACCTGCAGGGGCGCCGCATCGCCGTGCAGTTGCACGGCGAGCCGCTGGACGGCTTCGTCGCCGCGCTGCGCGAGGCGGGGGCGGACGTCATCGAGGTGCCCGTCTACCGCTGGCTGCCCTACCGCGACACCTCACCGCTGCGCCGCCTGATCAGCCAGGCCATCACCGGCTCGGTGGACGCGGTCGCCTTCACCAGCGCGCCCGCCGTGCTGGCCATGCTGGGCGCCGCCCGCGCCGACGGGCTGGAGGACGCCCTGCTCGCCGCGTTCGACACCCGGGTGGTCGCGGCCTGCGTCGGCCCGGTCACGGCCGGGCCGCTGACCCAGCGGGGCGTACGGGCCGTCCAGCCCGATCGGGCCCGCCTGGGCGCGCTCGCCCGGACCCTCGCCCGGCACCTGCCGGAGAGCGGGGTCACCCGGCTCGTCGCCGGCGGCCACGAGCTGGAGATCCGCGGCCACGCCGTGGTGGTCGACGGCAACCTCAAGCCGCTGCCGCCCGCCCCGATGGCCGTGCTCAAGCGGCTCGCCGAGCGCCCCGGGCACGTGGTGGGCCGTGCCGACCTGCGGGTGGTGCTGCCCGGCGGGCCCTCCCGCGACTCGGCCGAGCACGCCGTCGAGATGGCGATCACCCGGCTGCGCCGGGCGCTCGGCCCCTCCGGCATCGTCGAGACCGTCGTCAAGCGCGGCTACCGCCTCGCCTGCGGCCGCGACGACCGGTGACGCCGCCCATGCGGTGAGACGACGGCCCGTGTGAGGCGGCTCGCGAAATGAGGCGGCTCGGTGGCGGGAACGACGACGGAGGCTCTCGGGGCCTCGGGGCGGAGGAGTGCGAGATGGAGACCCCAACCCTGGTGATGGCGGCGCACGGGGCGCGCAGCGGGCACTGGGAGTCGGTGATGGAGTCGCTCGCTGCGCGGGTGCGCCGGGCCCGGCCCGGCGCGGGGGTGGAGCTGGCGTTCCTGGAGATCAGCTCGCCGCTGCTCGCCGACGTGCTGGCGGGGACGCCGGGACCGGTCGTCGTGGTCCCGATGCTCCTCGCCGGGGGATACCACGCCCACATCGATCTGCCGGCCGTCGTCGCCCGCACCCGGCCCGACGCGGTCGTCGCCGGGCAGCTCGGCCCGCACCCGCTGCTGACCTCGGTGCTGGCGCGGCGCCTGGCCGCCGCCGGCCTGCGGCCCTGCGACGCCGTCATCCTGGGCGCGGCCGGGTCGTCCGACCCCGCCGCCCTGGACGACGTCCGCGCCGCCGCGCGCCTGCTGTCCGTACGGCTGTCGCGTCCCGTCACCGCCGCCTTCGCCTCGTCCGGCACCCCCACGGTCGCCGAGGCGATGGAACGGGCCAGGTCGGGCCTCGCGCCCCGGGTCGCCGTCGCGTCCTACCTGCTCGCGCCCGGCTTCTTCCACGACCGCCTGACCGGCGCCGGGGCCGACCTGGTCAGCGCGCCCCTCGGCGTGGACGACGACCTCGCCGCCCTGGTCTGGACCCGCTTCGACGAGGCCCTCGCCCGCCGCCACCCCACCGGCCTGCCCGCCCTCGCGGGCTAGGGTCCGGGCGTACGTCAGGCGGCGTGGTCGCGAAGGTAGCGGGCGAAGGCCTCCCGGGCCAGTTGAGACACGGTCTTTCCCTCCCGTTCTGCCAGCTCTCTGGCGGCGGCCTTCTCCTCGGGACTGAGACGGAACGTCACCTGCGGCGAACGCGTTCCAGGGGCCGTGAGAGACGGGCGACCCACCGTACGCCGCACATGCTCCACCGCGGCGTCCACGTACGCCTGGTCGATCCGGTTGCCTCGCCGGCCGTAGACCTCCTCGGCCTGGAGGTCGACGTCCGACTCGTCGTCCAGGCTGAGCTCGATGTCGTCCGTGGGCCAGGGGCCGTTGTACTCGGTCACGGCTTTCTCAGTGCGGCCAGCATCGCATGCTGGATTATGCCATGCACGAATTGGATTTCGTGTGCATAAGGCGACGGTTCAATTACTTTCCGTTGTGTGGGTCCTCAATTGCGGTCGGAGCGGCCGTGGGATCAGGAGTACTTCCCGATCGCGGGCGGCTTGGCTGGCGTGCGGTATGAGCTGGTCTTTCAACCGTATGGTTGACGGACGTCCCCTGCGTGGCCTAAGGTTCTTTCAACCAGCGGGTTGAAAGAGGGTGATGGCTACGGACGCGCTGTCCCGGGTCTTCGCGGCCCTCGCGGATCCGACCCGGCGCGACATGGTCGCCCGGCTCTCGGAGGGCGACGCGACCGTGAGCCGCCTGGCCGAGCCGTACGGGATGACGCTGCAGGCCGTCTACAAGCACCTGCGGGTGCTGGAGGACGCCGGGCTCGTCAGCCGTCCGCGCGGGCCGCAACCCCGGCCGGTACGCCTGGAGGCCCACGCCTTCGAACTGATGGGCATCTGGATCGAGCGCCACCGGGAGCGCGTCGAGCGGCGCTACCGCCGCCTCGACGCGGTTCTGGCGGAGATGGACGGAGACGAGAATGGACAGGATCACGGAGACGATCATCGAGGCCGACGCGAGTGTGCCGGTGATCCGGATGACTCGTGACTTCGCGGCGACGCCCGAGCGGCTGTTCCGCGCGCACACCGATCCCGTGTTGTTCGCCCGGTGGGTGGGGCCCGACACCACCGTCACCCGGATCGAGCACTGGGACGCGCGTACCGGCGGGAGCTGGCGGTACGTCTCGGCGCACGACGGCACGGAGTACGTCTTCCGCGGCTGCTTCCACGAGGTACGGCCGGACCGTATCGTGCAGACCTTCACGTTCGAGGGCGATCCCGACGGGGTCGCGCTGGAGACGCTGTGGTTCGAGGACCTGGGCGACGGCCGCACGCGGCTGCGGACGCAGTCGCTGACCGAAAGCTTCGAGAGCCGCGACGCGTGGCTGCGCAGCGGCATGGAGGTCGGTGTCGACGACGGGTACGCGAAGCTGGACAGGATGCTCGCCGATGACGCTGTCTGACCGCCCCGCCGAGCGGCACCGCCAGATCGCCGGGCTGTTCACCGACCGGGTCCGCGGCGCCCGGTCCTGGGACGCGCCGTCCCCGGTCGCCGGCTGGGCCGCCCGCGACGTCGTGCGGCACCTGACCGGATGGCTCCCCGGGTTTCTCGCCTCGGGCGCCGGCGTCGAACTGCCCCACGGGCCGTCCGTGGACGAGGACCCGGTCGCCGCGTGGCAGGTGCACTGCGACGGTGTGCAGGCGGTGCTGGACGATCCGGAGACGGCGCACCGGGAACTCGCCAACCCCCACGTCGGCAGCCTGCCTCTCGGCGCCGCGATCGACCGGTTCTACACCGCTGACGTGTTCATGCACACCTGGGATCTCTCCAGGGCCACGGGCCAGGACGACCGGCTGGACCCCGGCTTCTGCGCCCTGCTCCTCGCCGGGATGGAGGGGATGGAGGAGGTCATGCGCTCCTCCGGCCAGTTCGGCGCGCGGGTCGAGGTGCCCGGCGACGCGGACGCCCAGACCAGGCTGCTGGGATTCATCGGCAGGGACCCGTTCTGGCGGGGCGCCGGGCCGGACGTCCCCTGACGGCGGAGAACGGCCCCGCCGCTCTCGACGCGGGCGCCTGACGCCGCCGGATCAGCGGTCGGTGCCGCGGTCGCGGCGGCGCAGGTAGCGCTCGAACTCGGCGGCGATCGCGTCCCCGCTGGCCTCGGGGAGCTCGGCGGCGTCCTTGCGCTCCTCCAGCTCCTTGACGTACTCGGCGACCTCGGTGTCCTGCGCGGCGAGCTCGTCCACGCCGTGCTCCCAGGCCCGCGCCTCCTCGGCCAGGTCGCCGTACGGCATGGGGATGTCGAGCATGTCCTCGATGCGGCGCAGCAGCGCCAGCGTCGCCTTGGGGTTGGGCGGCTGGGCGACGTAGTGGGGGACCGACGCCCACAGGGACACGGTCTCCAGCCCGGCCGTGCCCAGGGTGTGCTGGAGCACGCCGACGATTCCGGTCGGGCCCTCGTACTTGTTCAGCTCCAGGTTCAGCGCGCGGGCCAGGCCGAGGTCGCTGACCGAGCCGGTGATCGGCACCGGGCGGGTGTGCGGCGAGTCGTTGAGCAGCGCGCCGAGCAGGATCGCCAGCTCGACCCCGAGGTCGTGGCAGAGCCCCACGAGCTCCGCGCAGAACGAGCGCCACCGCATGTTGGGCTCGATGCCGCGCAGCAGCACCACGTCGCGCTTGGCGCCCGGCGGGCGGGCCAGCAGCAGCCGGGTGGTCGGCCAGACGACGGAGCGGGTGAGGCCGTCGCCGAGCTCGATCACCGGCCGCGTCACCTGGAAGTCGTAGTAGTCCTCGGGGTCCAGCTCCACGAGTGGCGTGGCCTTCCACTCGGCCTCGAGGTGCGCGAGCACGCCGCTGGACGCCTCGCCGGCGTCGTTCCACCCCTCGAACGCGGCGATCAGCACCGGGTCGACGAGCTCGGGGAGCCCTTCGAACTCGATCACGCGCCGCCTCCCTCACTGGCCCTATGCAGTATGGCTCACTCCAAGACTATTCGGTGAGGGGCCCCGCCCGTCACCTTCGCCGGGCACACCCGCCCGTGGCGCGGCCCCGACCTGCGGCGATGTCAGAGGGTGCGGAAAGGCCCGCCCCTCCTCCACCGGTCCTCCCCTTTCGGTGCGCGGAATCGGTGATCCGCCCGGCGGGCCGATAGTCTTGCTCCATGACCAGCAGACCGTCCTTCCGTACCGTGCTGTCCGAGCGAGTTCTGATCGCCGACGGGGCCATGGGGACGATGCTGCAGTCCTACGACCCCACCCTTGACGACTTCCAGGGCCACGAGGGCTGCAACGACGTGCTCAACGTGAGCCGTCCCGACATCGTGCGGGCCGTCCACGACGCCTACCTAGAGGTGGGGGTCGACTGCGTCGAGACCAACACCTTCAACGCCAACCGTGCGGCTCTTGGCGAGTACGGCATCGAAGACCGCATCTTCGAACTGTCCGAGGCCGGCGCGCGCCTCGCCAGGGAGCGGGCCGACCACTGGTCGACGCCGGACCGGCCCCGGTTCGTCCTCGGCTCGATGGGTCCCGGCACGAAACTCCCCACGCTCGGCCATCTGCCGTACGAGACGCTGCGCGACGCCTACCGGGACAACGCCGCCGGCCTGATCGCCGGCGGGGCCGACGCCCTGATCATCGAGACCTGCCAGGACCTGCTCCAGGTCCGGGCGGCCGTCGTCGGCGCGAAGCGGGCCGTCGAGGCCGCCGGGCGGGACGTTCCGATCATCACCCAGGTCACCATCGAGACCAACGGCGCGATGCTGCTCGGCTCCGAGATCGGCGCCGCGCTGACCGCGATCGAGCCGCTCGGCGTCGACCTGATCGGGCTCAACTGCGCCACCGGCCCCGCCGAGATGAGCGAGCACCTGCGCTACCTGGCCAGGCACGCCCGCGTGCCGCTGTCGTGCATGCCCAACGCCGGGCTGCCGCAGCTCACGTCCGACGGCGCCTACTACCCGCTGAGCCCGGGCGAGCTGGCGGACGCGCACGAGAACTTCACCCGCGACTACGGGCTCGCCCTCGTGGGCGGCTGCTGCGGCACGACCCCCGAGCACCTGCGCCAGGTGGTCGAGCGGGTCGGCGGGCGCGCCCGCGGCGAGCGGCGCCCCCGTCCCGAGGCCGGCGCGGCCTCGCTGTACCAGCACGTGCCGTTCCGGCAGGACACGTCGTATCTGGCCATCGGCGAGCGGACCAACGCCAACGGCTCCAAGGCGTTCCGCGAGGCGATGCTGGCGGGCAACTACGAGGAGTGCGTCGAGATCGCCCGGGCGCAGGCCCGCGACGGCGCGCACCTGCTGGACCTGTGCGTCGACTACGTCGGCCGCGACGGCGTCGCCGACATGAAGGAACTGGCGTTCCGCTTCGCCACCGCCTCGACGCTGCCGATCGTGCTCGACTCGACCGAGCCGGCCGTGCTGGAGGCGGGCCTGGAGATGCTCGGCGGCCGGGCCGTGATCAACTCGGTGAACTACGAGGACGGCGACGGCCCCGACTCGCGGTTCCAGAAGGTCATGCGCCTGGTGCGGGAGCACGGCGCGGCCGTGGTCGCGCTGACCATCGACGAGGAGGGCCAGGCCCGCACCGCCGAGTGGAAGGTGCGGATCGCCGCCCGCCTCATCGAGGACCTGGTGCACAACTGGGGCATGCGGGTCGAGGACATCATCGTCGACTGCCTGACGTTCCCGATCGCCACCGGCCAGGAGGAGACCCGGCGCGACGGCATCGAGACGATCGAGGCGATCCGCGAGCTCAAGCGCCGTTATCCGACCGTGCAGACCACGCTCGGCGTCTCCAACGTGTCGTTCGGTCTCAACCCGGCCGCGCGCATCGTGCTGAACTCGGTGTTCCTGAACGAGTGCGTCAACGCGGGGCTCGACTCCGCGATCGTGCACGCCTCCAAGATCCTGCCCATGAACCGGATCCCGGACGAGCAGCGCCAGGTCGCGCTCGACCTGGTGTACGACCGCAGGCGCGAGGGCTACGACCCGCTGCAGCGGTTCATGGAGCTGTACGAGGGCGTGGACGCGGCGTCGGTGAAGGCCGGGAAGGCGGCCGAGCTGGCCGGGCTGCCGCTGTGGGAGCGGCTCAAGCGGCGCATCGTCGACGGCGAGCGCAAGGGCCTGGAGGCCGACCTCGACGAGGCCCTCGCCCAGCGGCCCGCACTGGAGATCATCAACGACGTGCTGCTCGACGGCATGAAGGTCGTCGGCGAGCTGTTCGGCTCCGGCGAGATGCAGCTTCCGTTCGTGCTCCAGTCGGCCGAGGTGATGAAGACGGCCGTGGCCTACCTCGAACCGCACATGGAGAAGGTCGAGGGCAGCACCAAGGGCCGCATCGTGCTCGCCACGGTGAAGGGCGACGTGCACGACATCGGCAAGAACCTCGTCGACATCATCCTGTCCAACAACGGCTACGACGTGGTGAACCTCGGTATCAAGCAGCCGGTGTCGGCGATCCTGGAGGCCGCCGAGGAGCACCGGGCCGACGTGATCGGCATGTCCGGGCTGCTGGTGAAGTCCACCGTCGTGATGAAGGAGAACCTCGAGGAGCTGAACTCCCGGGGTCTTGCCGGCAAGTTCCCGGTGCTCCTCGGCGGCGCCGCGCTGACCAGGGCGTACGTCGAGCAGGACCTGGCCGACGTGTACCGGGGCGAGGTCCGCTACGCCCGCGACGCGTTCGAGGGCCTGCGCCTGATGGACGCCTTCATGGCGGTCAAGCGCGGGGAGGACGGCGCGTCGCTGCCGCCGCTGCGCGCGCGCCGGGTGAAGACCGGGGCGGTGCTGACGCGGACCGCGGAGGAGGACGTCCCGGCCCGCTCCGACGTCGCGGCGGACGTTCCCGTGCCTGTCCCGCCGTTCCTCGGCGACCGGGTGGTGAAGGGCATCCCGCTGGCCGACTACGCCGCGTTCCTCGACGAGCGGGCGACGTTCATGGGCCAGTGGGGCCTGAAGGCCGCCAGGGGCGGCGACGGCCCGTCGTACGAGGAACTGGTCGAGACGGAGGGCCGGCCCCGGCTGCGGATGTGGCTGGAGCGCCTGCAGACGGAGAACCTGCTGGAGGCGGCGGTCGCCTACGGCTACTTCCCCTGTGTGAGCGAGGGCGACAACCTGATCATCCTCGACGAGGACGGCAAGGAGCGCACCCGCTTCACCTTCCCGCGTCAGCGCCGCGACCGCCACCTGTGCCTGGCCGACTTCTTCCGCTCCCGCGAGTCGGGGGAGGTGGACGTCGTCGGCCTCCAGGTCGTCACGATGGGCAACCGCGTCAGCGCGGCCGCGGCCGAGCTGTTCGCGAAGGACGCCTACCGCGAATACCTGGAGCTCCACGGCCTGTCGGTGCAGCTCACCGAGGCGCTGGCCGAATACTGGCACGCGCGGGTGCGGTCGGAGCTGGGCATCGGCGGCGACGAGTCGCTGGCCGACATGCTCAAGGTGAACATCACCGGCTGCCGCTACTCCTTCGGCTACCCGGCCTGCCCCAACCTGGAGGACCAGGTGCAGGTCATGGAGCTGCTCGACCCCGCGCGTATCGGCGTGACGCTGTCGGAGGAGTTCCAGCTCCACCCGGAGCAGGCCACCTCAGCCCTGGTCGTCCACCACCCCGAGGCGAAGTACTTCAACGTCTGACCGGGCGCCCGGACGGGTGCCGCAACGTCCGACCGGCCGTCGTCGCGCCCACGCGGCCCCCGTACCATGTCAGTCCCCCCTCATCGGGGGGGTGACCGGGGGAAAGGGGCCACGTGGACGCCGTGCTGTTCGACATGGACGGACTGCTCGTCGACACCGAAGGGGTGTGGTTCGAGGTCGAGACCGAGGTGGTCACCCGCCTCGGCGGCACCTGGGGCCCGGAGCACCAGGAGCAGCTCGTGGGCGGCTCCTGGGACCGCACCGTCAGGTACATGCTGGAGCTGACGCGGGCGGACGTCGATCCCATGCTGGTGGGGCAGTGGCTGATCGACGGTATGGAGAGCAGGCTGTCGGCCGACGTGACGCCGATGCCGGGCGCCCTGGACCTGCTGCGCGGGCTCGCCGACCACGGGGTGCGCACCGCGCTCGTCACGTCGTCGCTGCGGATCATCGCCGACGCCGTGCTGAAGGCCGTGGGCCGGGAGCACTTCGAAGTGATCGTGACGGCCGACGACGTCACCTGCACCAAGCCCCACCCGGAGCCGTACCTCACGGCGGCGGGCCTGCTGTCGGTCGACCCGGGGCGGTGCGTCGCGCTGGAGGACTCGCCGAACGGCGTGGCGTCGGCGACGGCGGCGGGCTGCCGGGTCGTCGCCGTGCCGGGCGTGCTGCCGATCGCGCAGGCGCCCGGGCGGGTCGTCATGCCGTCGCTGCTCGACGTGGACGTGGATTTTCTCCGGGCACTCGTCCGCTGAATCGGGGTGGCGCGGGCCCCGCATGATCGCGTCACGGATGCCAGGATGGAGGTACGTGACGAAGGGGCCCCGCCATGACTTACAACGACATCGCCTGGCTGCCGGTGTGCGGCGGCCTGACCGCGGTGGGCCTCGTGCTCACCTATCTGGCCTTCCGCCGCAGGGGAGCGGCCGCGGGTCTGCGGGCCGCCGCGTGGTCCCTGCTGCCGCTGGCCGCCTATCTCACCGGCGCGCAGGCCACGCTGTGGAACATCGGCACGGCCGCCGTGAGCTTCGTGACCGGCCTGGTGCTGTCGCCGCTCGCGTGGGCCGGCGTGGCCGTGGCGGGCCTGTCGGCGGTGCTGTTCGTCGTGTCCGGCGCGATGCGCGGCCGGTCGCTCTCCCGGGCCCGTACGCCCCGCCCCGGTCCCGCCGAGACGACACCGGCCGCACCGAAGGCTGAAACGCCCAAGAAGGTGCAAACCGCGAAGGCGGCACCACGTCAGGTCGAACAGCCCGCGGCGGACGATTTCTCCGAGATCGAGGACATCCTGAAGCGGCGCGGGATCGGCTGAACATCCCACATCGTGGGACCAAGTTACCCGTGGGTGCAATGTTACAGTTCCACGACACAATCGAAACGGGACTCCGACAATCCTTTCAAGATCAACACGAATGAGTTTCTGGTAAATCACAGTTGGGCCACAGGCCTGCTCTGGGGACTGGTCATCCCAGCTCAACGCATACATTGTCCGTTTGCGGGGCGCCGTCGACAGCGGGCCTCGCTGGACAATGTCGTCTGGGACCCAGGGGGCCGTACACCAAATGGCCGCGCGAAGCAAGGTCATGAGCGAACTTCGCTCCTCCGCCTCAGTGCCGTACTCCGGCTCTTCTGAGTGCGCCGCCCGCAGTACAGCGGCCACCGGAGGGGCCCGGTGAGCGCCCCTCTCGACGTCTCCGGTGAGGAGATGCGCGCGGAGCCGGAGGCCGTCGCCAAGGCCGGCGGCGCCCCCATCCAGGGCCGCTCGCTCGGCCAGATCGCCTGGATGCGGCTCAAGCGCGACAAGGTGGCCATCACCGGCGGCCTCGTCGTTGTCCTCCTGATCCTGGTCGCGATCTTCGCGCCGCTGCTCGTGGGCTGGTTCGGCCATCCGCCGAACGAGTTCCACCAGGAGATGATCGACACCCTGACCATGCAGCCCAAGGGCGGCAGCGGCATCGGCAAGGACTTCCTGTTCGGCGTCGAGCCGGTCAACGGGCGCGACCTGTTCAGCCGCGTCGTCTACGGCGCCCGGATCTCGCTGCTCGTGGCCTTCTTCGCCACGCTCCTGTCGGTCGTGATCGGGACGGTCATGGGGATCGTGGCCGGCTACTTCGGCGGATGGGTGGACACCCTGATCAGCCGGGCGATGGACATCTTCCTCGCCTTCCCCCTCCTGGTCTTCGCGCTCTCGCTGGTCGGCGTGCTCGGCCAGTTCGAGACCCAGCTCGCGGTGAAGGGCGACACGCTCCGCATCCTGCTGCTGATCTTCGTCATCGGCTTCTTCAACTGGCCGTACATCGGGCGGATCATCCGGGGCCAGACGCTGTCGCTGCGCGAGCGCGAGTTCGTGGACGCCGCGCGAAGCCTGGGGGCGCGTGGGCCCTATATCCTCTTCCGCGAGGTTCTTCCGAATCTGATCGCGCCGATCCTCATCTACGCGACGCTGCTGATCCCGACGAACGTGCTGTTCGAGGCGGCGCTGTCGTTCCTCGGCGTGGGCATCCAGCCGCCCACCGCGACCTGGGGCGGCATGCTGTCGGCGGCCGTGAAGTACTACACGGTCCCGCACTTCATGTTCTTCCCCGGCATGGCGATCTTCATCACGGTGCTCGCCTTCAACCTCTTCGGCGACGGTCTCCGCGACGCGCTCGATCCCAAGTCGTCCCGCTGATCCCTCCGGTTCCCCGGCTCCTACCTACAAGGGGTGCAATACACATGAAGAAGAGATACGCCACACCGGCCTTCCTGGCCGCGGGTGTCGCTCTCTCCCTGGGCCTTTCCGCGTGCGGCGGTGGCGGCGGCGGAGAGACCAAGAACGACTCCGGTTCGGCGGCGGGCAGCCAGGAGGCGCAGGCCAACGCCGGTCTGGAAAGTGTGGTGAACCCCTCCGACAAGAAGGGGGGAACGCTCAAGATGGCCATCACCGAGGCGTGGGACTCCATCGACCCCGGTGACACCTACTACGGCCTGTCGTGGAACTTCTCGCGCATCTACGGCCGCCCGCTGGTGACGTACAAGCCGGCCCCCGGGCAGGGCGGCCGCGAGCTGGTCCCCGACCTGGCGGAGAGCCTCGGCAAGTCGTCCGACGACGGCAAGACCTGGACCTACAAGCTCCGGCAGGGCGTCAAGTTCGAGGACGGCACCCCCATCACGTCCAAGGACGTGAAGTACGCCGTGCTGCGCCAGCTCGACAAGGACACCTTCGTCAACGGCCCGACGTACTTCAACGACTGGCTGGACCTGCCGAAGGACTTCAAGAGCGTCTACAAGACGCCGGACGTCAATACCGACTCCGCCATCGAGACGCCGGACGACCAGACGATCGTCTTCCACCTCAAGAAGGCCTTCTCCGGCTTCGACAACTTCGCCGCGCTGCCCGCCACCGTGCCGGTGCCCAAGGACAAGGACACCGGCATCAAGTACCGCCAGCACCCGGTCGCGTCGGGCCCGTACATGTTCGAGAAGGTCGAGGAGGGCAAGCAGTACACCCTCGTCCGCAACCCGAACTGGGACCAGGCCACCGACCCGATCCGCAAGGCGCTGCCGGACCGCTACGAGGTCTCGCTCGGCGTCGAGGCGAACGACCTGGACAACCGGATCGTCGCCGGCGACCTGCACGTCGACCTGGCCGGCACCGGCGTCCAGGCCGCGGCGGTCGGCACGATCCAGGCCGACCCGCAGCTCAAGAACCGGACCGACAACCCGACCGGCTCCCGGACCTGGTACATCTCGATCCTCGGTGACAACCCGCCGCTGGACAACGTCGACTGCCGCAAGGCGATCATCTACGGCGCCGACCGGGTCGGTCTGCAGAACGCCTACGGCGGCCAGCTCGCCGGCGAGATCGCGACCGGCCTGATGCCGCCGTCGATCGGCGGCTGGAAGAAGCTCGACCTGTACCCGACCGCCACGGGCGACGTCGAGAAGGCCAAGGCGGCGCTGCAGGCCTGCGGCAAGCCCGAGGGCTTCGAGACCGTGATGACGTTCCGCTCGGACCGTCCGAAGGAGCAGGCGGCGGCCGAGTCGCTGCAGCAGGCGCTCGCCAAGGTCGGCATCAAGCTGACCCTGAAGGGCTTCCCCACCAGCGAGTACTTCTCCAGCTACGCCGGCAAGCCGGCCTACACCAAGGCCAACAACATCGGCCTCGCCACCAACGGCTGGTCGGCCGACTGGAACACGGGCTTCGGCTTCATGTCGCAGATCGTCGACAGCCGGGTCGTCCGCGCGGCGGGCAACTACAACCTGAGCGTGCGCAGCGACGAGATCGACAGCCTCATCGACCAGGCGAACAGCGAGCAGGACAAGAGCAAGAGCGACGCGATCTGGGGCCAGATCGACCAGAAGGTCATGGAGGGCGCCTACGTCCTGCCGGAGGTGTGGTCGAAGGGCCTGCTTCTGCGGGGCAAGGGCCTGACGAACGTGTTCGTCTCGGGCGCCTGGGACATGTACGACTACCTCAACATGGGTGTCGAGTAACCGTTAGGCGACGAGGCAAGGCGCAAGGGGGTCCGGCCGGGCGACCGGCCGGACTCCCGGAGCCGGGGGAACAGTGGTCTCATATATCATCCGGCGGCTCATCGCCGCGGTGCTGATGCTCGTCGTGGTGAGCATCGTCACCTTCTCCATCTTCTTCGTGATCCCGCGTCTGGCGGGCGTCACGACGATCGACTTCGCGAGCCGCTACGTCGGCAGCAAGGGCGCCTCGGCGGAGACGGTGGCGGCCATCGCGGACAAGCTCGGTTTCAACGATCCGCTGGTGGTGCAGTACGGCAGATGGATCAAGGGAATCGTCCTGGGTGCCGAATACGACACCGGGGCGAGCGTCGAGCACTGCCCGGCTCCCTGCCTCGGCTACTCGTTCATCACCAAGACGCCCGTGTGGCCCGAACTGCTGGACCGGCTGCCCGTCACCGTGTCGCTGGCCATCGGAGCGTCGATCATCTGGCTGATCGCGGGCGTCGCCACGGGCGTGGTGTCCGCGCTGCGCAGGGGCAGCTTCTTCGACCGGGCCGCGATGGGCGTGGCCCTGGCCGGGGTCTCCCTGCCGATCTTCTTCACCGGCATCATCTGCCTGGTTTTCTTCAGCTACCGGTTCGGCATCACGGCGCCGGGCGGCAGCTACACGGCCATCACCGAGAACCCCGGCGAGTGGGCGTACGACCTCATCCTGCCGTGGATCACGCTGGCCTTCCTCTACGCGGCGAGCTACGCCCGGCTGACCCGGGCGGGCATGCTGGAGACGATGGGGGAGGACTACATCCGCACGGCCCGCGCGAAGGGCCTGCCGGAGTCGAAGGTCATCGTGAAGCACGGCCTGCGCGGCGCGCTCACCCCCATCCTGACGATCTTCGGCCTGGACCTCGGGCTGCTGCTCGGCGGCGCGGTGCTGACCGAGAGCACGTTCTCCCTCCCCGGGCTCGGCAAGTACGCCGTCCAGGCGATCCAGTCAAACGACCTGCCCAAGATCATGGGTGTCGTGCTGCTGGTCACCCTGTTCGTGGTGCTCGCCAACCTGATCGTCGACCTCCTGTACGCCGTCGTGGACCCGAGGGTGAGGCTGGGATGAGCTTCCTGGAACTGAAGGACCTGCGGATCCACTTCCCGACCGACGACGGCCTGGTCAGGTCGGTCGACGGGCTGTCGTTCTCGCTGGAGCGGGGCAGGACCCTCGGCATCGTCGGAGAGTCCGGGTCGGGCAAGAGCGTCACCAGCCTCGGCATCCTCGGCCTGCACAAGGGCGGCCGGGCCCGCATCTCGGGCGAGATCTGGCTGGACGGCGAGGAGCTCGTCGGCGCGAGCCAGGAGCACGTGCGGAGGCTCCGCGGCAAGAAGATGGCGATGATCTTCCAGGACCCGCTGTCGGCGATGCACCCGTTCTACACGGTCGGCGACCAGATCATCGAGGCCTACCGCATCCACAACGACGTCAGCAAGAAGGTCGCGCGCAAGCACGCGGTCGACATGCTGGGCCGGGTGGGCATCCCGCAGCCGGACCGGCGGGTGGACAGCTACCCCCACGAGTTCTCCGGCGGCATGCGGCAGCGCGCGATGATCGCGATGGCGCTGAGCTGCGACCCCGAGCTGCTGATCGCCGACGAGCCGACGACCGCGCTCGACGTGACCGTGCAGGCGCAGATCCTCGACCTGATGCGCGACCTGCAGCGCGACTTCGACGCCGCGCTGATCATCATCACCCACGACCTCGGCGTGGTCGCCGAGCTGTCCGACGACATCCTCGTGATGTACGGCGGCAAGTGCGTGGAGTACGGCACCTCCGAGGACATCTTCGAGCGGCCCGAGCACCCCTACACGTGGGGCCTGCTCGGTTCGATGCCGCGGCTGGACCGCGAGCCGACCGAGCGGCTGCTGCCGATCAAGGGCTCGCCGCCGTCGCTGATCAACGTGCCGTCCGGTTGCGCGTTCCACCCGCGCTGCGTGTTCGAGGAGCGTACGGGCGGCCTGGCCAAGGTGGAGGTTCCCGAGCTGCTGGAGAGCGAGGGCGGCCACCTGGTGCGCTGCCACCTGCCGGCCGAGCGCAGGCGCGCCATCTGGCAGAAAGAAGTCAAGCCCAACCTGGAGGCTTCGTGAACGAGGAGCCCTTGCTGTCCGTACAGGGGCTGGAGAAGCACTTCCCGGTCACCAAGGGCCTGCTCCAGCGGCAGGTCGGCGCGGTCAGGGCCGTCGACGGCATCAGCTTCGACGTCAGGAAGGGGGAGACCCTCGGCCTGGTCGGCGAGTCGGGATGCGGCAAGACCACCACCGGACGCCTCATCACGAGGCTGATCGAGCCCACCGGCGGGAAGATCGTCTTCGCGGGACACGACGTCACGCACATGTCCCAGGGGCGGCTGCGCCCGCTCCGCCGGGACGTGCAGATGATCTTCCAGGACCCCTACAGCTCGCTCAACCCCCGCCACACGGTCGGCGCCATCGTCGGCGCGCCGTTCCGGATCCAGGGGATCAAGACCGAGCAGGGCACGAAGAAGGCGGTCCAGGAGATCCTGGAGCTCGTCGGCCTGAACCCCGAGCACTACAACCGCTATCCGCACGAGTTCTCCGGCGGTCAGCGGCAGCGCATCGGGATCGCCAGGACGCTCGCGCTGAAGCCCAAGCTGATCATCGCGGACGAGCCGGTCTCCGCGCTCGACGTGTCGATCCAGGCACAGGTCGTCAACCTGCTGGAAGACCTGCAGGGGGAGCTCGACCTGACCTACGTCGTGATCGCGCACGACCTGTCGGTGGTGCGGCACATCAGCGACCGCGTCGCGGTGATGTACCTCGGCAAGATCGTCGAGATCGCCGACCGCAAGGGCCTGTACGAATCGCCCATGCATCCGTACACCAACGCGCTGCTGTCGGCGGTCCCGATCCCGGACCCGAAGCGGCGCGCGGGCCGGGAGCGGATCCGGCTGCAGGGCGACGTGCCCTCGCCGCTGAACCCGCCGCCCGCCTGCCGGTTCCACACCCGCTGCTGGAAGGCGCAGGAGGTCTGCCGGACGGTCGAGCCGCCGCTGGAGACGCTCGCCCCCGGCCACCAGGTGGCCTGCCACTTCCCCGAGAACGTCGCCGGCTCCCTGGAAGGCGTCCTGGGAGGCACGGCCTCCACGGGCGCTGTCCCGGCCGAGGCCGCCCCCGCCCCCGAGGGCGGCGCCCTCGCCTGAGTGACCGGCGCGCGGCGTCCTCCGCCGGTACGGCTCCCTCCGTCCTTCCCCCAAGACGGTCCCCGGGAGCCGTACCGGCGGGGCGTGTTCCGCGCCCCCACGGCCACGCCCTGTCTCCGACGGTACCCGGGGCGGGCCCGGCCGGGCATCGGCCGCGCGTACGGCCCGCGCCTGCGCCCACAGGAGGATCCGGCGGGCTTCGCTACTCCCCGAGGAGGAGCGTGCGCCCGCCCGCGCTGAGGCTCAGGAGAAGGCGCCGGGGACGATCAGCCCGGTCTCGTAGGCGAGCACGACCGCCTGCACCCGGTCACGCAGGCCGAGCTTGGTCAGCACGTTCCCCACGTGCGTCTTGACGGTCGTCTCGCTGACCACCAGCGTGGCGGCGATCTCCGCGTTCGACATGCCCTTGGCGATGAGGCGCAGGACCTCCAGCTCGCGTTCGGTGAGCCGGTCGAGCCGCGCGGGGGTGGCCTGCTGGTGCGCGGAGGGCAGTCGGGCGGCGAACCGGTCCAGCAGCCGCCGGGTGACGCTCGGCGCCACGATGGCGTCGCCGGCGGCCACCACCCGGATCGCCTGCACCAGGTCGTCCGGGGGCACGTCCTTGAGCAGGAACCCGCTCGCGCCCGCGCGCAGCGCCTCGACGATGTACTCGTCCAGGTCGAACGTGGTCAGCACGAGCACCTTCGGCACGTGGGCGGTGGGCGCGGCCTCCCGAACGATGCGGCGGGTGGCCTCGATGCCGTCGGTGCCGGGCATGCGGACGTCCATGAGCACCACGTCGGGCAGCAGGGCGCGGGACTGCTCCATCGCCGTCGCGCCGTCGCCGGCCTCGCCCACGACGGTGACGTCGGCCTCCGCTTCGAGGATGAACCGGAATCCGGTGCGCAGCAGCGGCTGGTCGTCGACCAGCAACACCCGGATCGTCATGATCCGTCCGTCCTGGGCGTCGCGGCGACCCGCCGCGCGGGGGAGAACACCCTGATCGTCATGTCGTGTCCTTGAGGGGGCCGTGCGTGAGGGGATGGTTCGTGGCGGGCTCGTGCCCGGTCGTGCCGTGTTCGGGGGCGTCGTGCCCGGTCGTGCCGTGTTCGGGGGCGTGCTCGGTCGTGTCGTCGCCGGGGGCGACGTGCCTGAGGGGAAGCTCCCTGCCCGGACCGCCCTTGACGGAGCCGTCCCTGCCGGAGCCGACCCTGACGGGCCTGTCCTTCAGGGGGCTGTCCTTCAACGGGAAGCGGGCGCGGACCTCGAACCCGCCCCCGACGCGGGGTCCGATCCGCAGGACTCCACCATAGAGGGCCACACGCTCGCGGATGCCGACGAGCCCATGACCTTTGCCACCGATACGCACCGATTCCTCGGCCGCGCCCCGCCCGTCGTCCTCGACCTGGAGGGTCAGCTCGTTCCCCTCGTGCCGGACGGTGACCCACGCGCGGGCCGCGGGCCCGGCGTGCCGCAGGCTGTTGGTGAGCGCCTCCTGCACGAGGCGGTAGGCGGCGAGGTCGACCCCGGGCGGCAGGCCGGGCCGGTCGCCCTCGATGCGCAACTGCGTGCGCAGGCCCGCCTCGCGCATCTGCTCGACCAGCGCCGGCAGGTCCTGCATGCCCGGCTGCGGCCCGCGCTCGGCCGGGCCGTCCGTGCGGAGCACGCCGACGATGTTGCGCATCTCCGCCATCGCCGTACGGCCCATCTCCTCGATGGCGGTGAGGGCGTCGCGGGCGACGTCCGGCTTGGTGTCGAGCATCCGGCGCGCCGCGGCGGCCTGCACGGTCATCACGCTCACGTGGTGGGCCACCACGTCGTGCAGCTCGCGGGCGATCCGGGAGCGTTCCTCGGCCCGGGCGGCCCGCGTGTCCGCGTCCCGCGCCCGCTCCAGCCGGTGCGCCCGCTGGACCAGTTCGTCGAGGTAGGCGCGGCGCAGCCGCAACGCCCGGCCGCACACCCAGCACAGCAGGAGGACGGCGGTCACGACGACGTGGTCGGTCCAGGACGGGGTGATGACCCCGCTGACGGCGCTGGCGACGTAGGAGGAGAAGGAGACGACGAGGGCGGCCAGGCTCAGCGCCAGTCCCCGGTAGGCGGCGACGGAGTAGAGCAGCACGAGCCCGCCGAACTCGCTGAGACCGGGGTCGTAGTGGAGTGTGTCGAGCGCCGCCTGCGGGACGCAGGTGGCCACGAGCAGGACGAGGGGCCGGCTACGCCGCAGCGCCACGGGCAGCGTGCAGGCCGCCGCCAGGACCAGGTTCAACGCGTCCGCCGGACGGGGCGTCGCGGATCTCAGCCAGCCGGCTCCCTCCTCGGGGCCGGCCGAGGCGATCCACCACAGGGACGCGGTCGTCAGCACCACCGCGAGGATCGCGTCGAAGACCAGGGGATGAGCCCGAAGCCAGGATCGCGTACTGCCGGGGGTGGTGCGCACGTACCAAACTTAGGCCGTCCCCGCGCGTGTCCACCCTGCCCGGGAGGGAAATCCCGCATCCTCCGTACGGAGGATGCGCGCACTGGCCCGGCGAGCGTGGGACACGGCCGGGCACACCGGCCCCGGCGATGTGCGCGGGCGGAGTGGTGCCGAGACGGTGCGAGGGGCGGTGCGAGGGCGGTGCGAGGGGGCGGGGTCGCTAGATCTCGTCGGCGGCGGACCGCCTGTTCACGCGGGCCGACAGGCCGGGCTCGCGGTCCGGCACGGGCGGCGGCGTGCCGCCGAACTCCGGGCACAGGGCCTGGTGGTCGCACCAGTCGCACAGCCGCGAGCGGCGGGCCCGCCACTCGCGGGTGCGCACCGCGCGCTCGATCGCCGCCCACAGCGCCTCGACCTTGCGCTCGGTGGCCCGCAGGTCCGCCTCGTCGGGGACATAGCGGAGGATCTCGCCGTTGCCGAGGTACATGAGCTGGAGCATCCGGGGGACCTGCCCCTTCAGCCGCCACAGCGCCAGCGCGTAGAACTTCATCTGGAACAGCGCCTTGGCCTCCCACTCGCGCCCCGGCGCCGTGCCCGTCTTGTAGTCCACGATCCGCGTCTCGCCGGTCGGGGCCACGTCGAGCCGGTCGATGTAGCCGCGCAGCAGCAGGCCGCTGTCGAGCACGGCCTCGACGTACATCTCGCGCTCGGCGGGCTCCAGCCGCTGCGGGTCCTCCAGCGTGAAGTAACGCTCGACCATGCCGCGGGCCTGGGTCAGCCAGGCGTCGCGCTCCTCGTCGGTCTCGAACAGCCCCGCGTAGTCGGGCTCCTCGGTCAGCAGCCGCCGCCACTGCGGCTCCAGCAGCTCCTGCGCCGCGGCGACCGTCCGCGCCTCGGCCGGCAGGTCGTACAGCCGCTCCAGCACGGCGTGGACGAGGGTGCCCCGGACCGCGGCCGCCGAGGGACGCTCGGGGAGCTGGTCGATCACCCTGAACCGGTAGAGCAGGGGGCAGGTCATGAAGTCACCGGCCCGGGAGGGGGACAGCGCCCCGATAACGGCGCGCTCTTCGGCGAGGGTCATGCCGGAACTGTAGGACATCGAGCCGACAGAACGCGTCCGCGCCCGCGGTCCCCTCGCCGCCGTCTCCCCGCCGCCGTCTCCCGTACCGCCGGGACGATCGCGTGCTCCGCGGCGGGCGGTCAGCTCTTAGGCTGATCTCACGTCGCGCCGCGTAGCATCGAGGGGCGCGGGAGGGAAGGCGGCCAAATGAGCACACCTGCCAAGGAGTCCACCGGACTGCGGATGGGGCGGCCGTTCGGCATTCCCGTCTACGTCTCGCCGACGTGGCTCATCGTGGCGGCGTTCATCACGGTCAGCTTCCAGCCGCGGTTCGCCGACATGCTGCCCGGCTACGGCGAGTCCGCCACCTACCTGGTCGCGCTGGCCTTCGCCGTCCTGTTGTACGTCTCCGTACTGCTGCACGAGCTGGCGCACTGCGTGGTGGCCAAGCACTACGGCCTGCCGGTGCGCCGGATCACCCTCTACATGCTGGGCGGCGTCTCGGAGATCGAGCGCGAGCCCGAGACGGCGGGCCGGGAGTTCAACGTGGCCTTCGCCGGGCCGCTGCTGTCGCTGGGGCTGGCCGGGATCGGGGCCCTCGTGGAGGCGTTCGTGGTGCCGCCGGGCGGCCTGGCCCAGGTGCTGATGTGGCAGCTGTGGCTGTCCAACCTGATCGTCGGCGTGTTCAACCTGCTGCCCGGCCTGCCGCTCGACGGCGGCCGGATGCTGCGGGCGGCCGTGTGGAAGGTCAAGCGCGACTCGGGCACGGGCACGATGGCCGCCGCGTGGGTCGGGCGCGGCGTGGCGGTCGCGGTGGTCGTGGTGCCGCTCCTGATGAACCTGATGGCCGGGCAGGAGCCGGCCATCGGCAGCATGCTCTGGACGGTGGTGCTGGCGTCGTTCATCTGGCTCGGGGCCTCCCAGTCGCTGCGGGTCGCCCGCGTACGGGCCCGGCTTCCGCAGTTGCGGGCCCGGGTGCTGGCGCGCAGGGCGATCCCGGTCACGGCCGAGGTGCCGCTCTCCGAGGGCCTGCGCCGGGCGCGCGAGTCCGGAGCCGGGGCGATGGTGGTGGTGGACCACGACGGGCACCCGGTGGGCATCGTGAACGAGGCGGCGGTCAACGCCACTCCCGAGCAGCGCAGGCCGTGGGTGAACGTCGGGGCCCTGTCGCGCACCCTGGAGCCCGCGCTGGTGCTCGGCGCCGACCTGGAGGGGGAGTCGCTGCTCGACGCCATGCGGGGCTCTCCGGCGCCCGAATACCTGCTCGTCGAGCGCGGCGGAGAGATCTACGGCGTGCTTGCCACCGCCGACGTCAACCGCATGTTCAGCGGCGTGTGAGCGTCACCCTGGCCTTCCGGGCGGGGCGGGCCGGGGCGCCCGGGGCGGGGCCCGCGCACTCGTCATCGGGACGGCCGGGGGCTAGGGTGCTGAGCGAGACCGGGGCCCGAGCACGCTCGGTCGCCCGTACGCGCGCTCCGGCAGGCCGGTTCACCATACTTTTTGCTACTTTCTGGGGTGATCGATCCGGCACACGGCGTGCCGGCGATGATGCCGGACATCCGGTGGCGTTTCCGGAGGGAGAACTTCTGTGACGGAACAGGGCGTGGGGGTGGTCCGCCCGCTGCCGGGAGAGGGCGTGGTCGCCCATCTGAACGGCTTGCTGCTCGTGTGCGCCACCGGCGGCGACCAGCCGGTCGAGGACCTGCTGAGCGCGTTGCACGAGACCGCCACGACGGGCGGGGACGGCCGGGCGCTGGCCCGGCGCGTGGCCCAGGTGCTCGCGCGCGCCATGGACCGCTCGATCGGGGAGCCGGTGGCCTGCGCGGTCGCCGGTCCCGCAGGGGGAGGCGTGGCCGTGCTGGTCAGCGGGGCCGCGTACGCGAGCGTGTCCGGCCCGGAGGGCGAGGTGCGCCTCGCCGGGCACGACGCGCTGACCTGGACCGACCGCCTCGTCAACGGCCCGGTGTCCACGGTGCTGCTGCGCCTGCCGGGAGCCGGCCCGTCGAGCCCGTACGCCCGGCTGGACGGCGGCGTCGTCACGGGAGCCGGGCTGGAGTGCGACCTCACCCGGCACGGCGACCTCGCCTTCCCGCCGCTGCCCCCGCGCCCGCCGCAGCACCAGCCGCAGCATCAGGGGCAGCACACGGGCGCGCAGCCCCCGCCGGTGGGGGTGCCGGAGCCGATCGGGCCGCGGGGGCCCGTGGTGCCGCCCCCGCCCGTCTCCCCGCCAGCCCAGCCGCCCCTCTCGCCGCCCGTCTCGCCGTTCGGCGGCGGGCCGTTGTCCGGCCCCGGGCCGTCGGCCGAGCACGCGGCGCCCCCGTCGTCCGGTCCGTCGTCCCAGCCGGTCCCCCCGCCCGCCCAGCCGCCGCACGTCTCCCAGCCGCTGCCGCCGTTGCCGTCCGGACTGTCGGACCCGGCGCCCGCGCAGCACTCCGGCCCCCAGCCCGCCCCGCCCTACACCCCGTCCCATTCCGGGCCGCAGCAGTCCCCGGGGCTGCCCGAGCCGTCCGACGACCGCGGCGGGCCCCAGGACGCCCAGGACGGGCCCGCCCAGGACCGGGGAGCACAGGACCGGGGCGGCTCCCCGGACGGGCCGGGAAGCGGACCGTTGGGCGGCCCGTTCGACGGGCCCTTCGACGGGCCCTTCGACGGGCCCTTCGAGGGGGCGTCGCAGGCCTCCGACGACGAGCCGGGGGAGGCGACCCAGCTCGACGTGGCGCCCGACCCGGAGCCGCGGCCCATGGTGTACGGCGTCGACTGCAAGAACGACCACTTCAACGACCCGCGCGCGCCGTACTGCGCGGTCTGCGGCGTCCCCATCGACCAGCGGGCGGTGGTGCCGTACAAGGGCCCGCGCCCGCCGCTCGGCGCGCTGCTGCTCGACGACGGCATGGCGCTGCCGCTGGAGGCCGACTACCTGCTGGGCCGCGACCCGGAGCGGGCCCCCGAGGTGCAGTCGGGCGAGGCCAGGCCGGCCAGGGTCACCAGCCCGGACGGCTCGGTGTCCCGCCGGCACCTGCGGGTGTTCCTGGAGAACTGGGACGTCAACCTGCTCGACCTGGGGTCGGTGAACGGCACGCAGATCCAGCCGCCGGGCGACCCCAACTTCTACGACATCCCGCCGAACGAGCCGGTGCCGATCCTGCCCGGCACGACCGTGCGCATCGGGGTCTCCCGCACCATGCGCTACGAGGCGCACCGCCCCGCCTGACGCCCGCCTGAGACGGCGGCCGGACCGCCGGGGACCCGGATACGGGCACCCGGCGGCCGGTCAGCCGCCGCGCAGGCGGTCGATCTCGCGCAGCAGCAGCCGCTCCAGCCGCTCGGCGGTGACGTTCGCGGGATACAGCAGCCGGTGCACGCTGAGGCCGTCCACCAGCGCGAGCAGCCGTTCGGCCACGTCCTCCGGGTCCTCGTCCGTACGGATCTCACCGGCCTCGGCGGCGGACCTCAGCAGGCTGGTCACCACGTAGCGAAGCTCGGCGGCCTCCCGCCGCTGCACCTCCAGCAGCGCGGGACTGGTCAGGCAGCGCCCCCAGAAGCCGACCTCGAGCCCGGTCTCCCCGGCGCGCTCGCCGTCGAGGGGGACGTTGTCGAGCAGCAGTTCCCGCAGTGCCGCCAGCCCGGTGCGGCCGGACAGCTTCTCCCGCAGCCGGTCGGCGATGCGCCGGTGCGAGGCCTCCAGCGCCGACAGCAGGATCTCGTCCTTGTCCGCGAAGTAGTGCGTGAGCACGCCGTTGGAGTAGCCGGCCTCCTTCGCGATGGCCCGGGTCGTCGCCGCCTCGATGCCGTCGCGCAGGATGATCCGGCGCGCCGCCGCGACGACCTCCCCCCGGCGTTCCTCATGATTGACGATCTTCGGCACGCTCCATCACCTCGGTTGACATGTTAGTCGGGCGCCCGTCTATTATCCGCACATGACGGTTGTGACAGTCGGCGTGCATATCGTCGACGTCCTGGCCCGCCCGGTCGAGTCCATCCCGTCCGGCCAGGACACCCACCTGCTGGAGCAGATCCGCATCACCGCCGCGGGGGCGGCCGCCGGCACGGCCGTGGCCCTCGCGAAGATCGGTGTGCCGGTGGCCACCATGGGCGCCGTCGGCGGCGACGAGCTGGGCGACTTCCTCCTGATGATCATGGCGCGGCACGGCGTGGACGTGAGCGGCGTCGTGCGCCGTCCGGGGGAGCAGACCGCCGCCTCCATCCTGCCGATCCGGCCCGACGGGGGACGGCCCTCGTTCCACGTGCCCGGGGCCAACCTGGGTCTGGCGACCGCCGACCTCGACGCCGGCCGCCTGACCGCCGCGAAGGTGGTGCACCTCGGCGGCATGGACGTCACCTGGGGCCTGCACGACCCCGAGTTCTACGCGCTGCTCGGCAAGGCCCGCGAGGGCGGCACGATCGTCACGCTGGACCTGCTGTCCAACCTGCCGGACCTGATGCCCGCCGTACGGGCGTTCCTGCCGCACGTCGACTACCTGCTGCCCAACGAGGAGCAGGCCCTCATGCTCACCGGCGCCGAGACTCCGGAGGAGGCCGCCGCCGCGCTGCTCGGCGAGGGCCCGAAGGGCGTGATCGTCACCCTCGGGGCCGCCGGCAGCCTCGTGGCCACCGCCGGGGGGCTCACCCGTGTGCCCGCCCTGGACGTGCCGGTGGTCGACACCACGGGCTGCGGCGACGCGTACTGCGCCGGGTTCGCCGCCGGCCTGCTGCGCGGCCGGGACGTGCTCGGCGCCGCCCGCCTCGGCACGGCCGTCGCCGCGCGGGTCGCGGGCGGGCTCGGCTCCGACGCCGGCCTGGACGGCCCCGTCGACGACTGATCTCCGTCCGGTCCCCCCTCCCACGGTCCCCCTCCGGTCTCTGCCGCTCCGGTTCCCCCTCCTCCGAAACCCCGGGAGTCCGCCCATGTCCGTCGACGCGTCCCTGCGGGCCCGTGCCGCGAAGGTCATCCCCGGTGGCATGTACGGCCACCTCAACGCGGTCCTGCACGGCGACCGCTATCCCCAGTTCTTCGTCCGGGCCGAGGGAGCCCGTCAGTGGGACGCGGACGGCCGCGAGTACGTCGACCTGATGTGCAGCTGGGGACCGATGATCGTCGGTCACCGCGAGCCCCGGGTCGAGGCCGCCGCCGCGGCGCAGCAGGCGTCCGGCGACTGCCTGAACGGCCCCGGCCCGGTCATGGTCGAGCTGGCCGAACTGCTGGTCGACCTGATTCCGTCGGCGGACTGGGCCATGTTCTCCAAGAACGGCACCGACGCCACCACGCAGGCCCTGATGGTGGCCAGGGCGGCCACGGGCCGGACCAAGGTCCTCGTCGCTCACGGCGCCTACCACGGCGCCGACCCCTGGTGCACGCCCGGCCTCTCGGGGGTCACCCCCAACCAGCGGGCGGACACGATCGAGTTCACCTACAACGACCTCGCGAGCGCCGAGGCGGCGGCGGCCGAGGCGGACGGCGACGTCGCCGCGATCCTCGTCACCCCCTTCAAGCACGACTCGTTCGAGGACCAGGAGCCCGCGGACGCCGCGTTCGCCCGGGGGGTGCGGGCGCTGGCCGACCGCCTCGGCGCGGCACTGGTGATCGACGACGTGCGGGCCGGGTGGCGGCTGGACCTGCGCGGCTCGTGGGAGCCTCTCGGCGTGCGCCCCGACCTCACGGCCTGGAGCAAGGCGATGGCCAACGGATTCCCCATCGCCGCGCTCACCGGCGCCGACGCGCTCCGGGGGGCGGCCCAGACGCTGTACTCGACTGGCTCGTTCTGGTTCTCCGCGACCGCGATGGCCGCCGCCAAGGCGACGATCGAGATCCTGCGGGAGAGTGACGGGCCCGCGCTCATGCACCGGGCGGGGACCCGGCTGCGCGAGGGGCTCGCCGCCCAGGCCGCCGCCCACGGCTTCGTGGTGCGGCAGACCGGCCCGGTGCAGGTGCCGTGGCTGTCCTTCGAGGGCGACGACACGCTGGAGAAGGGCATCCACTGGGCCGGGGCCTGCCTTGAGGAGGGCGTCTACCTGCACCCCTGGCACAACTGGTTCCTGTCGGCCGCCCACACCGACGAGGAGATCGACCGGGCGCTCCAGGGGACGGACGCCGCCTTCGCCAAGCTGCGGGCCGCGTACGGCGCCGACTGAGGGGCCGGCCGGCATCGGTGTGGCCGGGACGCCCCAGCGGGCGTCGCGGGCCGCGGACGGCCCGCGCTCGGGTGCCGGGTTCCGGGCGGCGCCCGAGCGCGGGCGGGTTGTCCGTTCCGCGATCCTCCACGAGGTCCGGGAAAGGGCTCAGTCGCGCGTACGGGCCCATTGGAGGTCGTCGACGCGGGTGCCGCCGGGGCCCGGCAGCAGTCCCCGTACGAGATGCTCACGGGTGAAACCGGCGCGCTCCAGCACCCGATGCGACGCCGTGTTGCCGGTCGTGGTGCCGGCCACGATCCTGCGCAGCGGCGTCTGCCCGAACGCCCAGTCGATCAGCAGCGTCACGGCCCGGGTCACCAGGCCGCGCCCGCGGAAGGCGGGGAGCAGGCTGTAGCCGAGCATGGCCTGGCCGAGGTCCGGGACGACGCCGGTGAGCTGGATGTCCCCGGCGAACTCCCCGGTGCGCTCGTCCCTGATCGCGGCGTCTATCCGCTGCCCGGTCAGCCATCGATGGCGCGCGTACCGGCAGACGAGCTCGCTGCCGGCGTACACCGGTTGCCTGGGCGGCACGTGCGACTCCGTCACGTCGGGCACGGACGCCAGGGCGAAGTGATCGGCGGCGTCGGCGGTGGTCAGCGGCGTGAGCCGCACCACGCCGTCGGTGAGCGAGCCGCCGTCGAGCGAGCCGCCGGGGAAGAACGGCAGGAAGGGCGTGATCGGGTCGCCGGGGTCGGTGCTCAGCCGCCCGAACACGGCGACGTCGGAGGAGGTGTCGCCCCGGGGAATACCCGCCCCGCGCAGCACGCCTTCGTGGGCGAACCCGGACCGGAAGGCGACCCGCTGGCTCGGGATGTTGTCCACGTCGGCCAGCAGTGAGATCCGGGTGACGCCCAGGGCGAAGGCCCGCTCGGCGAGCACCCGCACGGCCGCGGTGGCGACGCCGCGGCCCCGCGCCCACGGCGCGAGCCAGTAGCCCACGTCGGACGCGCCGAAGCGGTCGCGCGGTTGGAGCCCCGCGGCGCCGAGGACCTCGTCCGTCGCGGGATCGGCGACGACGAAGTACGCGCCGCCGTCCCCCCACTTCTCGGGCACGGTCTTGGTGATCCACGTCAGCGCGTCGTCCCGTGTGTACGGCGAGGGCATGAACGGGACGTACCGCGGGATGCCGGGGTCGGAGCAGGCGCGGGCGATCTGGTCGGCGTCCCCCTCGACCGGCAGGCGCAGAACGGCCGGACCGGCGGGGATGGCCTCTTGGGGCAACATGTCCCATTGTTACCAGCGGTCTCCCCGTCACGGCCAGGCGTTTTCCGGCGGCCGGGGACACTCGGCGCCACCGCCCCTGACGGGCAAACCTCGGCGGTCGCGGCACCTTGTGCCCCTCCCGCCGATCTTTGCCCCGTCGCGTCGCCCAGAGCGGCACCTCGCCGCGTTGTCCTCGTCGCCCATAGCTCCGCTATGGCCTCCTCCTCCGCCTTGCGATGCACCACTCTGGACACCGCTCCCGGCGGGCAAACCTCGGCGGTCGCGGCACTAGCCTTTTCCGCATGGGTTTTCGCAGGCACGGTCCGTTCCGGGCTGGAGATCAGGTTCAGCTCACCGACCCCAAGAACAAGCGGCACACGGTGACGCTGAAAGAGGGCGGCGTCTTCCACACGCACAAGGGGTCGATCCCGCACGACGACCTGATCGGGCAGCCCGAGGGGTCCGTGGTGCGGTCCTCCGGCGGCACGTCCTACCTGGCGTTCCGGCACCTGCTGGCCGACTACGCGGTCTCGATGCCGCGCGGCGCGGCGGTGGTCTATCCGAAGGACGCGGCGCAGATCGTCGCCATGGCCGACATCTTCCCCGGCGCGCGGGTCGTCGAGGCCGGTGTGGGGTCGGGCGCGCTCACCTGCTTCCTGCTGCGGGCGGCCGGGCCGGAGGGGAAGGTCACCTCCTACGAGCGGCGCGCGGACTTCGCCGAGGTGGCCACCAAGAACGTGGAGAAGTTCTTCGGCGGCCCGCAGGGGCAGTGGCGCCTGGTGGTCGGCGACTTCGTCGACGCGCTGGACGAGGCCGACGTGGACCGCGTCGTCCTCGACATGCTGGCTCCCTGGGAGTGCGTGGACGCGGCGGCGAAATCTCTCACCCCAGGAGGAGTTATCTGCTGCTATGTTGCGACAACGACTCAGTTGTCCAGAACGGTGGAGGCCCTGCGGGAGCACGGGAGTTTCACCGAGCCCCACGCGTGGGAGACCCTGGTTCGCGACTGGCATGTCGAGGGTCTCGCGGTCCGGCCGGACCATCGGATGGTCGGCCACACGGGTTTCCTCGTCACGGCCCGTCGCATGGCGGACGGTGTCACGCCCCCGCCGCGGCGCAGGCGCCCCGCCAAGGGGGCGTACGGAGAGGGGACCGAACAAGTGTGACGATTCGGCCACATCCCGGCAAAGCCCCGTGACACGGGAGCATTCGGGTGCGTTGCTAATGCTGATCCGAATATTCCACCCATAAGGCATCAAACGCCGAACACCCAACGTAACTACACGAACACTGCCCGGCCAGGTTACGTACAGCGCCAAGATAGGTAGGGTCTTGAGTAGTCGTTCTCGACGGGGAAGGAGGTGACGGGGCGTGGCAGCTCGCGACGACGCTGAGGCTCGAGCCGCGCAGCGCGAACGGGAGGTCGCCGATCTCACAACACAGGTCTCCTTCCTGCAGGAGGAGATCACCGCGTTGCGCCGGAAGCTGGCCGAGTCTCCCCGGCAGGCCAGGGTCATCGAGGAGCGCCTCCATGAGGCGCAGGCACAGGTGGCCGCTCTCACGAGCCAGAACGAGCGTCTGGTCGCCACCCTCAAGGAGGCCAGGGACCAGATCGTCGCCCTGAAGGAGGAGGTCGACCGGCTGGCGCAGCCGCCGTCCGGTTTCGGCGTGTTCCTGGAGGCCAGGGACGACGGCACGATCGAGGTGTTCACCGGCGGGCGCAAGCTCCGGGTGAACGTCAGCCCGGCCGTCGACGCCGACTCGCTCAAGCGTGGCCAGGAGGTCATGCTGAACGAGGCGCTCAACGTCGTCGAGGCCCTCGGCTACGAGGACGTCGGCGAGATCGTCATGCTCAAGGAGTTGCTGGAGAGCGGCGACCGTGCGCTGGTCATCTCCCACGCGGACGAGGAGCGGGTCGTCAAGCTCGCCCACTCGCTGCTGGACCAGCCGCTGCGTGCCGGCGACTCCCTGCTTCTCGAACCCCGATCCAACTACGTCTACGAGCGCATCCCCAAGTCGGAGGTGGAGGAGCTCGTCCTGGAGGAGGTCCCCGACATCTCCTACGAGGAGATCGGCGGCCTCAGCCGGCAGATCGAGCAGATCAGGGACGCCATCGAGCTGCCCTACCTGCACGCCGACCTGTTCCGCGAGCACCAGCTGCGCCCGCCGAAGGGCGTGCTCCTGTACGGCCCGCCCGGCTGCGGCAAGACGCTGATCGCCAAGGCCGTGGCCAACTCCCTGGCCAAGCAGGTCGCGGAGAAGACCGGTCAGTCCGGCAAGAGCTTCTTCCTCAACATCAAGGGCCCCGAGCTCCTCAACAAGTACGTCGGCGAGACCGAGCGGCACATCCGCCTGGTGTTCCAGCGGGCCAGGGAGAAGGCCTCCGAGGGCACCCCGGTGATCGTGTTCTTCGACGAGATGGACTCGATCTTCCGGACCCGCGGCTCCGGCGTCTCCTCCGACGTCGAGAACACCATCGTCCCCCAGCTCCTGTCGGAGATCGACGGTGTCGAGGGCCTGGAGAACGTCATCGTCATCGGCGCCTCCAACCGCGAGGACATGATCGACCCGGCGATCCTGCGGCCCGGCCGCCTGGATGTCAAGATCAAGATCGAGCGGCCGGACGCCGAGGCGGCCAAGGACATCTTCTCGAAGTACCTGGTCAGCGAGCTGCCGCTGCACCCGGAGGATCTGAGCGAGCACGGCGACAGCCGTGAGGGCACGATCGCCGGGATGATCCAGCGGACCGTCGAGCGGATGTACGCCGAGAGCGAGGAGAACCGCTTCCTCGAGGTGACCTACGCCAACGGCGACAAGGAAGTCCTCTACTTCAAGGACTTCAACTCCGGCGCGATGATCCAGAACATCGTCGACCGGGGCAAGAAGATGGCCATCAAGGAGTTCCTCGACACCGGGCAGAAGGGCCTGCGGATCTCCCACCTGCTGGCCGCCTGCGTGGACGAGTTCTCCGAGAACGAGGACCTGCCCAACACCACCAACCCCGACGACTGGGCCCGCATCTCCGGCAAGAAGGGCGAGCGGATCGTCTACATCCGCACGCTCGTGCAGGGCAAGCAGGGCACCGAGGCCGGCCGTTCGATCGACACGGTCGCCAACACCGGTCAGTACCTGTAGGCATCCGTAGTCGGCATAGTCCGGCGCCGGCCTGGCCGGCGCCGGTGCCGAGAAGGACACGGAGGAGGAGCGGCGCGATCCCGTATCGCGCCGCTCCTCCCGTTTTCCGGGGGTCGTCCGGAGATCGTGGATCTCGGAGGGAACCGGAAGGGCATGTGATCACGTCAAAGATGGCGTGATCTTTCTTGGCGCGCGCGGGTGGGTCCTGTGAGTCCTGTGCGACATTCCGTTCCTCCCGCGGGCGCGCCGGACGCGCCCGGCGACGGCCGGTCCGCGAGGGGCCGCCGACTCGTCGAACTCGACGTCCTGCGCTTCGTCGCCGCGTTCGCGGTCATGTCCTTCCACTACATGGCGGCCAGCAAGTCCCTGTGGGACGAGTTCCCCACGAAGCTGTTCGCGCCGGTCGCCCGCCTCACCACGCTGGGCATCCTCGGCGTCGAGTTGTTCTTCCTCATCAGCGGATTCGTCATCCTGATGAGCGTGTGGGGCCACACGGTCGGCGAGTTCGCCGTGTCCCGGGTCTCCCGGCTGTACCCGGCGTACTGGTTCGCCGTGATCGTGATCTTCATCCTGTACCGGTTCAGCGGGGTCTCCGGGTTCGACCCCAAGCTCAGCACCGGGGAGTACCTGCTCAACCTGACCATGCTGCAGGGGGCGTTCGACGTCGGGCACGCCGGCGGCGTCTTCTGGTCGCTCTGGGTGGAACTGCGGTTCTACGTCCTCCTGGCGCTGTTCTCCCTCGTGGGGATCACGCTGCGGCGCTGCCTGGTGTTCCTGGCGGCCTGGGCCGGCCTGGCCCTGCTCGCCGAGTTCACCCAGAACGACGTGCTGGTCTTCGTCTTCATGCCGAGGCAGGCGCCGTACTTCATCGCGGGCATGGCCTTCTTCCTGATCCACCGCTTCGGGGCGCGGTCGGCGGCCTTCGTGCCGTGGCTGCTCGTGGCGGCCGGCTATGGGATGTCCCTGCACGCCGCCCTGGAGCGCGTGGGGGAGCGGGTGCGCCTGATCGGGATCGCCCGTTACCCGGCGCCGCCGGAGGCCGTCATCGTCGCGATCACGCTCATCTACCTCCTGATGGCCGCGGTCGCCCTCGGCTGGCTGCGGTGGGTGCGCTGGCGTCCCCTCGTCACCGTCGGCGCCCTCACGTACCCGCTCTATCTGCTGCACCAGACGATCTCCGCCGTCCTGATCCCGGCGTACCGGGACGTGCTGGACCCCTGGCTGCTGACCGGGATCACGATGACGGTCTCGATCGCGCTCGCGTACGCGGTCTACCGGCTGGTCGACAGGCCCGGCCAGCGGTGGCTCCGGTCCAGGCTGGGGGCCCTGCTCGACCGCTCGCGCGGGTCCCGCCGGCGCGGCCGGGGCACCCCTTCCCGGACGGTGCCGCCGATTCCGGCGCAAAGTCCCGAGGCATCTGTGCCGTAACTGTTCGGTAGCAGGGCATAGAGAAAGGGCTAGGCTCGGATATGACGACGACGGCCTGACACGGGCGGGGTGGGAATGACGGTTCGGCGGGTGATGGGCATCGAGACCGAGTACGGCATCGCCGTGCCCGGTCAACCGGGGGCGAACGCGATGGTGACCTCCTCACAGGTCGTCAACGCGTACCTGGCGGCGTCGGCCGCCCGCGCCCGCCGGGCCCGATGGGACTTCGAGGAGGAGAACCCGCTCCGCGACGCCCGGGGATTCGATCTCGCCCGTGAGGTGGCCGACCAGAGCCAGCTCACCGACGAGGACCTCGGGCTCGCCAACGTGATCCTCACCAACGGCGCGCGTCTGTACGTCGACCACGCCCATCCTGAGTATTCGACGCCCGAGTGCACCAACCCCAGGGCGGCGGTCATCTGGGACAAGGCGGGCGAGCGGGTGATGTACGACGCGGCGGTCCGGGCGTCCGCCGTCCCCGGCAACGCGCCCATCCAGCTCTACAAGAACAACACCGACGCCAAGGGCGCCTCGTACGGGTGCCACGAGAACTACCTCATGCGCCGGGCCACGCCGTTCGCGGACATCGTCCGGCACCTGACCCCGTTCTTCGTGTCGCGGCAGGTCATGTGTGGCGCGGGGAAGGTCGGCATCGGCCAGGACTCGCGCGGCGAGGGCTTCCAGATCAGCCAGCGCGCCGACTTCTTCGAGGTCGAGGTCGGGCTGGAGACCACGCTGAAGCGGCCGATCATCAACACCCGGGACGAGCCGCACGCCGACCCGGAGAAGTACCGCCGCCTGCACGTGATCATCGGCGACGCCAACATGTCGGAAATTTCGACATATTTGAAGCTCGGTACGACGGCCCTGGTCCTGGCGATGATCGAGGAGGGATTCCTCACCATCGACCTGGCGCCGGAGTCGCCGGTCGCGGCGCTGCGCGCGGTGTCCCACGACCCGACCTGCAAGTACGAGATCGCGCTGCGCAACGGGCGGAAGATGACCGCCGTGCAGCTGCAGATGGAGTACCTGGAGCAGGCCCGCAAGTACGTCGAGGACCGCTTCGGCTCCGGCGTGGACGACCTGACCAAGGACGTGCTCAACCGCTGGGAGTCGGTGCTCACCCGGCTGGCCGAGGACCCGATGCAGCTCTCGCGGGAGCTCGACTGGGTCGCCAAGCTGGAGATCCTGGAGGGCTACCGCACCCGCGACAACCTGCCGTGGTCGCATCCCCGTCTGCAGCTGGTCGACCTGCAGTACTCCGACATCCGGCCCGACCGCGGACTGTACAACCGCCTGGTCGCCCGGGGCCGGATGCAGCGCCTGGTGACCGACGAGGACGTCGACCGCGCGGTCGAGACGCCGCCCACCGACACCCGGGCCTACTTCCGCGGCCGGTGCCTCCGTCAGTACAGCGAGTCGGTCGCCGCGGCCTCCTGGGACTCGGTGATATTCGACATCCCCGGCCGAGAGTCGCTCCAGCGCGTGCCGACCTTGGAGCCACTGCGCGGCACCAAGGCGCACGTGGGCGACCTGCTCGACCGGTGCCGCACCGCGGCCGACCTCGTCGCGGCCCTCACCGGCGAGGCCTGACCCGCCACCGGCCACGAGAGGACGCCGGCGGGGTCAGCCGTGCCGGGAGATCCGAGGGGCCGGCACGCCGCCGGGGCAGCGCACCTCGATCTCCAGCCTGCCCTCGTCCGACTGGAACCTCACGCGGGCGCGGTGGTCCGGGCCCGGGTCGACGTCGTCGACCCGGAAGCCCTGGGCAGGGGTCCACGACTGGAGGCGCGCCAGCCCGCCGTCAGGCGATGACGCTGCCCGCGCCCGTGGAGATCAGCTTGCGTGCCGCCGCGGGCTCAGCCTCGCGCGTACGGGTGTCGGGCGTGCGGGCATCGGCTGCTCCGCCGGGCCGCCCGGCGGCCGTCCGAGCCGACAGCGATCGCGGACATGCCGTCTCCTCCGCCTCCAACACCCTCGACGGCCTCCGGTCGGCCGTGGAGGACCGTCCCGACCTCATCGTGCTCGATCTCGGTCTGCCCGACATGGACGGCGCCGACCTGTTACGCATGCTCCGCACCGTGAGCCGCGTCCCGGTGGTGGCGTTCTGGTCGGTGCTCGCCGAGGACCAGGCGAGGACCGTCACGCTCGACCTGGCGGCCGGCCCGCTGCGGGTCGCGGTCTCCGCCGACGACCTAGCCGCCTGTGTGGACGCGCTGGTGGGCAATGTCTTCGCCCACACCCCGGACGGCGCGTCGTTCCGGGTCGGCCTGGCCCCCGGGGGGACGACCGGCCCGGACGGCCGGGGCGGCGGGGTCCTGCTGACGGTGTCGGACGCCGGGCCGGGTTCGCGGCCCTAGCATGATCGCTGTGACGGTGGGGTCATGAGTAAGACAACGAGCATCGCCATCGCAGCCGCCGCCACCATCGCCGCTCTGGCCGCCGGGGGCACGGCCGTCGCCTCGGCCTCCGCCCCCGCCCAGGCGCCCGCTCAGACATCGGCCGCGTCCTCCGCGGCCACGGCACGTTCGGCCGTCTCCTCCTCCGGGTTCACCCGGCGGCAGGCGATCGTCATCGCGAAGAGACGGGTGCCCGGCGCGCGAGTGATCAAGGCCGAGCGGGAGTGGGAGCACGGCCACCGCACCTGGAAGGTCGAGCTGCGCAGAGGCCACCGGGAGTACCGGGTCTACGTCTCGATCGCCACCGGACGGATCGTCAAGTTCCGCACCCATCACAGCTGACCGAGGAGCACGATCCGGCCGTCCTTCGCGCCGGGCCCGGCCGGTGGCCCCACGTTTCACAGGGGGGCGGCCGGCGGGCGTGGGCCGTCCGGGTGACCTCCACCGAGATTCCGGGGATAGCCGGGACCGGAGGGACTGGTCAGGCCGCCGGCACCGCCGGGACGGCGCGGACGGCCGGGCGGCGCGGGCCAGCGCGGGACGCCCCCTCGCTGGCGGTTCTCTCCGTGCGGAAACCCGGCGGTCAGCTCGCCCTGCCGAGGGGGCGCGCCGAGAGCGGGGGAGTGCCCGTACGGGTTGGTCCTGGCACGGCTGGGCAGCTCGCCGGAGGTGCGGCCCGGCGCGGCGGCGGGGATGCCCTGCCGCCGTAGCACCTCCACCAGCATCTGCATGGCCTGCTCGATCGTGAGGCGGTCCAGCGGATCACGTCGCAGCAGGCCCTCGATCAGGGGCCGCAGCGGGCCCGCCCTGCGCGGCGGGTCCGGCTCGCGGCCGAGCATCATCCCGGCCGACAGCGGGCCCATGCTCGGGTACGGCGGCCTGCCCTCCACACCGCAGTACAGCGTGGCGCCGAACGACCACAGGTCGGCGGTGGGGGTGAGGGCCTCGCCACGAAGGCGCTCGGGCGCGAGATAGGCCCCCGACCGCGTCACGGGCACCGTCGCCGGTCCCGTCACGTCCCGGTCGAAGGCGGCGATGCCGAAGTCGGTCAGCACCACCCGGTCCTCGGTCAGCGTCACGTTGCCCGGCCGGATGTCCCCGTGGACCACGCCCATCGCGTGCGCGTGCCGTACGCCCGAGAGGAGCTGGAAACCGACCCAGGCGGCCCAGTGGACCGGCAGCCGTCCGAGATGACGCACGGTGTCCCCGAGCGTGAGCCCCTGGAGCAGCTCGGTGACGATCCAGAGACGGCCCTTGTCCTCCAGGAGGTCGTGCACGGTGATCACGGCCGGATGGCTCAGCCGGGCCGCCGAGCGGGCCTCCCGCAGCGCCTGCCTGCGGGCCGCGGGCAGGTCCGCCACGTCCACACGGTACGGCGGCTGCACTTCCTTGATCGCGACGTCGCGTTTGAGGCGAAGGTCATGGGCCTGCCACATGATCCCTCCGCCGTCCCGCCGGAAGGGGGTCAGCAGCTTGTACCGATCCGCCAGCAGTTGCCGTGCGTGCGATGCCATCGACCACCCGTGCGCTAGAGCCAGCCCAGATCCGTGATCCCCCATTGTCGTCCCGTAGGTGGGGGCGCGACGACCAAAGGCGGCCACGAAGAGTGTGACGTCGATAACGATCCGATGTAGAGAAGGCCCATGCCGAGGGCCGATGTGCCCGCCGCGGGCACCGTTCCAAAGATCGCGTGCCCCGGGGCGCGCATTGTCGGTCGGTTCGGGGAAGATATGGGGAGAGGCGTCCCCCCGAGCAGCGGAGGTGTCAGGGATGGCGACCAAGGAAACCGGTGGCGGCCAGAAGCAGACTGGCCGCCAGGAGAACGAGGTCGAGGAAGTCGAGGCGCAGGCGTCTTCGGACGTGCAGGAGCGCCACGAGAAGCTCACTGACGATGTCGACGCGATCCTGGACGAGATCGACGAGGTCCTGGAGGAGAACGCGGAGGAGTTCGTCCGCTCCTACGTGCAGAAGGGCGGACAGTAACCCAGGGGGGAGACGTCTGGGCCGGTGGCGGCGCCCGGGACCATCCGGTGCGCCGGCCGCCGCGCCCCCGTTGCCGGCCGGGCGAGCGCCCGGCCGGTCACCGGCTTCGGCGACCGGGCGGACGGTGTGGGCCAAGTGGCCGATGTGTTCGGTGTGACCGGTCGCGGAGCAGCACCCACCACGCCACGGCGACCCACGGAAGCGCCAGCAGCGCGCTCGCGAGCACGCCTATGGGGTGCTGCGTTCCACGGTAGATCTGCGACAGGGCGCACAGCAGCGGGACGAGCACGGCCGCCGCGCCCGCGGCCAGTAGCCAGGGGCGGCGTGCCGCACTGTGCCGGACCAGCACCACGATCGCCGTGAAGAGGGCCACCACGCCGGCGACCTGGCCGGAGGGGAAGCCGGACGTCAGCGGCGGCCAGGACTCGTGCACGGCGACCGCCAGGCCGGCCGCCGGATCGCCGGGTGGGGCGACCGGCGGGGCGGTGGGCCGGACGATGGTCAGGTCGCCGGGCAGACGGACGGGCTCGGCGGGCTGGGAGCGGCCGACGGCCGCCGCGGCGGTGAGGACCAGGGCCAGTTGCCCGGCCGTCGCCACGAGCAGGAACAGCGCCGGCCGTGCGCGCCGCAGCACGGCCAGGACGAGAGCGCAGGCCGCGAGGGCGCCGGCGAGGATCCACGGAGTGCCTCCGATCCGGCTGCCGAACGCGGCCACCCCGTCCAGCACCGGACCACGCAGATCGGCCACCCACCGGACGACCACGTGATCGGCGACCGCCAGGGCCGTGCTCCCGGACGCCCGGGTGAGCAGCAGCCCGGTCCCGAACAGCGCCCCGAGGACGAGCACCCAGGCCGTCAGCGCCTCCGCCGCGGCGCGCCAGGGACGCGGCAGCGGCTCCCGGCCCCCAGTCTCCCGGCCCCCAGGCTCCCGGCCCCTGTGCGGTCCGGGCCGCGGGGCCGCGGCGTCCTCCAGGACCGGTCCCTCATCCGGTGAGGTGCCGGGCACGACCTCCGGACGCCAGGGCCGGAAGGCCGCGGCGGTGACCCACAGCCAGACCAGCCCGAGGAGCCAGCCGCCGATCACGTCGCTCAGGTGGTGCACGCCGAGCGCGACGCGGGTGAAGCCGACGAGCACGACGAGGCAGGCGACCGCGGCGACGGCGAGGGCACGCGCCCGGCGAGGCGCGAGCGGCGCGAAGACCAGCAGCAGCACGCCGTAGGAGACCAGGGAGCTCATGGAGTGCCCGCTGGGGAAGCTCAACCCGGTCGCCGTGGCCACGGGCTCGGCCACGACGGGACGCAGCCTGCCGATCAGCAGCTTCAGCACGGGGTAGAGGATCAGCGAGCCGAGCGACGTGGCCACGACGTAGGCGGCCTGCCGTACCTCGCGCCGGACGAGCAGGAGAACCGTGGCGAGGACCAGCACACAGGTGAGGACGGTGCCGCCGCCGAAGTCGGTCAGCGTGCTGAGGATCTCCAGGGTGAGCGCGTCGCCGGCCACCAGTCGGTTGAGATCGTCGGTCACGGCCCGGTCGGCGGCGTACAGCGGCTCCCACCGGCCGGCCACCAGACCGGTCAGGAGTGCGAAACCGGTGCCCGCCAGGCTCACCACGGCCAGTCCCGGCGCGCCGCGGAGAGCGAAGCGTTCCAGGCGGCCCGGCTCCAGGCGGTGCGACCGGTCCAGCATGCCCTCCTCCTGCCCCACTGATGCTCGCCCGGTGCCGGAGGCGAGTGGATATTTCCCCTACCCCGGCCGGGCCGTCGGAAAAGCGCTGGCCGGGAGGGTGCCCGGTCAATCCTCCGAGAGGTGGATCGTGGCGATCTCGAAGGGCCGCAGGCGGAGCCGTACGCATCCGTCCCGCACCGGCAGCGGACGCACCGGGGAGCCCAATGCGTCGGCCGTCCAGGCCGCGGTGAAACCGCCCCGCACGACCGCCTCGGTGACCGTGGGATACTCGGCCACCAGGCGGACCTCCAGCCGTCCGTCCCGCTCGCGCAGCGCCGCCATCACCACGCCCTCTCCCGACACCGACAGCCCGACGCCCGGTCCGGCGTCCGGCCCGCGACCGGGCTGAGCCGCCCGGCCGGCGCCCGGTACGGCGAGCAGATCATGGCGGAACTCCTCCGCGAGTCGCGGCAGCCCCACCTCGTGCCACTCGCCCGCGTACGGCAGGACGGCGAGGCGCACCGACAGCGGCCCCTGGCACTGGGCGGCCGGAGCCGGGATCTCGGGGCCCGCCGGCTCGTCCCGGTAAGGGTTGCGGTTCCTGGACAGATGGCCGACGGACCGGACCAGCGTCACCGCCAGCTCCGTCCCGCCCTCGGTGATCTCGTATTCGCTGACATGGTCGAGCAGCACGGCCAGGCCGCCCGCGGCGGCGAACGACTCCGCGGGGAAGGTCGGGATCGGCCGCTCGCCGCCCCCGCCCTCGGCCGTCAGGCCCCGCCGCACCACCGCGAACTGCCCCTCCGCGTACGACTCCGCCGCCGCCCGTGGCAGCGGCGTGTGCCAGCGGACGCGGTGGTCGCGGCAGCGCACGTCCATGGTGATCTCGCACCGCGCGTACGGCTCGCCCGCCCGCAGCTCCACCCGGGTGGTCACGACCGTCCGGACGTCCGCGCCGCCGGACCACCCTGTGTTGCCGGACAGCGCTGTGCCGTCGCCGATCGCGGCAGGCCAGTCGTACTCCCGGACGATCTCGTACACACCGGTGAGCGGGCCCGAGCAGATCTCCTCGACGGAGACGTCCACGGGCCGGTCGAGGAGCCGGTCGATCGGCGGCGGGGCGTGGTTGTAGGTGTCGCCGACGTCCCCGCCGTGGACGACGCGTCCGACCCCGTGGACCTCGGTTCCGTCGGCGGCGAGCAGCGAGAGCGTCCCGTCTGCGGCCACGGACACCCGCAGCAGCCCGTTGTCGAGCACCGGGTCGAAGCCGTACGGATCGACCCGCAGGGGGTGCGCCACCGCGGCCGGCTCCGCGCGCCCGGCGGTCTCCTCCGGGACGGCGGCCTCTTCCGGGACGGAGGCACCGGCAGGCGCGGTGCCTCCGGCAGGCTGCGGGGCTTCGGCGCGGGCGGCGTCGTCCCGGTCGCCGGCGGGTGCGGGGGACCGGGAGGTGAGGACGGAGCGGCCGAGCGGCGGCACGGTGACGAGCGCCGCGACGGTGACCACGGGCTCGGCCACCGTGCGGACGACCCAGAACCCCGGGCCCGCCTCCAGGATCGCCCGCCGCAGGTCCTCGTAGGCGTAGCGGCCGGAGGCGTGACGGCTCACGGTCACGGTGAAGACGCCGTCCGCCGCGTCCCAGGAGACGATCTCGTGGCCGTAGAGCTCACGCTCGTGGACGCGGCCGAGGAGCAGCCGCAGGTCGTCCATGACGGTCTCGTCGAGCAGCGTGGGCGCGTGCCCGAGCCGCTGGAGGGGGACCGCGCGTCCCGCCGCGTCCACCAGCCGGGCGCGGCCTTCCGGCAGGTCGGCGAGCACCAGGCCGGTCCGTTCGAACGGCGAGGGGTTGACGACCACGAGGGAGCCCTTCGGCGCCGCCTCGGCGAGCGCGGCGGCGACGAGGTCCACGACCGCCTGGGCCGTCTGCCCGGCCTCCGCGATCCGCGCGGCCACCTGGAGAGCGGTCTCGTCGGAGCCGCACCCGGTGACGGAGTCGTGCCCGCCGGCGGCGATCACCGCCCGCCACGCCATGTCGAGCAGCCGCCCGGCCGGAGCCTCGCCGAGAGGTTCGCGGCCGGGACCGAGGGGGTTCGCGCGGGCGGCGGACCCGGGCGGCCGTTCCTCCTGGGCATGGCCGGCGGCGTGCCGCCGGGACGACCGGTCCGCGAGCCACAGTGCCGCCAGCGGCTCGGCGTAGCGGATGAGAGTCCGTTCGGCCCGCGCCATGGCCTGTTTGAGCGGGACACGCGCCGAGACGACGCCGGGCAGGATGTTCGCCCGTGCGTGCGAGCGCAGTTCACCCCGCACTCGCGGAACCGTCCGCTCGGTTTCGGCGGACCGGCCGTCTGCCATCCTGTCCGGACGGTCGCCGGCCGTCGTGTCCGGACGGCCGCCCGCGTCCGGGCCCGGGTTCGCCCAGCCTGGCCTCCGCTCCGGCCCATCGTGCGGCCCAGGCTCCGGCCCGTGCTCGGGTTCGTCGGCGGGCTCCGGCGCGACGCCGTCGTCGGCGAGGGCCTCGGCGAGGGTGGCGACGCGCAGTCCGGAAGCGGTGATCTCCCGGACGGGGGCCGAGTGGTCGCCGCCGCACATCGCCAGCAGGGTCTCTCCCGCCGCCCAGCCCTCCATCACGGAGGCGAAGGCGGCGACCCGGTCGGGCAGGCCCTCCGGCGGGCCGGTGAACAGGCCCGACGCGTTGCCGTACCCGCCGGGCAGGTATCTCGTCCTGATCGCCGTGCCGTCGGCGCCGGTCCAGTCGAAGACGTCGCGGTCCACGCGGGCCGGCACGCCGCGCCACAGGCAGGCCCGGCGCAGCCCGGCCAGCGCGAGCATCTGCGGCATCTGCGCGCAGTGGCCGAACTGGTCGGGCAGGTAGCCGACCGGCATCGCCCCGCCGAGCGCGGCGGCGCCGCGCATGCCGTACTCCAGGTTGCGCAGCAGGGTCTCGCCCGAGCACAGGAACTCGTCGGCGAGGATCAGCCAGGGCCCGGCGGCCAGCCGCCCCTCGGCGACGAGACGCGCGACGTCGCCGCGCCGGGACGGCCGGAGCTCCAGGTAGTCCTCGATCGCCGCGAGCTGGCCGTCCATGGTGAACCGGTAGGCGGGATCGGCCGTCATGGCGTCCAGGACCTCGTCGAGCACGCGCACCAGCCCGGCCCGGAACCGCTGGAAGGGGAGATACCACTCGCGGTCCCAGTGGGTGTGCGGAACCACCACGATCTCCCGGCCCGCGCCCGGCACGTCCCGCGCGGGCACGGGCTCCGCCGAGCCGGCAGGGGGTTGCAGCCGGCCCGCACTCGCGGACCGGAGTCCGGCATCGGCGATGGCAGGCGTGGTGGCGGGGGCGGGTGCGCATTCGTCCGCGTTCACGGGCCGGGGCTCCGCCGCATCGGCGGGAGCGGGAGCGGGGTCCGCCGGGCCGGCGGGTGGCTCACGGTCGGCTGACGCGCTCCTCGGCGTGACCGGCTCCACTCGCGCCCTCCTCGGCGTCGCTGCTGTCGGCGCCCCCGGCGGTCGCCTGCGGCGGGGCGCCGGTGGGCTCGCCCGCGCACTCCCCGGCGATCGGGATGCCCGCCCACCGGGCGTACCGGTGGACGATCCGCTGCGCCGTGACGATATCCTCCAGGGCCCCGTCCAGTCCGGTGAGTGGACGTTCGTCCTGCGTGACGAACCGGTGGAAGGCGAGAAGCTGCCGCTCGAATGACTCGGCGACGTCCTCGTGCACGATCGTCCGCTCGGTGGTCCCGACCCGGCACGCGACCGTCAGCCGGGTGGGCGCGTTGAGCAGGTAGGGCGAGGGGAAGCGCAGCTCCATCGAACCGTGCTCGTGGTGCAGCGTCACGATCTCGTGGTAGGCCGGGTAGCTCGGCAGGTGGTGCCAGCGCACGCCGTACCTGCCGGAGCCCTCGGCGGGCAGGGTCCCGCTCAGCTCGACCGACGGCGGGAAGGCGTCGGCGGGCCACACGGCGACGTGGTCCACGGTGTCGGGCGACCCGGTGAACAGCCGCATGAGCGACAGTTCGTGGCAGAGGCTGCCCAGCACGACCTCCGCGTACAGCCGCCGCAGCCGTTCCGACGACGTGCCGAGCGCGGCGGTGAGCGCCTCCTCGTCGGCCTCGGCGTAGGGGGCGACGCGCCCGGGCGCGGGACGTCCGCGGCGCACGCGGGCGAACAGCAGCTGGGAGTCCTCCGACGGGTGCAGCACGGTGGCGTCCAGGTGGCGGACGACGCCCGGCCCGCCCGCCTCGTGCAGCGCCTCCAGCAGCCGCTGGGAGGCGGGGTCGTACTGCTTCATGTAGCCGACCATCAGCCGGTCGCCGGGCAGGCCGTCCAGTTCGGCGCGGCTGTAGGCGAGCGGCTTCTCGGCCAGCACCCACAGGCCGCGTTCGAGCGCGGCCCGCACCAGCGGGCCGTGGGATCCCGGCGTCAGCACGAGGACCGCGTCGAGCCCGCCTCCGCCGGGTCCGCCCCCGTTGAGTCCACCGCCGCCGATTCCACCGGCTCCGTCGAGCATCGCCAGCGGGTCGTCGTACGCCGTTGCGCCGGCCTCCCGGCCGACCGCCTCCGCGAGGTCGCGGTCGAGGTCGCACACGGCGGCGATCCGGAACAGGTCGCGCCGCCGCGCCAGCAGGGGCAGGTAGACGGCCTGCGCGATCACGCCCAGCCCGGCGATGCCCACGTTCACCGTCTTCACGTCCTCACCCTCCCCGGCTCGGCGTCCGGCGTCCCGTGCCCCTGCACCTTCCCCACCGGCGGCGGCGCACAACCACGCCCGGCCCCGCGCCTTTCCCGTACGCCCTGACGTGCGGACACGCCGGCCGGGGCGGACGATCACCTCCGCGTAAAGAGAAGGTCCGGCGAGCGAGCCGGGGTCGTGGACCGGCGCGCCCGGTGATCTCGGTTCGCGCTGAGCTGATCGGGAAGAGTGCAACCAGTGCGCCGACCTGAGTAGGGTCGGGCGTAACAACGCATGCTTGGAGGGAGTCGCGTGGCATCTCAGCCGGCCTGGATGAACAGCCTCTTCATAGATACGGGGTCGTCGTCGTTCACCGAGTTCCTCGGCGCGCACGCGCCGAACCTGCTGCCGACCCGCGCGCAGACGCTGGCGGCCCCGGTGGGCGAGCAGATCCCGCACGCGACCACCATCGTCGCGGCGACCTGCGAGGGCGGCGTGGTGATGGCGGGTGACAGGCGGGCGACCTCCGGGAACATCATCTCGCAGCGGGACATCGAGAAGGTGTTCCGCACCGACGACTACTCCTGCATCGGCATCGCGGGTACGGCGAGCCTCGGCATCGAGGTGGCCCTCCTTTACCGGGTCGAGCTTGAGCACTACGAGAAGCGGGAAGGCCGCTCGCTGTCCACGGAGGGCAAGGCGCACCGCCTGGCCACCATGATCCGCGAGAACCTGCCCATGGCGATGCAGGGCCTGGCGGTCGTGCCGCTGTTCGCGGCCTACGACCCGGCCCGCGACGGCGGCCGGATCTTCAGCTACGACGTGGGCGGCGGGCCGTACGAGCAGTTCGGCTACCACTCGATCGGCTCGGGCTCGATCTTCGCGCGGGGCTCGCTGAAGAAGCTGTACCGGGAGAACAGCAGCCCGCAGGACGCCGTCCTGGCCTGCCTGCACGCGCTGTACGACGCGGCCGACGACGACTCGGCGACGGGCGGGCCCGACGTCACACGACGGATCTGGCCCGTGGTGGCGGTCATCAACGCCGACGGGTACCGCCGCCTGCCGGACGACGAGGTCGCCGAGTTCGTCGAGTCGATGCTGGAGACGCGGATGACCGCTCCAGAAGGCCCGACCGCCCCGCTGCGCTAACCCAAGAGAGGATCACCCCCGGTGTCCATCCCCTTCGGAGGATATGCCTCACCCGAGCAGATCATGCGGGACAGGGCGGAGTACGCCCGAAAGGGCATCGCCCGAGGTCGCAGCGTGGTCGTCATGCAGTACGCCGACGGCATCCTGTTCGTGGCGCCCAACCCGTCCAGGGCGCTGCACAAGATCAGCGAGATCTACGACCGCATCGGCTTCGCCGCGGTCGGGCGGTACAACGAGTTCGAGTCGCTGCGGCTCGCCGGCATCCGCTACGCCGACATCAACGGCTACACCTTCAACCGCAGCGACGTCACCGGGCGCGGCCTCGCCAACCTGTACGCCCAGCACCTCGGCATGATCTTCACCGAGTCGATCAAGTCGCTCGAGGTCGAGATCGTCGTGGCCGAGGTGGGCGACGTGCCCGAGGACGACCAGATCTACCGGCTCACCTTCGACGGCTCGGTGTTCGACGAGCAGGGCATGGCCGTGATCGGCGGCCAGGCCGAAGCCGTGGCGGGCCGGCTCAAGGAGCGTTACCGGGAGGGGCTGCCGCTGCCGCGGGCGCTCGACGCCGCACTGGCCGCCCTCACCGAGCCGGGCGGCGAGCGCCCGCCCGCGACGCAGCTTGAGGTCGCCGTGCTCGACCGGGCCCGGGAGCACCGCAAGTTCCTGCGCCTGACCCCCCCGCGGCTGGAGCGGATCCTGCAGGAGGGCCGGGAGAGCGGCGGAGGCGCCGCGGGCGGGGAGCCCGCGGGCGACGCCACCGCCGAGCACGCCCCCGACACCACTCCCGCGGTGCCGCCGCCCACCGCCCCGCCGATCGCGCCCGAGGGCGACATCGACACGGGCTCCGGCGAGTAGGGCACTCCTCGCCGTACGCGCCACGGCGCCGCGTCCCTCTCCGGGGGCGCGGCGCCGCCGCCGTGTCCGCGGGCTCCTCCGTGGGCCGCGTCAGGGATTGGGCCGCATTGGGGATTCCGGCTCAACCAAAGCCCTGTTTCGCTAGTCTCATCCGGTTGTGACGACATTTGATCTTTTCCGGCGTGCGGGCGTCCCGGCCGTCGCCGTCGCCCTCCTGTCGCTGACCGCCTGCTCCGGCTCCTCCGGCGCCACGGCCACGGCCACCGCCACGGTGACCGTGACGGCGCCGGCCTCCCCGGCGGAGCCGTCCGGCAACACCCCGGAGGCCTCGCAGGCCCCCAGCACGTCGGACGCCCCCGTACCCGCGGCCACGACCCCCGCTCCCCGGAAGACGGAGAAGGCCGGTCCGCCGATCACCGCCGCGACGCCCGACGTCTTCGGCGAGACCTTCCAGTCTGACCCCGGGCACGACTTCACCAAGGGCCTCAGCCCGAGCAGGGACGGCGTGCTGCGCGGGCAGCTGGTCACCATGCAGGACGAGAACGTCGCGGAGTACCGGCCGATCAGATTCGTGCCGGAGGTCGGCGGCAGCACGAACGGCCACTTCGAAGGACCGCCCGAAGGCGACGTGATGGCCTTCGCCGCGCCCCTCGCGAAGAGCGTCGTGTTCCTCAGCGCCGTCGGATGCAAGGGCGACGACCAGACCATCAACAGCCGTTATGTGGGCACCCAGCGCTGTCCCCGCGACAAGCTGATCCTGCGGGCCGACGCCGGTGACCTGCGGGCACTCATCACGGTGCAGAGGGGGCAGATCGTCAAGGTGGTGGAGATTTACGCCCCCTGAGAGCACCTCCGTCGCATTCCCCCGCCTGATCACTGTTCGGCCGCCGGTTCCGGGGAATAGGGTGAGGTGATGGATCGACGCATATTCGGGCTGGAGAACGAGTACGGCGTCACCTGTACGTTCCGCGGGCAGCGGAGGCTGTCGCCGGACGAGGTGGCGCGGTACCTGTTCCGGCGAGTGGTGTCCTGGGGCCGATCGAGCAACGTCTTCCTGCGCAACGGAGCGCGCCTGTACCTGGATGTGGGCAGCCATCCCGAGTACGCAACCCCTGAGTGTGACAACGTCGTGGAGCTGGTGACCCACGACAAGGCGGGGGAGCGGATCCTGGAGGGTCTCCTCGTGGACGCCGAGAAGCGGCTCCGCGAGGAGGGCATCGCGGGAGACATCTACCTGTTCAAGAACAACACCGATTCGGCCGGCAACTCCTACGGCTGCCACGAGAACTACCTCGTGGGCCGGCACGGGGAGTTCGGGCGGCTGGCCGACGTCCTGATCCCCTACCTGGTGACGCGGCAGATCATCTGCGGCGCGGGCAAGGTGCTGCAGACCCCGCGCGGAGCCGTCTACTGCGTCTCCCAGCGGGCCGAGCACATCTGGGAGGGCGTCTCCTCGGCGACCACCCGGTCCCGGCCGATCATCAACACCCGCGACGAGCCGCACGCGGACGCCGAGCGGTTCCGCCGGCTGCACGTCATCGTGGGCGACTCGAACATGAGCGAGACCACGATGCTGCTCAAGGTCGGCGCCACCGACCTGGTGCTGCGCATGATCGAGGCCGGGATCGTCATGCGGGACCTGTCCCTGGAGAACCCGATCAGGGCCATCCGGGAGGTGTCCCACGACATGACCGGGCGCCGCCGGGTGCGCCTGGCCAACGGCAGGGAGGCGTCGTCCCTGGAGATCCAGCAGGAGTACCTCGCCAAGGCGCGCGACTTCGTCGACCGCCGCGGCGGGGACGAGATCGCCAAGCGGGTGCTGGAGCTGTGGGAACGCACGCTGCGCGCGGTCGAGACCGGCGACCTCGACCTCGTCTCGCGGGAGATCGACTGGGTCACCAAGTACCAGATGATTGAACGTTACAGACAGAAGTACGACCTGCCGCTGTCCTCGCCCCGGGTGGCGCAGCTCGACCTCGCCTACCACGACGTCCACCGCAAGCGCGGCCTCTTCTACCTCCTGCAGAAGAGGGGAGCGGTCGAGCGGGTGGCCGACGACGTCCGGATCTTCGAGGCGAAATCGGTTCCGCCGCAGACCACGCGGGCCAAGCTGCGCGGAGAGTTCATCCGCAAGGCGCAGGAGAAGCGGCGTGACTTCACCGTTGACTGGGTCCACCTGAAGCTCAACGACCAGGCCCAGCGGACGGTGCTGTGCAAGGATCCGTTCCGCAGCGTGGACGAGAGGGTCGACAAGCTCATCGCGGGTATGTGATCTCTTACACCGCTCTGACGGCGGGTTCGGGTAGCCTGGCCCGGACCCGCTGTCTGTTTGAGGATTCCCATATGCGCCGTCGTACGGCACTCGTCGCCGCCCTACCTCTCCTGCTCGCCGCCGCCTGCGGAACCGCGCAGAAGAGCACGTCCACCGCGAGCCCCGGGAGCGCCGCCTCCAGCGGCCAGGCCGCTGCCTCGGCCATCAAGGTGACCGGTGCGGCCGGCCAGAAGCCGACCCTGACCTTCCCCTCGGGCAAGCCCTCCCTCACCTCCGCCTCTCTCAAGGTGCTCGAGGGCCAGGGGACGCCCGCCAAGGACGGTGACGTCCTCACCGCGAAGGTCACGGTCTACAACTGGGACGGCAAGGAGAACAAGGCGGCCGGTTCCGACTACGACCAGAACAAGTCGGAGTTCGTGACGGTCAGCCCGCAGCTGCCCAAGGCGCTGCACGAGGCGCTGGTCGGCGCCAAGCCCGGCGGCCGGGTGATGGCCGTGGTCGCCAAGGACAACCTCTCCGCCGATCAGCTCACCCAGGCCAAGCAGCAGGGCCAGGACTTCGACAGCACGTCGCAGGTGCTGGTCATCGACGTCGTCTCGGCCACGCTGAAGTCGGTCCAGGGCACCGCGGTCGACCCGGGCGTCACCGGTGTCAAGCTGGACGGCTCCGCCGGCGACAAGGCCCCCGGGCTCACCACCAAGACCAGCGAGAAGGCCCCGAAGAAGCTCACGGTCAAGACCGTGATCAAGGGCGGCGGCCCGGAGGTGAAGGCCGACCAGACGGTCCTCGCCCACTACGTCGGCAAGATCTGGGGCACCGACAAGAAGTTCGACTCCAGCTGGGACCGCGGCCAGCCCGCGACGTTCGCCCTCAACCAGGTCGTCAAGGGCTGGGCGCAGGGCCTGACCGGCGTCCCGGTCGGCAGCCGCGTGCTCCTGACGATCCCGCCGGAGCTCGGCTACGGCAAGAAGGGCAACGAGCAGGGCGGCATCAAGGGCACCGACACCCTCGTCTTCGTCGTCGACGTCCTCGGCGCCGCCTGACTGCGCCGCCGCACCACCAGAGCCCCGATCCCCGGCCCCGCCCGCTCGCCGGACGGGTGCCGGGCGGATCGGGGGCGACGGGTCAGCCGGGGATCTCGTAGGCGTCGCCGTACACCTTCCAGCGCAGCGGAGGGTCGAGGTCGAGGTTGCCGCTCCTGAGGAACACCCGCTGGGCCGTGTCGACCCGGCTGGTGTCGGCGTGCGCCTCCTCGGTCCTCATCACCGCCTTCCGGGCGTCGAGGAACGCGTTGAGATAGGCGACCTCGTCGCCGCCCTGCGCCGGGGTTCTCGCCTTCCTCATGGCCGTCCTGCGGATGCCGCCGAAGCTGACCGGGTCGGCGCCGGGACCGTGCATGACGATCGCGTCGTAGTAGACGAACTGGCCGAGGGCGCGCAGACCGTCGGCCTCGGCCCGCGCGACGGCCGGATCGAAGTAGACCCGGTCGCGTTCGGCGTCCTGCGCCCGCCGGAAGACCGGGTCGGTCGCGGCGGCGCGCCAGGCCTTCACGAAGCCGGGGCCGAGTCCCCGGTGCGAGGCGGTGCCGTTCACCTTCCGCAGCGCCGGGAGATATCCGGCGAGCGCGCTCCCGGGCCTGCGCCTGGCGTAGACCTCCACCAGGTCGAGCATGTCGCCGGTGCCGGAGCAGAACCCGATGACGCCCGCCGTGTAGCCGCGCCCGTCGTCGATGTCCTCGATGTACGCGTACTGGGCCTTCCAGTCGAGCGAGGAGTTCTCCGCGCTGGAGACGATCTCCATCGCGATCTCCTTCTTCCTCGCGTCCGTGAGGCCGGTCGGCGCGGGCCGTACGGTGATCGACAGGGCTGGGCCGGGGGAGGCGCCGGGGGCGGGGGCCGCGTGCGCGCCCGGCGCAGTCGCCGCGGGGACGACGGCCGCGAGGGCCAGCAGCAGGGCCGCCCGCCGGGGGACATGCCTGATCAGGGGGGTCTGCACGTGCGTCGCTCCGTTCTGCGCCCGCGCCGGGCCGCCCGCCCGGAACCCGCGGAGGAGAGGCGGGGAGGCGGAGCGGGGTGCGCCTGCGGGGGACCGGCCAGGAAGGTTTCCTAACAAATCAGCGCCGCCACGGCGGTGTCAACGCCGGACGGCAACGCGGCGAGGTGCCGGCTCTGGGCGACCGGCGCGGAAAAGGCCGGCGGGAGGGGCACCTAGACTCCCGCTGTGGTGAGCGACGACCTGGAGTCGATGAGCGCGCTGGGCGATCCGGTGCGGCGGGCGTTGTACCGGTTCGTGAGCGAGCGGGGGCGGGACGTGGGCCGCAACGAGGCGGCCGAGGCCGTCGGGGTCCAGCGGACGCTGGCGGCCTTCCACCTCGACAAGCTGGTGGATGCGGGCCTGTTGGAGGCGGGCTTCCGGCGGCTCACCGGCAGGACGGGTCCGGGCAGCGGGCGTCCGGCAAAGGTCTACCGGCGGGCGCGTGAGGAGCGGTCGGTGAGCCTGCCGCCCCGCGACTACCGCACGCTCGCGCTCGTGCTGGCCGAGACCGTCGACCTGCTGGGCGGCGAGGAGAAGGCGGAGGAGGCCGCCCGCCGGGCCGGAAAGCGCCTCGCCGCCCAAGCGGCCCCGGAAGAGGCTTCCGGCGAGGCCGGCGATCTCGCGGAGGTGCTGCGGGAGCGGGGCTACGAGCCGTACGAGGAGGAGGGGCGGATCCGGCTGCGCAACTGCCCCTTCCACGTGCTGGCCGAGAGCCATCCCCTGCTGGTGTGCTCGATGAACGCCGCGCTGTGCGAGGGGCTGCTGGCCGGCCTGGGGGAGACCGGAGTCTCCGCCGCCCTCGACCCGCGGCCGGGGGAGTGTTGTGTCGCCTTCACCCGGGCCGCCGCGACCCCGGAGGCTTTCGCAAACCCGGAGGCTTCCCAGAACACCGGAGCTTCCGAAAACCCGAGGGCTTCTAAAAACAACGAAGATTGACTTAGAATCGGGGCATGCATCTCGCCCAGCTCAACGTCGCCCATCTCAGGGAACCCCTCGACTCCCTCACTCTGGCGGACTTCGTCGCCGCCCTGGAACCGATCAACGCGTTGTCGGACGCCGCCCCCGGATTCGTCTGGCGCATGAAGGGGGGCGAGGATCCCACCGACACGATCCGCCACGACTACGGGGACGACCTGCTCGTGAACTTCTCGATCTGGGAGTCGCGCGAGACACTGTGGAACTTCGTCTACCGCAGCGCGCACCTGCCCGTGATGCGGCGCCGCCTGGAGTGGTTCCACCGGGCCGCCGAGCCGTACACCGTGATGTGGTGGGTGCCCGAGGGCTATCGGCCGTCGCTCGCCGAGGCCATGGCGCGCCTGAGCGTCCTCCGGGCCGAAGGGGCGGGCCCGGAGGCGTTCACGTTCCGTGAGTTCTACGACAGCAGCGAGGCGGCGTCCCGCCCGGCGGCGGCCGAGGTGAGGAAGTAGGCGAGATCCTCCTCCAGGCCGCGGCCCATCGTCGACAGCCGCACGGGTGACGCCTTCAGCGCCTCGTGCAGGCCGTCCACCGGCACCGTGACGATCTCGTGCCGGCCGGCGAGGGTCGCGGCCTGCTCGCTCACGGTGGCCCCGAACGGGCCGGGCAGGACGGGCACGGCGACCCGGGCCGGGGCCAGCGCCACCCGGCCGTACGCGGTGAGCGAGTGGTGCGACACCCCGACGTGCCGCTCGCGCAGGTCGCCCTCGCTCACCCTGAGCGCGGCCACGGGCCGGCCGGACAGCACGGCCGCGGCGTTCACCGCCTCGCCCGCGGCGACGCCGGAGAACCCCCAGCGGGTGCCGGTGCCGAGGTTGCCCGGGCCCTGCGCGACCACCGCGACGTCCGCGCCGAGCACGTGGCGGGCCGCGAGGAGACCGGTGTGCAGCGTGACCGCCTCGACGTCACCGCCGAACGACTGGCCGGTCGTCACGACCCCGCACAGCCATTCGACCTCCCGCAGCTTCGCGCACGACATGGAGAACCACGCCGGCAGCGCCCCGCCGTCCTGCATCACGTACGCCACCCTGATCCCCGGGGAGTCCGCGTACAGGCCGCACAGGATCGCGGGCAGCGCGGAGTGCAGGTCGGCCACCACGACCGGCATGCCGTCGAGCGAGTCGGCCTCGCGCAGCGCCTCGTGGTGGGGGGAGCCCTGCTCGTCCGCGCCGAGCACGGTGGCCTGCAAGGGGGTGTAGCGTGCCTTCACGAGGTGGCCGGGGCCGGAAGGATCTTGCGGCAAACGGTCGGGGACGGCCACCACCATGGCGTACCCTCCCGTACCGAGGCCCATGGCGAGGGCGGTCGTGTTGAGCAGGACGGTGTCGCCCACCTCAGGGCGTCCGACGAGCGGGGGATAGGCGAGTGCCCGGCACTCGCCTTCGGCGACGGCGACGTCGAGTTCCACCGCCCCCGGCCACTCGCGCCGAACCCGCACCACCTCGCCCTTGCGCCATCTGATCACGCCGGAAAGGGTAGCGTTTCCGACGGAAGGGAGGCCCCATGTCGCGGCGGAAGACCGAGCGGCTGCTCAACCTGGTGATCTGCCTGCTCGCGACGCGGCGGCCGCTGAGCGCGGAGCAGATCCGGCAGGCCGTGCCCGGGTACGACCCGGACAACGACGAGGCCTTCCAGCGCATGTTCGAGCGCGACAAGAACGAACTGCGCGAGATCGGCATCCCGATCGAGGTCCACAAGGACCCCTGGGAGGACGATCCCGGCTACCGGATCAGCCGCGAGTCCTACGAGCTGCCCGAGATCACGCTGGAGCCGGACGAGGCCGCCGTCATCGGCCTGGCCGCCCAGGTGTGGCAGCGGGCCAGCCTGGCGGAGGCCGCCAGCGGGGCCCTGCTGAAGCTCACGGCCGGTGGCGTGCACGCCGACCTCCCGGAGAGCCCCCTGGAGCTGCGGGTGGACACCCGCGATCCGGCGTTCCCCGCCCTGTGGGAGGCCGTGCGGGACCGGCGGGCCGTGACGTTCGACTACCGCTCGGCCGGCAGCGAGTCGGTGCTGCGGCGGACGGTCGAGCCGTGGGGCGTCGTCAGCCGGCGCGGCAGGTGGTATCTCGTCGGCCACGACCGCGACCGCGGAGCGCCCCGGGTCTTCCGGCTCAGCCGGATCACCGGGGCCGTCTCCACTCTCGGGCGTCCGGGTGCCTTCACCGTCCCCGAGGGGCTCGACCTGCGGTCGATGGTGGGCTACCAGGATCTGCCCAGGGAGCGGGTCGCGCTGGTGCGCGTGCGCAAGGGGACCTGTCTCGGGCTGCGCCACGCCGCCCAGGCCGTACGCACCGGGCCGGAGGAGTGGGACGAGGCCGAGGTGACCTTCGCCGACCCCGAGCGCCTGGCGGGCTGGCTGGCCAGTCTCGGCCGCAACGCCGTGGTGGTCGAGCCGCCGGACGCCCGCGAGGCCGTGATCCGCCGTCTGAAGGGAGCCCTGCAGTGAGCTCGGACCGGCTGCCGCGGCTGCTCGCGCTCGTGCCGTACCTCATGTCGCACCCGGGCGCACAGGTGCCCGAGGTGGCGCGGCTGTTCGGCCTGTCGGAGAAGCAGCTCGTCGACGACCTCCAGCTCGTCTGGATGTGCGGGCTGCCCGGCCACACCCCCGGCGACCTGATCGACGTCTCGTGGGACGGCGGCGAGATCCTCATCGACAACGCCGACGCGATCGCCCGCCCGCTGAAGCTCGGCGTGGACGAGGCGAGCGCCCTGCTCGTCGCGCTGCGCATGCTCGACGAGCTGCCCGAGTTCCAGGACCGCGACGTGCTCGGACGGGTCATCGCGAAGCTGGAGCAGGCGGCCGGCGACGGCGCCGCCACGGTGAGCAGCCAGGTCCAGGTGGAGATCGGCGCGGCCCCGGACGCCCACGCGGTCATCACCGACGCCGCCCGGCGGGGCCGCAGGCTCTCGCTGCGCTACTACGTGCCGGGCCGGGACGAGATCACCCCCAGGGAGGTCGACCCGCTGCGGGTGGTGCTCGTGGACGGGCAGCACTACCTGGAGGGCTGGTGCTACCGCGCGGAGGCGATGCGGATGTTCCGCGTCGACCGGATCAAGGACGTCGAGGTGCTCGACGTGGCCGCCGACCCGCCGGCCGAGGCGGAGCCGATGGACGTCACCCGGGGCGTGTTCCGGCCGTCGGACGGCGACGAGGTGGTGGAGCTGGAGCTCACCCCCGCCGGGCGCTGGGTGGCCGAGTACTACCCGTGCGAGGAGGTCGCCGAGCTGGGGGAGGGCCGGCTCCGCGTATCGTTGCGGGCTCGTGACCAGTCCTGGCTCGTACGGCTCGCGCTCCGGCTGGGCGACAGCGGCCGGGTGGTGTCCCCGGCGTCCCTTGCCGAGCGGGTGTCGGCCGCCGCCACCGAGGCGCTGGCCGCCTACGAGACCGCGGTCTGACCCTCGGCACCCCGCCTGACCTGCGAGAGGACCGGAATGACCTGGATCTTCGCCCTCACCGGGGCGGCCGTGGCCGGGCTCGCCGTCCTCGCCTGGCCGGCCGCCCGGGTGTTCGCCGCCGCGCGGGCGCTGCGGGCCGAGGTCGACCGGGCGAGGAGCCGAGTGCGGGCCCGGGAGGAGCTGTTTCGCAAGATCAGCCCAACAGCGGATTCGGACAGCAGGTGAACTTCAGGCCGTTCTGCGCGTACGATCGGTGGAGTAGGTACGGCCCTCGCGGTAAGGACACGACATGCCCAACCTCGGACCCATGGAATGGATCCTGATCCTCCTGGTTCTGATCCTTCTTTTCGGCGCCAAGAAGCTCCCCGACACCGCGAAGGCTCTGGGGCAGTCGCTGCGCCTGTTCAAGAAGGAAACCAGCAAGATGAGCGACGAGGACGAGGCGAAGGCCACCACGGCGCGGGCCGAGGCCCAGACCGTCGCCCCGCCGCCGGCGCAGATCCCCCCGGCAACCCCGTCGGTCGACGAGCGGCTGCGCGCGCTGGAGGAGGAGAACCGGAGGCTGCGTGAGACGCAGCAGCCGGTGAGCTCGCAGAACGAGCCGCGCTCCAACTAGCCACCGCCGCACACCCCCATCGATCCCAGGACGAGCTAGATGGCGCTGCTGAAACGGTCTACTCCCGTGGTCACGTCGGAGGACGGGCGGATGACGCTCATGGAGCATCTCCGCGAGCTGCGCAACCGGCTGGTGAAAGCCATCCTGGCGGTGGTCGTCGGAACCGCCGTCGGGTTCATCTACTTCGAGCCCATCTGGAACTTCCTCAAGCAGCCGTACTGCCGCCTGCCGCAGGCCCACCAGTTCAACAAGGACCAGTGCATCCTGGTGGTGAACGGAGTCTTCGACTCGTTCTTCGTGAACCTCAAGGTCGCGGTCATGTTCGGCCTGGTGGTGTCGGCGGTGTTCTGGATCTACCAGCTCTGGGCCTTCGTGACCCCGGGCCTGTATCAGAACGAGCGCCGGTACACCGTGGCGTTCCTCGGCCTCTCCGTCCCGCTGTTCACGGCCGGAGCGGCCCTGGCCTACATCACCATGGACAAGGGCCTGGCGCTGCTGCTCGGCTTCGCCCCCGACGGCACGCTGACGCTGGTGAGCATCAACGAGTACCTCAGCTTCGCGCTGGCGATGCTCATCATCTTCGGCATCTCCTTCCTTATGCCGCTGCTGCTGGTGTTCCTCAACGTCATCGGCGTGGTGCGCTACCGGATGGTGTCCAAGCACACCCGCATGGTCGTGTTCCTGATGTTCGTCTTCGCCGCCGTCGCGACGCCGAGCCAGGACCCCATCACCATGCTGGCCCTGGCGCTCCCGATGGTCGCGTTGTTCTTCGTCGCGATGGCCTTCATGTACTTCCACGACAAGAAGCGCGACGCCGCCGACGCGGCCCACGCACGTGCCATCGAGGAGGAGCTCGACGGGCCGTCCGCCGCGGCGGACTCGGCCTCGGTCGACGCCCGGGACTGACCGGAGAACCGCTCTGGTGCCGCCGCGCGGGCGGCGGTAGGTTCCGCCTGTGCGCGATGACCTTGTCGTTCTGGTGAACCCCGCCGCCCGCGGCGGCCGTACGCTGCGCCTGCTCGCCCCGGTGCTGCGCCGGCTGCGCGCGGACGGCCGCCCGGTCTCTGTGGTCGTCGGCACCTCGGCGAAGGACGCGCTCGACCGGGCCCGTGCGGCCGTCGCCGCCGGTCCCGCCGCACTCGTCGCGTTCGGCGGCGACGGCCTGGTCCACCTCGCCGTACAGGCCGTGGCCGGGACGTCCGTGCCGCTCGGCATCCTGCCCGCGGGCACCGGCAACGACATCGCCGCCGCCCTCGGCGTCCCCCGCCGGGACCTGCTCGCCGCGGCGGACGTCGTGACCCGCGGCGCGTCCAGGGCCGTGGACGCGGGCAGGACCGGTACGGGGGAGTGGTTCGCCGGGGTCCTCGCCTGCGGGTTCGACTCCCGCGTCAACGAACGGGCCAACGTCATGACGTGGCCGCCCGGCATGGCCAGGTATCTCGTCGCGCTCGCGCGGGAACTGCGCTCGTTCACGCCGATCCCGTTCCGCATCACCCTCGACGGCGAGGCCGTCGAGCGCGAGGCGATGCTCGTGGCGGTGGCCAACACCCGCTCGTACGGCGCCGGGATGCGGGTGTGCCCCGACGCGCGGCCCGACGACGGCCTGCTCGACGTCCTCGTGCTCGGAGCGATCCCGAAGGCGGAGTTCCTCCGCACGTTCCCCCGGGTCTACCGGGGCAGTCACGTCGGGCACCCCGCGGTGACCCTGCGACGGGCCCGGCGGGTGGAGATCGAGGCCCCGGACACCGTCGCCTACGCCGACGGCGAGCGGATCGGCACCGCCCCCCTCACCTGCGTGGTCGAGCCGGCCGCCCTCCACGTCCTGGTCCCCGAATCTACAACGTAAAGGAATACGCCGCGGGCATGAGAAGAGAAGGTCCGAGCGCCCCGACGGTGAAGCGGGAAGGGCTGCCCGGAATCCCGTTATCGGTAGGGTTGACGTATGAGTACGCCAGCGGAACGCTACGCCGCTTTCCGTGAGGGGCAGTCCGGTGCCGGGCCGGCTCTCGCCTCGTTCCGCGAACTTTACGACTTCGAGCTCGACGAGTTCCAGATCGACGCCTGCCAGGCGCTGGAGGCGGGGGACGGCGTGCTGGTGGCCGCGCCCACCGGGTCGGGCAAGACGGTGGTGGGGGAGTTCGCCGTCCATCTGGCCCTGGAGCAGGGCCGCAAGTGCTTCTACACCACGCCCATCAAGGCGTTGTCCAACCAGAAGTACAACGACCTGGTCCGGCGGTACGGCGCGCGCAAGGTCGGTCTCCTCACCGGTGACAACAGCGTCAACGGCGAGGCCCCGATCGTCGTGATGACCACCGAGGTCCTGCGCAACATGCTGTACGCGGGGTCGAACACGCTGACCGGCCTCGCGTACGTCGTGATGGACGAGGTCCACTACCTCGCCGACCGGTTCCGCGGCGCGGTCTGGGAGGAGGTCATCATCCACCTGCCGGAGTCGGTGCGGGTGGTGGCCCTGTCGGCGACGGTCAGCAACGCCGAGGAGTTCGGCGAGTGGCTGGGCGAGGTGCGCGGCGACACCACGGTCATCGTCGACGAGCACCGGCCGGTGCCGCTGTGGCAGCACATGCTGGTCGGCAACCGGATGTACGACCTGTTCGTCAACGAGGGCGACGGCGTCCTGCGGGTGAACCCGTCCCTGATGCGGATCTCCCGCGACGAGATGCGGCTGGCGCAGGCCCGGGGCAGGCGGGGCTACTCGCGTCCCGGCCGGGGCACGACCCCGAGCCGCTCCGACGTGATCGAGAAGCTCGACGCCGAGGGCCTGCTTCCGGCGATCACCTTCATCTTCTCCCGCAACGGCTGCGACGCCGCGGTCATGCAGTGTCTCTACTCCGGGCTGCGCCTCACCACCCAGACCGAGAGCCACGAGATCCGCCAGATCGTGGACGAGCGCACGGCCCACCTGCCCGACGAGGACCTCGCGGTGCTCGGCTACCTCGAATGGCGCGACTGCCTGGAGCGCGGCCTCGCGGCACATCACGCGGGCATGCTGCCCGCGTTCAAGGAGGTCGTCGAGGAGCTGTTCACCAAGGGCCTGGTGAAGGCGGTCTTCGCGACCGAGACGCTGGCGCTCGGCATCAACATGCCGGCCAGGTCGGTGGTCATCGAGAAGCTGGACAAGTGGAACGGCGAGACCCACGCCGACCTCACCCCGGGGGAGTACACCCAGCTCACCGGACGGGCCGGGCGGCGCGGCATCGACATCGAGGGCCACGCGGTGGTGGTCTGGCAGCCGGGGATGGACCCCCTCGCGGTCGCCGGCCTCGCGGGCACCCGCACCTATCCGCTGCGCTCCAGCTTCAAGCCGTCGTACAACATGGCGGTCAACCTCGTGGGGCAGGTCGGCCGGGAGCGGGCGCGCACGCTGCTGGAGGACTCCTTCGCCCAGTTCCAGGCCGACCGGGCGGTGGTCGGGCTGGCCCGCCAGCTCCGCAAGGCGGAGCACGCCCTGGAGGGCTACTCCGAGGCGATGACCTGCCACCTCGGCGACTTCCAGGAGTACGCGGCGATGCGCAGGAAACTGTCGGACCGCGAGGCGGAGCTGTCGCGCCAGCGGGGCGCGGCCCGGCGGGCCCAGGCCGTGCAGTCGCTTGAGGAGCTCAAGCCCGGGGACGTCATCCGGGTGCCGGGCGGGCGGCGCGCGGGCATCGCGGTCGTGCTCGACCCGGGCACCAACGCCCGGGGCCACGAGGGGCCGGCGCCGCTCGTGCTGACGATCGGCAAGCAGGTGAAGCGGCTGTCGGCGGCCGACTTCCCGGTGCCGGTGGAGCCGGTCGACAAGATCAGGATTCCCAAGGGCTTCAACCCCCGCTCGCCCAAGGAACGGGCGAACCTCGTCTCGACCGTGCACGCGAAGCTGGGCGACCGCGACCTCGGCAAGCCGCCCCGGGCGCGTGACCACGCAGCGGAGGACGAGGAGATCCTCCGGCTGCGCCGCGAGCTGCGGCAGCACCCCTGTCACGGCTGCGACCAGCGCGAGGACCACGCCCGGTGGGCCGAGCGCTACTACAAGCTGCTCCGCGAGACCGAGGGCCTGCGCCGCCGGGTCGAGGGGCGCTCCCACGTCATCGCGCGGACCTTCGACCGGGTCTGCGGGGTGCTCGACCAGCTCGGCTACCTGGAGGGCGAGACCGTCACCCAGGAGGGCCGCAGGCTCGCCTCCCTCTACACCGAGCTCGACCTGCTCACCTCCGAGTGCCTGCGGGCGGGCGTGTGGGACCGGCTCGACCCCGCCGAGCTCGCCGCCTGCGTGTCGGCGCTGGTTTACGAGTCGCGTCAGTCCGACGACATGCGCAGTCCCAAGATCCCGGCAGGCGCCGCCAGGGACGCGCTCGCGGAGATGGTGCGCCTGTTCGGCGAGCTGGAGGGCATCGAACAGGATCACGGCCTGTCGTTCGTCCGCGAGCCCGACGTCGGCTTCGCCTGGGCGGCCTTCCGGTGGGCCAAGGGCCACAGCCTCGACGCCGTGCTGACCGACTGCGACCTCGCGGCGGGCGACTTCGTCCGCTGGATCAAGCAGCTGCTCGACCTGCTCGGGCAGATCAGGGAGGCCGCGCCGAGGGGCGGCAAGGTCGCGGAGAACGCCGGCAAGGCCGTCGACGCCATGCGCCGCGGAGTCGTCGCCTACTCCTCGGTGAGCTGACCCGCCTCCTCCGTACAGGGTGAGCCGTACGGAGGAACGGCGGGGCCAATAGTCTGATCATCGGTATATGCTGATGACATGAGCAGCAGATCGATGCAGGAGCCGACGTTCCTGATCCTGACCGCGCTCGCGGCCGGGCCCCAGCATGGATACGGCATCATCACCGATGTCCAGCGCATCTCGGACGGCCGTAGCCGGCTGCGCGCGGGCACCCTGTACGCGGCCCTGGACCGGCTTGGCGAGGAAGGCCTGGTCGAGGCCGACCGGGAGGAGATCGTCGACGGCAGGGCACGTCGCTACTACCGCATCACCGGGCAGGGCGCTCGGCGCCTGGCTGCCGAGGCCGAGCGGATGCGCAGGCACAGCGAGGCCGCGATGTCCCGGTTGTCCGGGCTTCCTGACCTTCCCGGTCTGGCTGGAGGGTTGGCATGAGCGCGCGAGCCGGCGCGCCCGGCACGATCGATGATCACCGCGTGGGGCTGCGGCGAGTCCTGGGCTCGCGAGGCGAGGGGGTGGCATGAACGGGCTGGAAAGGCGATACAGGCGGTTGCTGGCCTGGTATCCGCGGGATCACCGGGTGGTCCACGAGGAGGAGATGATCGGAGTGCTGCTCGCGGGGGCGGACTCCGGCTGCTCCCGCCCCGGGCCCTGGGAGTCCGCCGATCTCCTGCTCGGTGCGCTCCGCCTGCACGCCCGGCGGGCCGTGCGCCGCGTCTCGGGAAGCCCTTGGCAGGACGCTCTCGCGGTCGCGGGGGTCGTGGGCGCCCTGCTGGTGCTGCTCCGCCCGCTGACGCGACTCGCGTACGGGCTGGTCATGTCTCCGCCGCAGGCCCCGGAGGTGCTGCTGCCGCTCGTGACGACCGTGACGCCGGTGCTGCCCGCCGCCGTGGCTCTCGGTGCGGCCGCGATGAACGTCCGCATGGTGGCCGCCGCGGCGTCGTGGTGGGCCGCGGCGACTATCGCGTGGAACTGGGCGACCATCCAGGTGCCGTACAGCGGAGCGCACGCCCTCACCGCCTGGCCCTGGAGCGACAGCTCGCTCTACCTGGCGGTCGCCGCGGCGGTGGCACTGACCCTGTCCCGCACCCCCAGGACCGCTCTCGTCCTCCTCGGCGCCCGGCGCGTCGTGGCGTGGAGCCTCATGGCCGTCGTCGTGCTGCTGCCGGTCTGGTCCTCCGCGGCTCCGGTCCCACCTGTGGTGTCGGTGATCGTCTCCGGCGTCCTGTCCGACGGCGGGTCACTGCTCGTCCTGGCGGTCATCGCAGCGGGCCTGGCGCTTCGCCGGCCGGCCGGCCGCCGCGCCGTAGCAGTGCTCGCCATCCCGTTCGTGGTCCAGCTGACGTGGTCAACCTCCACGACGGCATCGGCGAACGGGTGGCTGACCGCCCTGCTGAAGGTTCTGGCGCTGACGGCGATCCTGGCGATCCTGGGACGACGGGCGGCGCGCCCAGCGGGTGACGGGGCCGATCCCCTCGCCCGTGAGGCCTGACGCGGCCGGTCCCGCGCCGCACTCGCGGCCTTTGCCGGGGGACGGACCGGGGCCGGCGGGCGTATGCCACGGCGGCGGCTTCCGGTCCGTCCTCAGCGGCCCGCCTTCCGGTCCGCGTACCACGCGAACCCCACGTGGACGAGCGCCGCGGCGCCGGTCAGGCCGGTGCCGAGCAACAGGCCCGTGAAGAGGTAGGAGAAGGCGGAGGCCGGCTGGATCAGCACGCCGCACACCATGGTGAGCAGCGCCAGGCCGAGCAGCGTCAGGGACAGCGCGAGGTACTGCCGCAGCGGCCGGCTGGCCCGCAGGTCCTGGCAGACGTACAGCAGGGCCGGCGCGGCGGTCATCCGGAGGCCCTCGGCCGCGTACCCGAGAGCCCGCAGGGGATCGGCGGCGAAGAACCGCGCGGTGGCGGCGATCCCGGCCGCCCACACGGTGTCCGGCGGCTCGCAGTTCTCCTTCAGCCACTGGGTGACGCCCCACAGGACCGCGAGACCGGCGACCATGAGCGCGTATTCGCCCCAGGGGCGGGGGCCGCGGCCCGCTTCGGGCGCGGAGCCGTCCGTCGTCATGTCCCCTCCGCCGGTGGCCTGCGTCGGCAGGATAACGACGGCCGCCCCTCGCAGGCGGCGAATCGCCGGATTACCCCCGCCTCCGGTCAGGCAGCGGTGAAGCGGACCTCTCGGGTGGCGGGGTCGGCGCGGTTGAGCCGTACGGGGATGCGCTCGCCGAGCGGAAGCCGGTCGCCGTCGCAGCGCGCGATGACGGCCGGGTCGGCCACCTGGACCTGCCCGCCCGCTTTGCCGTCGGCGACGTCGATGACGACCGCCTCGAAGACCTGGCCGATCCGGGGCCGCAGCACGGCCGCCTCGACGAGGTCGACGCAGGCCCGCTCGACCGCCGCGGCCCGTCTGCCGCCCTCGGCCATCCGCCCGGGCAGGTCGGGCAGCGCCCGCGCGACATCCTCGGGGACCGGCAGGCCCGCCGTCGCCGCCAGGCAGACCTCCGTGCCGTACCGGTCGACGAGCCGCCGCAGCGGCGCCGTCACGTGCGCGTACGGCGCGCCGACGGCGGCGTGCAGCGACTGCTCGGGCGGGCTGCCGTCGAAGGCGGTGTAGGCCGCGCCGCGCAGCAGCACGGTCGACTCGTGCAGGAACGCGGCGTGCCCGGGGAGCGCGGGATCGAGGCCGTGCACGACGTCGGCGTACGTCGCGCCGTCCGGCCAGGGCACCCCGAGCGCGGCGGCCACCCGGCGGACCTTGACGACGTCCTCGGGGCCGGCCTGGGGGAGCACCCGCAGCACACCGATGCCCGCCTCCAGCATGATCTGCGCGGCGGCGATGCCGGTGAGCAGGGAGATCTGCGCGTTCCACGCCTCGCAGGGCTGGTTGCCGCGGAACTCCAGCCGGTAGCCGCCGTCGCCGTCGGCGACCACCTCCTGGTCGGGAGTCGGCAGCGACAGCCCGCCCCTGGCCCGCTCCCGTTCCAGGCGCAGCGGCCCCACCTCGGCGAGCAGGGCGAGCGTGCCCTCAGCCCGCCCGGCGTCCACGGCGGCCTGGACCGTCTCGTAGTCGAGCCGATCGCGGCTGCGGACCAGCGCCCTGCGCAGGTCGACGGCCTCGATCTCGCCTGCCGCGTCGAGGTCGAGCCGCCACAGCACGGCGGGACGGGTCTGCCCGGGGAGCAGGCTGGCCGCGCCCTCCGACAGGACCGGGGGATGCAGCGGCACCCGGCCGTCGGCCATGTAGACGGTCTCGCCGCGGCTCCGCGCCTCGCCGTCGATCGCCCCCTCCGGCCGGACGAACGCCCCGACGTCGGCGATCGCGTACCAGACGCGGTAGCCCGGCCCGCGCCGCTCGATGCACAGCGCCTGGTCGAGGTCCATCGACCCGGGCGGGTCGATCGTCACCAGCGGCAGGCCGGTACGGTCCTCGGCGGGTACGGCCGGAGCCTTCGCGACCCGTTCGGCCTCCTCCTGCACAGGTTCGGGGAAGCCGTCCGGGAGGTGGAAGTCACTGCGGATGCGGGCGAACCCGTCCCGGAGGCCGTTCGCGGTGTCCCGGAGGCGGATCGTCGTGTACGGCACGCGATCAACCTACCCGAGCCTGGACATATCAGGCCGTAAACGACCTGCGAAGATCACGCTGTGGACGCCGGTTGGACCGGGGCGATGCGGGAGCCGGTCCTGTCCTTGCCCCAGGTGACCACCACGCCGCCGCGGCGGCTCGTCATCTCGCCGGGCATGGGCCTGCCCGGCGTCGACGCGGGGCCGGTGGTGAGGTTCTCAATGCCCCAGTTCATGACCCCACGGCCGTGTCCAGCTCGTCGGCGTCCAGCCCGATCAGCACCCGCCGCAGCGTTCCCGCGCTCGGTGCCGCCAGCCGATGGCGGGCCTGATTCCAGCGGGCTCCCAGTATGTGCAGCAGCCGCTGCGGCAGATCGGCCGCGACCGACCCAAGCTCCCGGTAGTTGGCCGCCTCGGCCAGCGTCGCCACCACCGCGACTCCCAATACCGCCGGCAGCGGATGCCGGATCCCCCGCCGGTCACGCGGATCGGTGATGCCCGCCAGCATCTCCAGCAACGGCGATGGGGCATGCGAGACTGGCACCGATGACCTTCTTGTGGCGATCTTGGCAGCGTGGAAACTCCGTGATCACGAATAGAAGGTCATCTCTGTTCAGCGTCACCATAGGTAGTCGCTGTCGATCCGGATATCGGGCGACGATCACCAGACGGGCGACCTTGAAGTCGCCCCGGTCCGCGTCGGTGGGTACTGGTCACACGCTGGACGCTCTCACCGTTGAGTCGCCGCCCAGATCATGCGGCGAGGGCGCGATATTGCCGCACGGCGAGGGGCAGGAAGATCACCGTGAGCACAGCCGGCCAGGCCAAGGCGAGCATGATCGAGTGCTGATTGGCCCAGCCGCCCGCGCTCCAACTCGGGTTGCCGAACAGCTCCCGGATTGCGGTGGCGGTGGCGGACAGAGGGTTCCAGGTCGCGATCGCGTCAAGCCAGGCCGGCATCGTGTCGGGTGAGACGAACGCGCTGGAGAGAAACCCGACCGGCCAGACCAGGACCTGCACGGCGACGGCCGACTCCGGAGTCTTCAGCAGGAGCCCGAGGTAGATACCGACCCAGGTGAACGCGAAGCGCAGCCACAGAAGCAGCCCCACGGAGGCAAGGGCCTGCAGGAGGCTCCGGTTGGGAGCCCAGCCCACAAGAAGGCCGGTAGCGATCATGATGGCTAGGCCGACGACGGAGTTGAGGATGTCGGCGGCGCTGCGGCCGGCGAGCACGGCGGTCGTGGTGATCGGCATCGAGCGGATGCGTTCGGTGATGCCCTTGGCGGTGTCGTTGGTCACGGACACGACCATGGACTCAAGGCCGAACAGCATGGTCATGGCGAGCATGCCGGGGATGAGGAAGTCCATGTACTTCCCGCCGGGGGCGGCCATCGCCCCGCCGAAGATGTAGCCGAACATCACCACCATCAGGACCGGGAAGAGCAGCCCGAGGAGGATCGAGACGGGCCGCCCACGCCAGTGCCGGAGGATCCGGCCGGTCAGCGTGGCGGTGTCACGCAAGACGTCGGCATGCGGCCGGGGGTGACGGGTGCTCGGCGTGGTCATTCTGCCTGCTCCTGGATCTGCTGGGTGGTAGTGGGCTGTCCGGTGAGGTGCAGGAAGACCTCGTCAAGGGTGGGCTTGCGGACGACGGTCTCGACCCGGTCCGGCCCGACTTGTGCCTTGAGCTCGCCAGGGGTGCCCTCGGCGACGACGCGGCCGGCGTCGATGAGGGCTATCTGATCGGCGAGTTGGTCGGCCTCCTCCAGGTACTGGGTGGTGAGCAGCGCGGTCGTTCCTGTCCCGACGATGGACTTGATCGTGCTCCACACGTCCATGCGAGCCCGCGGGTCCAGCCCGGTGGTGGGCTCGTCCAAGAACAGGACCTGCGGGGACAGGATGAGGCCGGCGGCCAGGTCGAGCCGGCGTCGCATGCCGCCGGAGTAGCCGGCGACCGATCTGTCGGCGGCTTCGGTCAGGTCGAACTGCTCGAGCAGTTCGTCCGCCCGTCGTCGGGCGGCCGGGGTGGGCAGGTGGCAGAGCTTGCCGAACATGATCAGGTTCTGCCGGCCGGTGAGGATCTCGTCGACCGAGGCGTTCTGTCCGACAAGGCCGATCCGGTGGCGAGCCGCCCGGGGATCGGCGCGGACATCGCATCCCGCGACGTGGACCTGACCGGCGTCGGGTCGCAGCAGGGTGGTGAGGATCCGCACGGCGGTTGTCTTTCCAGCACCGTTCGGTCCCAGCAGGGCGCACACGGTCCCGGTCCTGACCCGCAGGCAGAAGCCGTCGAGGGCCGTCTTGTCCTTGTAGCGCTTCCGCACGTCGATGGCCTCGATCGCCGGCTCGCTCAACGGGCCGGCTCTCCCGGCAAATTCTTCGTATGCCATACGGAGTATGGTAGGGCAACTTCGTACGCCATACCAAGTAAATGAATCTATCCTTGCTCCATGGCGACTGAGACCCCAGGCGCAGGAGACCCCGCGCGCACCATCGCAGCCCTGTGGGGCACCCGCCAGCCCCCCCGGCGGGGCCCGAAGCACACGCTGACCACAGTGCAGGTGGCGGCCGCCGCGATCGAGCTGGCCGACCACGATCAAGACCTCGAGTCGTTGTCGATGCGGCGCGTGGCAGAGGCGCTCGGAGTGGGGACCATGTCGCTCTACACCTACATCGCCTCACGCGACGAGCTGCTGGAGATCATGCTCGACACGGTGTACGCGGAGGCCGTACACGAACTCGGGGCGCCCGGGGACGCTGACAGCTGGGAGGACGGGCTGCGTCAGATGGCGCGGGTGAACTGGGAGCTCTATCTGCGTCACCCCTGGGTACTGCAGATCTTCACCGGCCGACCGCCGCTGGGACCAAACACCATTGCCAAGTACGAGCGCGAGCTCCGCACGGTAGACGGAATCGGCCTGACCGACGTGGAGATGGACGCGGTGATCACGCTGGTCCACACCCACGTTGAAGGGGTCGCCCGGCAAAGGATCGAAGCGGACCGAACAGTGCGCCGCACCGGCCTCACCGACGAGCAGTGGTGGAAGACCGTCGAGCCCGCACTGTCCGAGGTCTTCGACCCATCCGCGTTCCCGATCGCATCGCGGGTCGGCCAAGCTGCCGGACAGGCCTATCAGTCAGCCCACAACCCCGAACACGCCTACGCCTTCGGGCTGGAACGGCTGATCGCTGGTCTGGCCGTTCTCGTTGCGGAACGCTCATCAGCAACAGCCTGAAAGCTGGGGTGAACTCCGCGCGGGCGGGGCCTTGATGCCGGGCAGGCAGGAGGCAGTGGCAAGTTCGTGCGGGCGCGGAGCGACCCGGAAACGTTACGTCATATCGGCCCGCGGTTTGGAAGCGTGGAAACTCCCGTGATCACGGAGAAGGTCGTCTTCGTTTCGGCATTACGCTAAGTATCCAGGCAACAGGTGGCGGTCACCCCAGACGGGCGACTTTAAAATTCCCTGGGTCACGGACCAGGATCATAGGAATCGGGATCCTATGATCCGCAATGCAATTCAGCGGCTGCACGAATCCCGCTTTGGTGCGCCATGGAGGAGAGGGGGATCACATTCGGTCTCTCCGTGAGATTGAGAATGGACTCCAGTCCTGGCGTGCCAATTGCATCCTCTATGATCCGGATCCAACGGAGTATCGGAGAGTGATGCGCGAAAGACTTCGTTGCGGTGAGCCTGAAATCGCCGAGTAATGTCTACAAGAGTGCGCAGGTGCCGGAGGTTGTCTACCTGCCACGCCAAGGGGGTCTAGGCAACCCGTACGGCCGGCCACCCTGCTCATAGGCCCACGCGCAGCTTCGGGTTGCTCCTCCACTTGTCACGGTGGCGGATGTACTGCATGACAACCGGGGACCTCTCCGACCAGCGGCCGTGCTGGCAGATGCCGGACATGGTCGCGCCGGCGTCGGCGGCGTCTGTGGCTCCGCCGGCGCACAGGCCGTGGACGGAGTAGCGGTTTGAGTGTGGGTGGTCGGCGACTCGGGCGGCATTTTTGACGACCAGGTTGATCGCCTCGGGGGTCATGCGGATGCCGTACGGCAGTGGCACGCTGACGCCGCGGGCGTCGTGGGCGGGGACGGCGACGGAACGCTTCCCGGTGATCACCGCTGGTGTGGTGGGCGGGCCGGTCATGGCATCACTACGAGACGCCTGCCTTTGAGGTCGGTTCGCTGCCAGGCGGTCTCGATGTCGCTGAGCGGGACCTGCTCCACGTCGAAGGTGAGCTCGCCGGCCCGCGTCCATGTCACGATCTGCTGGTACGCCTCGTCCATGGTCTGCGGGTCGAGCCCCTTGGCCGCGCCGTAGATCTCCACGCCGGAGGTGCGCAGGCTCGACCCGGCGAGGGCGAGCTCGGCTCCGGCCGACTCGCCGATCTGGACCACCCGGGTCGGCTTGGCGAACGCGAACGACCGCGGCACCAGTGCGCGCAACAGGATCTCGCTGGGCCTGCCCCACAGGTAGTCCACGACGACGTCGTAGCCGTCCCCCCTAGTGTCGAGGTACGCCTGCGCCAGAGCCTCGTCGGAGACCGCGGTGTTGATCACCGCGTCGGCTCCGATGGCCTGCACCTCGCGCAACTGGTCGTCGTCCCGGCCGGTGGCGACGATCCGGCCGGCGCCCAGCAGCCGGGCCACCTTGACCGCGAGCCGCCCGGCCACCCCGGTGGCGCCCTGCACCAGCACCGTCTCCCCGGGAACGAACCCGGCGGCCGTTCTCATCGACATCGCGGTGACGGCCGAGGCCATCACGGCCACCACGGCCGGGTCGATGCCGTCGGGGATCCGCACGTAGGAGCCCTGGGACACCACGGCCTTCTGGGCGAGTGCGCCGTAGGGCAGGCGGATGCCGCCGAACCCGACGAGCGTGCCGTCCGGGAGGGCGCCGATGCCGTCGAAGCCGGGGATCGCCGGAAACCGGCCGATGTACTTCTCGCTGGCGTAGTGCGTGCCGGCCGCGATCGCCTTGTCGACGTTCTCCACGGCGACCGCCTTGACGTCGATGATCACTTCGCCGTCGCCGGCCACCGGATCGGGGAAGTCCTCGTAGCGCGGGATGCCGCCGGCCTCGTGGAGCACCGCTGCCTTCATGTCGGCTCCTGGCCTGACAAGCGGGCGATCCGTGTCTGCCACGCCGCCAGGACGCGAGGCGGACGGGCCGGAGAGTGGTTGAACCCGTGGCGGTGCGAACGGCGGTGCGAACGGTGGTGCGAACGGTGGTGCGTGGGCGAGTGCCGCCACCCATGGCCGTGGCGGGCCTGGCCCTGGTGCCCGGCCGGCTGCTCGGTGTGCGCGGGAATCCCCGGAATGCGATGGGTCGCCCAGTGCAGCAGGTCGCGGAGCGAGTGCCGGTGTCTCATCGTCGCCTCCTCTGGCGCTGAAGTCTCTATCACCGATAGAGAAATCTACCACTGATAGGGTGCGGAAGGGAGGTGCCGGGATTGGCTCTGGACAAGCAGCGGATCGTCACCGAGGCCGTCGCGCTACTGGACGCCGAGGGTCTCGACGGCGTGACCACGCGCAAACTGGCCGCCCGGCTCGGCGTACAGTCGCCGACCCTTTACTGGCACTTCTCGAACAAGGCGGCGCTGGTCACCGCGATCGCCGAGGCGATTCTCGAGCAGCAGTTCCCCGAGCCGGCGCCGCCCGCGCCGGACGAGTGCTGGCAGGACTGGCTGATCGGCCTGGCCGGGCGGCTGCGGCGCGCGCTGCTGGCCCACCCGGACGGAGCCCGCATCATCGCGGCCTCCCAACTGTCCCTCAAGATGGCCGACATCTCCGAGCTGGCGATGAGCACGCTGGTCGGGCGGGGCATTCCCCTGCGGCAGGCGCGCCTGATCGTGTTGACGGTGTTGCGCTTCACCGTCGGCTACGTCCTGGAGGAACAGGCGGGCCGCCCCGACGCGGAAGCCCTGGACGGCTTCGACATGGCCGCGTACGCCGCGGCCTACCCCACCGTGATGGCCGGTGTGGCCGAGTACTTCCAACCCGGCCGCACCGTCGACGATCTGTTCCGCGACTGCCTGGAACAGATCATCCATGGTCCTGCCGCGCGGTCCGGTCCAACGTCCTGACCGGTCAGCCGCTCGGCAGGCGGGTGAGCTTCTCCGGCGTCTGCTGCCACGGCTCGCACGGCCTGGTCATCGGTGGGCGCCGCCGTGGCGGAGTCCGTTCATGAGGAGGGCGAACAGGCGGTCGGCCTGAGCTGAGCTGTCAGGGGCGTCCTGGGCGGCCCAGGCGATAGCGCCGATCATCTTCATCACGTCCGCGTCGTTCGTGTCGGAGACGATCACGCCTGTCTGCCGCGCCCTCGCCAGCAACGCCGCTCCCACCTCGAACAGCTGCGTGTGCCAGGTCGATACCGGGCCATCCTCGTGATTGAGGGCCGAGTCCATCACGGCTGCCGACAGGCCCCGATAGGTCAGGCCATGCCTGAGCACGGCACGCATCCAGGTGGACAGCGCGTCGAATTCGTCCTCGGCCGTCAGCAGCCGGTGGCCAAGGTCGACCAGTTGGGCTATCTGCTCGGAGAGCACCGCCTCGATGAGATCCAGCCGCTTGGGGAAATGCCGGTACAGCGTCCCGCTGGCCACCCCTGCCCGCCGAGCGATCTCGTCCAGTGAGGCGTCCACGCCGAACTCGGCGAACGCGATTTTCGCCTGCTCGATCAGCTGCTCGTAGTTCCGCCGGGCGTCCGCACGTCTCGGACGCCCGGCGGCCGGCCGTGGGTCGTGGCCTGCCGACACCATGCGCGCACCTCTCCTTGATAACCGGGGACATGGTCCGTTACCGTGACCGCATCGAACCGGACCATGCCTCACTTTACTGGTATGGATCAGCCAGAGCATGGAGGGCCACCCCCAATGGCGCTGACGGAGCAGGACCGCATCGACATCACCGACCTGATCAATCTCCACGGCCACCTCACGGACGCCGGCAGGCTGGACCAGGCGAGCGAGCTGTTGACCCCGGATGTCACCTATGACCTGGACGACTTCGGCCTCGGCTCGTTGCACGGGACCGCGGCCATCCGTGAGGCCGCGCTCGCGTTGGGCAACGCCAACCCGGTCGGCCATCACGTCACCAATATCGTGATCACTCAGATCGACGACCGCTCGGCGCGGGTCCAGTCCAAGGGAATCGGCATCAAGGCCGACGGAACGGCCGGCAGTGTCGTCTACGACGACATCGTCACGCGCCGGCCCGACGGCTGGAAGATCAGCTACCGCAGGGTGACCGCCAGGCGGGCGGCACTCGGCGGGCGACTGGCCGGTCCGCGTGAGGTTCTGGAGCGTTACCGCCAAGCCGCCATCGGCCAGTCCGCCGATGAACTGAGGCGCGTCTACGCCCTCGACGCGTCCCATGAGTTCCCGTTCACACTCCCCGGCCTGCCGTCCCGGCTCGCGGGCAGGGACGAAATCGTGAACTGGATAACCGCCGGGTGGAAGGATCACCGGCTGAAGTACGAGCGTTACCGCACCCTTGCCATCCACGACACCGGCGACCCAGAGACGATCATCGTTGAGCAGGAAGCCCTCGGGACCAGCGTGACCACCGGCGACTTCGTGCTTCCCAACCTCGTTGTGCTCACCGTGCGCGACGGGCAGATCACCCGCCTGCGCGACTACGTCAACATCCCCGCAGCCACGGCCGCCATGGGACGGGATGTGTGAACGCGCCACCGACGACGCCTCCGCGGCCCTGCGAGCACCGTGCGCGATTACGCCGCTGCCGCGAACCAGCGAGGTGGCGCCGATGTAAGCCGCGTGCAAGGATCATGCAAGGAAGTCGCATCCCCATCGCCTTACGTTCTGCTCATGAGAAAGACGACCCGCGCCTCCGCTCTGGTTTTTGTCGCGGCGATTACAGCACTCCTGGCGTCGGCTGCTCCGGCCAACGCCCTCGTCGACGGGTACACGAACAACACGTCGCCGGATGCACCCGTATGCACCAGCGGCAAAATCGGGAGCAACAGATACTACGCGCATTGCAGCTATACGCACTACATCGCCGTGTTCCGGTCGGGAACGAGTTACTACGAGGCCGTACAGAAAATCAATCCGGAGATGTCCAGCGCCATCACAGCCCTGGACGACGCGGACGGATGCGGCGCGGTACTGCTGACCAGCAGCAACAAATATCTGCATTTCCCGACGAACGCTGCGGCATCCGACCAGTACCAGTGGTTCCAGGGCGATCCAGAATATGGAGTCGAGACGACAGCCAAGGTGTCGCAGACCTGCATGTGGATCTTCGGGACCGGCTGACGAGGAATCCGACCGTGCTTGCTCGGTGACGGGCGCCGGCGATCGGCCTGCCGGGCGTCGTCCGAATTGGTCCTCCATACGCCTGCGGAATCGGACCTTATCGAGGGTACCGATTCCTGTCAGCCTGAGTGGCATGACAACGACAGCGACCCGCTTCGACGGCCGGCTCCTCACGCCTGGCGACGCCGGTTACGACACCGCCCGTACCGTGTGGAACGCCATGGTCGACCGGCGTCCACGCATGATCGTCCGCGCGGCGGGCGTCCCCGACGTGGTCGCCGCCGTGCGCCTGGCCCGGGAACTGGACCTGGAGATCGGCGTGCGCTGCGGCGGCCACAACGTCGCCGGCTTCGCCGTGCCCGACGGTGGTCTCATGATCGACCTGACGCTCATGGGGGGCGTGCGGATCGACCCGGTCCGTCGCCGGGCCCGGGTGCAGGGTGGCGCGCTGCTCGGCGCGCTGGACCGGGCGTCCCAGGCGTACGGCCTGGCGACCACCGCGGGCAACGTCTCGCACACCGGCGTCGGCGGGCTGACGCTCGGCGGCGGCATGGGCTGGCTGGCCCGCCAGTACGGCCTGGCCTGCGACAACGTCGTCTCCTACACGATGGTCACCGCCGAGGGGGACGTGGTGACCGCGAGCCGCAGCGAAAACCCCGACCTGTTCTGGGGCCTGCGCGGCGGTGGCGGCAACTTCGGCGTCGTCACCGAGTTCGAGTTCCAGTTGCATCGCGTCGGTACGCGGACGCTGGTCGCCGAGTTCGACTTCCGCGCCGAGGACGCCGTCCCGGTCATCGAGGGCTGGCGCGACCTGAACGCCGTCGCGCCCCGGCAGGCGACGTTCACCGCCGATGTCGGCAGCGGTCCCGCCGGCCCGATCGCCACGCTGGGGTTCGTGTGGGTCGGCGACCCGGACGAGGGCCGCCGGCTGCTCCCCGCGATGCGGGCGCTCGGACGTCCCGTCGCCTCTCGGGTCACCACACCGTCGTACCTCGAACTTCAGCGGCGTGACGACTCCATCGGCGGCCACGCCTACCGCCGCTATTCCAAGGCGCACTACCTGCGGAGCTTTCCCACCGCGGCGATCGAGGCGTTCCTGCTGCGCGGAGCCGCCGACCTGAGCGCGAGCCAGGACCTGCCGGGCGTCGGCCTGCAGGCGCACGGCGGCGCGATCGCCGACGTTCCGGAAGCGGACGCGGCGTTCGGTCACCGCGGCACGATGTTCGAGTTCGGGGCCGGCTGTCGCTGGAGCGACCCGGCCGAGGACGACGCCAGGATGGGTGCCGCCCGCGCCGCCGGCGCGTCGCTCGAGCCGTACGCGAGTGGGGTGTACGTCAACTCGTTGACGGCCGACGAGCTGGCCGATGGGCAGCCCGGCGTGCGGCGGGCGTATCCGGCCGCGAAGCTGGCCCGGCTGACCGCGGTGAAGACCGCGTACGACCCGGCCAACGTGTTCCATCTGAACCAGAACATCCTCCCGGCATCCTGACGCGCAGCGCTTACGCGGGATCAGGGTGCCCGTACGTCTCTGATGGCCGTCGCCAGCAGCGCGACCCCCTCGGCGATGGCGGCCTCTCCGAGGGTGGCGTAGCCGAAGATGAGGCCACCCGGTCCGGTGCCGGCGATCCGGTAGGGGTCGACGCCGTGGATGGCGAGCCCGTGCCGGGCGGCGGCCGTCACCACCGCCGCCTCGTCGAGCTCGGGCGGGAGCCAGGCGACCACGTGCTGCCCGGCGGCGATTCCGGCCGGTTCCAGATCGGGCAGGTGGGTGCGCAGGGCGCCCAGCAGCGCGTCGCGGCGGCGGCGGTACACCGGACGCATCCGGCGCAGGTGGCGGTCGAACTCGCCGCGGGCGAGGAAGTCGGCGAACGTCAACTGGTCGATGACGGGTGAACCGCGGTCGGCGAGCACCTTCGCCGCGGCGACGTCGGCGACCAGATGGGGAGGCAGCACCAGCCAGCCGAGCCGCAGCCCCGGCGCGAGCGTCTTGCTGGCCGTACCGCAGTAGACGACGTGATCGGGTGCCAGGCCCTGCATGGCGCCCACCGGCGACCGGTCGTAGCGGTACTCCGCGTCGTAGTCGTCCTCGACCACGATCGCGCCGCGGCGTTCCGCCCAGCGGATCACCTCGGCCCGCGCCGCGGCCGACAGCACTCCTCCGGTGGGCCACTGGTGCGACGGCGTGAGCACGACCGCGTCGGCGTCGGCCCGATGGAGGGCGTCGACCTGAACGCCGTCCGGCCCCACCGGGATGCCGACCACGTCCAGACCGGCGGCGCCGGCCAGCACCCGGGCGTCGTCGTTGGACGACGGGTCTTCCAGGGCGATCCGCCTGGCGCCGTGCTGGACGAGCACCTGGATCAGCAGAGAGATGCCCTGCCCGTAGCCGCTGCAGATCACCATGTTGCCGGGGACGGCCGCTGTGCCGCGCACCCGGTTGAGGTAGTCGCACAGGGTCTCGTGCAGTTCCGGCACGCCACGCCCGTCGAGGTAGGCGAACCGGTCGTTGGGCGTGGTGGTGAGCACGGTCCGGACCGAGCGCAGCCATGCGGCCCGCGGGAACTGTGAGACGTCGGTGCGCCCGTACCCGAAGTCGACCCTGCAGCCGGCACCGAGGCCGGCACCGAGGCCTGCACTACGCGCGGCCGGCTGCGTCGTCGAAGCCGCGGAAGCCGCGCCGGCCGGCGGCATCGACGCGGCGACCTGGGTGTAACCGCCCGACCGGCTGACGAGGTAACCCTCGGCGACGAGCTGCTGATAGGCCTCCACCACGACCCCGCGGGAAACACCGAGGCCTGTCGCGAGGGTGCGGGTGGGCGGCAGCGACGCGCCCGCTCGCATCAGGCCGGCCCGGATGCGGGCGCGGATGGACGTCTCGATCTGCCGGTGCAGGGGCACCCCGGCGTCGCGGTCCAGCTTGATGAGCAGCTCGTCGGCCGGCCCGGAATTGGTCCTCACGCGCCCCACGGGATCGGACCCTACCGGCGTGTACCGATTCCTGCCAGGCCGAGTGACCTGCCGGCGCTGCGCCTACCCCAGGGTGGCGAGCAGGCGGTTGAGCGGGCTGTCCAGGCCGTACTTCTGCGACAGCGCGACCAGCCTCTCGGGGTCGCGGGGCGCGGCGGGGAGGCTGACGTCGACGTCCGGCAGCGGCACGTCGTGGGCCACCCTGACCACGGCGGGGGCGACCTCCAGGTAGTCGCGGGCGGCGGCGAGCCTGGCCCGCGCGCCCGCCGGGAAGCCGTCGGCGCCGCCCTCGTCCAGCGCGGCGAGCAGGGCGGGGAGGGAGCCGAAGCGGGTGATGAGCGCGGCGGCCGTCTTCTCGCCGACGCCGGGGACGCCGGGCAGGCCGTCGCTCGGGTCGCCGCGCAGCGTCGCGAAGTCGGCGTACGCCCGGCCGGGGATGCCGTACTTCTCCCGGACGAAGGCTTCGTCGACGACCTGCAGGTTCCGGATTCCCCTTACTGTGTAAAGGGCCCGGCACGGTTTGTCGTCGTCCACGAGCTGGAACAGGTCCCGGTCGCCGGTGACGATGTCCACGGCCGTGCCGGCGGCGGTCGCGTACGTGCCGATGACGTCGTCGGCCTCGTAGCCGTCGACCCCGACGCGGGCGATCCCGAGCGCGTCCAGGACCTCCTCGATGACCGGCACCTGCGGGGCCAGTGTGTCCGGCACCTCCTCCTGTTCGCCGCTCGCCACCCGGTGGGCCTTGTACGACGGGATCGCCGCCACCCGGAACGCGGGACGCCAGTCGGCGTCCATGCACGCGACGATCTCCCGGGGCGAGTGCTGCCGGACCAGGGTGGCGATCATGTCGAGAAGCCCCCGCACCGCGTTCACCGGCATGCCGTCCGGCGAGGTCACCGAGTCCGGAACCCCGTAGAAGGCACGGAAGTACAGCGACGGGGTGTCGAGAAGCATCAGCACCCGACCATTGTCACGCCTGTCAGGCCGTGCGCGGGCCGTCTCCGGTCACCGCCACCGCCAGCAGGCAGGTGTCGTCCTCGGGGTTGGGGCCGCCGATCGCCTCCAGCAGGCGGTCGAGGCTCGCGTCGAGGTCGGCCCCGGTCGCGCCGGTCGAGGCGGCCGCCCGCATGACGAGCGACACCCCGGCCCCGATGTCACGCGAGCGTCGCTCCACGAGGCCGTCGGTGAACATCAGCAGCAGGTCGCCGGGCTCGAGGCGGACGTCGGCCACCCCGTACGGCAGGCTCGACGTCGCCCCGAGCACGACTCCCCTGGGCGCCCCGAGCTGGCGCACGCCCCCGCGGCGCACCAGGATCGGGGCGGGATGCCCCGCCTGTGCCCACGTGAAAAGGCGGGACGCCGGGTCGAAGTGGCCGCACACCGCGGTCGCGGTCGTGTCGTCCAGGCGCGTGAGCACCAGGGCGTTCAGCCACGACAGCAGCATGCCGGGGGAGGCCCCGGTCATGCTCAGGCCGAGCAGGGCGTGCCGCAGCTGCGCCATCTCCGCGATCGCGGGCAGGCCGTGCCCCGACACGTCGCCGACGGCGAGGAACATGCGGCCGTCCGGGAGCGGGGCCGCGTCGTACCAGTCGCCCCCGAGGCTCGACTCCCGGCCGGCCGGGACGTACCGGACCGCGATCCGGGCGTACGGCAGCTCGATCGAGGCGCCGGGCTCGGGCAGGATCGCCTCCCGCAGCGCCAGCGTGACGCGCCGTTCCTCGGCGGCGCGCTCCCGCGCCTCCTGTGTCTGTCGCCAGGACTCGGTCACCACCAGCTCCGCCCACCGCCGTCCGCCGGCGTCCGCGACCGTCGCCGGCACCCGCTCGGGGACGGGCTCCAGCAGCGCCGGAGGCGGCCCGTACTCGGCGGGTCCCGGCTCGGGCACAGCGACGCCCGAGGGCGCTCCGGCGGGAAGGGTGCCGACGGGGGCGGCGACGGGAGTCACGTCCGGGCTGTCCGCGGGGGGAAGGGCGGGCTTCGCGCCGCCCACTACGCCGACCATCTGTCTCGCTCTCGATGCCGCTCTTGCACTGTCGTGCGGACGATTCGTGATCGTCCTGACGCGGAGCGTAGCAGCAGTGCTTACCCTGAGGATTGGAATTCTTCTACGGCGTGGAATAAGCCGCTGCCTCTCGCAGCCCGCCCGCGTGCGTCTGTGCTAAGGGTCCCCGTGTACGCCATCGGGGTCCGGATCTCGTTAGATTGGGCATCGTGACAACGACGTCTCCGGATGCCTCCGCCCTGTATCCCACGACCCGCCCGGCCGCCGTGCGCGAGGCCGCCGGCCGCGCCGGTCTCGACGCGCTGCTGCTGACGCCCGGCCCGGACCTGCGCTACGTCACCGGGTACGACGCCATGCCGCTCGAACGCCTGACCTGTCTCGTCGTGCCGGTGTCCGGCGAGCCGTTCCTGATGGTGCCGCGCCTCGAACTGCCCGCCGCAGAGCACTCGCCCGCCTCCCGGCTCGGTGTCGAGTTCGTCGCCTGGGACGAGACCGACGACCCGTTCGCCGAGGTGGCCCGCCGCCTGGGCCCGGTCGCCCGGGTCGGGCTCGCCGACCGCATGTGGGCGCTGCAGTCGCTGAGGTTCCGCGCGGCGATGCCCGGCGCGGAGCAGACGCTGGCCGGCGACGTGCTGCGTGAGTTGCGGATGCGCAAGTCGCCCGCCGAGAAGGCGGCGCTGGCGGAGGCCGGGGCGGCCATCGACGCCGTGCACGCCCTCGTCCCCGGGCTGCTCAAGGCGGGCCGCACCGAGCGCGAGGTCGGCAGGGACATCGCCGAGGCGATCGTCGAGGCGGGGCACGCCCGGGTCGACTTCGTGATCGTGGGCTCCGGCCCGAACGGCGCGAGCCCGCACGCGGAGCTGACCGACCGGGTGATCCGGCCCGGTGAGCCCGTCGTCGTGGACATCGGCGGCACGATGCCGAGCGGATACTGCTCCGACTCCACCCGGGTGTACTGCGTCGGTGAGCCGCCGGCCGACTTCGCGGCGTACTACGAGGTGCTCAGAGCCGCCCAGGAGGCCGCCTGCGCCCACGTGCGGCCCGGGGTGACCTGCGAGTCCGTGGACGCCGCCGCCCGCGAGGTGATCGCCGAGGCGGGGTACGGAGAGTACTTCGTCCACCGCACCGGGCACGGCATCGGCCTGGAGACCCACGAGGAGCCGTACATCGTCGCGGGCAACACCGAGGAGATGCGGCCGGGGTTCGCGTTCTCCGTCGAGCCCGGCATCTACCTGCCGGGGCGTCACGGCGCCCGGATCGAGGACATCGTCGTCTGCGGCGAGACGGCGGGCGAGCGGCTGAACGGCACCACCAGGGAGCTCGTCGTCGTGTGATCGCCGAGATCGTCCCGCTGGAGCGCGTCGCCCGCGCCACCCGACGGTCACGACCGGCTCGGGTGGCGCGGGCGGAGCACATCCGGGGGTGAGATCGTTCCATCGCGGAAGGGGTCCGGCGGCGATTCCCCGGCCGGGTCCCGCCGCCGCTACCGTTGCTGGGGTGGAGGAGATAGATCGCCGCATCGTCACGCTGCTGGCGGCGGACGGCCGGATGAGCTTCACCGATCTGGCCAAGGAGACCGGGCTCTCGGTCTCCGCCGTGCACCAGCGCGTACGCAGGCTCGAAAAGCGCGGAGTGATCCGTGGATACGCCGCGCTCGTCGACTACGACGAGATCGGGCTTCCCCTCACGGCGTTCGTCTCGATCAAGCCGAACGACCCCTCCGCGCCGGACGACGCCCCGGTGCGGCTCAGCCATCTGACCGCGATCGAGGCCTGCCACAGCGTCGCGGGGGATGAAAGTTACATCCTCAAGGTGCGTGTCGCCTCGCCGCTCGGCCTGGAGGAACTGCTCCAGCAGATCCGCGCCTCCGCGAACGTCAGCACCCGCACGACGGTCGTCCTCAGCACGCCGTACGACTATCGCTCCCCGGTGCTCGGAAGAGAACCGGAGGCAGGAGCCGCCGAGGGGTGACCGGCCAAACCAGTCAAACGGCCTGCCAGGGTGCACAGTGGGACGACGTCGCGCCCGATGATGGAAAAGGGCGGGACGGCACGTAGAATCTGGCGGCCTATGCCACCATCTTCGACGGGCGAGCTGGCCCGGGAGCAGAAGTACGTCGCGGCGCTGTACGAGCGCCTCGACGTGCTGCGGGAACGCACGCGCGGGCAGCTCGACGCCGTGCTGGCCCAGGGGGCCTCCGGCACCCACCAGAACCGTTCGGAGCGCGACTCGTTCGCCGGCATGTACGCCCAGCGCCTCGCCCGTCTGTGGGCCGTGGAGCACGGCCTGTGCTTCGGCCGGCTCGACCTCGCCGAAGAGAACGAGAACGAGGCGGAAGAGAGCCACGCGGAAGAAGGCCGGGCCGGTGAGGGCCGGGCCGACGAGAGGCGGCTCTACATCGGCCGCATCGGCCTGTCGGACGACGACCAGCACCGGCTGCTCATCGACTGGCGGGCCCCGGTGGCGCAGCCGTTCTACCGGGCCACCCCGGCCGCACCGATGGGAGTCACCCGGCGACGGCACCTGCACAGCCGGGGCCGCACGGTCACCTCGATCGACGACGACCTGCTCGACCTCGACCGCATCAGCGACGCCGACCGGGCCACGCTGAACGGCGAGGCGGCCCTGCTGGCCGCGCTCGGCGAGAAGCGCACCGGCCGGATGCGCGACATCGTCGCGACGATCCAGGCCGAGCAGGACAAGATCATCCGTAGTGACCTGAACGGCGTGCTCGTCGTCCAGGGCGGGCCGGGCACCGGCAAGACCGTGGTGGCCCTGCACCGCGCGGCCTACCTCCTCTACACCTACCGGGAGCGGCTGGAACGCCGCGGTGTGCTGATCCTCGGGCCCAACCTCACGTTCCTGCGCTACATCGAGCAGGTGCTGCCGTCCCTCGGCGAGACCGACGTGCTGCTGTCCACGGTCGGCGAGCTGTACCCGGGTGTCACCCCGGGCAGGCGGGAGTCCGCCGAGGCCGCCGCGGTCAAGGGCCGGGGCGCGATGGCCCGCGTGATCGAGCGGGCCGTGCGGGAGCGCCAGCGGATGCCGCGCACGCCCGTGGAGATCAGGCTCGACAAGTTCACTCTCTCCCTCGACCGGCAGACGCTGGAGGCGGCCCGCTCGAAGGCCGGCCGCTCGCGCCGCCCGCACAACCAGGCGAGGGCCGTGTTCGTCCGGCACCTGCTGACCGCGCTCACCCGGCAGGCGGCCCGGCACCTCGGGCGGGGCTCGCTCGACGAGGCCGACTTCGCCGACCTGCGCGAGGAGCTGCGCACCGAGGAACCGGTGCGGGTGGCGCTGAACCGGCTGTGGCCGTACCTCACGCCCCAGCAGCTGCTGATCGGCCTGTTCACCGACCGCGGCCGGATGGCCGCGGCGGGACTGGACGCCCGGGAGTGCGACCTGCTGCTGCGCGAGCCGCCCAGGACGGGCGAGAGGCCCGGGGACGGGCCCGGCGAGAAGGCCGGAGACAAGCAGGGCGAGAACTGGTGGAGCGAGGCCGACGTGCCGCTGCTCGACGAGGCCGCCGAGCTGCTCGGCGACATCGACGAGGGCGTGCTGCGCGCGGCGCGCAGGGCCGAGCAGGAGCGCGAGGAGCGCATCGCCTACGCCCGCGAGGTGCTGGAGCTGACCGGCCTCGCCGACGTGATGGACGCCGAGCGCTTCGCCGAGCGGCACCAGGCCGACGACCCCTACCTCACCACCGCCGAGCGGGCCGCCCGGGACCGTACGTGGGCCTTCGGCCACGTGATCGTGGACGAGGCGCAGGAGCTGTCGGAGATGGCCTGGCGGATGGTGATGCGCCGCTGCCCGAGCCGGTCGATGACGATCGTCGGGGACATCGCGCAGACCGGGTCGGCCGCGGGCGCGGCGAGCTGGGGCCGGGTCCTCGACCCGTACGTCGCGGGCCGCTGGCGCGAGGAGCGCCTCACCGTCAACTACCGCACCCCGGCCGAGCTGATGGAGGTCGCCGCCCGCGTGCTCCAGCTCGTCGGCCCCGACCTCAAGGCGCCGGAGTCGGTGCGGGAGACCGGGGAGCGGCCGTGGGCCCTGCCGGTCGCCTCCCTGGCCGAGACGGGCCCGCTGGCCGCGGCCGAGGTGGTCGAGGAGGGCCGCGTCGTGGTGATCGTCCCAGCGGGCATGGCGGCGGAGATCGGGGAGATCGTCCGCTCGGCGGTGCCGGGCGCCGCCGTCGGCACGGGCCCGGCCGCGCTGGACGCGCCGGTCGCGGTGCTGCCAGTCGCCGAGGCCAAGGGGCTGGAGTTCGACGCGGTGATCGTGGTCGAGCCGGGGCTGATCCTGCGTGAGTCGTCCCGCGGGCCGAGCGACCTCTACGTGGCCCTCACCCGCGCCACGAGCCGTCTCGGCGTCGTCCACAGGGGTGAGCTGCCGCAGGTTCTGGAGGGACTGGGACGGCGCTGATCCAGGCCCCCTTCCCACCTGCGGAAACGTGATGTCTGCGCTGGTCAGGGAGTGGTTGACAACTGCGCTGAGGTCGGTAGTTTGCTGCGCAGTCCAGCACGGGACTGACCGGTTGGCCGTACTGTGGCGCCGTCGGCTCCTGCGTCGATGACGGAGCGTGGCTCCCGGGCCTGACCTGGGGATACCTCCGTCAGCACACCAGGCGTAGAGCCGCGTCCCGCCTAGGCGGGGCACCCCAGCCGGCCGGGGGGTTGGACCCAGGAGGGGCCCGGGCGCCCAGTAGACAACGGAGATCCGCGCCCGCCGCCGACGGGACGGAACCGGTCCGAAGGGCGCCCGGGACCCCTTACCCCCTCTCCTCCTCGCGAAGATCACCACTGCGGCGGCCGTAGAGTGGCCGGGGCTCGGTTTGGCGGGCTCCGGAGTCGTCTGCGACGCTGGACCTCGGTGAGTACGGGCAGGCGTGGCACCGGCTCGCGGCAGGTCATCGGGCTCACGACAGATGCCCCGGTGCTGGGAAGAGGCGAGGAGAGACCGCTCCGTGGCATTGAAGACGGCGCAGGAGCCGGCGGCGGCCGCCTCCCGCGCGGGCTCGTGGCGGGTGCCGGAGGCACCGGCCCGCCTCGCCGCATCCGTCGCGGGCGGCGTACTGCTCTACCTGGCCTTCCCGCCGCTCGGCTGGTGGTTCTGCGCCCCGCTGGGCGTGGCGCTGCTCGCCCTCGCGCTGCGCGGCGCCCGCCCGCGCCGGGCCGCCTGGATCGGGTACGCGGGCGGGCTCGCGTTCCTGCTGCCCGCGCTGGCCTGGGTCCGTCCCATCGGGGACGACGCCTGGCTGGCCCTGGTGGGCGTCGAGAGCCTGTTCTGGGCGGCGCTGGCCGTCGCGGCCGCGCTGGTGATGCGGCTGCGCCTGTGGCCGCTGTGGGTCGCCTGCCTGTGGGTGGTGCAGGAATGGGCCCGGGGACTGTTCCCCGTCGGCGGCTTCCCGTGGGCGCGGCTGGCCTTCAGCCAGGGCGAGTCGCCGTACACGGGTTTCGCCGCCCTGGGCGGCGCGCCGCTTGTAACTTTCACCGTGGCCCTCACGGGCGCGCTGCTCGCCGCGCTGGTCAGAGGGCGTCCGCCGAGGTGGCGCGCGGACCGGGTGGTTGCCGGAACGTTCCTCGCCGCGATAGCCGTACCAGTGCTGGGGCTGATCGTGCCCCGGCCCGGCGACGAGGGCAGGACTGTGCGGATCGGGGTCATCCAGGGCAACGTCCCTGGGCGGGGGATGAACTTCCTCGGCGACGAACCCGCTGTCGTGCTGCGCAACCACGCCGACGAGACGCACCGCATGGCGCAGGCCGTACGCGCCGGGACGCTTCCGCGCCCCGACATCGTGGTCTGGCCGGAGAACTCCACCGACATCGACCCCTACGACAGCGCGTACGCCCGGGAGGTCATCGACTCGGCGGTCAAGGACGTCGGCGTGCCGGTCCTGGTCGGCGCGGTCGTCAAGATCGGGGCCGAGAACCGGGCCACCCGTGGCGTGGTCTGGGACCCGGTCACCGGCCCCGGCGCGTACTACGACAAGCGGCGGCTGGTGCCGTTCGGGGAGTACACCCCGTTCAAGGACCTGTTCCTGGCCCTGTCGTCGCGGGCCAACCTGGTCGGCCGGCAGTCCGTCGCGGGCGACCGGCCGGGCGCGCTGCGGATGGGGCCGGTCACGATCGGCGCGGTGGAGTGCTACGAGGTCGCGTTCGACGGCACGGTGCGCGACGCGGTGCTGGCCGGCGGCACGCCCCTGGTCGTGCAGACCAACAACGCCAGTTACGCGCTCACCAACCTGCCCCCGCAGCAGCTCGCGATGTCGCAGCTGCGCGCGGTGGAGTTCAACCGCGCCGTGGTCACCGCCGCGACGACGGGGATCTCCGCGTACGTCGGCCCGGACGGCCGGGTCGGCTGGCGGACCGGTGAGCTCGTGGCGGGCATGAACGTGCTGGACGTGCCGGTCAGGACGCAGAAGACGGTGGCGGCAAGGGTAGGTGCGCTACCGGAGTGGGTTTTGGTACTCATGGGAGCCGGAGCGACGGTGGCGGCCGTCTCTGGGGCCATCTCTGGGCGGAGGAGAAGCTGATGGAGCGGACCCCAGGGCGGGTGCTCGTTATCGTCCCCACGTACAACGAGCGGGAGAACCTCCCGTTGATCACGCGGCGGCTGCGAGAGGCGCTGCCCGACGTCCACCTCCTCGTCGCCGACGACAACAGCCCGGACGGCACCGGCCGGATCGCCGACGAGCTGGCGGAGCGGGACGACCACGTCCACGTCCTGCACCGGACGAGCAAGCAGGGGCTGGGCGCGGCCTACATCGCCGGGTTCCGGTGGGGCCTCGCCGAGGGCTACGACGTGCTGGTCGAGATGGACGCCGACGGCTCCCACCAGCCCGAGGAGCTGCACAAGCTGCTCGACGCGGTGGCCGACGGCGCCGACCTGGCCATCGGCTCGCGCTGGGTGCCCGGCGGCAAGACCGTCAACTGGCCGGCCTCGCGCGAGTTCCTGTCCCGGGGCGCGAACACCTACGTCAGGCTGGTCCTCGGCATCCCGGTCCGCGACGCCACGGCGGGCTTCCGCGCCTACCGCGCGGCCACCCTGGAGAAGATCGAGCTGGACGGCGTCGAGTCGCAGGGCTACTGCTTCCAGGTGGACCTCACGCTCCGGACCGTACGGCAGGGCCTGCGGGTGACCGAGGCGCCGATCACGTTCGTCGAGCGCACCGTGGGCAGCAGCAAGATGAGCCGTAAGATCATCCTTGAGGCGTTCTGGCGCGTCGCCCTCTGGGGTATCGCCGGCCTGGGGGAGCGGTTTCGCCCACGGCGATAGGCGCGGGGGAGATCCTCAGGAACCCCGGCGGGCGCGGGGACGTTGACCGCAACGTACGGGTGCCGGGGTGAGTGGGGCGAGAAATGGTGCGGATCGGGCTGTTCCTGGGGTTCCTCGTGGTGCCCGTCCTGGAGATCTGGTTTCTGATCCGGGTGGGCAGCGTGATCGGCGGGTGGCAGACGGTCGCCCTGCTCATCGCCGACAGCCTCGTCGGGGCCTGGCTGGTGCGCCGGGAGGGACGGCGGGCGTGGGCCGCGTTGCGCAGCGCCGTCGAGTCGGGGCGGATGCCCGACCGTGAGCTCGCCGACGGCGCGATGATCGTGGCCGGCGGCACCCTGCTGCTGACCCCCGGCTTCCTCAGCGACGTGTTCGGGTTCTTCCTGATCCTGCCGTTCACCCGGCCGATCGCCCGGCGGTGGCTGTCGTGGTTCCTCGGCCGCCGGGTGCGGTCGCTCGCCGCCCGCTCGCCGTACGCGCCGCTGTTCGGCCAGGTGGAGTCCGACCCAGCGGGATTCGGCCCCGCGGGGTCCGACCGGGCACGGTCCGGTCAGGCACGGTCCGGTCAGGCAGGGTTCGATCAGGCGCGGTCCGGTCGCGCGGAAGGCTCCCGCAACAGGGTGGTGCGCGGCGAGGTGATCGAGGAGGACCCCTTCCCGGCCCCCGGCGACGGCCGCTCGCACTGACCCGAGCCCGGGCCCAAGACGCCTCGCCACTGCGACCTGGCCCCGGCCTTGGTCGACGCAGTGGGCCGACGCAGTGGGTCGACGCGGCGGGGGAGCCCTGCGAGTGCCCGGCGACGGCCGGCCGCACTGCCCTGGCTCGCTTCGCCGGGGCCGTCCCAGTCCTGGCACGAATCGACGCGGTGGGTCCGATGCGGTGGGTCAAACGCGGTGGGTCAAACGCGGTGGGTCAAACGCGGTGGGGGTCCCGGGCACGCCGCTGCCCCGGCGGCGGAGGCACACCGGGGCAACGGGGCTGGTGACGGGCGGATGCCCGGGTCCGGAGCCGGGATCAGCGGCCGGATCAGAGGCCGGGGCCCCGATGATCGCGGTCCCGCTCGGCGTCCGGATCCTCGTAGCGGTCGCGGGTCTTCGCGTCGGTGCCGAAACGCTGCCCGGCGCGGATGTCCGGATCGGCGTCGAAGCGCTTCTCGGCGCGGGTCTCGGCGTCGCCGACGAACCGTTCCCCGGAGCCGCTCACGGGGTCGCCGCCCTCGAACCGCTCCTTTGACCTGGTCGCCGGGTCGTCCATGTCGTACGGCTCGCTGGAGGAGACGCCGGTGTCGCCGCCGCCGAAGAGCTCGCCGGAGCGGGTCGCCGGGTCCCGCGGCGCGAGCGGCTCACCGGGCCGGGTGCCGGGGATCTCGGCGTCCAGCCGGTCCATGGAGCCGAGCGACGGGTCGTCGGTGCCGTACCGCTCCCCGCGACGGGTCACCGCGTAGTCCGTCCCCGTACCGGCGTAGTCCGTGCCGTCGCCGGCGCGGTCCGCGGTCTCGCCGGGGTGGCCCAGGCGCTCACGCTCGCGGCGCCCGCCGCTGTCGGCCCAGCCGGTCAGGCTGCCGGGCTCGTTGGCGCGTTCCCAGGCCTCGTCCCAGCCCATGTCGTAGTGGCGGTAGAGCAGGCGCTCCTGCTCGGCGGACAGGTGCCCGCCCTCGTCCAGGTCGACGTCGGGGGCGTTCTTGACGTGCTCCTTGTCGTACGGAACCTCGATCCCGCCGGCCGTCACGTTCGCCTCGTGGAGGGGAACGAAGGCCTCCTTGGTGTGCAGCAGGCCGGTCTTCACGCAGAGCCACTTCGGCAGGCCGGTCGCGTCGTCCAGGAAGACGTGCGAGACGTCGCCGATCTTGTCGCCGTTCGAGTCGTGGACCGGGTGGTCGAGCACCATGGGGATCTGCTCGTGGGTGATCACGTGCTTCTCCTTGTCTCTCGCTTGATCGGTCTCTTTTCTCGCTACCGCCGATCGGCGGGCGAAAACCACTCCCGTGGAAAAACACGGGCTGCCGCGTCTCCGCCGTACCCGTTCTCCGTCCGCGTCTGCCCAGGTCAACGATGACCGACGCGGCACGGGATCCGGCGGAAAATTCGTCGTCCCCCGTCCCGGGCGGCGGCCGCCTCCGTCAGTGCCCTTCCCAGGGGCCGAGGTCGTCCTCTTTCCATTCGAGGCGGTCGGCCACGCCGAGCACGCCGTTGGTCCGCTCGACCATCCGGGTGAGCACGCGTGCCTGCGAGCGGCGTCCGACGGCGCCGGTGAGGGTCACGACCCCGTTCTCGACCGACACCTCGACGCCCGACAGGTCGGCCCACAGGCAGGTGCCGACGATGTCCTCGCGTACCTCGCGGGCGATGTCGGCGTCGCCGCGGGCGAGGACCTTGAGCAGGTCGTGGCGGCTGATGATGCCGACGAGCACGTCCTCGTCGTCCACGACCGGCAGGCGCTTCACACCGTGCTCGCTCATCAGGCGGGCCGCGCTGACCACGCTGGTGTACGGCCGGGTGGTGACCGCGGGCGCCGACATGAGCTCGGCCGCGGTCACGCCACGGGCCCGCTCCTGGGTCCGTACGGTCCCGTGGCCCACGGCCTCGCGGAGACGGGCGCGCAGGGGCGGCCGGTAGCCCTCGCGGTAGAACTGCTCGCGGAACTCCTCCTTGCGCAGCAGGTCGGCCTCGGAGACCAGGCCGATGACGTGGCCCTCGCCGTCGACGACGGGCACCGCGCTGACTCCATGGGCGATCATGATCTCGGCCACGTCGCGGAACGGCGTGCTGCCGTTGACGGAGGCGACCTCACTCGTCATGACGTCCCGCACCTTCATGTGCATGACCGGCTCCTTCCGGACGGGTCCCTTCATCTCCCATCGCATCGCGTCGCGGGCCGGGCGCGAAGGGACCGACGACCCTCCCGGCCGGGCCCTTCGCCACCACCCCGCCACCCGTCCAGCCACCCGTCCGGCCACCCGTCCGGCCATCCGTCCAGCCGCTGACGCGCCCGCCCCGGAGCCGCGGATCGGTGGCCGAAAGTCCCGTCCACTCGGGACCTTCACCGCTCACCAGCGGGAACGCGGGCGGGGCACGCTGGCATGGAGAGACGGGAGGCGTCGTCATGACGGCGAAGGTGAAGGATGTCATGGGCAGGGTGGCCATCGCGGTGCGGATGGACGCGTCGTTCGCGGACCTCGTCGCCACCATGCGGCGGTTCGGAGTGGGCGCGGTCACCGTCATCGACGCCGACCGGCGCCCGGTCGGGGTGGTCTCCGAGGACGACATGCTGCTGAAGGAGATCGACCTGGGCGAGCGCGTCTTCAGCGGTCCGCGCCGGCGCGTGGAGCAGCGCAAGGCGGCGGGTGCGAACGCCGGGCAGATCATGACGCGGCCGGCGATCACGGTGACGGGCGGCACCCCCGTGCGCGACGCGGCCCGGCTGATGCACCGCAACCGCGTGAAGCAACTCCCGGTGATCGACGCGGTGAGCGGCCGCATCGTGGGCACCGTGCACCAGGGCGACCTGCTGCGCGTCTTCGCGCGGCCGGCGGCGGAGATCCGGGCCGAGATCGAGCGGGTCGTCGACCGGATGGATCTCGACATCGGCGACCTCGACGTCAACGTTTCCGGCGGAGTGGTGACGATCAAGGGGCAGGTGCCCCGCAGGTCGGCCGTCAAGCCGCTGCTGCACGCCGTCCGCCGGGTCGAGGGCGTCGTCGAGGTCGACGCCGACGACCTCGCCTTCCTCGTCGACGACCTGCTCATCGCGCCGCCGCTGCTGTAGCGCGGCACGCCGCGGCGCTTCGAGGCCGGGCGGTACGCGCCCCGTGAGAGGGAAAGATCGTGAACACTCGGACATCTGAGGGGATCGCGCAGGCGGCGCGGGAGGCCGTGGAGGCCGCCCTGTGGGCGCCCTCGATCCACAACACCCAGCCCTGGACGTTCGCCGTCTCCGGCGACGAGATCAGCCTGCGCGCCGACCCGGACCGGAGACTGCGCGTCTCCGATCCCACCGGCCGGCAGATGACCATCAGCTGCGGCGCCGCCCTGTTCAACGTGCGGATCACGCTGATGGCGCTCGGGTACGAGCCCGAGGTGCGCCGGCTGCCCAATCCGGAGGGTCCGATGCTGCTGGCCACGGTGCGGGTGCGGCCGGGGCGCGAGCCGGGCGAGCACACCCGCCTGCTGTACGGGGAGGTCCAGCGCCGCCGCACCCATCGGGCCGGGTTCACCGCGCTGCCCATGCCCGACCCCCTGACCGACGCGCTCGTACGGGAGGCCGCGGCCGAGGGGGCGCACCTCGCGCCCGTCAGGTCGGACGCCCCGGCACGGGTGCTCGCCGCGCTCACCGGGGCCGCCCAGGACGTGCAGGCGCAGGACCGGCAGTTCGTGCTCGAACTCATGCGCTGGGCCCGGCCTCCGGGCAGCGCGCGGCGCGACGGCGTGCCGGTGGCGGGCTACCCGACCGATCCCCGGCGGACCTACCCGCAGCACTTCGCGTCCCGCGACTACAGCAGGGGAAACGAGTGGGGGGCGGCCACCGAGGAGCGGGTCTCCACCTCGACCGGCCTCGTGGCGCTGCTCTGCACGCCGGGCGACGCCCGGGAGGACTGGCTGATCGCGGGGGAGGGGTTGCAGCGGATGCTGCTGCACGCCTCCGCGTACGGCGTGAGCGCCGCCTTCCACACCCAGGCGCTGGAGATGTGCGAGCTGCGCGAGTTCATCCGCAGGCACCTGTGCTCGGGCGAGGCGCCCCAGATGATCATGAGGATGGGGTTCGTCCTCGACGAGAGCGAAAGCGTCCGGCGCACCCCTTCCGACGTCCTGGAGTAAGCTCCGCCGAGCGCCGAGCGCCGAGCGCCGAGCGCCGAGCGCCGAGCGCCGAGCGCCGAGCCAGCGAGAACCCCGGCAAGCCGCACAGGCCGCTCGACGTCCGGTACGGCGGCACGCCGGAGAGCTGACGCCTGCTGATACCTGGTGCACCGATCCGGCTCACCCGGGTGCGCCCCGCGACGCGAGTCGCTTTCGTCTCCCTCCGGTCCGCGTCAGCGGCACACCTGGTTCGCGGGCCGGGATCTCCTCACTTCCGGGTGGCTCGCGCGTGCGTGGAAGGCGGAGCCGTGGGCAGTGGACGCGGACCGCCGGCCCGCCCGAGATCCCGCCCACGCCGTCTGGTTTCGCCGGACTCCCGGCAGCGGCCCTCAGGCTCACTCTGGGGGACGCTCTGGGGGGCACTCTCCTGGGAGCCGACGGTGGCGCGAGAACCATGCCTGGGAGGTGTTGCCATGAGATCGATCGCCGTCTGGGTCGTTGCGGGGCTGCGTCGTTACCGGCCCGACCGCAACCCGTTGCGCCGCCGGTCGGACCGGGTCGAGGCGGGGTTCGTGGCGGCCGCGCTGGTCGCCGTCCTCCTGGCGGTGTGGCCGGCCGCGCTGGCCGCCCGCGCGGCGTACGGCGGCGGGCCCGCGGCGGGGCCGGGGGCGCGGCAGCTGGTCGAGGCGACGCTTACGGGCGAGGCCACCGCGAGCGCGGCCGACGCGCACGTCCTGCTGGGGGCGACCGCGGCGCGCTGGACGCTGCCGGACGGCGGGGTCCGCGAAGGCATGGTGCCGGCCGCCCTCCTGCTGCGGGACGGGCCCCGCGCCCGGCTGTGGATCGACGGCGAGGGCAGGCCGGTCACGCCGCCGCCGCATCGGGCCGAGATGACCGCCAGGGCGGGGCTCGCCGCCTCCGGCGTCATGGCCGCCGCGGTCGCACTCGCCGCCGCCTGCCTCGTCCTGACGCGGCGGCGGCTGGACCGCGCCCGTTACCGGGAGTGGGACGCGGCCTGGGCGGACGCCGACCAGCGGTGGCGCAGGCACCGGATCTGACCGGCGGAGCCGGTGGGGCGACCACCGGCCGCCGTCGTGGTCACCGCATGAACTGGCAGACGTCGCCGCCGCCGTAGGCGTTCTGCACGTTGTTCTGCCCGGCGTTGGTGACGGTGCTCTGCTGCGGGCCGCCCAGGAAGGACGGCGTGTAGACGCCGAGTTGGTTCTGGTTGTACCGGCCGTTGCCGGACCGGTAGGCCCTCACGTGGGTCCGGGAGCCACGGGCCACCTGCCGTACGCTGTGGCCGTGTTTGGCCGCGGCCGCGCGCGGCCGATGGCGGTGCGCCGTGGCGGCGTCCGCCGGTGGCGGCACCGCGAGGGTGACCGCGGCCGCCGCGGCGGCCAGCAGCGCGGCCAGGCCGAGGCGCAGGACCGGCGGGACCGGTTCGGATCGGAGAGCTTCCGTGCGGAGAGGAGCCACCGGAGAACCCCCTATCAAATCCGGTGCTAAGCGAACAGATGTGGCATAAGTTCCGTACCCGCACTATTGGGGCCCGACATGCGTCCTGGGGGAGCCGAGAACGGGAAATTACCCGCGTGACGGCGATTCGCCGCGTCAGCCGGGCGCTCCTGCCCCTTGCCCGACGCCGCGGTCCGACGCCGCGGTCCGACGCCGCTCCGACCCCGCTGCCCGAGCCCGCCGCCCGGCCTCGGCGGCCCGTACGGCGGGCAGGCCCGCGCGGAGCCGCCAGGGCCAGGTGACCGGTTCACTTCGACTCGACCGTGCCCAGCGGATCGGGCATGCCGTGCAGCGCGGCGATCGCGTCGGCCCAGGCGGAGTCGCCGGGATAGAGCGTGGTGCGGAGATAGGCCCAGACGAGCGCCCGCAGTGCGGCGACGCGCTCGGGGTTCTCGTCGGTCGTCTCCGCCGCGTCGTACATGCCGACGCCGCCGAGGCCGTGCTCCGCCCCGAACAGCGTCAGCAGGCTCTTGGGGCCGGGGCTCAGGTGGTACGCGTCGGCGCGCCAGTCCTCGCGATCGGAGAACGCCGGGTTCCGGTCGTTCTCGCCGACGACGACGAGGGCGGGCGTGGTCATCGCGGCGAAGCCGGTGGTCCTCAGAACCGGATAGTGCTCGGCCGCGAACGCGGCGAGGTCCTCGCCTCCGCCCGGAGGGGCCATGAGCACCCCCGCCTTGACGCGGGCGTCGGAGAGGTCCACCGGCGTCCCGCCGGCCGGATCGGCGACCCCCTGGCCACACAGCAGGCCTACCGTGTGCCCGCCCATCGAGTGCCCGGCCGCGGCGATCCGGCTGTGGTCCAGGCGTCCCCCGAGTCCCGGTACGGCGGCCTCGATCCGATCGAGGTGATCCAGGATGTGGCGCATGTCCTCGGCCCGGGACCGCCAGTACAACGGCGCCTCCGGGTCGTCCGACTCACGCAGACCCAGCGTCATCGAGTCCAGGTGGGTGGGCTGGATCACGGCGAAACCGTGAGCGGCCCAGAAGTCCGCGAGGGGCCCGTAGCCGTGCAGGGAGGACACGAAGTTCGACGGCCCGTGGCCGTGCGACAGGAGGATGACGGGCAGGTCGCCCCCACTGGCGGGCGCGGAGACCTTGATCCGCAGATCGACGGTCCGGCCCGGGACAGGCAGCACGACAGGGCTGAAGGTCATGACAGGCGTGGGATCGCTGACGGGAATACCGGCGGCTTCGGTGAACGGCGCGCTCACAGGTCCTTCTTCCAAGAGGTTCGTCGCGGTTTTCCGGCCGGTGCGGAGTGGGACCGGCCGTGAGGGTCGCGGTCAGGCGGCGGCACGTTCGGTGACCGGCCGGCGCCGGAGTTCCGGGCGCAGCAGGGCCGGGGGCAGGTAGGCCTGGTCGAGCGTGCCGACGTCGGTGCCGGGCGGGACGATCTCGTCGATCTGGTCGAGGATCTCGTCGGTGAGCGTGACGTCGACGCCCGCGAGCAGGTCGTCGAAGTGCTCCATCGTGCGCGGCCCGATGATCGCGCTGGTCACGCCGGGATGGGCGATCGCGAACGCCATCGCGAGGTGGGTCATCGGCAGGCCCGCCTTCTCGGCGATCGGGATGAGCCGTTCGACGGCGTCGAGCCGGCGCTCGTCGTTGAGGTGCCGGAAGAGGCTCGCGCGGCGCAGGTCGTTGTGCTGCCCCCTGCGGACGCGGCCGGTGAGCAGGCCCTGCGCGAGCGGGCTCCACACCAGCGTGCCCATCCCGTGGCGTTGCGTGACCGGCAGCACCTCGGTCTCGATGGCGCGGTTGAGGATCGAGTAGGGCGGCTGCTCGGTGTGGAACCGTTCGAGGCCGCGCCGCTCGGCGACCCACTGCGCTTCGACGATGTCGGAGGCGGGCATCGTGGACGATCCGATCGCACGGACCTTCCCGCTGCGGATCAGGTCGGTGAGCGCGGAGAGGGTTTCCTCGATGTCGGTGTCGGGGTCCGGCCGGTGGATCTGGAAGAGGTCGATGTGGTCCGTCCGCAGCCGGCGCAGCGAGTTCTCGACCGCGATCATGATCCAGCGCCGCGAGGCGCCCTGCTGGTTGGGATCGTCGCCCATCGGGCGGCTCATCTTGGTCGCCAGGACGACGTGGTCGCGACGTCCCTGGAGCGCTCTGCCCACGACCTCTTCGGAGTCGCCGTAGACGTCGGCGGTGTCGATGAAGTTGATCCCCGCGTCCAGCGCCTTGTGGATGATGCGGATCGAGTCGTCGGGGTCGGGATTGCCGAAGGACGTGGCGAACATCATCGCCCCGAGGGCGAAGGGGCTGACCTTGATGCCGGTGCGGCCCAGGGGTCGGTAACGCATGCGATCTCCCGTGATGACGAGTGGGTGGCGGCGGCCGGGCGGCGGCCGCCGGGTTGATGAAGGCCGGGGACGTGAAGCCCGGGGCGTGGGACGCCGGGGCGTGCCGTATCCTGAGGCGAAGCGGAACGGCTTTCCGGAAACGACTATACGGAATGGCTTTCCGGTTACGCAAGCGAAGGAGGGACGTGGTGGAGAACACGGCGCCGGCCGGACCCGGCACCACAGACGGCACCACAGACGGCACCGCAGGCGGTTCCACGGGCGGTTCCACGGGCACCGGCGCACCCGGGCGCGCGCCGCGCCGGCTGCGGGCCGACGCGCAACGCAACATCGACTCCCTGCTCACGGCGGCGAAAGCCGTCTTCGCCACCTCGGGCGTGGACGCGCCCGCGAAGGAGATCGCCGATCTGGCCGGCGTCGGAGTCGGCACGCTGTACCGGCACTTCCCGCAGCGCTCCGACCTGGTCAAGGCCGTGTTCCAGCGAGAGGTGGACGCCTGTGCCGAGGCGGCCCCGGTGCTGATGGAGGAGCACGACCCGGGAGAGGCGCTCGCCCGCTGGCTCCACCGGTACACCGAGTTCGTCGCGACCAAGCGAGGACTCGCCGCCGCCCTCCACTCGGGCGATCCGGCGTTCGACGCCCTGCCCGGCTACTTCCAGGGGCGTCTCGGACCCGCACTCGGATCTCTGCTCGACGCCGCGGCGGCGAGCGGCGAGATCCGCGCCGACGTCAGCCCGGAGGACCTTCTCTACGCCGTCGCCAACCTGTGCCTGCCCGTGGCGGGCGAGGGGGCGGCCTTCAGCCGGCGCATGGTCGGACTGCTCGTCGACGGGCTACGTTACGGCGCCGATGCGAGCCGGGCTCACTCTTGAGCGCTTTGATCAGACCTTTTCCTTCCCATATGTCGGATATTAGGTAAAAACTGGGCCCCTGCAACCCCATAACCCTTCTTGTCGTATATGCCTAAAGAAGAGATAGGGGTACGAGGCATTCTGATGCGGACTAAGCGAATCTCGGTGTGGGCGGTGGCGAGCGTGCTGGTGTGCGCGGCCGCCGCCGCGACGATGGAACGACGCGCGCGGAAGGCCCTCGCCGCGGAGTGCGACCGGCTGCGCTGGTTCGCCGCCGACCTGTCGCACGAGCTACGCACCCCGCTCACGGCCGTACGGCTGGAGCTGGAGGACGCCGCCCAGGACGCCGAGGCCGACGTCGCGTCGCTGACCGGGCGCCTGCTGCCCAGCCTCGACCGGGCGGAGGCGGTGGTGACGAGCATGCTGCTGCTCACCGGGCGGCAGGCCGGCGAGGAGGGGCGCGAGCTGGTCGACCTGAGTGACCTCGTCGGCCGGGAGGTCGCCTCGCGCCGCGACCCTCACCCGGTCACGGTCCGCCTGTCCGGGCAGGTCAACGTCAGCGCCGTACGCGAGCAGATGCGTCAGGTGCTCACCAACCTGCTGGACAACGCCCAGCGGTACGCCCGCCGCGGTGTGGTGGTGGAGGTGTCCCGGCATGGCGGGATCGCGCGGATGCTGGTGGACGACGACGGGGACGGCGTCCCCGAGGCCGAACGGAGCCGGGTCTTCCAGCGGTTCACCCGGCTCAGCGGCCACTGCGGCCACGACGGTGGCGGGCTCGGGCTCATGATCACCAGGGTCATCGCCGAGGCCCACCGCGGCAGCGTCGAGGTCGAGGAGGCGCCGTCGGGCGGCGCCCGGTTCGTGCTCCGCCTGCCCGCCGCCTGACAGGCGCTTCCGGCCGTCTGCCCGACGTCTGACAGTGCCCCTGACGGCGCATCTGACCCGCCGCCTGACGGGTCCTTGACCGATGAGGGCCGCCGCGCCGATAGCATTCGATCACCTGACCGGCCCGACTCATCCCCCTGGAGTGACGATGCCCCGACCCGGCGACCTGGTGATCGGCGGATACACGCCCGACACGGAGGGATCGGGCCCCGGTCTGACGGTGGCCCGGCCGGACGCGGAGGGGCGGCTGGAGGCGGTGGCCGAGACGGCCGTCTCCGGGCCGTCCTTCGTCGCCGGGCACCCCCGGCTGCCGCTGCTCTACGCCGTGCTCGAACGTGAGGGGGAGGGCGGCCTCGCGGTCCTCGCCGCCGGCGAGGACCGGGCCGCCCCGCGCCTGCTGGCCGAGCACCCGAGCGGCGGGTCGCTGCCCTGCCATCTCGCGATCGACGACCGGGGCGAGTGGCTCGCGATCGCCAACTACGGCGACGGGACCGTCACGGCGTACCGGCTGGGGGAGGACGGCATGCCGGAGCCCGGCCCGCTGACGTTCCCGCACGAGGGCCGGGGCCCCCACCCCGAACGGCAGGAGGGCCCGCACGCCCACATGGCCGTCTTCGGCCCCGACGGCGTCCTCTACGTGACCGACCTCGGCACCGACGAGGTCCGCCGCTTCCTGCCCGGCATGCGCCCGCACCCGGAGGGTTCCGTACGGCTGGCTCCCGGCAGCGGCCCCCGGCACTTCCTGCACCACGAGGGCCACTGGTACGTCACCGGCGAGCTCGACGGCACCGTACGCGTCTACGACGCCTCCTGGCGGGAGGCGGGGATGGTCCGGGCGAGCGGCGCCGAGGGGGAGAACCTGCCGTCCCACATCGCCCTGTCCGCCGACGGCCGCCACCTGTACGTCGCCAACCGGGGGCCGGACACCGTCGCCGTCTTCGCCGTCGGCGGGCCCGGGCTCAGGATGGTGGCCGAGGCGCCCGCGGGGGGCCGGTGGCCCCGGCACTTCGCGATCGACGGCGACCGTCTCTACGTGGCCTGCCAGCGGTCGGACGCGGTCGTCGCGCTGGGGCTGAAGGAGGGGCTGCCGGAGCACGGCGGCCAGGTGCTGGCCGTGGGCACCCCCTCGTGCGTGCTCGTCCGCTGACCGGCCCGCGGGTGCGGCGCGACGATCAGGGGACGCGGCCGACGCCGCCGACGATCCACACCCGCTGGGCCCGCGTGACGCTCTCCCGCGCCTCCGGCCGCCACTGCCGGATGTAGACGAGGCCGGGCTCGACGAGCTCGGTCCCGTCGAAGAAGCGCAGCACCTTCTCCCTGGTCCGCGGCACCTCGTCGGCCCGCGCCACGATCTGCCGGAACAGCTCGACGAGCGGTGCGGCCAGCTCGGGCCGGGTGTCGAAGACGGCGTGGCCGAGGGCCAGGTAGCTGCCTGAGGAGAGGTGGTCGCGCATGTGGGCCACGCACTTGTACGGCTCGTCGGAGTCGGGGAGGTACTGCAGCCGGGCCGGGATCAGCAGCCCGACCGGCTCCCGGAAGTCGACGAGCCTGAGCATCTCGGGGTCGGCCAGCATCTCCGCCGGGCGCAGGAGCGAGCCCTTGACCACCCCGGTGCCGGGGGTGCGCGCGAGCAGGGCCCGGGCGTGGCTGAGCACCACCGGGTCGTCGTCCACGTAGACCACCCGGGCGTCCGGCGCGAGCTCCTGGGCGACCTCGTGGGTGTTGCGGCGGGTCGGCAGGCCGGACGCCACGTTGAGGAACTGCCGCACGCCCTGGTCGACCAGGAAGCGGACCACCCGTTCCTGGAACGTCCGGGTGTCCACGGCCATCGTCTTCACCTCGGGGGCGATGGCCATCAGGCTCTCGGCGAACTCCCGGTCCGCGGCGAAGTTGTCCTTGCCCCCGAGGATGTAGTCGCTCATCCGCGCGATGTTGGCGCGCCCGACGTCGAGGCCCGCCACCTTGGCGGGCCGCGGGCCTCCCGGGTCCGGGCCGCCCCGATCCGGGCCACCCGCGTTCAGGCCACCCAGTTCCGCGCCGTCCACTCGGCCTCCCTCGCTCCGGATCAACCATGAATGATTATTCCGGTAAGTTCGATGTGTCGAATGCCGATCACCCGGGAAAACCGCGAGGACCTTCAATCCCACCAGAATGACCAGGCATTGCTGCCTACAAGCTGTTCGGCGTAGTCGGCCAGCGTGCCCGGCCCCTGCAGGACGCTGTCGGGGCAGAACGTCCAGTGCTCCGCCGCGACGTGCAACGCGTGCGCCGGTGTGGCGGGCGGCGCGGCGACGCTGAGGTCGAGGGTGTTGAACCCCATGCCGACGACCCGCGCCCCGAACCGTTCCTCCCAGCTGCGCACGACGGCCGCCAGCGGCACGGTCCATTCGTTGTGGTGCAGCGCCCCCTGCCAGCCGATCGCGACCATCGCGTCGGCGCCGCGGCCCACCGCGGCCAGCCCCAGGAGCGTCATGCGCTCGGCCACCACGTCGGCGTACCAGTCGGCCACCACGTCCGGGTCGGCCACCGGCGCGGCGGGCGGCGCGGGCCCGGGACACTCGGCCCCGAACGGCGCGAGGTAGGCCTCGTGGCCCAGCAGCAGGTCCTGCCACGCCTCGGCCATGAACCCGGCCGCGGTGAAGTAGTCGACCTGCTCGGGCGAGTCGGGCGCGATCTGCCCGGCCGACCAGGGCTGCACGCCGTCCTCCAGCAGCACCGGCCACAGGCCCGAGCGGGGGTGCTCGGCGCGCAGCCGGGCCCACAGCCCGGCGGGCACCGGCTCGTCGCTCAGCCAGAACGACGGGCGGTGATGGGTGCGCATCCGGTCGTAGTCGGGGTCCGGCCACACGAGGGACCCCGGCGGCAGGCCGGCGGACAGCACCCGGCCGTCGCCGCCGTCGCCGAACAGCAGCTCCAGACCCGTGGGGAGGCGCCGACGCTCGTGAACCGACATGCGCCAATAATGTCGGACCTGGCCCCGGCGCGTCCCGCCAGGGCGATCATTATGCGATGTCGAGCCGGCCCAGTCCCTCGGCGAGGACCTTGGTCGTCAGGCGCGTACGGCTGTCGCAGCCCAGCTTCGCGAAGATGTGCTCCAGATGAGTGGTCACTGTGCGCACGCTCAGCACCAGCGCGGCGGCGATCTGGGGGTTGGAGTCGCCCCGCGCGACCCGGGTCAGCACCTCGATCTCCCGGGTGGTCAGGTCGTACGGCAGCGCGCAGGGACGCTCGGCGAGAACCGCGCCCTGGATGGAGCCGTGGAAGCCGACGCCGGCCCGGTGCAGGCGCATCTCCCGCCACTGGCCCGTGCCGTCGAGCCACAGCCCGCGGCGCGACAGCTCCCGCGAGTCGATGAACTCCCGCGCGAGGTCCGCCATGGCCGGCTCGGCGGCGAGGGCCCGCGAGGGCGGCCAGCCCGCCACGTCGCGCCGCCGCCCGCCGCGCTCGAACGCCAGCGCGTGGAAGCCCGGAGGCAGGCCGAGGGGATCGACCACGCAGCGGGTCACGTCGGTGAGGTGGGCCAGGGCGGGCGACACCGCGCTGATCACCGCGGGCGCCTCGGGCGGCAGGTCCGCGCGGGAGCCGACGTGCAGCAGGCCGGTGTAGCGCCCGCCGGTGAGGAACAGCGGCGTGGTGATCCCCGAGCGCCAGCCGTACGGCTCCAGATGGCGGCGGAAGTAGCGCTCGGTGCCGGGAGAGCCCATGACGACCGGCGTGCGCGCGGACATCGCGCGGCGGTAGGCGTCGAGCCCGGCGTACTCCTCGGCCGCGTCGTCGTCCACGCGGGTGTACCCGGCCGAGACCAGCGAGCGGTGCCGGCCGGTCGCCGGGTCGAACGCGACGAACTCGTAGGCCTCCACGGGGATGACCTCGCCCAGCGCGGTCATCGCCCCGTGCGCCCCCTGCCGGGCCACCTGGAAGCCCAGCTCGGCGACCGCGTGCAGGCCGCGGGCGCTGAGGCTGATTGGGTTCATCGATCCCTCCGAGGGAACCCCCGTCTTCAGGCGGGGGAGGAATCGGGCTGCCTGCGGGGCAGGGCGGGGGGAGGCGTTTCGCCGGAAGGCGAACCGCTGTAGGAAGTCGCGCGATCGTCAGCTGATCGGGTGGCATGATGTGCGGCGTGGCGCAGACGGTGAGGCGGGCCTACAAGTACCGCTTCTACCCCACCCCCGCGCAGGCGTCCGAGCTTGCCCGGACGTTCGGGTGTGTGCGCCTGGTGTACAACAAGGCGCTGGAGGAACGCACCCGCGCCTACACCCGGGAGGGCGCCCGCGTCTGCTACGCGGAGTCCTCGGCCGCGCTGACGGCGTGGAAACGCACCGAAGAGCTGGCGTTCCTGGCCGAGGTGTCGTCCGTGCCGTTGCAGCAGGCGCTGCGGCACCTGCAGGCCGCCTTCGCGAACTTCTTCGCCAAGCGGGCCAAATACGCGGGGATCACCAGCCTGGTGGCTCTGTCCCGCCCGATCCCCGGCGTGACCGACGAGAACGGAAAGGTCGCCAACCCCCGGCATGAGCGGGCCGGCCACAGGCGCCTGGCCAAGGCCCAGCGCTCGCTCGCCCGCACAGCGGCGGGCAGCGCGAACCGGGCCAGGGCCCGGCTGAAGGACGCCCGCGCCCACGCCCGGATCGCCGACCGGCGCCGGGACTTCCTGCACAAACTCAGCACTCGGCTCGTCCATGAGAACCAAACGGTCGTGATCGAGGACCTCACCGTCCGCGCCATGGTCAAGAACCACTCCCTCGCCCGCGCCATCTCCGACGCCTCCTGGCGGGAACTGCGGTCGATGCTGGAGTACAAAGCCGGGTGGTACGGGCGGGAACTCGTCGTGATCGACCGGTGGTTTCCCTCCTCCAAGCTGTGCTCGGCCTGCGGGGCACTGCAGAAGTCGATGCCGCTGCACGTCCGAACCTGGGAGTGCGCCTGCGGCGCGGTCCATGACCGGGACGTCAACGCCGCCAGAAACATCCTCGCCGCCGGGCCGGCGGAGAGGTGAAACGCCTGTGGAGCTGGTGTAAGACCTCAACGGAGTCCTCCGAGCGGGCAACCGGCAGCGAAGCAGGAAGACCAACCTGTGAGGGTTGGACTCCCCTCCCTGCAGGAGGGGAGGATGTCAACGATCCTCCACGCTCAGACTGCCCGGTAAAGATCTCGCGAGCAATACGTAAAGTCTCCGATGCAGACGGCGGCCCCGTTTCCTACCCTCACCCGCAACACCACGGAGAGGCGGAGCACAGTGCGGGTCACGAGAAGCCGGGCGGCCGCCCTCGCCGCGGCCGCGGTCATGCTGAGCGGCGGCTGTGGAGGATCCTCGTCCGGCGGCGCGAAGGGCGCGGACGCCGACCGCTTCTCCGTCGCGCTGACCGAGCCCGACCACCTCACCCCCGGCAACACGTCCAGCGACTACTCGATCACCGTGCTCGACACGCTCTTCGAGACCCCGGTCTCCATCGACGCCGCCAGCGGCAAGCCGGTGATGCGCGCGGCCGAGTCGGTGACCAGCACCGACCAGAAGGTCTGGACGATCAAGATCAGGCAGGGGGGCGCGTTCAGCAACGGCGAGCCCGTCACCGCCCAGAGCTTCGCCGACTCCTGGAACGCCACCGCCTACGGCCCGAACGGGTGGACCAACAACTACTACTTCGCCAACATCGAGGGCTACGACAAGCTCAACCCCGAGAAGGGCGACCCGTCCACCGACAAGATGAGCGGCCTCAAGGTCGTGGACGACCACACCCTGGAGGTCACGCTCACCGCGCCGTTCAGCCAGTTCCCGATCACGCTGGCGTACATCGCGTTCGCGCCGATGCCGAAGGCGGCGTTCGCCGACCTCAAGGCGTACGACCAGGCGCCCGTCGGCAACGGGCCGTTCGTCCTCGACGGCGCCTGGGAGCACGACCGGCAGATCAAGGTCAAGCGGTCGCCGGCCTACAACGGAGAGCGCAGGGCGAAGGCCGGCGGGGTCACCTTCAAGATCTACGCCGGCCGTGACACCGCCTACACCGACCTGCGGGCCGGCCGGGTGGACCTGCTGACCACGATCCCGCCGGCCAGCACGGCCGAGGCGCAGCGGCTGCTCGGCGACCGGTTCCTGCGGACCCCCGACGGCACGATGGACTACCTGGGCTTCCCGACGTTCGACAAGCGGTTCGCCAGCCGCGACCTGCGCCGGGCGTTCTCGATGGCGATCGACCGGAAGGCCATCGTCGACGCCGTCTACGACGGCGCGTTCAAGCCGATGGCGTCGCTGCTCGCGCCACTGGTGCCCGGCTACCGGGAGAACGCCTGCGGCGAGGCCTGCACGTACGACCCGGCCAAGGCCAAGGCGCTGTTCGACCAGGCGGGCGGCTTCAGCGGCACCCTGACCCTGTGGTTCTCCAACGCCGACCCGAGCTACGAGCAGTGGATGACCGCCGTCGCCAACCAGCTCAAGCAGAACCTCGGCATCTCCGACATCAAGCTGCGCAAGGTCCCCGCCTCCGACTACCTGTCGTCGCTCCGCGAGCGCAAGGAGGACGGCCCGTACCGGAACAACTGGGTCATGGACTACCCCAGCCCGCAGGACTACCTGGAGTACATGTGGGGCGCGGGCAACCGGATGGGCTGGGAGAACAAGGAGTTCGACGACCTGATCAAGCAGGCCAACTCGGCGCCCGGCCTCGACGCCAGCCTGCCGCTCTACCAGAAGGCCGAGGACGTCGCGCTCGCCGAGATGCCGATGATCCCGCTGTGGAACTGGCAGAACCAGGTCGGCTTCTCCGGCCGGATCAGCGGCGTGAACGTGACCCCGTACAGCAAGAACCTCTACGCGATCAGCGTGAAGCAGGGGTGACGCGGGAGTGAGGTACGCCGCGCGGCGCCTGGCGCAGGCGGTCCCGGTCTTCGTCGTGACCACCTTCCTGATCTACACGATGGTGTTCGCGCTGCCCGGCGACCCGATGCTGGCGCTCGCGGGCGACAAGCCGGTGCCCGAGCAGGTGCTCGCCGTCATGCGGCAGCGCTACCACCTCGACGAGCCGCTGCTCGTGCAGTACGGCCACTACATGCTCGGGGTGTTCCGCGGCGACCTGGGGGAGACCTTCACCGGGCAGCCGGTGAGCGAGCTGCTCCAGGACCGGTGGGCGGTCACCGCACAGCTCGCGCTGACCGCCTGGGTCTTCGAACTCGTCGTGGGCATCGGCCTCGGCGTCCTCGCCGGGCTGCGCCGGGGCGGGGCCGCCGACACGGCGGTCCTCGCCGGCACCACGTTCGTCATCGCGGTCCCGGTGTTCGTGGTCGGGTACACGGCCCAGATCGTGCTGGGCCTCAACCTGGGACTGTTCCCGACCGCGGGGACCGACGACGGCTGGCCGGGCAGCTACCTGCTGCCCGGCATGGTCCTCGGCTCGTTCGGCCTGGCGTACGTGGCGCGGCTCACCCGCACCTCGCTGGTGGAGAACCTGCGCGCCGACTACGTCCGTACGGCGACCGCGAAGGGGATGGTCCGGCGGCGGGTCGTCGGGCTGCACGCGCTGCGCAACTCGCTGATCCCGGTCGTGACCTACCTCGGCGTCGACTTCGGCAACCTCATGGCGGGCGCGGTCGTCACCGAGGGCATCTTCAACCTGCCCGGGATCGGCCAGCAGGTGTTCCAGTCGATCCAGCTCCAGGAGGGCCCGGTCGTCGTCGGCGTCGTCACCCTGCTCGTCATGGTCTTCATCGCCGCCAACCTCGCCGTCGACCTTCTGTACGGCGTGCTCGACCCGAGGATCCGCCGTGCTCGCGCGTGACGCCTGGCTGGAACTGCGCGGCCGGGTGGTCTTCTGGCTCTCCGCCGCCGTCCTGCTGGTCGCGTCGGCGATGGCGGCCTTCCCCGGGCTGTTCGCCGCCCTGGGCCCGAACGAGCGCTGCGACCTGCGGATGTCCAAGCGCGGCCCGCAGGCCGGCGCGCTGTTCGGATACGACCTGCAGGGCTGCGACTACTGGTCGCAGGTCGTGCACGGCACCCGGGCGTCCGTCGTGGTCGGCGTCGCGGTGACCGTGTTCGCCCTGCTGATCGCCATCGTGCTCGGGCTCGTCGCCGGGTTCTACGGGGGCCTCGCCGACGCGCTGATCTCGCGGACCACCGACGTGTTCTTCGGCGTCCCCTTCGTGCTGGGGGCGACGGTCGTGCTGGTGGCCTTCCCCGACCACGGGATGTGGGCGATGACGCTGGTCCTCGTCCTGCTCGGCTGGACGACGATGACCCGCCTGATGCGCGGCCAGGTCATCGCGATCAAGCACATGGACTACGTCGCCGCCGCCCGCATGCTCGGCGCGAGCGACCGCAGGCTGATGGTCAGGCACATCCTGCCCAACGCGGTCGCCCCGGTCTTCGTGGTCGCGATGCTGAACGTCGGCAACGTGATCGCGGGCGAGGCGACGCTCGACTACCTCGGCGTCGGCCTGCAGTACCCCGACGTGTCCTGGGGCCTGCAGCTCAACACGGCGCAGACGTTCTTCGCCGAGCACCCGCACCTGCTGGTCTTCCCGGCGCTGTTCCTCACCGCGACCGTGCTGAGCTTCCTCATGCTCGGCGACGTCGTCCGCGACGCCCTCGACCCCCGCCTGCGCTGACCCGCATGCCCGAGGGCCGCCCGAATCGTCGGCGGGGAGTGCGTTGTGCGGCCTCGGACGCCGCGGCGGCTGTCGCCGGAAACCGCTGCGGGGCGGCCCGTGCTATCGCACGATGATGGTGCCTGGGCCGATCCTCCCCGTCACGTGGACGCGCAGCCGAACCGGCGTGCCAGGGGCGACACGCGTGTGATTCTGCACGCTGCCACTGCCCACCGCCACATCCTCGACGTCCACGAGGACGTCCGGCGGAACCACCAGCGTCACCGATCCGCTGCCCACCGACGCCTCGATCTCCAACGTGGGTGAAGAGATGACGGCACCGGTGAAGTCGAGGAGGACGGATCCGCTCTTGCACTCGACCTGCATGCGCTGCGGCACCACCCAAGCGCCGTCGCGCTTCGCGCTCGCGCTGCCGACCGCGATCCGCGTCATCTCCTTCGGAAGACCGGCCGCCAACGCCCGTCCGGCCGCGGGGAGGTCCGTGGTCAGCGCATCGAGCTCCCCATAGGTACGCGCCGTCAGCGCCGCTTCGATCCGTTGGTCCAACTCGTCCGAGCTCAACCGGCCGTCTCCGGCGGCGACTCGTAGCAGCTCCACGACCTGCTCTCGATCCTTGTCAGACGCGCGCAGCTCGCCCCGACCGGGCACCGTTTCACCAGACATATCTTCACTGTAATGATGTGTCCGTTCCCCGTCCCTGGGCTTGTGGAGCTTTAGGGGGTACGTAGGGGTCTGAGCACATGCCCAGCGTGCGGCCGCCAATCGCGACGTCCCAGCCAGAACCTGGGAACTGCCGCTCGCCCATGCCGACCGCGGGGGGACGGGCATCGTCACGGCGCTGTCGGTTTCCTATCCCACGAAGCCGAGCCGGATTCACGCCCCGCAGGTCGTGATCGCCCTCCACGGCCTGCAGGTCGTCCAGGCGTCGCAGCAGTAGGTGACCCGTTTCCCGTGGAATGTCGGATTTCTAGGCGGGTGTGATTCCGATCGTTCCCTGCGATCGGTTGCCTGCTTGTACCCGATCCGCATGGTCTTTAGTCTGGAATGGTGGACGTTGAATTATCTTTGAAAGTGGTCGGGTCGGCCGTCGGCGTGATCGGGGTAGTAATAGCGTATTTGCAGCTTAGACGGGATGGCGGGAAGAAGCCGCACGACCCTCTTCCTTCCGGAAGTGCAGTGCTGGACCCACGAGTTATTCTCAGGCCGCCGGTAGGGCGGCTGCCCAAGGTATTCAGAGACCGGAAGGCCGTGCGCCGAAAGCTCCGAAAGGCCGTGCGGCGGCCCAACGGAAAGGTTCACCTACTGCACGGCCTGGGCGGTTCGGGTAAGACCGCGATAGCCATCAAGACGGCCCAGGAAGTCGCTGGCAGGAGGCGGATGGTGTGGTGGGTTTCGGGTGTTACCTCGCCGGAATTCATCACCTCCATGGTGGACATCGCACGCGCGCTCGGGGCGAGGGAAAACGAGGTCGAGGATGTTCTGGCCGGCCGCGGAAATCCCGCCGACCTCGTCTGGAGATATCTGGAGCGGCACAAGAAGTGGTTGCTGATCATCGACAACGTCGATGACATCCGGGTGCTCGACGTGGGCACGATCAAGGCCGGCGACGGGAACGGCTGGCTCCGCCCCACACACAGGGGAACTCTGCTCGTGACAAGCCGGCTGGGCGACCTGTCGCAGTGGGGGACCTTCACGAGCGCCGATAAGGTGGGGCCGCTCGATCCGCGGGATGCGGCACTGATGCTCCGTGACCTCGCGCCGTCGTCGGGCTCATATCAGGAGGCCGAGGCGCTGGCCGACGGACTCGGGTTCCTTCCGCTAGCCCTGCGCCATGTCGGCTCCCTCCTGTCCTCGCCTTTCTCCTCGGAGCCGAGTTTCGCCGCCTACTCCTTCTCCTTGAGAACCAATCTGAGCACACTGATGAAACAAGGCGAGAGCGAGCGTGACGTCCTGTCGAGAACCTGGGAATCGTCGCTCGACATGCTGAACGCGCAGGGACGAGGTCAGGCGCGTCCGATACTGCGAACCCTGTCGTGCTTCGCGCCCTCCATACCAATCCCCACCCGGATGCTGGACAAGGGGATTCTGGCGGACTTGTGCGACGGCGACGTCGAAGCGGTGACCGAGGGAATGAAGGCGCTCGAGTCCGTCAAACTCATCGACATAGCGGAGGGGCAGCCGGTCGATGGCGTCGCGATCGTGGTCCATCCCCTCATCGCGGAGGCCAACCGCCTCCACCTGGACGAGGGGCGGGAGACCGCGCTCGTCACGAAAGTCTCCGTTGCGCTCGTCCTTCATGCCGTCGAAGGGCTGAAGATGGAGGAACCTCGCGACTGGCCACGCTGGTTCGATATGCGGCCTCACATGATGTCCGCGTTGGAGCAGGTCAGTCGGCATCCTGTGGACGGGTACCTCGGCGAGATGGCGAAGTGCGTGGCGCGCGCGATCGCCGCTCTTGTCTACGCGGGCTACTACACCACCGCGCTCGACGTGACGCGGACCGCGCTCTCACTCGTGCGCGGTCTCGGGGAATCCGATCCGGGGCTTCTGGATCTCAGGCACGAGCTGGCAGGGGCGCTGCTTTACACCGGAAACGCCGCCGATGCGGAGCGGGAGTACCGCGCTGTCGCCGAGGCAAGGTCGAAGGCGTTTGGTGCGGAAGATCCGCAGACGCTGATCAGCCTGTTCCAGTTGGCGTATGTCCTGGCGATGACGGATCGGCTCGACGAGGCCGAGAAAGTGGCCCGCCGGGTGCTCGAGGTCAGGATCAGAGTGCTCGAACCCGGTGATTACTACATACTTGTCACGCGATACGTGCTCGATGACATATTTTTCCGGCAGGGAAGATATGAGGAGTGTCGGCAACGATGTACTGCGTTGCTCGGCGATGTGCGCACCCTCCTGGGTGCCGAGCATTTCCTGACCATCACCACACAGCACCTTCTCGCGCGTGTGCTGCTCGAACAGGGGGAACCGCGAGAGGCGGAGGCCGAGTTGCGAGCGGTGCTGGACGCCGGGCGCGGAACGCTCGGCGACAGGCATCCCGAAATGCTGAAGACCCGGCTGACGTTGGCGCGCGCACTGGCGACGATGAGACGGAAGAGGGACGCGCGGGCCGAACTCAATCGTGTCCTGACCGAGTTGGGTGGATCGGTCCCGGAAGGCCACTCGGTGTTCGAAGACTTCCAGCTGGCGGAAGACGCCCTGCAACGGTGACCTGGGTCCAGACGTGTGACGGCCTCCGGGGGCGCCCGGGCGCGAAGACCGCTGTTCCCGCGATTACGGGAGTGTCTTCACCTGGAAACGGGCGCTCCAACTTAGGCGGGAAACCGTGAGTGGCTGCCTGTTTGCTGTAAGTAGCGTTCGTGCGTGACTTCCGATCGTACGATGCCCCGGCACGACCCGGGCGCCTTCGACCTCGCCCGGGATGTGGCCCCCGGCCTGCCGATGGCTCTGGTCGAACAGTGGCGGGCGAGCGGCTGTACCGCCGCCGACGCGCGGCGCCTGCTCGGCGCGCACGTCACCACCGGCTACAGCGTGGTGTCCGACTCGGCAGGGCTGACCAGGCTCAGCCGCAGCCTCGGCCTGCTGGAGGTGCTGGCGCTCATCGACGGCCCGAAACGCCTCCTGCACGCGTACGGCACGGCGGCGGGAGGCCGGGCGGTCGGCGTCTGGGCGGCGGACAACGCGCAGATGTTCCATCCCGCCTCCATCGGCGCCGACGTGCTGCTGTCGGCCCTGCTGCGGACGCAGGACGAGATCGTCCGCCGCTGCCGGGTCCGGATCGGCGTCGGCGTCCACCACGGAAGCTTCTACGACCTGGACGGCGGCCTGTACGGCGCGGAGGCCGACGCCGTCGAGGTCCTCGCGGAGAACCACACCGAAGGCGGCGAGATCGCGGTGACCGAGGCGGTCGCCGAGCGGCTGCCGGAAGGCCACTCCTTCGTCCTGCGCAGGAAGGACGTGCCGGGTGTCCCCGGTGGCCCGCTGCGGGCCGTCTACCGGGTGCTCGACGGCCCGCGCGCCGCCGCCGAGACCGCGTCCGGTAACGGGGCGTCCGCTAACGGGGCGTCCGGAGAAGGGGCGCGGTATCCGATCCCGTACTCCGCCGCCTTCTACGAGGACCTGCTGCGCCTGGAGCGCGATCCGGGGAACACCGGGCTCGCCGCGACGCTCGCCGAGCGGCACCTGAGCGAGCGGACGGTGGTCCTGGTCGAGCGCGGCGAGGCGGACGCCGGCGACCGCGCCGTGGACGAAGCCGTGCACCAGGTCGTTGACGGCGTCGTGGACGGGCACGGCGGATCCGAGGTCGCGATCCTGCGGGGGCTGGACCTGTCGGCCCTGATGCGCGAGACCGGGCGGCGCCTCCTGCCGCCGGAGGGCGCCGTCGAGATCAAGGTGGCCGGCCCGCTGGCCATCTACCTGTTCGACGAGCCCGCTCCAGCGGTGCGTTTCGCCCGCGATCTGCGGACCGCCCTGGCGGAGGTCGGGATGACCTGCCGGATCGGGGTGGACACCGGTCCGGTGCTGGCCGGTTGGACGCCGGCCGGCGTCTGGGACGTGGCCGGCGCGCCGGTGAACCTGGCCTCCAAGATGGCGCAGGACCTCGCCCCGCAGCAGGCGGTGTGCCTCAGCCAGGCGGTCGGCGCGCACGCCGACCTGGACGGGTTCGCCCTTGTCCGCCACACCGTCTCAGGCGTGGACATGACCTTCCACCTGGGGTGACCTCGCGGCGTCCCGGCCGCTCAGGGGACGGCCGGGGCGCCGGTGCGGTGGCTCACAGCACCCTGCCGCGCCTGGCGGCGTGCGCGTAGTCGCGCAGGGCCACGCCGATCTCCGGCCGCTCACGCAGGAACGCGTCGATCGTGCTCTCGACCAGGTCCGGGTAACTGGTGTGCCAGTGACCGAGCCCGTGCAGACCGCTCTCCACGCAGGCGACGTTCTCACTCGAGAGGGTGCCGCGCATGACGTTCAGCAGCACCTCGTCGACCCCGCGGGCGGCGGGGTCGTTCGGGCTGCCCCAGGTGGGGAAGACATCCCACCACATGTAACAGATGCTGTTGAGGCGTTCCTTCACGGCCGCGCCGTGGTCGCCGTGGCTCAGCGCGTTCTCGCAGAGGGGTTCGAACAGCCGCTTGTGCAGCTCCCGGATCGCGGCGGCGCATTCGGCTCGCGGGTCCTCGGGCACGGCAGGGTTGTAGAGCTGCCGGAACAGCCCGGAGTCGGCCGCCAGATACCACAGACCATCCGCGAGCTGCGGAGTGGAGTATCTGCCCACGAGTTCCCCGGCGGTGCCGAGCAACTCGGTCAGCGAGACCACGACGTCGAGCGGCTCGTCCGGCACGTCGTCCAGCAGACCATCCCGCAGGTCCTCCCGTGGGCCGAACAGACCGTCGGCCCACGCCTCGCGATCGATCCCCATCCTCCGAATGTCTCACCGATCCACGGCCGGGCACAGCTGATTTCACGCCGTCAGCAGGCGGTCGAGGACGCGGACGCCGAACTCCAGGCCCTCGACGGGGACCCGCTCGTCCAGCCCGTGGAACACTGGGCAAGGAGTTCGAGCCGACCGCGCAGTCCATACCTAACTGGGTGGTCCAGGCTGAGCGTGATGAGGGCCGCCGTAAGGACGGTCTGACCAGCGCTGAGAAGCAGGCGTCGTTGCTCGACCGGCGTCACTTCGCCACCCGCGCCCAGGCCAAGGCCGCCAACTTCAGCACTGCGGGTGGATCGCTTTCCTGTCTAGTGCGTTGACCACATACGTTCACCAGGTCTGATGACACGCCCTTCGAGGTCCATGGCGGGTGTGCCGGGTGGCCCCACCACTTAGCCCGAGTGACGGGGCGACTGTTACGTTCCGGGCATGAGAAGAGTCCCATTCACCGGTGGTGAGAAGGAAAGCCTCCAGGCCAGCATGGACCGGCATCGCGACGCGGTGCTGTGGAAGGTCGAGGGCTTGGACGACGAGGCGCTGCGACGCCCCATGACCCCGTCTGGGACGAACCTCCTGGGCCTGGTCAAGCATCTGGCAGCCGTCGAGTACTGGTGGTTCGCCGGCACGTTCGGGCAGGAGCACGAGGAGCTCCCGTTCGACGACGATGACGAGGACGCCGACCTGCGCGTCGACCCTGGCGAGACCACGGCCGACGTCCTCGCCTTCTACGCCCGCGCCCGCGCGTCCTCGGACGAGGTCATCGAGAAGTTCGGCCTCGAGGACCTCGGCACCAACGAGCGCGGCGAGAGGATGACGCTGCGCTGGGTGCTCATTCACATGATCGAGGAGACCGCCCGGCACGTCGGCCACATGGACATCGTGCGCGAGCTCATCGACGGCGCGAGCGGCGATCACCGGCACGCCTAGCGTCTGTCACGGTAATTCGGCCGGCTGATCGCCCATAAGGAGGCGGTCGAGGACGCGGACGCCGAACTCCAGGCCCTCGACGGGGACCCGCTCGTCCAGCCCGTGGAACATGCCGAAGTAGTCGAGGCCTGGCGGCAGCAGCAGCGGCGCGAAGCCGTATCCCCGGATGCCGATCCTGGCGAACCACTTGGCGTCGGTGCCGCCGGTCATCACGTACGGGACGGGCCTGCCGGTGGGGTCCTCGGCGAGCAGGGCGGCGGTGAGCTCGTCGAACAACCCGTCGGCGGGGGAGGAGACGGCCTCCTCGAAGCTGACGAACTCGCGGGAGACCTTCGGGCCGAGCAGCCGGTCGACGGTCTCCAGGAACTCCTCGCGCTGTCCCGGCAGGAAACGGCCGTCGACGTGGGCCTCTGCTGTGCCGGGGATGACGTTGACCTTGTATCCCGCGTTCAGCATCGTCGGGTTGGCCGAGTTGCGCAGCACCCCCTTGAACAGGGCGGCCGCGCGGGGCAACCGCTCGATCTCCTCGTCCAGCCGGTCGACGTCGATCGGCCGGCCGAGTGCCCGCGACAGCTCCTCGATCAGCCGGGCAACCTCGGGCGTGAGCCGTACGGGCCAGTCGTGGGCGGCGATGCGGGCGACGGCGGCGGCCAGCTCGGCGACGGGGTTGTCCACGGCGGGCTTGGACCCGTGCCCCGGCACACCGCGGGCGGTCAACCGCATCCACGCGGTGCCGCGTTCCCCGACGGCCACCGGATAGATGCGGACATCGCCCTCGTACCAGGAGAAACCGCCGGACTCGCTGATCGCCTCGGTGCAGCCCTCGAACAGGTCGCGGTGCCGCTCCACCGCGTGCCCCGCGCCGTACTCCCCGGTGGCCTCCTCGTCGGCGAGGAACGCCAGCACCAGGTCGCGCCGGGGCCGTACGCCCCGGCGCGCGTTCTCGCGGGCCCACGCGAGCGTCATCGCGAGCGTGCCCTTCATGTCGACCGCGCCCCGGCCGTGTACGCAGCCGTCCTCGATCTCCCCGGAGAACGGGTGCGTACGCCACTCGGCGGGGTCGGCGGGCACGACGTCGAGGTGCCCGTGCAGGAGCAGCGCGTCGGGACTGTCGCCGGGGATGCGGGCGACCACGCTGGTGCGGCGCGGCGCCGACTCGAACACCACCGGGTCGATCCCGGCTTCGGCGAGCAGGGACGCCACGTATTCGGCGGCCCGCCGTTCGCCCGGGCCGTCGCCCGACCCGTCGTTGGTGGTGTCGATCCTCAGCAGCTCCGAACAGATCGCCGCGACCTCGCTCATGCCGTCTCCTCGCCTGACGGCTCGGAGTCGCAGGAGCGAATCGCACCGTGTCTGTCGCTCCGCTCCCTCAATGTGCCTCCCCGTTGTGCAGTGTCAGCGGTGGGACCTCGGGCGTGGGGAAGCCGAAGACTATCCCGTAGAACGCGAGCTCCGCCTCCAGCGCCCGGACGATGGTGTCCTCCCGCCGCCATCCGTGCTGTTCCCCCTCGAAGGTGAGGTACGCCCACCGGTGGCCGTGCCGGGCGAGCGCGGCGGCGAAGCGCTCGGACTCGGCGGGATCGACCACCTTGTCCTCCAGCCCGTGTAGGAGCAGCGCCGGGCCCGACGCCCGCGCGGCGTGCCGTTCCGGCGACCGGTCGAGGTACCGGTCGCGGGTCTCGGGCAGCGGGCCGATCAGCCCGTCGAGGTAGTGCGACTCCAGGTCGTGCGTCTGCGCCGCCCAGCGCTCGGGGTCGGAGATGCCGTAGTGGGACACCGCCCCGCAGAAGACGTCGCTGTGGACGAGGGCGGCCATCGAGGTCCAGCCGCCCGCGCTGCCGCCCCTGATCGCCACCTTCTCCGCCCGCCCGGTGCGCAGCAGCCACCGCGCCACGGTCTCGCAGTCGCGGACGTCGACGACCCCCCAGTTGTGCCGCAGGCGCTCGCGGTAGGCCCGGCCGTATCCGGTCGAGCCGCCGTAGTTGACCTCGGCGACGCCGATGCCCCTGCTGGTGAAGTAGGCGATCTCCAGGTCGAGCACCGGCGCCGCCGACCCGGTCGGCCCGCCGTGGACGAACAACACGTACGGCGCGGGCCCGCCGCCGGGCGGGGCGTACACGTGGGCGTGGACGCCGTCGACGGTCACGGCCTCGGGCGTGGGCAGTTCGGCGTCGCCGGGCACCGGTTTGCCGGGGGAGAGCACCTCGTGCCGCCCGGTGTCCAGGTCGACCCGCACCACCTCGTACGGCCGGTGCGGCGAGGCCGCGACGCCGACGACGTGGGAGCCCTGCGCCGACAGGGTGGGCGCCCAGAAGGTGTAGCCGCCGCCGACGTCGCGGATGGCGGCGCCGCCCGAGCCGTTCGGCAGGGGCCGGTCGAGCACGCCGAGCCGCCGTTCGTCGGCGGTGCCGTACACGGCGGCGATCCGCCCGCCGGTGACGGCGAAGAACGTGCCGCCGATCTTCCAGGTGGCGTCGCCGAACTCCAGGGGGACGGGGGTGAGGTCACACGTCGTGCCGTCCAGCCCCACGAGGTGGATGTTCCACCAGCCGGTGGGATCGGTCACGACGTAAAGGCTCTCGTCGTCGCGCCACTCGGCCTGGCAGGTGGACGCGCCGGACAGCAGCACCCGGTGCGGGCCGCCGGCGACGGGCGCCACGCACAGTTCGGTGGCGTCCCAGGGCATGTCGGGGTGGTTCCAGCCGATGTAGGCGAGCGTGCGGCCGTCCGGCGACACCCGGGGGTTCATCAGGAAGCGGTGGGACGCGACCACGCTGCGCAGAGGGGAGCCGTCGAGCGGCACCACGACGATGTCGCGGTCCGCGCTCCGGGGGCCGCCCTGCTCCCGCACGCACCAGACCTCGTCGCCGCGCACCACCAGGTCGGCGTAGCGGGCGGGGCCCTCGGGGGTGAGCGGGACCGGTTCCCCGCCGGGGGCGCACAGGTGGATCCGGCCGTCCGCCCAGTCGGTGAACACCAGCCGGCCCTCGTGCGCGCGCCAGGACCGCCCGCCGTACTCCATCACCCGGTTCCGGGCGTTCCAGCCCTGCGGCAGCACGTCCTCGATCGCGCCGCCGGCCGTCCGCCGCACCACGCAGCGCCGGCCGCCCTCGTGCGGCCGGGGCTCGTCCCACCAGACCTCGTCGCCCGAGATCTCCACCCACAGCGGGCGGTCGTCCACCCGCGCGACGTCCACGGCCCGAATCGTCACCAGTTCCCCCCCGAGTCCGGAAGAGTCGTACCCGGCGGGTGGACGATGTGCACGATCCCCCCGCTGCTCGTGCCGCGCAGCCAGACGCTCTCGAAGGCGGCGCGCGGGTAGATCCGCCGTACGCCGTCGTCGTCCGGCGCGGCGGGGTCGTTCGCGATCACGTCGCCCTCCGCCGTGAACCCCGTGACGACCATGATGTGGCCGCTCGTGGAGTATCCGGCGCCGGGAAGCTCGTGCTCGCGGAACGCCTGTGAGGTGATCACCGGGATTCCGGCGGCGATGAAACGCTCCAGTTCGCTCAGCGAGCGCAGCCGCGTGACGAAGCCGTCCAGCCCGTAGCGGCCCGCGTACGCGACGCCGAACGGCCAGTTGCCGGTGCCCTGGTAGCTGTGGTCGTACATGTCCCTGGCGGCGTGGTCGACGGCCGGGCACGGATCGCCGGGAGTCACCCAGGCGAGGTCCGCCGGAGTGGGCCCGCGTCCCCAGTAGCCGAGCACCATGGTGAACGCCGCGGGGCTGCACCACGACTCCCCGCCGCCGTCCCACTGCGGGTAGTGCCCGAGGTGCGCCTTCTGCGACCGGCGCGGCACGTCCAGTTCGACCCCCCGCGCGCCCCGTGCTCCCATGGTTCCCGGCGCGGCGCCGCCCCTCGTGCCCGGCCGTACGGAGGAGGCCATCACGGTGAGCGACCGCACGTGGCCGCCGCCACCGTAAAGGGTGACCCGCACCCGGTACGACGTGACGGGCCGGGCCGCGACGAGGGTGTCCACCGCCACGTCGCCGTCGGCGTCCCCCTGGCCCGGCAGGGACGTGCGGTGGATGTCGGCGTCGCTCTCGGCCCACCGGCCCATGACGTACCACTTGGTCAGGGCGCCGCTCACGGTCCGGGCCCGCATCTCGATCTCCAGCCACGCGCCGGGGGGCGTGGCGGCCGTCCACGACGGCACGAGCTGGGTGGCCGGGAAGCCGATCTCCCGCTCCTCGGAGGTCCAGCGGATGTAGGGCCATTCCCGCTCACCGCCGGGCGCGAACGGGTCCAGGTACTTCGCCGTTCCGTCCTCCTGCCCGCCGACGGACCATCGGTGCAGGACGACGAGGCTCAACTGGGGCTCCGCTCGGCATACAGCAGGGTGACCACCTCGCCGATTGTGGTTTCCGCCCTGACCTGGCGCATCGGATGGTTTACGTATCCGACACACGGACGCTACGGCATCGCGCGCCGTGCTCCGTCCGGGCCGAGCAGGCGCAGGAACGCGGCGAAGGCGGTGGCCGTGCGGCCGTCGTCTCCCGTGGTGTCGCGGTCCAGGAGCAGCCCGCGTACGACCGCCAGCGTCGCGGTCGCCAGGGCGGGGGCCGCCTCGCCGTGCTCGGGCCGCAGGCCCTCCTCCAGCACGCCGAGCCAGTCCGTGGTGGCGGCCTCGCGGAAGTCCGGCCACAGGGCGGCCCCCTCGGGTGTGCCGTGCACCATGCCGAACAGCCGGAGGAACGGCGCGCCTTCCGGGGCGGTCAGCGTGCGCCAGGCCCGCTCCAGCGTCCGCGCGTACGGCTCGTCCCGGGGCGCGAGGGCCGTCCGGAAGAACGCGAGCTGACGGGTCCTCGCCTGCTGGAGCGCCTCGCGCAGCAACCGTTCCCGGGTGCCGAAGTGGTAGATCAGCATGCGCGGCGAGGTGCCGGCGCTCGTGGCGAGGGCGGCCAGGCTCGCGGGCAGGCCGTGGGCGAGGAGGTGGTCGGCGCAGGCGGCGAGCAGCCTGGCCCTGATCTCCGGCTGGGGACGCCGGGGCATCGCGGCCGCCTTTCACGTAACACGCATTACGCTTATAAGCCTACCGTCGTCGGAGGAGGCCGTCGTGCGTGTCGTGTTCGTCCACGGAGCCTGCGTGCGGGACGGAGCGTGGTGGTGGCACCGCACCGCCGCGATCCTGGAGTCCGAGGGAGTCCCCAGCGGCGCGCCGCCCCTGCCGAGCTGCGGAGAGGGCCATGAGGAGGGCGGGCGGCTCCCGGGCGCCGACGGGCCGTCGCTGCCCGACGACGTGGCGGCGGTTCGCGCGCATCTCGCGTCCGTCGCCGGTCCGGTCGTGGTGGTGGCGCACAGCTATGGGGGCGTCGTCGTGGCCGAGGCCGCCGCGGGGCTGCACTCGGTGCGGCACCTGCTGTTCGTGACGAGCTTCCTGCCCGAGCCGGGCGAGAGCCTGTCGTCCTTCGGGGACGGCGGGCCCTCGCCCTACCTCGACTTCGGCTCCGACGGGACGTTCGGCGTGCGCCCGGAGACGGCGACGGAGACGTTCCTGCAGGACTGCGACGAGGAGGCCGTCGCGGGGGCGCACGCCCGCCTGGTGCGGCAGACCGCCGCCGTCACCGTCCGGCCGGTGGGCGCCGCCGCCTGGAAGGAGATCCCCTCGACCTACCTCGTCTGCGCCTGCGACAACGGGACGCCGCCGCCCCTGCAGCGCGCCCAGGCGGCGCGGGCGGACCGGGTGGTGGAGATCGACGCGGGCCACCACCCGTTCCTGTCTCGCCCGGATGAGGTGGCCGGCCTGGTCCTGCGCCTCACCGCCGACGGATGACGGGGCCGTCAGTTGAGCGGGAGGAGGTAGCCGTTTCCGACCAGCCAGCCGATGGAGACCTCGCCGTCGGGGTTGGCCGGCGCGCCGGGGATGTACCGGGCGATCGTGTGGAACTGCTCGCCCTGGCCGGGCTGCTGGAAGGCCGGGGCCGCCGGGCCGCCGTCGACGTAGAACGGCCGGATCACCCGGTAGACGTGATAGTTGCACAGGTGGGGGTCGCCCGGCGCGTTGTTGAGGTTGCTGGGCGGCAGCGCCCGGGCGGGGAACGGCGTGCCGTAGGGGGCGAGGAACGCGCCGGTCTCCCCGCCGAAGCGGTCCACCTTGTATCCGATCGGCAGTTTGACCTGCGTGACGAGCACGCGGGCATTGCTGAACCCGCCCGCGTGCGCGAAGCCGGAGTCCGGAGGGAAGCGGTAGAAGTTGGTGGCCGGGTTCAGATAACGGCGCAGGAAGTCGGCCGGGATGAGGCCGCCGTACCGCCGGTAGCCGGCCAGGATCTCGCTCAGCGGGGAGGTGTGCGGCAGGACCAGCGGTCCGAGGAGCTTGTCGTCCTGCACGAACGGCGGTCCGCAGGGCGTGCCCCAGTTCGCGCTCCGGGCCGGAGGCGCGGCGGCCGGGACGCCCTTGGCGGACCCGGCCGCCGCCTGCCCGGATGTGGCCGAGGCCTGGGCCGGGGCTCCGGTCAGGGCCGCCACGGTGAGGGCGCAGGCGGCCAGGGACGTTTTGCGAGAAAGAACGCGCACGAATTCTCCCGAGAATGCGCATGCAGCATGCGATCTGGACATGGCGCATCAGATCGAGCTGTTTCTGGGAAATCCCGTGATCGCTCTGACGCGATGAACTCGTGCCTACCCGATCTTCATTCAGATGCAGCGCAAGGAATTCGCCGTGACGACCAAAACCCCTGGTGGGCCGGATGTATCAAAGCTGAAAAAAAGCGGATAACGGCGGGTGTGGAGAATGGCGGCAGGCGGTGGGCCGTGCCATTGCGGCGATTCGCGCGGAGGCGGCCGAAATCGAAATGTATGCCGAGACGCTCCCTGCCGGTGAGAGCGCGCGGGGTGTCCCGATGGTGCGGTCACGTGCCCGGCGGTCACGTGCCCGGCCGCGCCTGTCACGTCGGCTGAGCGGCCTCGGCACCCCGAGCGGCGTCCGTGATCGATTCGCTGGCGGACGCAGGTCCCCGGCCCCGGCGGGCCGGGGACCTGTCGCTCAGAGGTACTGCCCGGTGGTGGCGGGCGGCTCGGGGAGGGGCGCAGGACGGCCGTCCCGCAGGGCGAACAGCTCGGCGAGCGTGGCGCCGTCCGGGGGAGTCGCCGCCGCGCCGTCCAGCCACTCCGCCGCCTGTGGCCGGTCGAACCGGCCGACCTCGATCTGGGCGAGGCACCGGCCGGGCCGTACGACGGCCGGGTGGAGCCGGCTGAGGTCCTCGTTCGTCGTGATGGCCACGAGCACGTCCCGGCCCTGGCCCAGCAGCCCGTCGGTCAGGTTGAGCAGGCGCGAGAGGCCCTGGCCCGTCGACTGCTTGGCCTCGGCGCGGATCAGCTCGTCGCAGTCCTCCAGGACGAGCAGCCGCCAGCGCGGCTCCTCGTCGTCGTCGTCCGGGCCGTCCCAGCCGACGGCGACGTCCATCAGGTAGCCGGGGTCGTTGAAGAGCAGTTCGGGGTCGAGCACGCAGTCGACCTGGCACCACGACGCCCACTCGCGCGCCAGCGTACGGAGCAGCGTCGTCTTGCCGGTCCCCGGCGGGCCGTGCAGGAGGATCAGCCGGCCGGCCACGTCGTGGGAGTCGACCGCCATGAGCGCGTCGAGGCGACCGGCGGCCGCCGCCGGGTAGTTCCGCCTGATGTCCTGCCAGGACGAGGTGGTGATCGGCTTGGCGGAGCGGCGGGGGCCGTGGCCCGAGCTCCACCAGAAGCCCATCCGCACGTGGTCGCCGCCCGGCGGCTCCTCCTCCGCGCCCTTGGTCGCCTGCTCCAGGACCGTGCCGGCCAGCTCCTCGCTGACGGCCGTGGCGGTGAGCATCGCCGACCGGTTGAGGTTGCGGACCACCCGCAGCGTCCACCCCTCACCGGCGAACAGCCGGGTCTCGTACCCGTCGGTGTGCTGTGCCACGCGCAGCAGACGGCCACCCTCGGCCGCGAGCGGGGCGTCGGCGCGGACCCGGCTGAGGTTGGTCGTACGCGACCAGGGCTGCTCCCCGGTGGCGAACGGCGACAGCGCGAGGGCGTCGATCACGTCGGCCGGGCTGTCGGCGTCGTCGAGCCAGATCCGCATCGGCAGAGCCGGCGGTCCGGAGGACGGCCCCAACGGTCCGGAGGGTCCGGAAGGCCCGGACGGCGGCGGGGGCGTGGGCATGGACGGCGGAGTGAAGTCGACCTCCCTGACAACGGACATACGGTCATGATCTCGACGTTCGACGTGGATTGTCGACGGATTTATCACTCTATTCAGTTTGCTTGCCGTTTAAGCGGTTTCTTATCGGCAAAAGGCAGTGGTTGCCGAGGAGTTCCCGCTACCCTCGGTGTCCAGTTGTACGGCTTCTACGGAGAGAACTGTGGCCATCGATCTCGTGTCCCGCGCCGACTGGGGGGCGCGCTCGCCCAGGGGCTCGTACTCCTCGCTGGCCTCCACCCGGGGCGTGAAGGTCCACTACACCGGCGGACGCGTGGACCCCGGCATCGTCCGCGACCACGCCAAGTGCGTGGCCATGGTCAAGTCGATCCAGAACTTCCACATGGACGGCAACGGCTGGCTCGACATCGGCTATTCGATGGTCGCGTGCCCGCACCGGAAGGTGTTCGTCGGCCGCGGGCCGGGCCACCTGCCCGCCGCCAACGGCCCCGGCCTGAACTCCGGCCACTACGCCGTGCTCGGCCTGGTCGGCAACGCCGGGCTGGTCCAGCCCACCGACGGGATCCTGCACGCCATCCTCGACGCGGTGGAGTACCTCCGTGCGAAGGGCGGCGCGGGCAAGGAGATCAAGGGCCACCGCGACGGCTACTCCACCGACTGCCCCGGCGACGCCCTGTACGCCTGGGTCAAGAAGGGCGCTCCTCGCCCCGGCGGCACCAGCCTGCCCGATCCCAAGCCCGGACCGCAGCCCACCCAGAAGTGGCCCGGGCGGCTGCTGAAGTATCCCCCGGTGATGCACGGTGACGACGTCCGCGCCTGGCAGTCGCGGATGAAGACACTCGGCTACGACATCACGGTCGACGGCGCGTACGGGCCGGACTCCCAGGAGGCGTGCCGCCGGTTCCAGAAGGACAAGCACCTCGACGTCGACGGGATCGTCGGCAAGCAGACCTGGGACGCGGCCTTCACCGCCAAGTCCTGACCCCGGATCCGGCCTCGGCGCGCCCACGGCCGCCGATGCCGCCAGGCGAGAAATTATCCGCGTCCGGGCCCCGGGATCGGCCACACTTTCGGCGTATGAGGGACAGACCGGCCGACCTGGCGGAGGCCGAGCTCACGAACGCGCTGGCCGAGGGCTGGGGCATGGAGCCCCGCTCAGCCGCGTACCTCCCGGTGGGCGCGGGCAGCCATCACTGGTCGGTGGTGGATCGGAGTGGGCAGGCGTGGTTCGTCAAGGTGGACGACCTCGGCGCCGTGGACGCCGGACGCGATGACGCCTTCCACGGCCTCGAGCGGGCGTTCGGCGTCGCGCTGGCACTGCGCCGGGACGCGGGGCTCGACTTCGTGCTCGCGCCGATCCCGGCCGCGACCGGCGCCCTGGTCCGGCGGTTGACCTCGCGGTACGCCCTGTCGGTGTTCCCGATGGTGGAGGGCGCCGCCGGGCACTTCGGCGCGCACCGGCCCGAGGACCGCGCCGAGCTGGCCGGCCTGCTGGCCGCGTTGCACGAGGCGACCCCGCTCGTGGCGGACGTCGCGCCCCGGTCCGACCTGGCGCTGCCCGGCCGGGACGGGCTGGAGGAGGCGCTGCGGGACCTCGATCGCGAGTGGACCGGCGGGCCGTACGCCGAGCCGGCCCGTGCGCTGCTGACCGCCCATGCCGGGCAGGTGCGGAGGTCGCTCGCAGAGTTCGATTCACGCGTCGAGCAGGTGCGCGACCCTGGAACGGCGTGGGTCGTCACACACGGCGAACCGCACCCCGGCAACATCCTGCGTACCCCGGCCGGTCCGCGACTCGTCGACTGGGACACCGTGCTGGTCGCTCCTCCGGAGCGGGACCTGTGGATGCTCACCCCGGCACTCGCCCGCATGCTCGGCGAGGACGAGACCGGCGACGGCGGCGACGTGCTGGCTCGCTACACCCGCCTCACCGGCCGGGCCGTCACGGCGGCCGGCCTCGCTCTCTATCCTCTCTGGTGGCGGCTCGCCGACATCGCCGCCTTCGTCGACGACCTGCGCCGTCCGCACGGCCCCGGCGGTGACGCCGCCGCGGCGCTGACCTACCTGACCGGTTACCTCGAATCCGGCCGGGACTGACCTGTACGCCCGGGGAGCTCACAAGCGTAAAGATCGTGGCGTAGCGTCCCATACGTGGATGAAGAACGCGCGGCTCGGCACCTGCACGCGATCGACGAGGTGATCGGTCTGGCGGGGGAGATCGGTGTCCAGGTCTGGCTACGCGGCGGCTGGGCGATGGACTTCTACCTCGGTGAGATCACCCGCGACCACAGGGACGTCGACTGGTTCGCCTGGGCGGAGGACGCGCCCGGCCTGGCCGCGAAGCTGACAGGGCGCGGTTACGAACCGATACCCGGCCCGCCGCCCGAGCAGCAACTGGACTTCGGCCGTGGGGACGTGGAACTGAGCTTCGCTCTTCTGGCGACGGACGGAGACGGCCGGGTGGTGGTCGGAGGCGGCCCGTGGAAGGGGGAGCCCTGGCCGGAGGGAATGCTCGACGCGGAGCCCGGCCGGCTGGGCCGCTTGCGGTGCCCGATCATCAGTCCCGCCGCGCAGATCGAGATCAAGCGGATGATGCCGGTCTGGGTTCCCGGGGTGCCCCGCCGCCCCAAAGACCTCGAAGACGTCGCCCGGCTGCAGGCCGCCATGTACGAAAGAAGGCACAGGCAATCGGAGGTCGGGCCCAGAAGCCGGACCCCCCATTCCTGACGCCGGGAGCGCTTCCCGCTGCCTCGACCACTCCGAGAGACGCGGGTAACCGTCGTCCGCGGTCCGGGCGGGGCGTGGCGGCACCTCCCGCCCGCGCACCGGAGAGTGTCGTTCAGGCTCCGCGTCAGGAGAGGGCGAGGACGCAGAACTCGTGGCCCTCCGGGTCGGCCAGGCACGTCCACGGGACGTCGCCCTGGCCGAGGTCGAGGTCGGTGGCGCCGAGGGCCCGCAGCCGGGCCACCTCCGCCGCTTTGTCGTCACCGGGGTACGGCAGCAGGTCGAGATGGACGCGGTCCGGCACGGTCTTCACGCCGGGCGTGCGGAGGAACTCCAGATATGGGCCGACGCCCTTGGCGGAGCGCAGCGTCGCCTGGTCGCCGGTCACCTCGTGCAGGGTCCAGTCCATCGCCTCGCCCCAGAACCGGGCCATAGCCCGCGGGTCCGCGCAGTCGACCACCACCGCGGCGATCGGGCCGGTGTCCCGGTACCTCTCCCGGGGCTCCAGCACGCAGAACTCGTTGCCCTCCGGATCGGCCAGAACCGTCCACGGCACGTCGCCCTGGCCGACATCCGCCGGCGTCGCACCGAGATCCACCAGGCGCGCGACCAGGTCCGCCTGATGGGCCGCCGAGGTGGTGGCGAGATCGAGGTGCACCCGGTTCTTCGCCGTCGTCTTGGGTTCCGGGACGGTGACGACGTCGACGCACACGGCGACCGGGTGCGGCCAGACGAGGTCGCCGGCGGGTGCGGCGTAGGTGGTCACGCCGGATCCTCCGCTGTGAACGGTCCAGCCGAGCGCCTCCGCCCAGAACCGGCCGACCGCCGCGTGATCGACGGCCTTGATGTTCACCATGACAGGTCGCAGCGCCATGCCGCCCGATCCTAGGCGTCCTGCGTACGACATCCGCGGGCGCCGTCGCCAGACGGAGACCGGCTCTCTCCCGCGTCGCCGGTGCCGGGGACGCCTCCGTGAGGCGTCCGGGCGACGCTCGCCGTCCCCAGATTCGGGACCCGGGGACCCCAGACTCGGGGGCAGTTGCCCCGCCGACGCGAGAATCCCCATAGCATCCGGTTCATGACGGTGCCGCCTGTTGAACTCGACGACCTCGCCGATCCCACCGCAGGATTTCCGCAGGCAACGCGGGAACGGTGGCGCGCGCTCGCGCTCGGGGTGCTGCGCAAAACCGGCTGGGAGGGGACGGACGACGCGGCCGAGGACGCCCTGTCGACCATCTCCTATGACGGTGTCCGGATCGCCGCGCTGTACGACGCGAGCGACCTGCCCGACGCGCCGCGCGTGGTCCGCGGACCCGGCCTGTGGGACGTGCGGCAGCGGCACGCCGACCCCGACCCGGCCGTCACCCGCGAGGCGATCCACGCCGACCTGGAGAACGGCGTCACCTCCCTCTGGCTCGACCTGACCTCGATCGACCCCGCCGCGCTGCCGGCCGTGCTGGACGGCGTCCTGCTCGACCTCGCCCCGGTCGTCCTCGACGCCGGGCCCCGTACGGCGGAGGCGGCGGAGGCGTTCCTGCGCCTGGCCGGGGACGTGGCGCTGCCCGGCGGGAACCTCGGCGCCGACCCGATCGGGCTGGCGGCCCGCACCGGCGCGCCGGCCGTCCTGGACGACGCGGTATCGCTCGCCCGCCGCTGCGCGACGGATCACCCCGGCCTGCGGGCGATCACCGTCGACGCGCTGCCGTACCACGACGCGGGCGGCGCGGACGCCGACGAGCTCGGCTGCTCGATCGCGACCGGCGTGGCCTACCTGCGGGCGCTGACCGGCGCGGGACTGCCGGTGGAGCAGGCGCTGGGCCAGATCGAGTTCCGGTACGCCGCGACCGCCGACCAGTTCCTCACGATCGCCAAGCTGCGGGCGGCGCGGCGGATGTGGGCGCGGGTGGCCGAGGTCGCCGGAGGGTCGGGGCGCCAGCTTCAGCACGCCGTCACGTCCTCGGCGATGATGACCGTGCGGGACCCCTGGGTGAACATGCTGCGCACGACCCTGGCCTGTTTCGCGGCCGGGACGGGCGGGGCCGACGCGGTGACCGTGCAGCCGTTCGACGCCTGCCTCGGGCTGCCCGACGCGTTCGCCCGGCGCATCGCGCGCAACACGCAGGCGCTGCTGGTGGAGGAGGCCGGCGTGGCCCGGGTGGCCGACCCCGCCGGGGGCTCGTGGTACGTGGAGCGGCTCACCGACGACCTCGCCCGCCGGGCCTGGGAGTGGTTCCAGGAGATCGAGCGGTCCGGCGGGATGGCCGCGGCGCTGGAGCGGCTGGTCCCGGAGCGACTGGCGGAGACGCGCGCCGCGCGGGCGGTGAACATCGCCCACCGGCGGGACCCGATCACCGGGGTCAGCGAGTTCCCCGACCTGGGGGAGAGACCGGTCACCCGGAGGCCGGGCCCCGGCCTCGCCCGTACGCCCGGCGACGGGCTGCCGCTGGTGCGCCACGCCGAGGAGTTCGAGGCGCTGCGCGACCTCGCCGACGCGCAGCCGAGCCGGCCCACGGTGTTCCTCGCCACCATCGGGCCGATCGCCGCGCACACCGCGAGGGCGACGTTCGCGGCCAACCTGTTCGCCGCGGGCGGCATCGCGACGGTCGCCGGCGGGCCGGGCACCGACCCGGCCGCGATCGCCGCGGCGTTCCGCGAGTCCGGCGCCCCCGTGGCCTGCCTGTGCTCCAGCGACCGCCTGTACGGCGAGCACGCGGCGGCGGTCGCGGCGGCGCTCCGTGAGGCGGGGGCGCGGAAGGTGTGGCTGGCGGGGAAGGGCGAGTATGAAGGGGTGGACGCCAACGTGTACGCGGGATGCGACGCGCTCGGGGTGCTCCGCACGACGTTCGACGACCTGGGAGTGAGCCGATGATTCCGGATTTCTCGGAGATAGATCTGGGATCGGGCGCCGCCGCGCCGGAGGTCCCCGGCGGCGGGCCGGCGTGGGAGACCCCCGAGGGCATCGCGGTGAAGCCGTTCTACACGGCCGCCGACCTCGGGGCGGACGGCGCCCCACGGACCTATCCCGGTCTCGCGCCGTTCCTGCGCGGCCCGTATCCCACGATGTACGTCACGCAGCCGTGGACCATCCGGCAGTACGCCGGGTTCTCCACCGCGGAGGCGTCCAACGCGTTCTACCGGCGCAACCTCGCCGCCGGGCAGAAGGGCCTGTCGGTCGCCTTCGACCTCGCGACCCACCGGGGCTACGACTCCGACCACCCGCGCGTCGCGGGCGACGTCGGCATGGCGGGCGTGGCGATCGACTCGATCTACGACATGCGGCAGCTGTTCGAGGGGATCCCGCTCGACCGGATGAGCGTGTCGATGACCATGAACGGGGCGGTGCTGCCGATCCTGGCGCTCTACATCGTCGCCGCCGAGGAGCAGGGGGTCACGCCCGACAAGCTGGCGGGGACCATCCAGAACGACATCCTCAAGGAGTTCATGGTCCGCAACACCTACATCTACCCGCCGGGCCCGTCGATGCGGATCATCTCCGACATCTTCGAGTACACCTCCCGGAACATGCCGAAGTTCAACTCCATCTCGATCTCCGGCTACCACATCCAGGAGGCCGGGGCGACCTGCGACCTGGAGCTCGCGTACACGCTGGCCGACGGCCTGGAGTATCTGCGGGCGGGCGTCGGGGCCGGGCTCGGCATCGACGAGTTCGCGCCGCGGCTGTCGTTCTTCTGGTGCATCGGCATGAACTTCTTCATGGAGGTGGCCAAGCTCCGCGCCGCCCGGCTGCTGTGGGCCCGCCTGGTGAAGGGCTTCGGGCCGGAGAACCCCAAGTCGCTGTCGCTGCGCACGCACAGCCAGACGTCGGGCTGGTCGCTGACCGCGCAGGACGTGTTCAACAACGTCGTACGGACCTGCGTGGAGGCGATGGCGGCCACCCAGGGGCACACCCAGTCGCTGCACACGAACGCGCTGGACGAGGCGCTCGCGCTGCCGACCGACTTCTCGGCGCGGATCGCGCGCAACACCCAGCTTCTGCTCCAGCAGGAGTCGGGCACCGGCCGGGTGATCGACCCGTGGGGCGGCTCCCACTACGTGGAGTGGCTGACCCGTGAGCTGGCCCGGGCGGCGTGGAAGCACATCCAGGAGGTCGAGCAGGCCGGCGGCATGGCGAGGGCCATCGACCAGGGGCTGCCCAAGATGCGCATCGAGGAGGCGGCCGCCCGCACGCAGGCGCGCATCGACTCCGGCGGCCAGCCGGTGATCGGCGTCAACAAGTACCGCCTCGAGGCCGACGAGCCGATCGAGGTGCTGAAGGTCGACAACACGGCGGTGCGCGACCAGCAGATCGAGAAGCTGCGCAGGCTCCGCGAGGAGCGCTCGGCCGACGCGGTCGCCGGGGCGCTGGAGGCGCTGACCAAGGGCGCGGCGAGCGGGGAGAACCTGCTGGAGCTGGCGGTGAACGCGGCCAGGGCCAAGGCGACCGTCGGGGAGATCTCCGACGCGCTGGAGAAGGTCTTCGGACGGCACGCCGCCCAGATCCGTACGATATCGGGGGTGTACCGGGCGGAGGTGGGCGGCGCCGCGGACCAGGTCCGCGAGGCGAGCGCGCAGTTCGAGAAGGCGGAGGGCCGCAGGCCCCGGATCCTCGTCGCGAAGATGGGCCAGGACGGCCACGACCGGGGCCAGAAGGTGATCGCGAGCGCCTTCGCCGACCTCGGCTTCGACGTCGACGTCGGCCCGCTGTTCCAGACGCCCGAGGAGGTCGCCCGGCAGGCTGTCGAGGCGGACGTCCACGTGGTCGGGGTCTCCTCGCTCGCGGCCGGGCACCTGACGCTGGTGCCCGCGCTGCGCGAGGCGCTCGCCGGCCTCGGCGCGGCGGACATCATGATCGTGGTCGGCGGGGTGATCCCGCCCGGCGACGTGGCGGAGCTCCGGGCCGCGGGCGCCTCGTCGATCTTCCTGCCCGGCACGGTGATCGCCGACGCCGCGCTGGAGCTGCTGGGCGAGCTGTCGGCACGGCTGGGCCACAAGTGACCGCACCGGTGGTCGAGGACTACGTCGAGGGCGTGCTGTCGGGCGACCGGCGGTGGACCGCCCGGGCGATCACGCTGGTGGAGTCGACCAGGGCCGATCACCGGGAGCTGGCGCAGCGGCTGCTGGTCGAGCTCACCCCGCACGCCGGGAAGGCCCGCAGGGTCGGGGTGTCGGGGGTGCCGGGGGTCGGCAAGTCGACCTTCATCGAGGCCCTCGGCACCTATCTCACCGGTCAGGGGCACCGGGTGGCCGTGCTGGCCGTCGATCCCTCGTCGCGGCGCTCGGGCGGCAGCATCCTGGGGGACAAGACCCGGATGGCCAAGCTGTCGGCCGACCCGGACGCCTTCATCCGGCCGTCCCCGACCGCCGGGACGCTCGGCGGCGTGGCGAAGGCCACGAGGGAGGCGGTCGTCGTCGTGGAGGCGGCCGGCTACGACGTCGTGCTCGTCGAGACCGTCGGCGTCGGCCAGTCGGAGACCGCGGTCGCCGACATGGTCGACACGTTCCTGCTGCTCACCCTCGCCCGTACGGGAGACCAGCTCCAGGGGATCAAGAAGGGCGTGCTGGAGCTCGCGGACGTGATCGCGGTCAACAAGGCCGACGGCGAGCACGAGACGGCCGCGCGCAGGGCCGCGCGGGAGCTGTCCGGGGCGCTCCGGCTGCTGCGTTCGACCACACCGGTGCTGACCTGCAGCGGGCTCACCGGCGCGGGCCTGGAGGAGCTGTGGGCGCACGTGGTGCGTCACCAGGAGGGCGCCGACCTCGCCGGCCGGCGCAGCCGCCAGCAGGTCGAGTGGACGTGGGCGCTGGTCACCGACCGCCTGCTGGCCATGCTGCGGGAGACGGTCGCGCCGCTCGCGCCGGAGATCGAGCGGCGGGTCCTCGACGGCACCCTCACCCCGGCCCTCGCCGCCGACCGCATTCTCGCGGCCTTCCTGCCCGCCGCTCCCGACGCGTCGGGCACCATCGGGGGCACCACCGGGGGCGCCGCCGGCCCGGACGCCGGGAAGAGCCCGGCGCCCGGCGCGGGCACCGCCGCGGAGGCCCCGCCCGCCTGACGCGCCCGCCTGACCCACGGGCCCCGCCCGCCTGACGCACGGGGCGCCGCCGGGACCCGCCGCGTGCGCCGGCGGAGGGGCGGGGACGGAACGCCGGTGGAATCCTGGGGGCACTCGGGTCATCACCTTTCCCCCGGGTGAGACAGATCGCTACCCGCGGGCCCGGGCACGTGCAATTGCACGTTTTCCCCGGCCGAAACCGTGCCACGATGTGGCCGCTTTCGACTACGGGGAGGTGCGAATGACCCACGACCCGATGACGCCGCCACAGGTGGAGCGGGCGCTGCGGGAGTACGGCGCGTTGCTGGCCGCGCACGGGATCACCTGGGGTGAGCCGCCGCTGGGATACGTCCGGATGATGCCGTTCCTCCGGTTTCCCCCGGTGGCCGGGCGGATGGCTCACGGGCCCGACCTCGACGCGGCCTTCCGGGACGCGCTGGACGGAGAGGTCCCCCGGGGCCTGGTGGTGCTGCGACTGACCCCGGACGGCCGCCGCCTGGAGCACGGACCGGCCCGGCCGCTGCTGTCACCGGGGGCCGTCCCCGTCGTCCTGCTGGTCGACTCCGCACTGCCGGGCCCGGTGGAGGTGACGGCCGGTGGCGTGCCGTATGCAATCGCCGCGGGCGGCGCCCGGCTCCTCGACGTCACGACCGCGACCACGCTGACCGTGGACGGCGAGGCGGTGGACCTGTCCGGGCTCACCCGGCCGGCCCGGGCCGCGCGGCTGCGCCTGCGCGCGGGCTTCCCCTGCCGCTGGAGCGTGACGTCCCGGGACGGCCAGGGGTGGTACCCGGACGGCGCGCCGGAGCGGCGGGACAACGACGACGTGCCGTTCTTCCACGGCGACGACCTCGTGCTCGCCGTCCCCGCCGAGCCCGTCGCGATCAGGGTGACCCGCGGCATGGAGTACGGCGTGGCCGAGACCACGGTGGTCCCGAGGGAGGGGGAGGAGACGCTGGTCGGGCTGACGCCGCAACGGCTGTACGACGCCGCCGCCCGGGGCTGGTACGGCGCGGACCTGCACGTCCACCTGAACTGGGCGGGTGACCTGGTCGCGGCCCCGGCCGAGGCGGCGGCGGCGCAGCACGGCGAGGACCTGCACGTGCTGAACCTCGTCGCCGGGAACGTCGCGGGCGACCGGGTCTACGACCTGGAGGCGTTGCGGCACTGGGCCGGTCGCGACCTGCCGTGGTCGGACGCCGGGCACGTGGCCCGGATGGGCGTGGAGTACCGCAACGACCTCTTCGGCCACGTCCACGTGTTCGGGATCGCCGCGCCGCCGGCCGTCTGCCACACCGGCTTCGGCGCGGACGCCGACTGGCCGCCCAACGGGACGGTCTGCGGCGACCTGCGGGAGCCGCGCGCCGTGCTGGGGTACGCCCACCCCTTCCACGGCCCGGTCTCCTCGCCCGAGGACGTCGTCGCGGGCGGCGCCAGGAACTGCTCCGGCCGTGCCCTCGTGGTGGACGCCGCGCTCGGCCTGGTCGACGGGATGGAGGTGCTGCACTTCAGCGACCTGTCGGCCACGCCGGGGACCGCCGAGGTCTACCGGAGGCTGCTCGGCGCGGGCAACCGCCTCGCCGCGCTCGCCGGGACCGACGCCATGCTGTCGTTCACCCGCCAGGACACGGTCTCCAGCCCGCCGGGCTGGGAACGCGTCTACGCCCGCGTGGACGGCCCGCTCGGCGCCGACTCGTTCGCCGAGGCCGTACGGCGGGGCCGCACGTTCGCCACCACCGGACCCTGGCTGGAGCTCACGGTGGACGGCCTGGGCCCGGGGGAGACGCTCAACCTGGACGGCGGCGAGACGGTCACGGTCCGGGCGCGGACCGTCGGGCCGGAGGTGGAGCACCTGGAGATCCGCACCGCGGACGGTGTGACGGCCGAGGGACCGGGTCCCGAGATCACCGTGTCCCTGACGGTGGACGCGCCGGCCTACGTGGTCGCGGTCGCCCGCGGCGGCGCCCATCCGCGGTCCCCCGGCGGCCGGGCGTACGCCCACACGAGCCCGGTCCACCTCGACGTGCGGGGACGGCACGTGGCCCGCCCGGAGGACGTCCGGTGGTGCCTGCGCTGGCTCGACCTGCTCGACGAGCTGATCAGGAGCCGGGCCCGGCTGCACACCAGGGCCCAGCTCCGCGATCATCTCGACCTCGTCGAGAAGGCCAGGGCGGTGTACGAGTCGCGCCTGTGACGCCGGCCCTCCCGCTCTACAAGTCGAGTGAAGAGCCGCCGAAGCGGTCCCGCAGGAACCGGCCCTGGTCCCTGAGGGCCTGCTCGTCCCCCTGGTAGACGGCCTCCGCGACGGCCGACAGCCCCGACTCCAGCAGGCCGAGCTGGGCCATCAGCTCCTCGTGCGCGCTGCGCTCACGCGACCCCCGCCGGGTCAGCGCGTACGACCTGGGCAGGTTGGCGTACGCCTCCAGGCTGGTGGGCAGGTAGTCGCGGACGGCCTGCGAGACGACGTGCAGGTGGTCGGGGGCGGAGGTGAGCGCCTCCGCCCTGGCCAGCACCTCACGCAGGATCCCGGCGAGGTCGCCGACCTTCGCCACCACGTCCTCGGGGAAGCGGGCGGTCGTCACCTTCGCCACGAGGGTGTCCAGGTCGGCCCGCAGCGCGCGCGTCTCCACCTCCGCGTGGGAGATCGTCAGCCGGACCCGGTCGGGCGGGGTGAGCAGGGCGCCCACGCCGTACAGCCCGGCGACGACCACCGGCCACAGCGACCCGGCGAGTCCGAGGAAGTGCAGCGCGAGACCGCCCAGCGCGAGCGCGGAGCCGACGATGTTCCGCAGCGAGCCGAGGTAGGCGAGGACGCGGTCACTGGTAGCCACGGATCTCCTTGAACGCCGAGGCGAGGGACGCCTGCCGGGCGTCGAACACCGCGCCGCCGGTCAGATCGGAGACCTGGCGCATCTCGGAGACGTCGCTGTCGCCGAACAGCACGACGAACGTGGGGACGTGGGTGTTCAGCGTCCGGTGGAAGGCGGCGAAGTCCTCGTAGGAGGAGCCGTCGGTGTTCTCGCCGTCGGTCATCAGGACCACCGAGGTGAAGCTTCCGCCGTCCTGCTCGCTCCCGAGCGTCTGGTACGCCGCGCGCAGGCCGTCGTAGATGGCGGTGCCGCCCCCGGCCTCCAGGCCGTCGCCGTACGCCCGGATCCGGGCCAGGACCGGTGCGGGGTCGCCCTCCGGCACGGTGAACGTGCTCCCCGGGCCGGTCCCGGTGTTGAACGGCAGCAGGGTGACCGTCTCCCGGTCGCGGAACCGGGAGAACCGCCCGGACACGGAGGTGTCCGCGCCGGTCAGCGTGGCGAGCGCCGCCCTGAGCGCCGCGATGCGGTCGCCCTCCATCGACCCGGAGGTGTCCAGCACGAACAGCGTGCGCGACGGGCGGCGCACCTTGTTCAGGTACGCGCTGATCAGCGCGTCGGCGGCGCTGCGCCGGTTGGGGAAGGGCAGCTCCAGCAGCGGGGCCGTGCCGAACCTGGCGTCGGGCGGCACCTCGGGCACGATGGGCCGGCGGGCCGTGGTCGTCATGATCTCTCGTTGCGCAACCGGGGTGCGCAGCCAGGCCGCCAGCTTGCCGTACTGCGCCTTCTTCGGCGAGGACGCGAGCAGCGTGAGCGGGTAGTCCGCGGTGACGACGCCGTCCGCCGGGTAGACCAGTGTGAGCGGCTCGCCTCCGGCGGAGCGCAGGCCGAGCAGCACGGACTCGTAGTTGATCAGCCCGTCCACGTCGGCGCGACGGCGGAAGGCGTCGGCGAGCCAGCCGGAGGAGCCGGCGGTGAGGGTCTGGGCGGCGAAGAACCCGGTCAGCTTGGGGGTGACGGCCGTGATCTGGGTCTGGTCGAGCGCCTCGCCCGCGTCCGACAGCGCCGCCGCCACCCCGACCAGGGCGGAGAAACCGGAGTTGGACGACGCAGGGTTGGTCATGCCGAAGGTGAAGCGGTGTCCGGCGGCGGCTTCGGCGATGTCGGTCCAGGTGACCTCGCCGGTGTCCCAGTGCAGCTCGCGGGCCTTGGCGCGGGTGAGGCCGAGGACGACCGGGGACACCATGATCTTGGTCTGGGTGGACAGGCGCGCGGTCGCCCCGTCGATCAGGGACAGGTAGCGGTTGGAGGAGAACCAGACGGCGTCGTAGCGGCCGTCCGCGGCGCCGCTCGCCACCTGCTCGGCGCCGTCCAGGGTGCCGGTGTAGGAGAGCGACACCTTCACGCCCGCCGCTCCGGCCGCCTTGGCGAGCAGCGGCTCCAGGTCCTTGATCTCGCTGCCCGCCAGGACGCGCAGTACGGCGGGGTCGTCCGGCGGGGACTCGGCTCCGCCGCCCGAGCAGGCGCCCGTGGCGGCCAGCAGCAGGGCCAGGGCGGCCGTGACCGCTCGCCTCATGACGCGGCCTCGTCGGCGCGGCGGGACCGCTCCAGGTAGGCCCGGGCGTGGTCGAGCTCCACGGTGAGGTTGCCGACGGTGACGGCCATGCTCTCCACGGCCTTGGCCCGGAAGCCGTCGATCATGTCCATCGTCGAGTAGACGTTGTCGAACGCCTTGCTCAGCGTCTCCATGCTCACCGTCGTGGCGGCGGCCTGGGTCTGGATGTCCCCGGCCTGGGTGCGCAGCATCTCGCTGGTGGCGAGGATCAGGTCGGAGGTGGTGGCGTTCAGCGCCGTGATCTGGTCGAGCACGAGCTTCTGGTTGGCCAGGGCCTGGGCCACGGTGACGGCCGTGCGCAGCGCCGCGATCGTCGTGGTGGTCGCCCGCTCCACCCCCTTGATCAGCTCCAGGTTGTTCTTGCGCACCAGGTCGAGCGCGAGGTAGCCCTGGGCCGACACGGCGAGCTGGGTCAGCAGGTCCTGGTGCTTCTGGCGCACCCCGAAGAGCGCGTCCGACCGCAGGGCGTTCGCCTTCTCCGGGTCGGTGAGCTCGATCCGGTCGATCCGCTCCTGCAGGGCCGAGTCGAGCGCCGCCGCCAGCACGGCGTACTCCTGGAGCTTCGTCATCGACTCCCAGAGGTTCGCCTTCTCGCCCTCGATCGCCGCGTTGTCCTTGCGCAGCTCGTCCTGCCCGGACTTCAGCGCCCGGATGATGTCGTCGATGTGCTTCTGCGCGCTGCGGTACCTGGCGAAGTAGTCGCGCAGCCGGTCGCCGAACGGGATGACGCCCAGCAGCCGCCGGGTGCCCGCGGTCGCCTGCTTCGGGTCGAGGTCGACGATCGTCCGGCGCAGCGCCACGAGCTGCCCGGCGACCCGCGCCTGACCGTCGGCGCCCTCACCCTTGGCCGAGGCCAGCGCCGCCACCGGGCGCCTGAGCATCCGGTTTGCCACCTGGGACGAGGCGCGGATCTCCGAGTCGCCCATCGAGGTGATGTCGTGCACCTTCCTGGTGAACTCCGGCGACCGGTGGTCGAGCGTGCCGAGCTCGTCGGCGAAGCCGGCCGCCTTCCGGGCGAGCTCGCCGGCGCGCTCGCCGGGGAGCGGCAGCATGGTGGCCGCCTTCTCGACCGGCACCGCGGCCACCGGGGCGGGCGGGGTCAGCACGAGATCTTCGGACACGGATGTCCTCTCTTCCTGGGACTCTTCCTGGAAACTGTCTTCCTGGACAAGGGGGGTCAGGACGACGGCTTCGCACCGGCCAGATAGCGCCGCTCGATGGTCGCGACGAGCTCCTCCAGACGGTCGTAGGCGGGCGGCTCGACCACGTCGACCAGGCTTCCGGGGACCGGCGCCTTCGCCTTGGCCGCCAGGTCCGCGAACACCCCGGGATCGGCGGTGCGGAAGCCGTGCCTCGCGGCGAGCCGGGCGAACTCCGGGTCCTCCTGCAGCAGCCGCCCGACCTCGGCGGCCCGGGCCGTGAGCGGCACGAGCGTGTGCTTGCTCAGCACGGTCGGCGCGGGGTAGATCAGCCGCATGTCGGGGCGGACGGCCCCGCCGCCCGCGAACAGCCGCGCGGCGTACTGCGCCTCGTAGATCACCACCATCGGGGTCTTGCCGATCCCGAGCGCGAGATAGTCCTCGAAGGGCGCCTCGGTGCTCGACTCGGAGTAGCCCTGGTCGAGGAAGAGCGGCGCGATCTTCGCGGCCGCGGCCGCGACCTGCTCACGGGAACTCACGACGTCGTCGCCGTTGGCCACGTAGCTGGTCGCCGCGAGGTACATGGCGGCGGAGTTCGACGTGCGGACGTCGGTGGTGGTCAGCAGGACCCGCTTGCGCGCCCGGTAGGCGGTGTTGCCGGGCAGCGCGTCCCAGCGGGTGCCCCGGGCGACGAGGTCGAGGAACCGCCGCAGGTCGAGGACCTGGTAGCCCGAGCCCGAGTCGCGCACCACCCCCGCCTTCGCCAGCACGTCCACGATCGGCTGGAAGGTCGCGACGGCCATCGGTGAGTAGAACGGCGAGTACGTCCGGGCGATCTTGCGCGTCTGCCGGATCTTCTCCGCCGCCGGGACGCTGGAGGGGAAGGCGAAGTCGTACGGACGCAGGTCCACGGTGGACGCGATCTCGCGGGAACCGGCGGTGTCGACCTCGACCCGCAGCCCGTGCCTGGCGAACGCCGCCCTGACCGCGCCGTCGTCGAAGAAGGGTTTCTTCTCCGAGCCGATGACGCCGCGGACCGTCGTGAGCGCTCCCTGCCCGTCACCCCGCCCGTCGCCCTGTCCGTCACCGCCGCCCCGGTCGTCGCCGAGCACGAGGGCGAGGACGACGGCCACACCCAGCAGCAGCGCCAGCCCGACCCCGATCCAACGCTTCATTCCCCGGTTTCCTTCGCCCCGTGCCTCTGAATTCCCCGTACCCGAATTATGGGAGAAAAGGGAAATTCGCGGGCGGAAGGAAAGAGGGATCCCGAGGAATTCCACGCATGTTCACGGTGAATTCATCGAAGCGGCGATCGGGGTCTCTCCGGCCGGAATTCAGTTGTCTCGAAAAGGGACAAAGCGCTATTTCAAGGACACGTGCTCAGGTGAACAGCGTGCGGCCCCAGTAGTCGCCGCCGTCGACCACCCCGGGCGGGCAGGCGAACAGGCCGCTGGAGACGTGCTTGATGTACTCGTTCAGCGAGTCCTTCTGCGACAGCATGCGCTGGATCGGCACGAACTGCTTGCGCGGGTCGCGCTGGTAGGCGATGAAGAACAGGCCGGCGTCGAGCCGTCCGAGGCCGTCGGAGCCGTCCACGAAGTTGTAGCCGCGCCGCAGCAGCCGCGCGCCGCCGTGCGCGTCGGGGTGCGCGAGCCGTACGTGTGCGTCGCCGGCGATCGCCGGCTGCCCGTCCGGGCCCTTCGCGGCGAAGTCCGGCGCGTCGAACTCGTCCTTGCCGGTTAGCGGCGCGCCCTTGCCCTTGTCCCGGCCGAAGATGGCCTCCTGCTCGGCCAGCGGGGCGCGGTCCCAGGTCTCGATGTGCATCCTGATCTTGCGGGTGACGAGGTAGGCGCCGCCGTCCATCCAGGCCGGTCCGTCGCCGGGCGCGGCCCACAGGTGGTCGCGCAGCATGGAGGTGTCCTCCAGCTTGAGGTTGTTGGTGCCGTCCTTGAAGCCCATCAGGTTGCGCGGCGTCGCCTGGGCCCGGGAGGTGGACGAGGTGCGGCCGAAGCCGAGCTGCGAGTAGCGCACGGAGACCTTGCCGAAGCCGATGCGGGCGAGGTTGCGGATCGCGTGCACCGCCACCTGGGGGTCGTGCGCGCACGCCTGCACGCAGATGTCCCCGCCCGAGATCTGGGGCTGGAGGTCCTCGCCCGGGAAGGCGGGCAGGTCGGCCAGCGCCGCGGGCCTGCGGTCGGCGAGGCCGAACCGGTCGTCGAACAGCGAGGGGCCGAAGCCGACGGTCAGCGTCAGGCCGGACGCGGGCAGGCCGAGGGCCTCGCCGGTGTCGTCCGGCGGCGCCTCCGGCGCGCCGCCCACCGCGCCGAAGGTGCCGGCGTCCCTGCCCTGGGTCATCCGGGCCGCGGCCGCCGTCCACTCCTGGAGCAGCTCCACCAGTTCGCCCCGGTCCTTCGTGATCACGTCGAAGGCCACGAAGTGGAGCCGGTCCTGGGCGGGTGTGGTGATGCCGGCCTGGTGGGCGCCGTAGAAGGGGACGGCGTCGGAGGTGGCGGAGGCGTACGCGACCGGCTGCTCCGCGAGGGAGCGGGTGGCGAGCGCGCCCGCCCCGACGGCGGCGACTCCCGCCGCGCCGAGGCCGAACAGCCGCCTGCGGCTCAAGCCCTCGCTCACGATGCCTCCCCGCCTCGCCATGCCTTCCGAACCGCCTGCCGGAGCGCCTTCGGGCTCACTTGACCACCACCGCCGCGACCCTGCTGATCGGCTCGGCCAGCGCGTTGATCGCGTCGGACAGCGCCCGCAGGTCGTCCTTGGACAGCTCGGTGTGCAGCTTCCACCCGTCGCCGTCACGGTGCCGGCCGAGCGCCGCCTCCGCGTCGGCGAACTTCGCGTCGAGCGTCTTGACCAGATCGGCGTCGCGCTCCTCCAGGACCGGGCGCAGCGCCTGTACGGCCGCCTTCGAGCCCTGCAGGTTGGCGTCGAAGTCCCACAGGTCCGTGTGCGAGTAGCGGTCCTCCTCGCCGGTGATCTTGCCGGTGGCCACCTCGTCCAGCAGCCCCTTGGCGCCGTTGGCGAGCTGCACGGGGGAGAGGTCGACCGCCGCGGCCTTCGTCACGATCGTGTTCACGTCGGTCATCAGCTTGTCGGCGATCGGGCCGTCGCCGCCGACGTCCTTCTTGACCCACAGGTCCTTCTCGATGCGGTGGAAGCCGGTCCACTCCTCGCCGTCCGGCACGTCGTTCTCCCGCGCGTCGATGGCCGGGTCGAGGTCGCCGAAGACCTCGGCGACGGGCTCGATCCGCTCCCAGTAGGTGCGGGCGACCGGGTAGAGCTCCTTGGCCCCGGCCACGTCGCCGGCCTTGACCGCCTCGGTGAACTCCTTGGTCTTGTCGAGCAGCGTGTCGGACTGGCTCTTGATGTAGCGCTTGTAGCTGGCCACGGCCTCGGCGAGCCCGGCGTCGCCGCTCAGCGGCTTGTGCTCACCGCTGACCTTGAGCGGGCCGCGGATGCCCTTGCCGGTCATCCCGGGCTTGCACGCGGTCTCGTACATGCCGGCGGGGAGTTCCATCACGACCTCGCGGGTCAGTCCGGGCACGATGTTCTCCACCTCGCCCATCACCCGGTCGCCCGGCGCGTACACGTAGAACTCGGTGACCTTCGTGCCGCTGTTGGTGATGGCGAAGGTCGAGGTGCCGGCCGCGAGGTCGGACTTCGCCACCTTGCACTCGGTGTCGGTGGCGGCCACGGCGATCGCGCCGGAGCCGGCCGCGGTCGCCTCGGTGCCGGCACCGGCGCCGGAGCCGGTGGACGAGCAGGCCGTGAGGCCTGCCAGGGCCATGGTCGCGACGGCCAGGACAGTGGGGGTGCGCATCGGGTGGACTCCGGTCACGAAGCGGGCTGGGGAGACTTGGGAGCGGTGCCGGCGGGCGCCTTGACCGAGGGCCGCCGCAGGAACAGGACGAGGACGGGCACGGCGTAGGCGACCCAGGCGACGGTCTCCAGCACGCTCGGCTGCGCGGTGATGTTGAACATGCCGCTCAGCAGCGTCGAGTACCAGGCGCCGGGGTCGAGCAGGCCGCTGATGTCGAAGGCGTACGTGCTCAGACCGGGCAGCAGGCCCGCCTCCTGCAGGTCGTGTACGCCGTACTTGAAGATGCCGGCGGCGACCAGGATCAGCAGCAGGCCGGTCCAGGTGAAGAACTTGGTGAGGTTGATCCGCACCGCGCTGCGGTACAGCCCGTAGCCGAGTGCGACGGAGGTGAGCAGGCCGAGCGTGATGCCGGTGAGCGGGCTCGCGCTGGTGGTCGCGCCCTGGACGGCGGCGAACCACAGCAGGGCGGTCTCCAGCCCCTCGCGGGCGACCGAGAGGAAGGCCACCACGACCACGGCCGCGGAACCGAGCCGCAGGGCGTCGCCGAGCTTCTCGCGCAGGTCGCCCGACATCCGGCGGGCCGCCGTACGCATCCAGAAGATCATGAAGGTGACGAAGACGGTCGCGGCCAGCGAGGCGAAGGCGTCGAACATCTCGTGCTCCCGCGAGCCGAGGTTGGCCGCGGTGAAGGTCAGCAACGCCCCGAACGCCACGGAGAGCGCCACGGCGGCTCCGACACCGGCCCAGACCAGCGGCAGGCGGTCGCCCTTGCCGCTCTTCACGAGGAAGGCCACCAGGATGGAGACGACCAGGGTCGCCTCCAGGCCCTCGCGAAGGCCGATGAGGTAGCTCGCGAACACATCGCCCTCCGGATAGTCGGTAAGCCTTACCTAAGTTAGGTCAGGTTCACCTTAGCGACAAGAGCCCGGACGCGAGTAACCGGGTAGGGCCTTTGTCACCTCAAGGGACCGCTGGGGTGGGCGGGCGCGGCCGTGCCGCACCGTCGTCCGTCCGCGCTCTCAACTCGGCCGGACAGGCGCCGGAGGTCTCGGTTGGCGACCTATGCCCCGAATCGTGTTGACAGGGTCCGCCGACAGGCCGACAGTGTCTCGGGTGATCTTCCCCCGGACCCTCACACGCCCCGTTCCCGGCGTCGTCGCCGTGCTGGCCGCGACCTGCGCGCTCGCCGCCTGCACGGCGCGGCCCGGCGGAACGGGCGGGAACGCCTCCGGCGGGACGGCGGGGCCGTCGGCCGCCGCCTCCTCCACGGAACCGGCGGCGATGACCCCGGAGGCCTACCGGAGCGCGCTCGCCGCCGCCCGCCCCGCGGGCACGACCCTCGCCGCCATCGCCAAGGCGCGGACCTTCAAGTCCCTCCACCAGCGCATCGGGCGGGCGGAGAGCGCCCTGGAGTCCGCGGTGGCGCGGCTCGGGGCCCTGCGGCCTCCCCAGGACGTCGCCCCCGAGCACACCGACTACGTGGCGGCGCTGCGCGCTCTCAACGGCAGGCTCGGCGCACTGGACCAGGACGTGTCGTCGCACGCCCTGTGCAACGGCACGGCCGTGCTGGCCAAGCTCGGGGCGTCGGGCGACTTCACGACCTTCCGGGCGTCCGCGGACGACCTGGCGAAGGCCGGAGACTACCCGGTGGTCGCGCTCAGGCCGCCCGCCCGGCACACCCGCCGCCTCGGCAACGGCACGGTGCTGCTGTCGGCGATCCGCGGCGGCCGGGGCGCACTGACCGTGAAGAACGGCGGATCGCACGACGGCGTCGTCACCCTCGTACGCGGAGGGCGGAAGGCCGTCAGCTTCTATGTGCGCAAGGGGGCGAACGCGAAGCTCGCGAACGTCCGGGACGGGACCTACCGCGTCTACTTCACGACCGGGGCCGACTACGACAGGAGCGCCCGCGCGTTCACCAGGGACTGCGGCTTCTCGAAGTTCGACGATCCGCTGCGGTTCCGCACCGTCTACTCGGCGGGCCGGGTGAGCTGGGACAACTGGACCCTCACCCTCAACACCGTGTTCGGCGGGAACGCCAGCACGAGCGACGTCGACCCCGACGCGTTCCCCATGTGACCGTACGGAGGACGCGAACGAGGCCGCGGCCCGGGTGACCGGGCCGCGGCCTCGTTCGCGACGGGGGTGGTGCTCAGCTGGAGAACAGCATGCCGACCCAGCTGTCACGGCGGTGGCCGTGGTGGCCGTGATGGCCACCGTGGTGGCCGCCCCAGGCGGGGCCTCCGTGCGCCGGCGGCGGGGGAGCGTAGGTCTGCTGGGCCCACTGGGCCTCCATGCGCGTCAGCGTCTCCAGCTCGCCGTAGTCCAGGAAGACGCCGCGGCAGTTGTCACACTGCTCGATGTGGACCCCGTTGCGGTCGAACGTCCGCATCCGGCCACGGCACTTGGGGCACTGCATGTACGAACTCTCCCTCATTCAGGTCCCGGCACGGGCGGCCGCGACGATCCTTTCGCAGGCGGACACCAGGGCCTCGGCGGCGTCGTCGGGTGGTTTCCCGGCTCTCGCCCCCGCGGCCACCGCCGTCGCGGCCAGCTGAACGGTCAACGCCCGGGCCGGCGCGTCGAGTTCCCGCCACGGATCGTCCGCGGACACCGCGGTCCCGCCCGCCGCGAGGTAGGCCGTCAGCAGCCGCTCCCAGTCGTCCGGGGCGAGCAGCCCGGCGGCGAACCAGGCGGCGGGGCGGGCCAGGTCCCAGGCCGGGTCGCCCGCTCCGAGGTCGTCGGGGTCGATCAGCAGCCAGCCGCCGCCGTGCCGGACGATCTGGCCGAGGTGCCAGTCGCCGTGGGTCAGCGCGCCGCCCTCCCGGGCCGGCGGCAGCGTCGCGTACGCCTCCAGGATCGGGGCGGCGACGGGGGCGGGAACACCGGCCGACGCCAGGTCGGCCATGGCCCGCGGCAGCCGCGACGGGCCCCCGGCGGGCGGCAGGCCCGCGGGGACCGGCCGGGCGTGCAGCAGCGCGAGCAGCCGGCCGCCCTCCTCCCACGGCGTCGTCCCCGCCTCCACGTCGTCCATGGTCAGCGGCTCGCCGGCGGGCCAGATCGTCACCAGGCGGCCGTCCAGCCGTTCGAGGCCGAGCGGGGCGAGCATGATGCCGTCGAGGGCGCGGGCCGCGTCGAGCCGGGCGCGCAGGGCCCTCTCGTCGGTGCCGGGCGGATGCGCCTTGACGACCACGTCGCCGGCCCGGACCACGAGCACCTTGGTCCGCTTGAGAGCCATGGTCTGCTTGAGCACCGTCACCGGCCCGTCGCGCCCCGCCAGCCGGGCCAGCTCGCCGGCCTGTAAGCGATGATCGTCCACGGCGGACACCCTAGTGTGCGGGTATGAGGATTGGATTTGCCGTGCCGGTGTCGGGCTCGTGGGCGACGCCGGAGAACATGAGGCGGATCGCGCGCCGCGCCGACGAGCTCGGCTACCACGGGGTGTGGGCGTTCCAGCGGCTGCTCTACCCGGAGGGCCACGCGATGGGGCCCGTCTACCGCAGTGTGCAGGACCCGGTCGTCGCGCTCGCGTACCTGGCGGGGATCACCGAGCGGGTGCGGCTCGGCGTGGCCGTGCTCAACCTGCCGTTCGTCAGCCCGGTGCTGCTGGCCAAGCAGCTCTCGACCCTGCAGCAGGTGTCCGGCGGCAGGCTCGACGTGGGCCTCGGGCTGGGCTGGCTGCCGGAGGAGTTCACCGCGTCCGGCGTGCCGATGGAGCGGCGGGGCAGGCGCGCGGAGGAGTACGTCGGCCTGCTGCGGCGGCTGTGGACCGAGGACGTCGTCGAGCACAGGGGCGAGTTCTACGAGGTGCCGCGCTCCCACCAGGACCCCCGGCCCGCCACGCCGCCGCCCGTCCTGCTGGGCGGCACCGCGCGGGTGGCGCTGGAGCGCGCCGGGCGGATCGCCGACGGCTGGATCAGCTCCAGCCGCGCCGACCTCGGCACCATCGACCAGCAGATCGCCATCGTCAAGGAGGCGGCCCGGGGGGCCGGACGCGACCCGGACGCGCTGCGGTTCGTCGTGCGCGGCGTCACCCGCGTCCGCCCGGCGGACGAGGGCCCGCTGACCGGGTCGTACGACAAGATCCGGCGGGACGTGGAGGAGCTCGCGGCCAGGGGCGTGACCGAGGTGTTCCACGACCTCAACTTCGACCCCGAGATCGGTGACCCCGAGGCCGACCCCGGAGAGTCCCTGCGCCGCGCGGAGGAGGCCCTCGACGCCCTCGCCCCGTAGCGCCCGCCCGCCCGCTGTGCGCGGGCCCGGGCGGACGCGTCGCGCGCCACCGCCCGGTCCACGCGGCGGCCGGGCGCTAGACCATGCCGTACGCGCGGGCGACGAGTTCGTGGGAGCGCAGCCGGGCCGGGGCGCCGTGGACCATCGTGGTGATCATGAGCTCGTCGGCCCCGGTGCGCTTGCGCAGTTCCTCCAGCCCGGCCCGCACGGTCTCGGCGTCGCCGTGCACGACGGTCGCCAGCCGGTCGCGGACGAACTCCCGCTCGATCGGGGTGTACGGATAGGCCAGCGCCTCCTCGGGGGTCGGCATCCGGCCGGGCCGGCCGTGGCGCATCCGCAGCCACGACAGCGCGCCCGGCATGACCTGGCGCAGCGCCTCCTCCTCGGTGTCGGCGGCGACCGCCGCCACCCCGATCAGCGCGTACGGGCGGTCGAGCACCTCGGAGGGGCGGAAGGAGGAACGGTAGAGGTCGAGCGCGGGCTCGGTGTTGGCCGCGCTGAAGTGGTGGGCGAAGGCGAACGGCAGCCCCAGCAGACCGGCCAGCCTGGCGCTGAACCCGCTGGAGCCGAGCAGCCAGATCGGCGGCCGGCCCGTGTCCGCCGAGTCGGGGCCGCCCGGCACGGCCCGGATCCTCTCGTACGGGTGGCCGGGCGGGAACGAGCCGTCGAGGAACCCGGTCAGCTCGGCCACCTGCCGGGGGAAGTCGTCGGGGTCCACCTCGGCGGAGCGGCGCAGGGCGTTCGCCGTCGCCATGTCGGTGCCCGGGGCGCGGCCGAGGCCGAGGTCGATGCGGCCGGGGTGCAGTGCGTGCAGCGTGCCGAACTGCTCGGCGATCACCAGCGGGGCGTGGTTGGGCAGCATCACGCCGCCCGACCCGATCCGGATCGTCCGGGTGGCCGCCGCGAGATGCGCGATGAGCACGGCCGGGGAGGAGCTCGCCACCCCGGGCATGCCGTGGTGCTCGGCGACCCAGATGCGGTGATAACCCCATTCCTCGGCCCGCCGGGCCAGCTCGGTGGCGTCACGCAGCGACTCGGTGGCTGTCTGGCCCTCGCCGACGGTCGCGAGCTCCAGGATCGACAGCGGCACTCCGGCCGTTCCGCGCGGCACGCCGCGGATCTCGTCCTCGCCGCTCATGCCACTCCCTCGCCTCGCGCTTCGGGACCGCGTGGGCCGGTCAGGCCGTGTGTGCCGTCCTGCCTGTTTCGCTCGCTCATGTTCGGCCCAACCTGAGGTCGCATCCGGATATTTCCGGGTGTCTGGCGAAATGTGCTTCGATGCCCCGCCACCTGCCATGCTTGGACGCATGAGCGAGCGAAAGCCCATTGAGTCGTGGTTGTCTGATATGGATGGCGTGCTGGTCCACGAGGGCCAGCCGGTGCCGGGGGCCGACGAGTTCATCAGGCGGCTGAAGGAGTCGGGGAAGAGGTTCCTCGTCCTCACCAACAACTCGATCTACACCGCCCGCGACCTGTCCGTACGGCTGCGCGCGGCGGGGCTGGACGTGCCCGCCGAGTCGATCTGGACCTCCGCGCTGGCCACCGCCAAGTTCCTGGCCGACCAGCGGCCCGAGGGCTCGGCGTACGTCATCGGTGAGGCGGGGCTGACCACGGCCCTGCACGAGGTCGGCTACGTGCTGACCGACCTCGACCCCGACTACGTGGTGCTGGGCGAGACCCGCACCTACAGCTTCACGTCGATAACCCGGGCGATCCGGCTGATCGACAACGGCGCCCGGTTCATCGCGACCAACCCCGACCCCATCGGCCCCTCGACCGAGGGCTCGCTCCCGGCCTGCGGCGCGGTCGCGGCGATGATCACCAAGGCGACCGGGGTCGAGCCGTACTTCGTCGGCAAGCCGAACCCGATGATGATGCGCAGCGCGCTCAACCAGATCGACGCGCACAGCGAGAGCACCGCCATGATCGGCGACCGCATGGACACCGACGTGGTCTGCGGCATCGAGGCGGGCCTGAACACGATCCTGGTGCTCACCGGCGTCACGCAGAAGGACCAGATCGACCGGTACCCGTTCCGGCCGACCCAGGTGGTCAACTCCGTGGCCGACCTCATCGACCTCGTCTGAGCCGGCCGGGAGAACCTGACAGGGGCCGGCAGGTATGGCTGCCATGCTGGCCCCATGAACCACCGTGTCTATCTGGAGATCGGGCCCAAGAAGGTCTTCGCCTGCTCGGCCGACTGGCCGGGCTGGTGCCGCATCGGCAGGACCGAGGAGGCCGCGATCGGGACCCTCGCGGACTACGCGCCGCGCTACCGCGTGATCGCCGAGCGGGCCGGGCTGGAGTTCTCGCCGGGGGACCCGGAGGTCGTCGAGCGGGTCAAGGGCGACAGGACCACAGACTTCGGCGCGATCTCCGCGATCCCCGGCCTCGACCGGGAGCCGGTGGACGCGCCGGAGGCCGTACGCACGGTCGCCCTCGCCCGGGCGGCGTGGGAGGTCTTCGCCGAGGTGGCCGCGGCGTCCCCGGAGGAACTGCGCAAGGGCCCGAGGGGCGGCGGCAGGGACCGGGACAAGATGGTGGCCCACGTCCGTGAGGCCGAGCGGTCCTATGCCAGGAAGATCGGCGTACGGCACAAGCCGTTCAAGGACACGGCCGGCCTGACCGCCATGCGTGACGACATCGCCCGCGTCCTGTCGCGGCCGTCGGACGGCGGGCCGCTCGCCGAGGGCGGATGGCCGGCCCGCTACGCCGCCCGCCGGATCGTCTGGCACGTGATCGACCACATCTGGGAGATGGAGGACCGGAGGGTCTGATCTTATCTGGATGGTAACTTGTTACCATGGTAACAGTAGAGCGGGCCCAGACCGGCCTCCGCATCGAGCGCAACACGCTGAAGGTGCTCAAGGGCCTGGCCGAATACCTGGACATCTCCCTCGGTGACCTCGTGGAGGGGATCGTCCTGCACGCCTTCGAGGGCAGGCCGCCGTTCGGGCCGGAGACCCTCACCAAGATCGAGCAGCTCAGAGAGGTCTACGGCCTGACGCTCACGGCCGCCGACGCCCACCTGCTGGAGGAGAGGTGAGCGCCGCGCCGCGGCGCCGCCGCCTCACCGGCGGCCTGCGGGTCGCGCTCCCGCCGGCCGAGGCGTTCCGGCTCTTCACGCCGTACGGCGAACGGGAGTGGGTCGAGGGCTGGGAGCCGCGCTTCCCCGAGGGGGTCGCGGACGACACGGCGCCGGGAACGGTCTTCCAGACCGGCGCGGACGGCGCGGCCACCACCTGGATCGTCCTGCACCGCGCCCATGACCCCCACGAGCCCGGCTCGTCGGTCTCCTACGCCCGGGTGCGCGAGGGAGTCCACGCCGGGACGGTCGGCGTCGTGCTCGCGCCGGACGGGAGCGGGCACAGCGACGTGACGGTCACCTACGACCTCACTCCGCTGACCGTCGCGGCCGAGGCCGAACTGGCCGGGTTCGCGGACGGCTACCCCGCGTTCCTGCGCTCCTGGGAGGAGGCCATCGCCGCCCACCTCGCCCGTACGGCGGAGACGCCCCGAGGGCACCGGTAGAGGCGCGGCCGGCGCCGTGGCCCCGGCCGGGTGCCCGCCGGTCGGCTCAGTCCGCCGTACGGCGCAGGCGCTTGAGGTCGGAGCGCTGTTTCTTGGCCGCCAGGCGGCGCTCGACCGCGCCCCTGGAGGGCTTGGTGGAACGGCGCCGCTTCGGCGGCGGCGCGATCGCGTCGCGGAGCAGCGCGGCCAGCCGTTCCCGCGCCGCCTCGCGGTTGCGCAACTGCGACCGGTGCTCCGAGGCCGTCACCGTGATCACACCGTCGACCAGCCGGGGAGCGAGCCGTTCGAGCGCGCGGGTCCGGAGCGCCGGGCCGAGGGCCGTCGTGCGCGCGACGTCGAAGCCCAGCTCGACCCGGCTGTCGGTGGTGTTGACGCCCTGGCCGCCCGGGCCGGACGAGCGGGAGAAACGCCAGGTCAGCTCGGCCTCGGGCACGACGATCGAGCCGCGGACGTGCAACGGGCCTGGCATGGCGAGTCCTCTTCGGTCGGACGGACGGGGCGAACAGGGGAGACGAATGGACCGGACGAACAACTTATCCACGTAGATACCACCGGCGCGCGTCATTTATCGCCGTAAACGCGGCTTGTGGTTGTCGCGGTCCAGCACCTCGTGCACAGTGACGTCCGGAAAACCGGGACCTCCGGAAACCGGGCGACATTGTGGGGCGGGAGCATGACCTCGATCGTCGGCGTGCACGGCATAGGCAAGTACCACTACTACGAGGACGCCGGCGGATCGGCGGACGGTGCCGCCGCGGCCGTGCGGGCCAAGTGGAACGCCTACCTGCACCAGGGACTGGGCGGCCGGACGGGCGGCGCCGGCGACTACTTCACCGAGATCGCCTACTACGCCCACCATCTCCACAGCGGCCCGCCCCGGCCGGTCCGGCAGATGGGCACACCCTCGAAGCTGGTCTTCGCCGACTGGGCCGCCCAGCTCGGCGGCCCGTTCCGGGACGCGGCGGGGGAGTCGCTGACCGGCGTCGCGCACCTGCTGGCCGAGTGGCTGCTGGCGAGGCTCGGCCCCGCGGCGGTGCGCTTCGCGCAGGACTTCTGCCCGGAGGTGGCCACCTACCTCGGCGGCGGCGCCCCGCGCGTACGGGCCCGCGACACGGTGGCCGACGTCATCCGCCGGCGCCGGCCCCGGGCGGTCGTCGCGCACTCCCTCGGCAGCGTGGTCACGTACGAGGCGCTGTGGGCCCATCCCGACCTGTCCGTCGACCTGCTGGTCACGCTGGGCAGCCCGCTCGGCATGCGCCGCGTCGTGTTCGACCGGCTCGCCCCCGTGCCGGTCCGGGGCCGGGGAGCGCGCCCGCCGGGCGTGCGCCGCTGGATCAACATCGCCGACAAGGACGACATCGCCGCTATCCCGGCCGCGCTGGCGTCGTGCTTCGACGGGGTCGAGCGGGACGTCTCCTGCGACATCGACTGGCTCGACTTCCACACCGTGCGCAACTACCTGCGCTGCGGGGGCGCCAACGAGTATCTGAAGCCCTTCGTGACCTGAGTCGCGCACACGCGTTATGATCGTACGACCATGAAGACTGTGCTTTTCGACTACGGCAACGTCGTCTCCCTCCCCCAGGCCCCCGAGGACGTCGCCCGCCTGGCCTCGTACGTCACAGGGGCCGAGCCCGGGTTCGAAGACCGCTACTGGGAGGTGCGGCTCGACTTCGACCGGGGTTCGCTCGACCCGGCCGCGTACTGGTCCCACGTGTACGGCAGGCCGATGGACGGCGCCGGCCTGGACGAGGTCGTCGCCCTCGACGTGGCGAGCTGGTCGCGGCCCAACGAGGAGACGGTGGCGATCGTCGACGAGCTGGCCAAGGTCGGGGTGCCGATGGCGCTGCTGTCCAACATGCCGGTCTGCGTCGCCGAGGGCATCGACGCGCTGCCGTTCATGCGGCCGATCGGCCCGCGTTTCTACAGCGGCCGGATGGGCCTGGTGAAGCCGGAGGCGGAGATCTTCCATGAGACGGTGGCCTGGCTCGGGGTCGCCCCCGGCGACCTCGTCTTCGTGGACGACCGGCTGGAGAACGTCGCGGCGGCCGAGGGGGCGGGGCTCGCCGCCGTCCACTTCCGCGACGCCGCCGCGCTCCGTGAGGACCTGAAGACGCTTCTCGGCTGAGCGCGCGGCCGCTCCGCGACCGTCTCCGGCCACCCGCGCACGGGGCGCGGGGGCGCGTGAACGCCCGGGTCAGGTGCCCGAACTCGCCGGAGGGCGGGAGCCGAGCGGCGAAGCCTCGCCGGGGAGTTCGGGCGGGGGCGGCCCGCCCGCCTGGGCGGCGAGGATGTTCGTCCTGATCGTGACGAAGGCGACGGCCGCCGCGACGGCCATCATGACCGCGCAGACCAGCATCGACGTGTGGAACCCCCGGGTGAACGCGGCGGGCGACTCGTAGGCGTCGCCCGTCAGCCCCACGAGCGGCGGCACGGCGGCGACGGCCAGCAGCCCGCCCGTCCTGGCCAGGGCGTTGTTGACCCCGCTCGCGACGCCGGCGTAGCGCTCCTCCGCCGTGGCGAGCACCGTCGCGGTGAGGGGAGCGACGGCGGCGGACAGGCCGAGCCCGAAGACGCACGCCGCGGGCAGCACGTCGGCCAGGTAGGACGCGCCGGGGCCGATGCGGCTCATGAGCAGCAGCCCGGCCGCGCACAGCAGGATCCCTCCCGTCATGGGCAGGCGCGGGCCGATCCTCCCCGCCAGGTCGCCGGCCCGGGACGACAGCAGCAGCATGAGGATGGTGACCGGGAGCATCGCCGACCCGGCGGCGATGGGTGACATCCCGGCCGACACCTGGAGCTGGACGACCAGGAGGAAGAACACCAGTCCCATCGCCGCGTACATGACCAGCGTGACGACGTTGACGGCGGTGAACTCCCGCGAGGCGAACACCCCCACGGGGACGAGCGATCGGGGAGAGCGCCGGATCTCCACCACCACGAAGCAGATGGACAAGGCGATTCCGGCGGACAGCGGCACCAGCCCGTCGCCCGCCAGGATCAGGCCGTACGTCAGGCCGGCCAGGGCGGGGGCGGCGAGGACGGTCCCGAGCACGTCGAAGCGGCCGTGCGGCCCGGCGTCCCTGGTCTCGGGCACGTGCCGGGCGGCGACGCCGACCACGACGGCCGCGAGCGGCAGGTTGAGCAGGAACACCCACCGCCAGCCGGCCGCCTCGACGAGCCACCCGCCGAGCAGCGGCCCGACGGCGGCGGCCACGCCGCCCAGCCCCGACCAGGCGCCGACGGCGCGGGGCCGGTCGTCCGGCGCGTAGCTCGCCTGGATGATCGCGAGGCTGCCGGGGATCAGCAGGGCCGCCCCGATGCCCTGGAGCGCGCGGGCGAGCACGAGCACCGGGGCGTTCGGCGCGATCCCGCAGAGGGCGGAGGCCAGGGCGAACCACACCACCCCGACGACGAAGATCTTGCGCCGGCCGAGCCGGTCGCCCAGCGACCCGCCCAGCAGGATCAGCGCGGCCATCGTGAGTGTGTAGCCGTTCACGGTCCACTGCAGGCCGGACATCCCGGCGTCGAGGTCGCGCCCGAGGGCGGGGAGGGCCACGTTGACCACGGTGCCGTCGAGGGTCGCCAGGGACGACCCGAGGACCGTGGTGAGCAGCACCCACCGGCCCGTCGCCGAGCGGAGTCGGATATGCCCGGATTCCATGCACGCCATCATGCGCCATCCGGAGGGGTGGACGCGTCGCGGCATCGGGGGGAATCATGCGGTGATTACACGATTACGATCGCTCACAGCGAACTGACGCAGAACAGGGAACAGGGACGGGCTCGTGTTAGTTGAGTCGGCATAACTCAACCCATTGGAGTGCTGATGTCCCAGGTCCTTCCCGTCCTCCCGCTCGATGACGAGGTCGTCCTGCCCGGCATGGTCGTTCCCCTTGACCTGTCGGCCTCCGAGGTCCGCGCGGCCATCGACGCCGCCCGGGCCGGTGGAGAGAGCACGGTCCTGCTGGTGCCTCGCGTCGACGGCCGCTACGGCCCGGTGGGGGTGAGCGCCGTCGTGGAACAGGTCGGACGGCTGCCGGGCGGCGAGCCCGCGGCCGTCGTGCGCGGCGTGCACCGCATGCGCGTCGGCACCGGCACCACCGGCCCCGGCGCGGCGCTGTGGGTCGAGGCGACGGTGCTGGAGCCGGTCGCCGCCGGGCCGAGGGCCGGTGAGCTGGCCAAGGAGTACAAGGCCCTGACCACCACGATCCTGCAGAAGCGGGGCGCGTGGCAGGTCGTCGACGCCGTCAACCAGATCACCGACCCCGCCGTCCTCGCCGACAGCTCGGGGTACGCCCCCTGGCTGACCATCCAGCAGAAGCTGCTGCTGCTGGAGATCGCCGACCCCGCGGAGCGTCTCGACAAGCTCGTCGGGTGGGCCCGCGACCACCTCGCCGAGATGGACGTCGCGGAGACCATCCGCAAGGACGTCCAGGAGGGCATGGAGAAGCAGCAGCGCGAGTTCCTGCTGCGCCAGCAGCTCGCCGCCGTACGCAAGGAGCTGGGCGAGCTGAGCGGCGACCCCTCCGACGAGGAGGAGGACTACCGGGCCCGCATCGAGGCCGCCGACCTGCCCGAGAAGGTCCGGGAGGCGGCGCTCAAGGAGGTCGCCAAGCTGGAGCGCACCTCCGACCAGTCGCCCGAGACCGGCTGGATCCGCACCTGGCTCGACACGGTGCTGGACGTCCCGTGGAACGTCCACACGACCGACTCCTACGACATCGCGGGCGCCCGCGCGGTGCTCGACGCCGACCACACCGGCCTCGACGACGTGAAGGACCGCATCGTGGAGTACCTCGCGGTCCGTAAGCGCCGGGCCGACCAGGGCCTCGGCGTGGTCGGCGGGCGCCGCAGCGGCGCCGTGCTCGCGCTGGCCGGTCCTCCCGGGGTCGGCAAGACCTCTCTCGGCGAGTCGGTCGCCCGCGCCATGGGCAGGAAGTTCGTCCGGGTCGCCCTGGGCGGCGTGCGCGACGAGGCGGAGATCCGCGGCCACCGGCGCACGTACGTCGGGGCGCTGCCGGGCCGCATCGTCCGGGCCATCCGCGAGGCGGGCTCGATGAACCCCGTCGTGCTGCTGGACGAGATCGACAAGGTCGGCGCGGACTACCGGGGCGACCCGACGGCCGCGCTTCTGGAGGTGCTCGACCCGGCGCAGAACCACACCTTCCGCGACCACTACCTGGAGGTCGAGCTCGACCTCAGCGACGTGCTGTTCCTCGCGACGGCCAACGTCCTGGAGCAGGTGCCCGGGCCGCTGCTCGACCGGATGGAGCTCGTCACGCTGGACGGCTACACCGAGGACGAGAAGGTCGCCATCGCCCGCGACCACCTGCTGCCGCGCCAGCTGGAGAAGGCGGGTCTCACCACCGCCGACGTGACGGTGGAGGAGGGGGCGCTGCGCCGCCTGGCGGGCGAGTACACCCGCGAGGCCGGCGTCCGGTCGCTGGAGCGGTCGATCGCCCGCGTTCTGCGCCGGGTGACGGCGAAGGTCGCCCTCGGCGAGACGGAGCTGCCGGTGACGGTCGCCCCCGATGACCTGGTCGCCTACCTGGGCCGGCCGCGGCACGTGCCCGAGTCGTCCCTGCCGGAGGCCCGCCAGCGTACGGCGGTGCCGGGCGTGGCCACGGGCCTCGCGGTGACCGGCGCGGGCGGCGACGTCCTCTACGTCGAGGCGTCGCTGGCCGACCCCGAGACCGGCGCGACCGGCGTCACGCTCACCGGGCAGCTCGGCGACGTGATGAAGGAGTCGGCGCAGATCGCGCTGTCCTTCCTGCGGTCGCGCGGCGCGGAGCTGGAGCTGCCGGTCGGGTCGCTCAGGGACCGATCGGTGCACATCCACGTGCCCGCGGGCGCGGTGCCGAAGGACGGCCCGTCGGCGGGTGTCACGATGACCACGGCCCTGGCCTCCCTGCTCTCGGGCCGCCCGGTCCGCGGCGACGTGGCGATGACCGGCGAGGTGTCCCTGACCGGCAGGGTGCTGCCGATCGGCGGGGTCAAGCAGAAGCTGCTGGCCGCCCACCGGGCCGGGATCACCACCGTGCTCATCCCCGCGCGCAACGAGCCCGACCTGGACGACGTGCCGGCCGAGGTGCTGGCCGACCTCACCGTCCACGCGGTGAGCGACGTCCGCGAGGTCCTCGACCTGGCGCTGACCCCCGCGACGGTCACGCGGCAGGCCGTCGCCTGACCGCCGGCTGACCGTCGCAGGGCCGTCGCAGGGCCGGTATCGGCATCGGGTGCCCGGAGCGCTGCCGGTGAGCGCGGCGGCGCCGCCCGGAGGTTCCTGCGCATGGGGGTTCCTGCGTATGGCGGTTGCCCGCGCAAGGCCCGCGTCCCCGTCCCGGGGCGCGGGCCTTGTCATGTGACAAAGGGCACATTCCAGGTCTGGAATACCGGAAGGCTCACAGGTGGTTTCAGCTGGTCGTGAGCGTACCGAACCTGATGAACCCGCCTCGACGCGAGTGTCCCGCGGGCTGAGCCCCTGGTCCTCCCGCCCCTCCCGCGAAGGCGCACACCCGATGACGCTCTCCTCGCCGTCCGACCCGGCCCCGCTCCGGATCGGGCGCCCGCCCTTCCCGACCGGCACGCAGCAGCCGTACGCGTTCTCCGGAGACAGCAAGTGATCACGGTTACCGGCCTGCGCAAGGCCTACGGCGACGTCGTCGCGCTCGACGGCGTCGACCTGCACGTCGGCAGGGGAAAGGTCTTCGGCGTGCTCGGACGCAGCGGCGCCGGCAAGAGCACCCTGCTGCGCTGCGTCAACCTGCTCGAACGCCCCGACGAGGGCGTGGTGACCGTCGACGGGCACGAGCTGACCACCCTCGGCGCGGCCGACCTGCGCCGCGCCCGGCAGCGCATCGGCATGATCCACCAGCACTTCGCGCTGCTGTCGTCGCGCACGGTGGCGGGCAACGTGGCCTTCCCGCTGGAGGTCATGGGCGTCGGCCGGGCCGCCCGGGCCCGGCGGGTCGCGGAGCTGCTCGACCTCGTGGGCCTGGCCGACCGCGCGGGGGCCTACCCCGCGCAGCTGTCCGGCGGGCAGAAGCAGCGGGTCGGCATCGCGCGGGCGCTCGCGGCCGAGCCGTCGGTGCTGCTGTCGGACGAGGCCACCTCCGCGCTCGATCCCGCCACGACCCAGTCGATCCTGGCCCTGCTCCGGCGGCTCAACCGGGAGCTGGGGCTGACGATCCTGCTCATCACCCATGAGATGGACGTCATCAAGGCCGTCTGCGACTCCGCGGCGATCATGAGTGACGGGCGGATCGCGGAGGCGGGCTCCCTGCCCGGCCTGCTCGCCACCCCCGGATCGCGGCTGGCGGCCGAGCTGTTCCCGCTGCCGGCCGCCGAGCCCGGCACCGTGACGGTCGCCCTCGCCGCGGACGAGACCCTGCTGTCGCGTCTCGCGCGCACGTACGACGTGGACGTCGCCGTCGTGGGCGGCGCGGTCGAGCAGGTGGCGGGGGCTCCGGCGGGCCGGCTGCGGCTGCGGATCACCGGAGCCGGTGCGGCGGCCGCCCTCGCCGGCCTGCGTGAGCGCGGCCTGCTGGTGGAGGAGGCCGCGTGACCTGGTCGGAGATGAGCCCTCTGCTGTGGGAGGCCACCGGGCAGACCGCCGTGATGGTGGGCTGGTCCACGCTGTTCACCGTGCTGTTCGGGCTCCCGCTCGGCGTCTGCCTCGCCGGGACGGACCGCGGCGGGCTGTTCCCCGCCCCCGCCGTGCGGCGCGTGCTCGGCCTGGTCGTCAACGTCGGGCGGTCGCTGCCGTTCATCGTCCTCATGATCGCGGTCATTCCGCTGACGCGCGTGCTCACCGGCACGACGATCGGGACCACCGCCGCGGTGGTCCCGCTCACGATCGGCGCGGCGCCCTTCTTCGCCCGGCTGGTCGAGACGGCGCTGCGCGAGGTCGGCCGCGACGTCGTGCAGGCGGCAGAGGCGATGGGGGCGGGCCGGGTGACGATCGTGACACGCGTCCTGCTGCCCGAGGCGCTGCCCGGCCTCGTCGCCGGGCTGACCGTCACCGTGGTCACCCTCATCTCCTACTCCGCGATGGCCGGGGTGATCGGCGGCGGTGGCCTCGGCGACCTCGCCGTCCGCTACGGATACCAGCGGTTCGAGACCACGCTCATGGTCGTCACCGTGGTCGTCCTGGTCGTCGTGGTGCAGCTCGCGCAGACCCTCGGCGACGCCGTCGCCCGCCGGCTTTCCCACCGTTAACCACAAGAAGGAGTCCTTTCCCATGCGTAGAACGCTCGGCCTCGTCATCGCCGCCGTGGTCGCGCTCGTGCTGTCCGCCTGCGGATCCTCGTCGCCGGGCACGGCGACCGCCACCGGCTCGGCGGCGGACGCCCCGCTGAAGGTCGGCGTGAGCCCGGTGCCGCACGCGCAGATCCTGAAGTACGTGGCCGACAACCTGGCCGCCGCCAAGGGGCTGAAGCTTGAGCTCGTCGAGTTCAGCGACTACGTCCAGCCCAACCTGCAGCTCCAGGACGGCCGGCTCGACGCCAACTACTTCCAGCACAAGCCCTACCTGGACGACTTCAACGCGTCCAAGGGCACCAAGCTGAGCTTCGTCGCCCCGGTGCACCTGGAGCCGCTCGGCCTGTATTCGCGGAAGGTGAAGGACCTCGCCTCGCTGCCGCAGGGCGGCACGGTCGCGGTGCCCAACGACGCCACCAACCTCGGCCGGGCGCTCAAGCTGCTCGCCGACAACGGCGTGGTCACGCTGAAGGACGGCGCGGGCACCGCCGCGACCGAGCGCGACGTGGCAGGCAACCCGAAGAACCTGACCTTCCGCCCGCTGGAGGCCGCGCAGCTCCCGCGCTCGCTCGACGACGTGGACGCCGCCGTGATCAACGGCAACTACGCCCTGGAGGCCGACCTCGACCCGTCCTCCGACGCGCTGGTGCTGGAGAAGGCCGAGGGCAACCCGTACGCCAACGGCCTGGTGGTCGCCCAGGGGCACGAGAGCGACCCCCGGGTGAAGACGCTGGTCGGGCTGCTGACCGGGCCCGAGGTGAAGAAGTACATCGAGGAGACGTTCAAGGGATCGGTCGTCCCCGCGGCCTGATGCGCACATAAATGGACGAATCATCCGGTCGCTTGACTGGATGATTCGTTCGTGCTGTCATGGCCCCATGTTGTACGGCACACCGGCGCTGGAGGCCGCGGACGAGAAGGTGCTCGCCGAGATCGAGGAGATGCAGCGCGACCTGAAATACCGGCTGGCCGAGGCGCACCGCTGGGACGGCCTGCTGCGGCGGCAGTTGCAGGCGCGGGCGATCCAGGGCTCGAACTCCATCGAGGGCTACCACGCCAGCGTCGAGGACATCGAGTCGATCATGTCGGGGGAGGACCCCCTGGAGACGCCGGCCGCCGTCGCCCGCGAGATCTCCGGGTACCAGCAGGCGCTCACCTACATCGGCGCCCTCTCGCGGGCATGGGCCTTCCGCTACGACGCCGGCCTGCTGCACGCGCTGAACTTCATGATGATCGGCCACCACGTGAACAAGACCCCGGGCACGATCCGGCCCGGAGGGATCTACGTGCGGAACTCGGCCACTGGCGAGGTGGTCTACGAGGGCCCGGACCACGAGCAGGTGCCCGCCCTGCTCGCGGAACTGGTCGAGTGGCTCAACGAGGGCGATCTCGACGCCGCCGGCTACGTGCGCGGAGCTATGGCCCACCTCAACCTCGTCAAGATCCACCCCTGGCGGGACGGCAACGGACGCATGTCGCGGGCGCTGCAGACGCTCGTGCTCGGCCGCGACCAGATCACCACGCCGGAGTTCGCCTCGATCGAGGAGTGGCTGGGCGAGGGCCGCACCACCTACGACTACTACGACGTGCTCGGCCTGGTCGGACGCGGCCGGTGGAGCCCGCACGGTGACACCCTCGCGTGGGTGCGGTTCGTGCTGCGCTGCCACCACATGCAGGCACAGCGCGTGGGGCGCCGGCTCGCGGAGGCGGGCGAGGTGTGGATGCTGCTGGAGGAGCGGACCGGGGAGCAGGGCCTGCACCCGCGCACGGTCTCGGCGCTCTACCAGGTGTTCGTCTCCCGGCGTCTGCGCCGCGGCATGTACCAGGCCGACGAGGGGCTGAGCCAGGGCCAGGCCGCCCGCGACCTGCGTGAACTGGCGGCCACCGGATGGCTCCAGCCGTACGGCGAGACGAAGGGGCGCTTCTACTCCCCGGGGCCGAAGATGACGGAGATCAAGGCCGCGTACGCCGAGCGGGCCAGGCCGCTGCGCGACCCCTATCGGACGCTGGAGCGCTGAGCGGACGCCATCGGGAACTCGCGCCTACCGCGCCGGTGGCGGACCGAGTAACTTTCGGTCATGCACCCTGGGGCGATGGCGGCGACGGCGCCGGACAAACCGGCAGTGATCATGGCGGGCTCCGGCCGGGTGATCACCTATCGGGAGCTCGACGAGGAGTCCAACCGCCTGGCGCACCTGCTGCGGGCCGCCGGCCTGCGCCCCGGCGACCACGTCGCCTTCATGCTGGAGAACCATCCGCTCTTCCTGGTGATCGCGTGGGCCGCGCACCGTTCCGGGCTGTACTACACGGCCATCAACTCCCGCCTCCAGGCCGACGAGCTGTCGTACATCGTCGACAACTGCGGGGCGCGGGTCTTCATCTCCTCGGCGCGGCTCGCCGAGGTCGCGAGCGCCGTCACCGAGGCCACGCCCCGCGTCGAGGTGCGGCTCATGCTCGACGGCGTCGCCCCGGGCTTCACGTCGTACGAGGAGGCCGTGGCCGGGCAGCCCGCGACGCCGGTCGAGGACGAGTGCCAGGGCATCGACATGCTGTACTCCTCCGGCACGACGGGCCGGCCCAAGGGGGTCAAACCGCCGATCAGGCTGGCGCCGCTGGACGCGCCCGGAGTCCTGCTCCGGCTGGTCGAGCGCCTGTTCGCGCCGGCGGCCGACAGCGTGTACCTGTCGCCCGCGCCGCTCTACCACGCCGCCCCGCTGCGGTACTGCCTGACCTTCCTGCGCCTCGGCGCGACCGTCGTCGTGATGGAGCGGTTCGACCCGGAGGAGGCGCTGGCGCTCGTCGAGCGGCACCAGGTCACCCACGCGCAGTGGGTGCCCACCATGTTCGTCAAGATGCTCAAGCTGCCGCGGGAGGTGCGCGAGCGCTACGACCTGTCGTCGCTGCGCTGCGCGGTCCACTCCGCCGCGCCCTGCCCCGTCGAGGTCAAGGAGCGGATGATGGAGTGGTGGGGCCCGATCATCCACGAGTACTACGCGGGGACGGAGGGCAACTGCTTCCTGTACGCCTCGCCGGAGGACTGGCTCGCGCACCGGGGCACGGTCGGCCGCCCGCTGCTCGGGATCCCCCACGTCTGCGACGAGAACGGCGACGAACTGCCGCCGGGCGAGCGCGGCACCGTCTATTTCTCCAAGGGGCCGCAGTTCGAGTATCACGGCGACCCGGAGAAGACCGCGTCGGCGCGGGACCCCAAGGGTCGCGGCTGGACCACGCTGGGCGACATCGGGTACGTGGACGAGGACGGCTTCCTCTACCTCACCGACCGGCGCTCCTACATGATCATCTCCGGTGGCGTGAACATCTATCCGCAGGAGGCGGAGAACGTGCTGGCGGTGCATCCCAAGGTGGCCGACGTGGCCGTCTTCGGGGTGCCGGACCCGGAGATGGGCGAGCAGGTGAAGGCCGTCGTGCAGCCGCTCGACCCGGCGGAGGCCGGTCCGGCCCTGGAGGCGGAGCTCATCGCCTACTGCCGGGAGCGCCTGGCGCACTACAAGTGCCCGAAGTCGGTCGACTTCCGCGGCGAACTGCCCCGCCAGGCCAGCGGCAAGCTCTACAAGCGACTGCTCAGGGACGAGTACCGGCAGCGTACGGCCTGAGCCGTGAGCATCGGGCGGCCTCGCATAAAGTACGCGTAGGGCGCTCGGGGAACCCCGTCGCTGATCGCTTAACGTGACCTTATCGCCTATGCGTCATCGTATTACCTGTACCGGCGGAGAGCCGGGATGACCGGCGGATCCATTGAGGGGGATGGCGATGAGCTCACCTGAGCACGTTCCCGGCAACGAGAACACCGATGTGCTTCCCAGCCACGGCTGGAGCCAGTTCGGCAGCACTCCGCCGCAGCACGGGCAGTACACCGGGGCCTACCAGGCGTACGGCTCGCACGGGAGCGGTCCTTATGACACGGCACAGTTCCCGGCGCCTCCGGTGCGGAAGGGCACGTTGACCGCTCGCCAGAAGGCGGGCGCGGGCCTCGCCCTCGTGGCCGTGGCGCTGGGCGGCGGGGTCACCGGGGCCCTCGTCGCCAACGGCGTGAACGGCGACCGGCCCGTGATCGCGAGTCCGGTGGTCAAGGGGGTCTCCAACTCCTCCGGCAACACCATCGCGGCGGTGGCCAAGGCGATCATGCCCTCGGTCGTGTCGATCGAGGTGAAGACCTCCGCGGGCGGCGGCGAGGGTTCGGGTGTCATCCTGTCCGCCGACGGCCTGATCCTGACCAACAACCACGTGGTGACGGCCGGCGGCGCGGGCGGCGGCACCGTCAGGGTGAAGTTCAGCGACGGCAAGACGGCGGACGCCGTCGTCAAGGGCACCGACCCCACCACCGACCTCGCGGTCATCCAGGCGCAGGGCGTCTCCGGGCTCACCCCGGCCTCGCTCGGCGACAGCGACAGGCTCCAGGTCGGCGACGCGGTGCTCGCGATCGGCAGCCCGCTCGGCCTGGAGGGATCGGTCACCTCCGGCATCGTGAGCGCGCTCGACCGCACCCTGACCGAGAGCCCGGAGGAGCAGCAGCAGCCGCAGTTCCCCTGGGGGATGGGACAGCAGGAACAGCAGCAGCAGAGCCAGGGCACGACGATCGGCGGCATGATCCAGACGGACGCCGCCATCAACCCCGGCAACTCGGGCGGCGCGCTGGTCAACGCGGCCGGCGAGGTCGTCGGCGTCAACACCGCGATCGCCACCTCGGGCTCCAGCTCCGGCAACATCGGCGTCGGCTTCGCGATCCCCATCAACACCGCGAAGCTGGTCTCCGAGCAGCTGATCAAGACGGGCAAGGCGACCCACGCGTTCTTCGGCGTGAGCGTGGCTGACTCGGTCGGCGGCTCGCCGGGTGCGGTGGTCAGCTCGATCACGGCGGGCGGCCCCGCGGAGAAGGCCGGCCTCAAGGAGGGCGACCTGATCACCAAGATCAACGACAAGCTGGTGGACAGCGCCGAGGCCGTCCTCGGCATCATCCGGAGCTCCCGTCCCGGCGACAAGGTGACCGTCACCTTCACCCGTGACGGCAAGGAGAGCACCATCACCACCACGCTCGCCGAAAACTCGCCGACGAACTGACGGCGTCCACGATCGTCGCCGGCGGGCCTCCGGGGGGATGGCCCGCCGGCGATCGGCGTTCAGGCGCGGCGCCGGGTCAGCGCCTCCGACTCCCACAGGTCCCGGTAGTAGCCGGGCACGCCGACGAGGTCGGCGTGGGCGCCGCGCTGGGTGACCCGGCCGCCCTCCAGCACCACGATCTCGTCGACCTGCTCCAGGCCGCGCAGCCGGTGGGTGACCAGCAGAGTGGTGCGGCCCCTGGTGGCGTCCAGCAGGTCGGCCGTCAGCAGGTCGGCCGTCTCCTCGTCCAGCGCCTCCGCCGGTTCGTCCAGCAGCAGCACGGGCGGGTCGTACAGCAGGGCCCGGGCCAGCGCGAGCCGCTGAAGCTGGCCGCCGGAGACCGTGCGTCCGTCCTCGCCGAGCACCGTGTCCCACCCCGTGCGGCCCGCCCACGCGTCCAGGCGGGCCCGCCGTACGGCCGCCTCGATCTCGCCGGTGGAGGCGCTCGGCCCGGCGAGGCGCAGGTTGTCCGTGAACGAGGCCTGGAACACGTACGGGTCCTGGGTGAGGCCGGTGACGCGCGCCCGCACGTCGTCGGAGGACAGGCGGCGCACGTCCGTTCCGTTGAGGCGGATCGCCCCCGACTCGATCTCCACCGTGCGCATCAGCGCGGACAGCAGCGTGCTCTTCCCGGCGCCGCTCGGCCCGACCACCGCGACCCGGCGGCCCGGCGTCAGCGTCAGGCTCACGCCGTTCAGCGCGGGCTCGCGTCCGCCGTGCCGCACCACCAGGTCCTCCACCTCGACCGTCAGCGGCGGCTCCGGCGGCGGCGCCGGCTCGTCCGGCTCGCGGACCGCCGGGGGAGTGGCGGCCGTCTCCCGCAGTCTGCGCAACGCCGCGAGCACCGCCGCGAACCGCTCGCCCGCGGCGCCCAGCGCGAGCGCGGGCTCGAAGGCCACCAGCGAGGTCAGGGCGAGCACCGCCGTCGCGACCCGGTCCAGTCCGGCGCCCTGGGCCACCCAGACCACCGCCGCGACGGTCAGCCCCTGGGCCAGCACGCCGATCCCGAGCGCCGCGGCGTTGATCCGGGCCTGTCCCCGTTCGAGGCGGGCGAGCCGCCCGTCGGCGTCCATCGCGGCCGACAGGGCCTCGTCCCGCGCGCCGTACGCGGCGAGGTCGGCCGCGCCGTGCACCAGGTCGGCCACCCGGGCGGCGAGGTCGGCGCGGGCCGGGGCGATCCGCGCCGACCAGCGGCGCGCGGCGGCGGCCGTGCCGACCGGCAGGGCCAGTCCGGCGGCGAGCAGACCGGCGGCGAGCACCGGCGCGGCGACCGGCAGCAGGAAGCCCGCGATCACGACGGCGGTGAGCCCGGTGACCAGGGCGGCGACGGCCGGGAGCAGGCACCGCACGAGCAGGTCCTGCACGGCGTCGGTGTCGTCCACCATCCGGCTGAGCAGGTCGGCGCCGCGCTGCGGCAGCGGCCCGGCGGGGATCAGCGCCCGGTAGAGGCGCTCGCGGGTGCCCGCCTGGGCGCGCAGCGCGACGTCGTGCCCGGCCAGCCGCTCGCCGTAGCGGAACACCCCCCGGGTGGTGGCGAACGCCCGCACCGCCACGATGGCGACCGACAGGGCCGCCAGCGGCGGCTGCTCGGCGGCCCTGGTGATCAACCAGGCGGCCGACGCGATGAGCGCCACCCCCGCGAGGTCGGCGGCCGACCCGGCGACCGCGGCCAGCACCAGCCGCCGCCCCGTCCCGGCGACGGCGACCACCGACAGCGGCGACGGGCCGGCCGTCCTCGTGCGGCTCATCCCGCCTCCCCGTCCTCGCCTCGATCCGCCGGTCTCCGCACGTCCCCGGGGCCGCCGGTCCCGTGACCGGCCCGGCCGCGCCACGCACGCGGAGCGGCGAGGGCGCCGGGAGCGGCCTCGCCGCGCGGTCCGTCCTCCCGTCCGTCGTGCGCGGGCTCGTTCCCGGCGGGGACGAGGGCGCCGCCGTCGAGGCGGACGACCCGGTCGGCCAGCTCGATCATCGCGGGGCGGTGCGCGACGATGATCGCCGTACGGCCCCGCGCCAGCCCTCGGGTGGCCGCCACGACGGCCGCCTCGCTCCTGCCGTCGAGCCGGGCCGTGGGCTCGTCCAGCAGCAGCACCTCGGTGCCGGTGCGGCAGAAGGCCCTGGCCAGCGCGACCCGCTGGCGCTGGCCCGCCGACAGGTTCGCCCCCCGCTCGCCGAGCGGGGTGTCGTACCCCTGGGGCAGGGACTCGGCGAACTCCGCCACCTGGGCCGCCTCGGCGGCGGCCCGGATCTCCCCGGCCGTGGCGGCCGAGCCGAGCGAGATGTTCCGGGCCACCGAGTCCGCGAACAGGTGCGGGCGCTGCGGCACGAACGCGAGCCGCCGCCGCCACTCGCCGAGGTCGAGGCTCGTGAGGTCCTCACCGCCGACGAGCACCCGTCCCTCGTCGGGGGTCACGAACCCGAGCAGCAGGTGCAGCAGTGTGCTCTTCCCCGCGCCGCTCGGACCCGCGATCGCCACCCGCTCACCCGGCTCGACGACCAGCGTGACCCGGTCGAGCGCGGCCTCGGCCCGTCCCGGATAGCGCACGGTCACGTTCTCCAGCCGGATCTCGGGAGGCTCCGGCCCGCCGGGCGGAGCGGCGCCCCTCGCCCGTCTCGTCGCGTCCGGCGCGGCGTGCTCCGCACGCGTCTCCGTCGCGGGCGCGGCGTCTTCCGCCGACACCGGGGGCGCCCCGGCGGGCGCGTCCTCCCGTACGGCCTCGCGCCCGGTGTCGTCCGTCTCGCCGGGCCGTCCGGGGGGCGAGATCACGGCGAACGCCTCGTCGGCGGCGGCGACGCCCTCCATCGCGGCGTGGAACCGGGTGCCCATCGCGCGCAGCGGCAGGTACGCCTCCGGCGCCAGCAGCAGCACGAGCAGCGCCGTGCGCAGGTCGAGCGAGCCCGACAGCAGCCGCAGGCCCACGGGCACCGCCACCAGGGCGAGCGACAGCGACGCCACGAGTTCGAGCACCAGCGACGACAGGAAGGCCACCCGCAGCGTGCGCATGGTCGCGGCGCGGTGCGCCTCGGCGACCTCGCGGATCACCGACGCCTGGTAACGGGCCCGGCCGAAGGCGCGCAGCGTCGGCAGGCCGCGCACCACGTCGAGGAAGTGGCCGCCGAGACGGGCCAGGGCGCGCCACTGGCGTTCGGTCACCGCCCTGGTGGTCCACCCGACGAGCGCCCCGAACACCGGGATCAGCGGCAGCGTGAGCACCACGATCACCGCCGTGGCGAGATCGGCGGCGAACAGCCGGACCACGACCGCGAACGGCACGACCCCGGCCACGGCGGCCGACGGGAGATAACCGGTCAGATACGGATCGAGCGCGTCGAGCCCCCGCCCCGCGAGCGTCACCACCTCACCCGACCGGTACGACGGCCCGAGATCCTGCACGCGTCCGAGCAGCAGCCGCCGCAGGGCCGACTTCAGCGCGGTGGCCGCGCGGCCCGCGAGAACCCCCTGTGCCCAGCCGAACAGCCCGCGCGCCGCGACCACCAGCGCCAGGGGGAGCAGCGCGGCGACGGCGAAGCGGCCCGACAGCACCCCGGCGAGCAGTTCCGCCTGCACGAGCACGAGCAGCCCGGCCGCCACCGCCGCCGCCAGGCAGCAGACGAGGTGGAGACGGACGCTCCGCTCGGCGCGGGCCAGCCGAAGGAGATCCTTGTGCACCGGTCACCCATCTAGAAGAACGTCGGCAGGGCGCCCTTCGAGAAGGTGCGCCACACCCATACTTGCGCGCCCACGAGGAACGGGACGAACGGCACCACCATGACACCCAGCACCGTCAGTGTCTGATCCGGGGCGGCGTCGCCGAGCATCCGCCCGGCCGCCCCCGCCACGACCAGCGCCGCGGGAAGCGCGGCGGCGCAGGCCGACAGCAGCAGCGAACCGCCCCGCGCGCCGTCGAGCCGCCACGCGGCGAACGTCCGCCCGTGCCAGGCGAGCAGCGCCAGCAGCGCGACGCCTCCCGCGAGGCCGAGCGGGTCGAGGGGCGAGGCGGGCAGTCCGCGGGCGACGGCCGTCAGCACGGCTCCCCAGCCGAGGGCCAGCCCGGCGGAGCCCGCGCACACCGCGCCGTCCCACAGCAGCCGCCAGCGGGCGCCGCCGGCCCTGCGGCGGAACCACAGCCCCGCGTCACGCACGATCCAGGCCAGCAGCACGACGGCGACCAGGGGATAGAGGCCGCTCAGGACCGGGCCCTCCAACGCCGGGAACGCACCGAACAGCACTCCGGCGAGCGCGATCAGCCACACCTCGTTGGCGAGCACGAACGGGGCCATCGCGCCGACGAGGCGGTCCCGGGCGGCGGGGGAGCGCCCCAGAACGGGCAGCAGGACGCCGAGTCCGATGTCGAAGCCCTCCAGGGCGAAGTAACCGGCCAGCAGGACGGCGAACGTCGCGAACCAGACAATCTCCATTGCGGGGTCCTCAGAACGAGTGGGCGGGGGCGGGAGAGTGATCGGCGGAGTGGTCGGGAGCGCCGAGGGCGACCTCCCCGGGACCCCGCCGTACGGCGCGGATGATCAGGGCCCAGTCCACGACGGCGAGCAGGCCGAGCACGCCGGCGAACGCGGCGAAGGAGGCCGTGATCGCCGCCGGGGTCAGCCCGGGGGTGAGGGCGTCGGCCACGGAGAGCTTGCCGTACACCAGCCAGGGCTGGCGGCCCACCTCGCGCGTGAGCCAGCCGGCGATCGCCGCGACGAACGGCAGCGGGGTCATGAGCATGAGGAGCGGGTGCAGCCAGCGCCAGCGGGCCAGCAGGTCGCGGATGAGCAGCGGCGCCAGCACGAACATCACGCCGAACTGGACGAACTGCCCGATCGTGATCATCAGTCCGAGTGCGAGGCCGGGGACCGCCCCGTGGAACTTGTCCGGCTGCACGTCGCTGACCGGCCCGAACTGAGCGTAGCCGAACCCCACCGTGAACAGCGACCCGATGAAGGCGGTCAGCACGCCGATGCGCAGGGAGCGGGTGAAGAACTCCCGCTCGGCGGTGCGCCGGTACAGGTGATAAGCGCTGGCGCCCATCACGACGAACCCGCCGGCCCACAGACCGGCGCTCAGCACGTGGGGGAGCGCGAAGACGAGGGTCGGGTTGGTGAACAGGGCGCCGAAGTCGCGCAGCACGAGCCGTCCGCCCTCCTCGGCCGAGCCCACCGGGTTCTGCAGGAAGGAGTTGGCGACCATGATGAACAGGGCCGAGGCGTACGCCGTCAGCGTCACCAGCCAGATGCAGGCCACGTGGAGCCCGCGCGGCAGGCGGTGCCAGCCGAAGATCCACAAGCCGAGGAACGTGGACTCCAGGAAGAAGGCGAGCAGCGTCTCCAGGGCGAGCGGTGTGCCGAACACGTCGCCCGCGTAGGACGTCAGCCCGCTCCAGTTCAACCCGAACTGGAACTCCATCACCAGGCCCGTGAAGATGCCGAGCGCGTAGTTGATCACGTAGATCTGTCCCCAGAAGCGGGTCATCCGCTCGTACAGGAGATTCCCGCTGATGGCGAGGCGGGTGTGCATGATCGCCACCAGCGGAGCGAGCCCGAGTGTCAGCACGACGAACAGGAAATGGAGATTTCCCGTCACGGCGAACTGCAGCCGGGCGAGATCGACGACATCCATGATTCTCCCAGGGGAAAGCGTAGGCAGCCTACATGTAGACAGCCTACATATAGACTGAGGCGGTGACGAACCTGGATAGGCTGCGATCGTGAACGCCGACGCGCTCCGGGGCCACATGGACGCCCTGCTGCTCTCCGTGCTGGAGCGCGAGCCGCTGCACGGCTACGCGATCATCGAGGCGTTGCGCGAGCGCAGCGGCGGCGCGCTCGACGTGCCGACCGGGACGGTCTACCCGGCGCTGCGGCGCCTGGAGCGGGCCGGGCTGCTCGCCGGGGAGTGGGCCGCCGACGGCGGGCGCAGGCGGCGGACCTACCGGCTCACCGACGCGGGACGCAAGGCACTGGCGGGGGAGCGGTCGGCCTGGCGCTCGTTCACCACCGCGATAGGGAGCGTCCTCGATCCGCTGCGCTGAGCGCGGTGACCGCCGTCGTGCAGCGCAGGCAGCGGGCCGCGCTGAACAGGGCGGATCCGGCGAACAGATAACTGATGGCCGACACGGCCACCCCCGGTAGATAGGTCGAGAACCCCACCGGGCCCCGGGCTGCCGCCGCCAGCGTCAGGCCCATCGCCCCGACCAGCGGCGTCTGCACCCAGACGAACAGCCCCAGTCGCCGGGTGACCAGCGCGGGGCGGCGGATCCGCCGCAGGCCGCGGCCGAGCGCGAGCAGCGTGAGCCCGCCCACGACGCCCACGCCGAGCTGCAGCAGGTCCACCGCCCTGGCCAGCAGGCCGAACCATCCCGGCTTGACCTGCTCGATCCGCGCGGTCTCGGGGAAGACCCGCCAGATCACCGCCCACAGGAACGCGGTCAGCGGCACGCTCAGGAACAGCAGCGCCGCCGTCCGCCTGCCCTGGCTCACCGCGAGCTCCCGCTGGAACCCGGGCGCGATCTCGTCCACCGTGCCGAAGTCGGCGATCGCCCGCCGCTCGGCCTCGGCCCGGGGGAGGCCCCCGGACTCGTAGGCCTCGGCGGCGTCCAGCAGGCCGTCGCGCGCCTCGGCCAGCAGGTCGCGCCGCACGCCGGAAGGCCCGCGCAGCGCACGCCCCAGCGCCGCGACGTACTCGTCGATCACACCCGCCCCCGCCATGGACTCCCTCCCCGGCCAGGGGCCAGCGTACGGTCCGGGAGGCCGGGGCGCATCAGGGTGATCCCCGATCCCGCACCCATCCGCCGTGCTCGCCCGCCGGTGGGCCTGGGCGAAGGTCCCAGGACGCGGGGACCTGCGCCACCCCGGCACGAGCACTACGGCACTGCCGTCGGCCCACCCCGACATGATCTTCTTTAGACACGGCAACGGCCGGGAAAGGAGTTGCTATCCACTGAGCAAAACGGCCGAGCGGCACCGCTCCGGTCCACCGATACCCTGTCCTCAGACCGGGCCGCATTCCAAGACATGGCCTGTTCCCGATGGGACGAGAGGGGCAGAGGGGCTTTGTGGGTACGAGGATGCTCGTGGACCCCTGTCTTCTGACCGTTTCGCCGCGGCAACATGCCGTTAACCCCGGTGGGCGAGACTGAGAGCGGAGAGCGAGGCGGGACGTGAACCAGCCGAAGATCGTGGTGGGAATCAACGGATCGATGGCGTCGCAGGCCGCACTTCGGTGGGCCGCCGCCGAGGGTTCGCTGCGCGGCGCGGTGGTGGAGGCGGTGTACGCCTGGGAGTGGACGGGCGGGCTGCACGCGCACTACGCGCCGATCGCGGGCCGTACCTCCCGGGAGGAGGAGCGGGGGGCCGCACTGGACATCGCCGGGCGTGCGGTCGCCGAGCTCGGCGAGCGCCATGTCGAGCCCGTCGTCGTGGAGGGCCCTCCGGCCCAGGTCCTGCTGCGCGCGACGGACGGCGCGGACCTGCTGGTGCTGGGCGCCCACGAGGCCGAGTCCGAGCCCTACCCCGTGCTCAACCCCGTCGTCTCCGCCTGCCTGCTGCGGGCCAGGTGCCCGGTCGTCGTCGTGCTGCCCGGCATGGAGCACGACCGCCGTCCCGGGATGCTCGCCGGCAGCCGCTCCTGATCTGCCGCTGATCCGGCCCGGGGCCGGACGTCCTCCCCGTTTCGGGACTTTCCGCCCTGCCCGGCCGTACGGCGCCGGGGCAGCCTGAGGACATGGATGCTGACAGGCGGCAGGGGACCGGCCAGGAGATCGGCCGGCGGATCGGTCAGGGGACCAGCCGGGAGAGCGGCGAGGAGACCGGACGGGGGATCGTCGTCGGGTACGACGGCTCCGACTTCGCCATGCAGGCGCTCGACTGGGCGATGGACGAAGCCGAGTTCCGCCGGGCGCCCATCACCGTGTGCCACGCCTGGCAGTCGCCGTACGCCCCGGGCGACGAGGAGGCGCGCAAGTCGCTGCACCACGCGGCCGAGCACGTGCTGTGGCACGGCGCCGAGTGCGCGCGCCAGTGCACGAGCGGCGTGCGCGTGCGGGAGGACCTGTTCGAGGGCCAGGCCACCGAGAGGCTCGTCGCGTTGTCGGCGACGGCCGATCTCGTCGTGGTGGGATCGCGGGGCCTGAGCGGAGCGGCCCGTCGCGTGATGGGCTCCGTCGCCGGGCACGTGGCCACGTACGCACGCTGTCCCGTGATCGTGGTGCGCGGCGTGGGATCGCTGCCGCACCCCCGCCACCCCGGCCCGATCGTCGCGGGCGTCGGGGGCGGTGACGACCACGTCCTCGCCTTCGCCTACCGCGAGGCCGCTCTGCGCGGGCTGTCGATGATCGCGGTGCACGCCATGCGCTACCCGGCCGCCGCCTGGAGCGCGGGCATGGCTCCCATGGTGATGTCCGACGTCCCCGGCCGGGAGGCGGTCGAGCTTCTGGAGGCCGCCGTACGGCCCTGGCGGGAGCGGTATCCGCAGGTGGAGACGGCGCTCCAGCCCGTCTCGGGCCCGGTGCTGGACGTCCTGGCCGACGCCTCCTCCGGCGCGACCATGCTGGTCGTCGGCGCGACCCGGGAGAAGGGCGCGCTCGCCAGGCTCGGGTCGGTCACCCGGCCGCTGATCGACGCCGTCACCTGTCCGGTGGCGGTCGTCCATCCCTGACCCGCGCTCACCGATCCGCCCGCTTCGATCCGACCGGATCTGTGCGGCCGGAGGGTGCGCAGGGAGCTGAGCCGGTGGGCTGAGCCGGGGGCGCCGGGCCCGCCCGATGGACCGATCCAGCACCGGCCGCGCCGCGCAATGGCAGCACGCGCACTGCCGTGCCGTACGCAGATCGTCAAATTAAGCCAATGTTTTACTAAAGACACCATTTGGTCCTGGTGTTGAGGGGGCTTGCCCTTAAAGTCCGGGGCATGCGTGCTCTCTCCCGAGTCAGCGCCGCCGACCACCCCGGTGGTCGCGGCCTTCGCCGCCGTGTTCGCGGGCGGGCCGTCGCCGTGCTCGCCGCGGCCGGCCTGTTGCCCGTCCTCGCCACCGCCATCTCCCCGGTGCCCGCCTCGGCCGAGCCGGGCACCGCCGTGATCAGCCAGGTGTACGGGGGCGGCGGCAACACCGGCGCCCCCTACACCAACGACTTCGTCGAGTTGTTCAACCGCGGCACGGCCACGGTCAGCCTGGACGGCTGGTCGCTGCAGTACGCCAGCGCGACCGGCACCGGGTCGTTCGGCTCCCAGAAGCAGAACCTGTCGGGCTCGCTCGCCCCCGGGCAGTATCACCTGGTCCAGCTTTCGGCCGGGACGACGCCGAGCGGCGCGCTCCCGGCGCCCGACACCGTGGGCACGCTCACGCTGAGCGGCACAGCAGGGAAGGTCGCCCTGGTCCGCTCGGCCACGGGCCTCGCGTGCAACGGCGGCTCCATCCCCTGCACGCCCGAGCAGACCGCGCAGATCGCGGACCTGGTCGGATACGGCAACGCCAACTACTTCGAGGGAACGGCGGCGGCTCCCACGCTGAGCAACGCCACGGCCGCCCTGCGGGCCGGCGGCGGCTGCGCCGACACCGACGACAACGCCGCCGACTTCGCCTCGGGCGCGCCCGCCCCGCGCAACACGGCCACGGCGCCGGCCCCCTGTGGCGCGCCGTCGCCGTCGGCGACCCCCTCGGCGACCCCGTCGGAGTCCCCTTCGGTCACGCCGTCGCCCTCCGTCTCTCCCTCCGTCTCACCCTCTGCCTCTCCCTCGGCCACGCCGTCCGCGTCGCCGTCGTCCACCCCCACCGGGGATCCCTGCGGCGTGTCGCCGGACCGGCAGATCGCCGAGGTGCAGGGGAGCGGGACGGCCTCCCCGCTGACCGGGCAGACGGTCCGGGTCGAAGGCGTCGTGACCGGCGACTTCCAGCGCACCGACCAGCTCAGCGGGTTCTACTTCCAGGACCCGACGCCCGACGCCGACCCCGCCACCTCCGACGGCCTGTTCGCGTTCGCCCGCGAATCCTTCAAGGACGTCAAGGTCGGTGACCGGGTGCTCGTCACCGGCCGGGTGGCCGAGTTCAACGGCCTGACCGAGCTGTCGCCGGTCACCGCCGTCGACGTCTGCGGCACCGGAAGCGTCAAGCCCGCCGACACCGCCCTGCCGAGGGCCGCGGGCACGACCTTCGAGCCGCTGGAGAACATGCTCGTGACGTTCCCCGAGCCGCTGACCCTCACCGACCACTACAACCTCGGCCGGTACGGCGAGGTGACCGTCGCGGCCGGAGGCCGCCTCTTCCAGCCGACCGACCGGAACGGCGTCGACCCCGCGCTCGACGCGCGGCGCTCCCTGCTGATCGACGACGGCTCGACGGTGCAGAACCCGGCCACCATCCCGTACGTCGGGACGCGGGGCGTCCCCCGCCTGGGCGACACCGCGTACGGCGTCACCGGAGTCCTGACCTACGGCTTCGACGTGCACCGCCTGCAGCCCACCACCGAGATCCGCTTCGCCCGCACCAACCCGCGCCTCGGCACCCCCCAGGCGGTGGGCGGCACGGTGCGGGTGGCCAGCCTGAACACGCTGAACTGGTTCACCACGCTCGGCTCCCGCGGCGCGAACACGGTCGTGGAGCAGCAGCGCCAGCTCGCGAAGATCGTCGCCACCCTCCAGGGCCTCGACGCCGACGTCGTCGGGCTCATGGAGGTGGAGAACAACGGCCAGACCGCGGTCCAGGCCCTCGTGGACGCGCTCAACGCCAAGGTCGGCGCCGGCACCTACAAGGCGCTCACCCACCCGTACCCGGGCGGCGACGCCATCCACGTGACGGCGATCTACAAGCCGGCCAGGGTCACCCCGGTCGGCGCCGCCAGGTCGTCCACCGACCCCGTCTTCCGCCGCCCGCCGCTCATCCAGGAGTTCCGCCGCGTGTACGGCGGGCCGTCGTTCACGCTGGTCGTCAACCACTTCAAGTCGAAGGGCTGCGACACGGACGCTCCCGCCCCGGACCAGGAACACGGCCAGGGCTGCTACAACGACGAGCGGGTGCGGCAGGCCAGGGCCGTGCTCGGGCTGATCGACAGCATGCACCTGACCAGCCCGCTGGTGATCGGCGACCTCAACGCGTACGGCGAGGAGGACCCGATCCACACTCTGGAGCAGGGCGGGCTGGTGAGCCTCACCAAGCGGTTCGTCCCCGAGGCCCTGCGCTACAGCTACCTGTTCGACGGGCTGTCGGGCGAGCTCGACCACGCCCTCGCCGGCGGCGAACTGGCGAGCCGGGTCACCGGGGCGACCATCTGGCACGTCAACTCCGACGAGTCCCGCATCCTCGACTACAACACGGAGTTCAACCCGCCGGGGCTGTACCAGCCCGACGCGTTCCGCTCCTCCGACCACGACCCGCTGCTCATCGGGCTGGACCTGCCCGGCGGCAAGGGCTGACGGTCCGCACGTGAAGGAAGGGGCCCCCGGAGACGGGGGCCCCTTTCCATGCCGCCCCGGGACCTGTGCCGCCGCGGGACCTGTGACGCCCCGGACGGGCCAGGCGCAGTGGGCGGCTCACGCGTTGGGATCGAAGAAGTCCCGCTTGGTCTCCGGCGGCTCGCCCGGCTTGCCGCCGGCCCTCGGGTAGCGCAGGTCGAAGGCGGGCCGCTCGGAGCGGATCGGCGGGATCGACACGAAGTTGTGCCGCGGCGGCGGGCAGGAGGTGGCCCACTCCAGCGAGTTGGCGTGCCCCCACGGGTCGTCCACCGTGACCCTCTCGCCGTGCCGCCAGGTCCAGAAGAGGTTGTAGATGAACGGCAGGGTCGACAGCCCGAGCAGGAACGCCCCGACGCTCGACACCTGGTGCATCCAGGTGAAGCCGTCGTTGGCCGAGTAGTCGCCGTACCGCCGGGGCATACCCTGCGCGCCGAGCCAGTGCTGGATGAGGAACGTCAGGTGGAACCCGATGAACAGCATCCAGAAGTGGATCTTCCCGAGACGTTCGTTCAGCATCCGCCCGGTGAACTTGGGCCACCAGAAGTAGAAGCCGGAGAACATCGCGAACACCACCGTGCCGAACACCACGTAATGGAAGTGGGCCACCACGAAGTAGGTGTCGGTCACGTGGAAGTCCAGCGGCGGAGAGGCCAGGATCACCCCGGTCAGCCCGCCGAGCAGGAACGTCACGAGGAACCCCACCGCCCACAGCATCGGCGTCTCGAACGTGAGATGGCCCCGCCACATCGTGCCCGTCCAGTTGAAGAACTTCACCCCGGTCGGCACGGCGATCAGGAACGTCATCAACGAGAAGAACGGCAGCAGCACGCGCCCGGTGGCGAACATGTGGTGGGCCCACACGGTCACCGACAACGCCGTGATCGCAATTGTCGCACCGACCATCCCGACGTACCCGAACAGCGGCTTGCGGCTGAACACCGGGATCACCTCGGTGATGATGCCGAAGAACGGGATCGCGATGATGTAGACCTCGGGGTGGCCGAAGAACCAGAACAGGTGCTGCCAGAGCAGCGGGCCGCCCGTCTGCGGGTCGTAGATGTGCGCGCCGAGCTTGCGGTCGATCTCCAGCGCCAGCAGCGCGGCGGCGAGCACCGGAAAGGCGAGCAGGACGAGGATCGAGGTGAAGAAGACGTTCCACGTGAAGATCGGCATCCGGAACATGGTCATGCCCGGCGCGCGCATGCACATGATCGTCGTGATGAAGTTGACCGAGCCGAGGATCGTCCCGAGGCCGGACAGCGCCAGCCCCATGATCCACAGATCTCCGCCGAGCTGCGGGGTGAAGGGCGCGGTCGACAGCGGCGTGTAGGCCGTCCACCCGAAGGTCGGCGCCCCGCCCGCCAGCGACGACCCCACCACCATCAGCCCGCCGAACAGGAACAGCCAGTAGCTCGCCATGTTGAGCCGGGGGAACGCCACGTCCGGAGCGCCGATCTGCAGCGGCATGACGGCGTTCGCGAACCCGGCGAACAGCGGAGTGGCGAACAGCAGCAGCATGACGCTGCCGTGCAGCGTGAACATCATGTTGTACTGCTGCAGGGTGACGAACTGCATCCCCGGCTCGAAGAGCTCCGCGCGGATGATCATCGCTTCGATGCCGCCGACCAGGAAGAAGCAGAACGCGGTGACCATGTACAGGTTGCCGATGACCTTGTGGTCGGTGGTCGACAGCCACGAGGTGATACGGGCGCCGGGGCCCCGGTGGGGCACCAGATCACTCGGCCGTACGGCGTGGGTCGTCATCCGCCTGCTCCTTCGAACGTCAGCTCAAGGGGGTCTCCTACCCGGTGACATGAGGCTCACTGCGAATGGAATGCTTGAATCGTCCGGCTGGTTATGCCCGCTGAAGACCGACTGAAAGGAGTCGCCCATGGCAACCGTCGAGGTGACCGAGAAGAACTTCAACGACATCGCCGACAACGGCATCGTACTGCTCGATTTCTGGGCGTCCTGGTGTGGCCCCTGCCGATCGTTCGCACCGATCTTCGAAAAGGCGTCGGAAGAGCACGCGGACATCACGTTCGGCAAGATCGACACTGAGGCGCAGCCGGGCCTGTCGGAGGGGTTCGAGATCACCGCGATCCCCACGATCATGGCGATCCGGGACGGCATCGTGGTGTTCGCGCAGCCGGGCGCGCTTCCCAAGCCGGCGCTCGAGGACCTGATCAGTCAGCTCCGCGCGCTGGACATGGACTCCATCCGTGCCCAGATCGAGGCGGAGGCCAAGAACGGCTGAGGCGCCGGGCCGTGTCGGCCCGGCCCTCCCGTCACCCCGGACGCGGACCGGCCGGGGCGACGGTGCCGGTCTCAGCCGGACTTCAGCTCCCGACTTCAGCTGGAGCGGTAGAGCTCCGCGACGCGGAAGGCGAGATCGAGCGACTGACCGCGGTTGAGGCGGGGGTCGCAGGCCGTCTCGTACCGCAGCGCCAGGTCCTCCTCCACGATCGCGTGCCCGCCGCCGACGCACTCGGTCACGTCGTCGCCGGTGAACTCGATGTGGATGCCGCCGGGGTGCGTGCCGAGGGCGTGGTGGACCTCGAAGAAGCCCGCGACCTCGTCGAGCACGTCGTCGAGCCGGCGGGTCTTGTGGCCGCTCGGCGCCTCGAACGTGTTGCCGTGCATGGGGTCGCACACCCAGGCCACGGTCGCGCCGCTCGCGTTGACCTTCTCGACGAGCGTCGGCAGCGCGTCGCGCACCTTCCCGGCGCCCATCCGCGTGATGAAGGTGAGCCGCCCCGGCTCGTTGTCCGGGTTGAGCTTGTCGATCAGCGCGATGGCCTCTTCCGGCGTGGTCGTCGGGCCGAGCTTCACGCCGATCGGGTTGCGGATGCGGCTGAAGAACTCCACGTGCGCCCCGTCGAGCTGCCGGGTGCGCTCACCGATCCACACCATGTGCGCCGACACGTCGTACGGCAGGCCCGTACGGGAGTCGATCCGGGTGAGCGCCCGGTCGTAGTCGAGGATCAGGGACTCGTGGGAGGAGTAGAACTCGACGGTGTGGAACTCCTCGGGGTCGGCCCCGCAGGCCCGCATGAACGCGAGCGCCTGGTCGATCTCCCGCGCGAGCTGCTCGTAGCGCCGCCCGGCCGGGGACTCGGCGACGAAGTCCTGGTTCCACGCGTGCACCTGGCGAAGGTCGGCGTACCCGCCCTTGGTGAAGGCCCGCGCGAGGTTCAGCGTGACGGCCGAGGAGTGGTAGGCGCGCAGCAGCCGGTTCGGGTCGGGGCGGCGGGCCTCCGGGGTGAAGTCGAACCCGTTGACCATGTCACCCCGGTAGGCGGGCAGCTCGACGCCGTCGCGCACCTCGGTGGGCTTGGAGCGCGGCTTGGCGAACTGGCCCGCCAGCCGGCCGATCTTGACGACCGGGACGCGGCCGGCGTAGGTCAGCACGATCGCCATCTGCAACAGCGTCTTGAGCTTGTTGCGCACGTTCTCGGCCGTGGCGCCCGCGAAGGTCTCGGCGCAGTCGCCGCCCTGCAGGACGAACGCCTCGCCGCGGGCGACCGCGGCCATGCTGTCCTTGAGCTGGTCGCACTCGCCCGCGAAGACCAGCGGAGGCAGGCCGGCCAGCTCCGCGACGACCTTGTCGAGCTCACCGCGGTCGGGCCAGTCGGGCTGCTGGGCCGCGGACAGGTCACGCCAGGTGTCGAGGTTCGATGCGCTCACGGACACCAAGGTTATTGCACCGCGTCCCCTGTGGCCCCCTCCTTGTCCATCTGCTGAGATCCTTTCACTCGTGGCGGAAGACGGACGTGCTCGGGGAGCACGCCGAGGCCGACGAATCTGGGCAGCAGCGAGCGGACCACCGGCACGCGGGTGAGATCGGGAATCCGCCGTACGGCGCCGGAGGCGAGGGCGGGCCGGACGAACCGGTCCTGCACCAGCCGCTGCGCGGTCTGGACGACGACCGTGGGTATCCGACGGCGGCGCTGCACCCTCGCCAGCAGCGCCGAGGGCGCCCGGCCGCGCAGGAGGGCGGGCCCGACGATGTTGGCCGTCGCGACGGCGTCCTGCACCGCGAGGTTGATCCCGACGCCGAAGATCGGCGACATCGCGTGGGCCGCGTCGCCGATCAGCAGCAGCCCGGGCAGGTGCCAGCGGGAGACACGGTTCACCTCGACGCGCAGCACGCCGGCCTCGTCCAAGGAGCGCAGTTCGTCCACCCGGCCGCCGAGGAAGGGCAGCAGCCGCCGCACCCGGTCGCGCAGTTCCGCGACCCCCTGCGCCCGCAGCGCCTCGAAGCCGCCCTTGGGGATGACGTAGGCGAGCTGCCAGTGCGTCTCCCTCACGATGGCGACCATGAGCTCGCCGGCCGACGCCCGCAGGAACGGCTGCCCCGGATCGCCGGCCTCGCGCGACAGCCGGAACCAGACGACGTCCATCGGCGCGCCGAACCGCCGGGGCGCGAGACCGGCCGCCTGCCGCAGGACGGAGTTCCGGCCGTCCGCCGCCACCGTCAGCGCGGCCCGGATCTCGTGCTCCGCGCCGTGCTCGTCGCGGTAGCGCACCCCCCGGACGGCGCCGCCGTCCCGTACGAGGTCGGTGACCGTGGCGTTCATCAGCAGGCGGAAGTTGGGGTAGCGGCGCGCCTCGCCGGTCACGAGGTCGAGGAAGTCCCACTGCGGGACGAAGGCGATGTACTTGTACCTGCCGGGCAGCCTGCTCAGGTCGGCGATGCGCACCCGGCCCTCGTCGGTCTCCAGGGACATGGTGCGCGCCTCGAAGTGCGGCAGCCGGTGGAACGCCTCGGCCAGCCCGATCTCGTGGAGCACCTGAAGGGTGGAGGGATGGATCGTGTCGCCGCGGAAGTCGCGCAGGAAGTCCGCGTGTTTCTCCAGGAGCGTGACGTCGACGCCCGCACGGGCCAGCAGCAGCCCGAGCATGGCCCCCGCGGGCCCGCCGCCCGCGATTACACATGTCGTGTCCATAATTCATCACCCGTTGAGATTGTCGCACGAGCGGCTCGGGGACTCCATACCCGGCAGGCCACCAGATGGTGACCCCCGGGAGCGGGGAGGGGCGAGGAGAAGCGGGCCTACCGGAGCGGACCACGGCGCGCTATTTTGTGATCAGTAGAGTCGGCTGTGAGGAGTCGTCGTGATTGCTCGTGTCCCCCGCGCGCCGCGTGTCGCGGCCGGAGCGATGGTCCTGGCCTTCGTGGCCTCGGTGACCGTCGGCGCCCCCGCGGCCGTCGCGGCGACCGGCGACGCCGAACCGCACACCGGCACCGGCTGCGGCTCGCAGTCCCTCGTGCTGGACGCCTGACCCGGAACGGACCACACCCCCGTGACCCTGGGTGGTCACGGGGGTGTGGCGTGCCCGTCGGACAGTGTGACGGGCCGGGCGGGAGCCCGGTTCAGACGCGGGCGTGTGGCCCGTGCTGTCGCAGGCCGGCCCTCAGGGTGTCGAGGGAGCTCGCGAGTGATCGGGTGGACAGGTCGCGGATGCGGCCGTAGGACTCCTCCGGGTATTGCCGGGGGCCGTCCTCCACGAGCATGATCAGGTAGAGGTAGACCCGGTAGAGGGCGAGCCGGATCCGGGCTCCGTCGCCGAGGTCCGCTTCACCGCCCTCCGCCCGGTAGCCGACGAGCAGCGGGTCGTCCTCGCGTAACTCGCCGAACAGGGTGGGAGTGACGAAGTCGGCCAGGGGATCGCCCCAGAAGGCCCTCTCGAAGTCGATGACCGCCTGGATGCGCCGGTCGCCGTCGAGGAACACGTTGCCGGGCCACACGTCGAAGTGGACCAGCGCCGGGGTGACCACCTCGTCGAGGACGTGCGTGTTCCTGTGGACGAGCCCGGCGATCTCCACGATCGTCGCGGGGAGCCGGGTGTTGTAGTGGACGGCGTCGTCCAGCACCGCGCCCATCATGACGAGGAACGCGTCCCGCCACGTCCGGCCGGTCAGCCCCGCGTACGGGTAGCCGAAGACGCCGGTGCCCGGGATAGCGTGCAGCCGGGCGAGATGGCGGCCCAGCTCGAACCGGACCGCGTTCTCCTCCGCCGGGCCGAGAGGGGTGTCGCTCCACGAGGTGCCGTCGAGGGCGGACAGGACGAGGTAGTCGCCGCCGAGAGCCGGGTCGTCGAACGAGGCGCGCAGCAGGTCGGGCATCGGCAGCCCCGCGGGCTTGGCCAGGTGGTAGACCATCGCCTCGGTGCGCAGCAGGTGCCGTTCGTAGGTCAGCATCCGGAGGTCCGGCGGCGGCCCCACCTTGAGGACCACCTGGCGCCCGTCGTCCAGCCCGAGCCGCCACACGGCGTTGGCGAAGCCGTCGGTGAGCTCTTCCGAAGAGGTCAGCCCGCAGCCCAGCGCGTCACGGGCGATCTCGCCGAGCTGCGCGGGGGACAGTCGTCTCTTGGTCCTGCTGTCCATCAGCCTTCCTCGTTGACGGCCGCGATGGTCCACGTGGCCTCGTGCTTGTCCCCCGGCTGCAGGACGATCAGATCGGTGCCCGAGTTGAACGCGTCGGGCGGGCAGGTCATGGGCTCCACGGCCAGCCCCTGGTGGCCGAGCCCCGTACCGGTGCAGATCTGCACCCACGGCATGACCGCCGGGTCCCAGGTCAGGTCCACCCCGCCCTCCGGGCCGCGCACGCGCACCCGGCCGTCCGCCACGCCGGTGAAGGCGTGGTCGACGGCGGTCTCCCCGATGACACGCGGGGCCCTGAAGTCGTACGGCGTGCCCGCCACGTCCACCAGGTCGGTGGGGGCGAGCAGTTCGTCGGTGAGCAGCACCCGGCCGGCCGGAAGCTCCAGCTCGTACGTGGTCACGTCCGGCCCGGCGAGCAGCCAGGGGTGCGGCCCGCAGCCGTACGGCGCGGCGCTCTCGCCGACGTTCTGCGCGGTCAGGGTGGTGGACAGGCCTTCCTCGGAGAGCGCGTGCCGCACCTCCAGGGAGATCCTGTGGGGATAGCCCTCGACCGGCTCCACGATGTACGTCAGCCGGACGTGGCCGTGGTGGTCCTCCACCACGAGCAGTTCCGCGCACTCCCAGTCGCGGTCGGAGACCAGGCCGTGCAGGGCGTGACCGCGGTCGGGCTCGTTCACCGGCAGGTGGTGACGCCGTCCGTCGAAGGCGTACTCGGCCCCGACCACCCGGTTCGGCCAGGGAGCGAGCATCGTGCCGCTGTAGTAGGGGACCGGCCCGCCCTCCGGCCAGCTCGTCACCAGGTCGCGGTCTCCGTGACGCAGCACCCGGAGCGCGCCGCCCCGCTCGCTGATCGTGGCCTGGTAGCCGCCGCCGGTGATCGTGTAATCAGGCACGGGGGGAGTCCTTTCGCTGACGCGAGGTCAAGAAACGGGTCATCTGCCGGTGTGCAGGGACTTTATCCCAGCTCATCGCCCTTGATCCAAGCGGGGTGGGGGATGAGTGGGAGCGCTCCCACCGGAGGTAAAGCTAAGTCTTTCCGACGAACGCGTCAACTTATTCCGGGATTGTGGTGTAGATCGGTATAACGGCTTTGAATTTGCCGTTCCACGGCGTCTCGCTGCACGTGCATGGGAAACCGCCCACCTGACCGCGCTGAAAGTTTCAGCCGCTCACGGCACGTGTCGCCGCCCCTCGCCGGGCGAGGGCCGGCGGGCGCGTGCGAAACACGCGGGTGTGCGCGCCGTGCTCTCCGGGCCGGGCGGCCCGGAGCGATGGGCAGAGCATGCCGAGCCCGTGGGCCCGGCAGCGGACGGGCGGCCCGGAGTCAGGGCCCGCGGAGCCGGATCCGGCGAGGGCGGCCGGCCGGGGCGGAACCGGCCGGGTGGATGGCACAGCCCTGCGGGGCGGGTGGCACGGCCCTGCGAGGGCCCTGCGAGGGCCCTGCGAGGCGGGTGCCGCCGCGACCGCGCGGAGCGCGGCCCTCGCGTCAGCGCAGTTCGCCGCTCTTCACGACGTCGCGGTACCAGAGCGCGCTGTCCTTGGGGGTGCGCTTCTGCGTCGAGTAGTCCACGTAGACGATGCCGAAACGCTGGCTGTAGCCCTGCGCCCACTCGAAGTTGTCGAGCAGCGACCACACGTGGTAACCCTCCACCTGCGCGCCGTCCTCCATGGCGCGGTGCATGGCGGCCAGGTGGTCGCGCAGGAACGTGATGCGCCGCTCGTCGCGGACGCGGCCGTCGGGGCCGGGCGCGTCCTCCGTGGGCAGGCCGTTCTCCGTGATGATCATCGGTACGCCGGGGTAGTCGCGCTGCACCCGCACCAGGATGTCGTGGAAGCCCTCGGGGTAGACCTCCAGCCATTCGGCCTGGGTCCGCTCGTGCAGGAAGACCCGCTCGCCCTTGGCGTCCACGAAGATCGGCGTGTAGTACTGCACGCCGAGGATGTCGATGGGCTCGCTGATGACGGCGAGGTCGCCGTCCAGGATGTAATCGGCCATCGGGCCACGCTCGGAGATCCAGCGCAGCGTGTCCTCGGGGTAGGAGCCCTTGAAGATGGGGTCGAGGTAGAGCCGGTTCTCCAGGCCGTCCTGGTGTCGGGCCGCCTCAAGCGCCTCGGGAGTGTCGTCGGCCGGGTACGTCGGGTGGAGGTTGAGCGCCGGCCCGATCCGGCGTCCCGCGTGCCGCTCGTGCAGCACCCGCGAGGCGAGGCCGTGGGCGAGCAGCAGGTGGTGGCAGGCGACGAACGCGCGCGCGTCGTCCTTGAAGCCCGGCGCGTGCTGACCTTCCCGATAGCCGCAGTCGACGACCGTCTTGGGCTCGTTGATGGTCAGCCAGTCCCTGATCTCCAGGGCGTCGAAGCAGATCTCGGCGTACTCGGCGAAGCGCTCGGCGGTGTCCCTGTTCTCCCAGCCCCCTCGGTCCTGCAGCGCCTGCGGCAGGTCCCAGTGGAAGAGCGTGGCCATCGGCCGGATGCCGCGTTCGACGAGCCCGTCGACGAGCCTGCGGTAGAAGTCGAGGCCCTTCTGGTTGGCCTTGCCCGAGCCGGTCGGCTGGATCCGCGGCCACGCGATCGAGAAGCGGTAGCTGCCCAGACCGAGATCGGCGATCAGGTCCAGGTCGTCGTTGTAGCGATGGTAGTGGTCGGCGGCCTGGTCACCGTTGTCGCCGTCGAGCACGTTTCCGGGAACCGCGCAGAACGTGTCCCACACCGAGGGCCCGCGGCCGTCCTCCGTGGTCGCGCCTTCGACCTGGTACGCCGCGGTCGACGCACCCCAGACGAAGTCGGTCGGAAACCGTGCGGGTGAGTTCATGAGAACCTCCGGTGGATACCCCCGCCTTCGGGCGGGAGCGGAATCGGACCCCTTGCGGAGCGGGGCATGGGCAGGCGGTTGTCTGCCAGGCGGAACGCCGTACGAACAAAGGTGCGAACCTTGGCCGGGCGGGTGGCTTGATGTGCGGCGTGGCGCAGATCGTGAGGCGGGCTTACCGGTACCGCTTCTACCCGACTCCCGAGCAGGCGTCCGAGCTTGCCCGGACGTTCGGGTGTGTGCGTGTCGTCTACAACAAGGCCCGTCCGATTCCCGATCTGACCGACCAGGACGGCAGGGTCACCAACCCCGGCCATGAGCGGGCCGGCCGCAGGCGCATGGGCAAGGCCCAGCGCTCGCTCGCGCGTAAAGCGGCGGGCAGCGCGAACCGGGCCAGGGCCCGGCTGAAGGTCGCCCGCGCCCGGATCGCCGACCGGCGCCGGAACGTCAACGCCGCCAAGAATGTCCTCGCCGCCGGGCCGGCGGAGAGGTGAAACGCCTGTGGAGCTGGTGTAAGACCTCGACGAGAGCCCTCTCGGACGAGGCGACCGGCAATGAAGCAGGAAACCCGCCCGGTGACGGTCGGAATGCCCTCCCTTCAGGGAGGGGATGAGGTCAACCATTCTCGGTGAGGAAACGCGCGGGTGATTCGAGCGCCGACCGGAGTTCGCCGAGGAACTCCGCGGCGTCGCGGCCGTTGACGAAACGGTGGTCGTACGCGAGGCCGATCGCGGCGGTCTTCCGTACGGCGAAGCCCGAGCCGTCGGGGACGACTTCCGGGCGGGGCGCGGTCAGCGAAAGCGCGCACGTCTGGCCGGGGAAGACGATCGGGACGGCGTGCACGATGCCGTCGCTGGTGTGCAGGGTGAGCGTGATATTGCCTCCTTCGAGGTCGCTTTCCCGGAAGGACCCGGTGAGGGCCGTCTTGCGGAAACCGACCAGGTCGCGGGCGATCTCGGCGAGCGGCCGGTCGGCCACGTCACGGACGACCGGGATGAACAGCCCCCGGCCCACGTCGACAGTCACGCCCACGTTGGCGGCGGTGGCCCGCCGCAGGCGCGGGCGAGGGCCGGGGCCGGGCTGGGCGAAGAACACCGGGAAGCGGTCGAGCAGCCCACCCGTCGCCTTCACCACCATCTCGGGCAGGCCGACCAGGGCGCGCAGCCTCCGGGTGAGGTCGCGGGCGAGCGACAGCACCTCGGTCACGTCGACGCTCATCACGGTGAAGGCCGCGGGGATCTCGCGCCGGGACCGCTCGACGACCTCGGCCGTCCGCTGCTGCGCCCGGGACAGCGTGATCCACTCCGCGTCGTCGTCCCGGCCCGCGCCGTCGGGCGCCGCCTCGGCCAGGGTGAACTCGGCCCGGCCCGCACCGTTCGGGGTCGAGCCGGCCGGGGCCGGGTGGGCCGTGGCCGAGAGGCCGTCCACGTGCCCCGGCGTGCTCGGCCGGTCGCTCCCGGACGCGCCTCCGCTCGTGGCGGTGCTTCCGGTGGGGGAGGGGCGCGCCGGGCCGCCGAGCAGTTCCTCGACGTCGGCCCGCCTGATCACCTTGCGGCCCAGGGCGTACACCCGCTCCATCGCGACGCCGTGCGCCTCGATCAGCTCGCGGGCGGGCATGGTGACGACGACGCCGGAGCCGTCGCCGGTACCCGCGCCGCCGGGACCGCCCGGAACGGAGTCGCCGGGCGCCGCCGGGAGGCCCGGCCCGCGCGGGTCGCCGCCCGCGCTCTCCGCGCTTCCCGTACTCCTCACGGTGCCTGCCGGGTCTTCCGGGGCGGCCTCGTCACCCGGCCCCAGCAACTGGGCGATCACCTGCCCCGGCTCGCACTCGGCGCCCTCGGCGAGCAGCCGCCGCAGGACGCCGTCCCGCGGGGCGACGACCTCCTCGGTGGCCTTCGACGTCTCCAGCAGCACGACCGGATCACCGTCGCGCACCGCCTGGCCGTCCTCGGCCAGCCACTCGACCAGGACGTACGTCGTGTCGTTGTTGTTGAGCTTGGGCACGGGGAAGCCGGTCACGACAGGGCCTCCCGAACCGCGGCCCGGATGTGGCCGGCCTGCACGAGCACCTCGCGTTCGAGATGGGGGGCGGCGGGAATCACGCTGTCCGCCGAGTTGACCAGGGTGATCGGGCGGCGCAGGCGGCCCCACAGGCGCGGGTAGAGCGCCGTGGCCACCTCGGCCGCCCAGGTGCCGCCCTCGGTGCCGTCGTCCACAACGCAGACGTGCGGCGCGTCCTCCAGCCCGGGCAGGTGGGGCACCGGGTAGAGCTGGGCCGGCACGAGCAGTTCGCAGACCAGTTCGTCCTCCAGCAGCAGCGCCCGCATGGCGTCGAGCGTCCGGTGGACGAGCCCGCCGTGGGTGACCAGCGTGCAGTCGGGCGGGCCCGCGCCGTCGACGTACACCCGCGCCACGTCGTCGGTCACCTCGAACCGGAACAGGTCGCCGGTGTCGTGCATCTGCCGGGTGTAGAGGACCTTGTCCTCGAAGAACAGGCAGGGCCGGGCCAGCTCGAACATCCGGGTGAGCAGGTCGCCGGCGTCGTGGAACGGCGTCATCTCGAACAGGGACAGCCCCGGCACCCCGATGAAGTGCTTCTGCGGGTTCTGGCTGTGGGTGGGGCCGTAGCCGCGGTTGCCGCCCGTGGGGCAGCGGACCACGAGCGGCACCGGCACGGGCCTGCCGTACATCGAGGTGGACTTGGCGGCGAAGTTCGTGATCTGGTCGAACGCCAGGGCCACGAAGTCGGAGAACATGATCTCGACGATGGCCTTGTCGCCGGCCAGGGCCAGCCCGGCGCCGACCCCCGCGATGGCGCCCTCGCTCAGCGGAGTGGACCGCACCCGGGAACCGAACCGGCTGGACAGCCCACGGGTCACCTTGAACGCGCCGCCGTACGGGTCGCTGACGTCCTCGCCGAGCAGGTGGACCGAGGGGTCGGACTCCATGAGATCGTGCAGCGCCTGGTTGAGGTGCTCGGAGACTCTGGTCACGACCGGCCCTCCGGCGACGGAGCGGCGAGGGCAGTGGGGGCGGCCGAGGCGGCGGGCCGGGCGGAGACCTCGGCGACCACCCGTTCGACGAGGTCGCGCTGCTCCCCGTCGATCCGGGCGAACCGCTCGGGATCGGCCTCGGCGTACCGGTCGTACCAGTCGGACTCCCGGACCCGGCGGATCTCCTCCGGCGAGCGGGTGTCGTCGCCCTTGCTGTGCGGTCCGAGACGGTGGGTGGCGAACTCCACGACCAGCGGGGACGGCTCGGCCCGTGCGGCGTCCACCAGCGGGGCGAGGCCCGCCCTGATCTCATCGACGTCGGTGGAGGCGATGTGGTGGTGGCGGACGCCGAAGGCCGCCGCCCGGGCGGCGATCGTGCCGGCCATCTGGACGGACGTCGGGGTCGACTGGGCGATGCCGTTGTGCTCCACCACGACCAGCAGCGGCACCCGCCACAGGGACGCCATGTTGAGCGCCTCGTAGACGGCGCCCTCACCCCAGGTGCCGTCCCCGATGTACGCGCAGGCCAGCGCGCCCGTGCCGGCCAGTTTCAGGGCCACCCCGGTCGCCACCGGCAGGCTCTCGCCCTGTACGCCGGTGGACAGGAAGCGCTGGTGGTAGATGTGCTGGCTGCCGCCGACGCCTCCGCACAGAGCGCCCTCCCGGCCCATGATCTCGGCGAGCAGGCCGTCCGGGTCGGGATGGCGGGCGAGGAAGTGACCATGCCCGCGGTGGTTGCTGAACACGAAGTCGTCGTCCCGGAGCAGGGCCGAAAGGGCGACCGGGACGTACTCCTGCCCGAGGCAGGTATGGGTGGTGCCGCTCAGCACACCCCGCTCGAACAGGCGGAGCAGGGCTCGCTCGAAGTGCCGGATGAGAAGCAGCGAGCGGAGATCCTGGTCGCTCACGGCGGGCCGTGGGCTCCGAGGGGGTGCGGCGGCGGTGACGGTCAAAGGTGGTCCGCTCCTGGTGCGTCACTGACGGAGGGGCGCGCTCGGTCACCGGGTTCCCGGCCTAGGGACAGGAGCACCCATTCTGGGAGCGCTCCCACGGAGCGTAGGTGGGGTAAGGGGTGCTGTCAATCCTCGGCGATAGGGCGATTTGGCTGGTTGTAGCCCATATTGTCCGCGATCTGCGGCAATATCCTCACATTCCCCGTCCTGGGTCTAATAACGGACAGAAACTTCCATGACTCTTGACGAACGAAAGGTCCCATCCCTAGCCTCCGTTGCCGTGGGAGCGTTCCCACTTATGCGTCTTGTTTGAGGGGGGTTACCGGCGCGAAGAGCGGCGAAATTCGCGCCGCGCGCGCCGGCATCAGGCGGGAGGCCCGCCGGCGGTGATTCGGTCACCGTCGTGTCGTCGGCCGCCCGCATATCCGCACCGGCCCGCCGGCGTGCCGGTGCGCGAAGCGCACAGAGGAATGCCATGTTCATAACGCAGGATTCACCCGAGGTGCCGGCGCCGTGACCCGAACCGGTCTCTCACCTGCCAAGCAGGCCCTGCTGGCGCAGCGGCTCAAGGCCGGGAAAGCCGCGAGGGTCACCGTGCCGCCGCGCCCGGCCGGCACCCACCCGCCGCTCTCGCACGCCCAGGAGCGCCTGTGGTTCCTGGAGCAGTACGCGCCGGGCACCACCGCCTACACCGTCGCCTTCGCCGTACGGCTGGAGGGCGGCGAGATCGACGAGACGGCCCTGGAGCGCGCGCTCGCCGAGGTCGCCCGGCGCCACGAGAGCCTCCGCACCCGGTTCGTCACCACCGACGACGGCACCCCGGAGATCGTGCTGGACGACGATCCGCCGGTCGGGTTCCGGGTGTCCGGCGACGCCGCCGCCGTGCACGAGATCGTGCAGGAGGAGCTGGACCGGCCGTTCGACCTCGCGAACGGCCCGCTGCTGCGGGTGCTCCTGGTCCGGCTCGGCGCCCGGGAGCACGTGCTGGTCCTGACGATGCACCACGCCGTGACCGACGGCTGGTCCTGCGACATCGTGATGGAGGAACTGCTCGCCCTGCACGAGGCGTACCGGACCGGGACCGAGGCCGATCTCGCCGCCCCGACGGTGCAGTACGGCGACTACGCGGTGTGGGAACGCGGGCGGACCCACGACGACGACGTCCGTTACTGGCGGGAGCGGCTCGCCGGGCTGCCGCCGCTGGAGCTGCCGACCGACCTGCCGCGCCCGCCGGAGCAGGGCGCCGCGGGCGCCGCCCACCGCTTCGTGCTCGACCGCGCGCTCGCGGACGCGCTGACCGAGCTGGGCCGGGCCAACGGCGCGACGCTGTACATGACGCTGCTCGCCGCGTTCGAGGTGCTGCTCGCGCGGTACTCCGGTCAGGACGACTTCGCGGTGGGATCCCCGGTGTCCGGGCGCGAACTGCCGGAGCTGGAGCGGGTGGTCGGCCTCTTCATCAACTCGCTGCCGATGCGGGCCGACCTGTCCGGCGATCCGGCCTTCACCGAGCTGCTCGGCCGGGTGCGCGAGACGGCGCTGGACGCCTACGCCCACCAGGAGCTGCCCTTCGACCGGCTCGTCGGCGAGCTCGGGGTCGAGCGCGACGTGAGCAGGTCACCGGTGTTCCAGGTGATGTTCGCGCTGCAGAACTACCGGTCGGCCCCGCTGCGCGGGCAGGGCCTGACCCTGTCGGCCTATCCGTTCGAGGTGACCGCGAGCCGGTTCGACCTCGGGTTGTACCTGATGGATCTGGGCGACGGCCTGCACGGCAACCTCACCTACCGCACCGAGCTGTTCCGCCCGGCCACCGTCGCACGCCTCGCGGAGTGCTTCGAGAACCTGCTGAGGTCGATCGTCACCGCCCCGGACACGCGGGTGTCGGACCTGGAGCTGCTCCCGGAGGCGGAGCGGCGCCGCGTGCTCGGCTTCGCCGGCGTGCCGGTGGACGGGCCCGCCGCCGAGGTATCCGGTGCGACCCCGGCGTCACCCGAGCCCACCGCCGCGCGTCCGCACGAGACGACCGCCGCGCGTCCGCACGAGCCGATTGCCGCGTACCTGCAAGAGCCGGCCCCGGCGCGGCTCGCTGAGCCGCCGGCCGCCGAGCATGCGCATGAGCCGATCGCCGCGCGTCCGCACGAGTGGAACGCCGTGAGCCTGCACGAGGTGATCGCGGCGCAGGCGGCCCGCACTCCGACCGCGACCGCCGTCGTGTGCGGCGACGACGCTCTCACGTACGCCGAGCTGGACGCGGCGGCCGACCGGCTCGCCCGGAGGCTGCGCGCGCTCGGCGCGCGCCGCGACGACCGCGTGGCGATCTGCCTGGAGCAGTCCACCGGGCTCGCGGTCGCGGTGCTCGGCGTGCTGAAGTCCGGCGCCGCCTATCTGCCGCTTGACCCGGAGCACCCGAAGAGCCGGCTCGGCTACGTGCTGGCCGACGCCGGGGCCGCCCTCGTCGTCACCAGCGCCGACCTGCTGGACCGTCTCCCGGACGACGTCACCCCCGTGTACCTCGACGACGACCGCGCGCCGGAGCCGCCCGCCGCCGACGGGGAGACCGGGACGCCGGGCGACCTCGCGTACGTGATCTACACCTCCGGCACCACCGGGCGGCCCAAGGGCGTCGCCGTGCAGCACCACGAGGTGCTGGTCTACCTCGCCGGAGTGCGCGAGAGGCTGGAGGTGGAACCCGGTTCGTCCTTCGCCCTGCTCCAGTCGCTCGCCTTCGACTTCGGCGTCACGGTCTTCTACCTGTGCCTGATGACCGGCGGCACCCTTCATCTGGTGCCCTCACGCACCGCCGGCCCGGAGCTGGCGGAGATCTTCCGCCGGACCGGGATCGACTACCTCAAGATCACACCGTCGCACCTCGCCACTCTGCTCGCGTCCGTGAGCGAGGCCACCCTCCCCGCGTCCGGTCAGCTCGCCGCCGCCGGACCGGCCGACCTGCTGCCCAGGAAGCTGCTGCTGCTGGGCGGCGAGGCGGCCCCGCGCGGCTGGGCGGCCGAGCTGGCGGCGACGAGCCGTTGCCGGGTCGTCAACCATTACGGGCCCACCGAGGCCACCGTCGGCGTGACCACCTACGACGTCGCCCGGCTCCCGGCTCCCGACGGCCCGGCCGAGGCGAGCGTGAGCCTGCCGATCGGCTCGCCGCTGCCCGGGGCGCGGGCGTACGTGCTGGACGAGCGGCTGCGGCCGGTCCCCGCCGGGGTGCCGGGCGAGGTCTATCTCGGCGGCGACCGGCTGGCCCGCGGCTACCTGAACCGACCGGGCCTCACCGCCGACCGGTTCGTCCCCGACCCGTACGGCCCGCCCGGGGCGCGCATGTACCGCACCGGGGACCTCGGCCGATGGTCCGACTCCGGCGACCTCGAGTTCCTGGGCCGCCGCGACCTGCAGGTGAAGATCCGCGGCTACCGCGTCGAGCTCGGCGAGATCGAGTCGGTGCTGACCGACCACCCGGACGTCGCCCAGGCCGTCGTCGAACCACGCGGGGAACAGCTCGTCGCCTACCTCGTCCCCGCCGCCGGAAACGCGACCGGAAGCACGGCCGGAGGCACGGCCGGACCGGCCGCCGGGACCACACCCGGGAGCGCACCGGACGGCGAGCCCGGGGAACGGCCCGGGGAACGGCCCGGGGAACGGCCCGGCGCCGCGGCCGTGCGCGCCTGGCTGGCCGACCGGCTGCCCGCGTACATGATCCCCTCCAGGTACGCCTGGCTGGACGAGCTGCCGCTCAAGTCGCACGGCAAGGTGGACCGCTCGCGCCTGCCCGAGCCGGAGGCCGACGTCCCGGCGGCCGAGTACGTCGCCCCGGAGCCCGGTCCCGAGGAGGACGTGGCGAGCGTCTGGGCGGAGGTGCTCGACGTCGAGCGGGTGGGGGCGCACGACGACTTCTTCGCGCTGGGCGGCCACTCGCTGCTCGCGATGCGGGTCATCGCCCGGCTGCGCAGGGCGTACCCGGACCGGCCGGTCACCGTGCTCGACGTGTTCAAGCACCGCACCGTCCGCGAGCTGGCCCGGCTGCTCACGGCCGAGGGGGACGTGCCGCGCTCCCTGCTGCACCGGCTCACCCCCGCCCGGACCGCGACCACCACCCTGGTCTGCGTGCCGTACGGCGGGGGCAGCGCGGTCGTCTACCAGCCGCTCGCCGACGCGCTGCCCGCCGACTGGGCGCTCTACTCGGTCGCCGTGCCCGGCCACGAACTGGGCGAGGAGTCCCGGCCGTTCGACGAGGTCGTCCTCGGCTGCGTGGCCGAGATCGCCGAGATCATGGACCGTAACGGCGGTTCGCTCGTTCTGTACGGCCACTGCGGCCTCGGCGTCATGCTGTCCGCCGAGATCACCCGGAAACTGGAGGCGGACGGCCACACAGTGGACGCGCTGTACCTCGGCGGCGTGTTCCCCTTCGCCCGGCCGGGTCGCGGCATGAGCTGGATCGGGACGTTCTTCGATCACCTCACCAGCGACCAGCAGCGGGTGAACATGCTCACCGCGGCCGGGCTCGACGTCGAGGACCTCGGCCGGGAGCAGATCAAGCTGATCGTGCGCAACCGCCGGGAGGGCACCCGCGCCGCCGAGCGGTACTTCACCCGGATCTTCGAGGAGGGCGGCGGCCCGGCGCTGCGCGCGCCGGTGATCGCCGTGGTCGGCGAACGCGACCCGGCGGCCGAGTTCTACCAGGAACGCTACAAGGAGTGGCACTGCCTGTCGGACGAGACGGCGTGCGTCGTGCTCGACGAGGCCGGGCACTTCTTCCTGCGATACCGGAACACCGAGCTGGCCGACATCGTCACCGGCACGCACGCCGCCCTCGCCTCCGGGCGCACCGAGGGGATGGAACGGGACGAGACCCGCACCTGGTGGCTCCAGGGCGTCTCACGACGACCCGAAGCCGAGGCCCAGGTTGCCGCAACCGGTCGGAGCGGCGTGGACGGTGTCATTCATGACGGCCCGGCGGAGACCGCGGCGAACGGCGTGAACGGCATCGGTCACGACGGTCCGGAACCCGCCGGTCCGGAACCCGCCGGTCCGGAAGCCGCCGGTCGGGACGGCTCCGCGGGCGCGGCGCAGGACGGGCGGGCGGGGCGCGACGGGCAGGCCGGTTCGGCGGACTCGTCTCCACGGGTCGGCCCGCCTCCCAGCATGCGCCGCTTCCTCGTCGTCGCGGCGGGCCAGCTCGTCTCGATCACCGGCTCGGCGCTGACCGAGTTCGCCATCCCGCTGTGGATCTATCTCACGACGGGGTCGCTGGCCAGGTTCGCGCTGTTCTCCGTGCTCGGCCTGCTGCCCGGCATGCTCGTCGCACCTCTGGCCGGCGCCATCGTTGACCGGTTCGACCGGCGCAGGGTCATGCTCGCCGGTGACCTGGCCGCCGGCGGCACCCAGCTCGCGCTGGGGGTGCTGCTGTGGACCGGCAACCTGCAGATCTGGCACATCTATCCGCTGCTGGTGTGCCTGTCCATCGCGCTGACCTTCCAGCGGCTCGCGTACGGCTCGGCGATCCCGCAGCTCGTGCCGAAACGGTTCCTCGGGCACGCCAACGGCGTCGTCCAGATGGCCGCCGGCACCGCGCAGCTCATCGTGCCGCTGATCGCCGTCGGGCTGATGGCGGCGATCGGGCTGGAGGGCATCCTCGTCATCGACGTGGCGAGCTACGCCGTCGCCACGCTCACCATCCTGCTGGTCCGCTTCCCGGCGACGATGGCGTGGAAGCGGCGGGAGAGCGTGCTCGCGGAGATGATGGGCGGCATCCGCCACTCCTGGGGCAACCGGGGCTTCCGCGCGATGCTGTTCTACTTCGCGGTGCTGAACGTTTTCCTGTCCCCGCTGTTCCTGATGATCTCGCCGCTGGTGCTGTCGTTCGCGTCGCTGGCGGAGGTCGGCCGGGTGTCGTTCGCGGGCGGGCTCGGCGCCTTCCTCGGCGGCCTGGCCATGGCCGCCTGGGGCGGGCCGCGCCGCCGCAGGCTGCACGGCGTGCTGCTGTCCACGCTCGCCCTGTCGGTGTTCTGCCTGCTGACCGGGCTGCGCGCGGACCTGTTCCCGATCGCCGCCGGGGCGTTCGGCATGTCGCTGTGCCTCACCCTGCTGAACGGCGTCTACGCCACGATCATCCAGGTCAAGGTGCCGCAGCGGTTCCACGGCCGGGTCATCGCGCTGAACACGCTGGTCGCCTGGTCCACCCTGCCCATCGGGTTCGGCCTGGTCGCGCCGTACGGCGCGCAGGTCTTCGAGCCGCTGCTCGCCCCCGGCGGACCGCTCGCCGGGACGGTGGGCGCGGTGCTCGGCACCGGGCCCGGCCGCGGGATCGGCTTCATGTACGCCTGCTTCGCCCTGGCGATCGCCGCCGTGGCACTGGTCGGCATGCGGATCGGGGTGCTGCGCCGGTTCGACGACGAGGTGCCCGACGCCCTGCCGGACGACGTCGTCGGCTACCAGGCCCTGACCCGGCGGATGGCGTCGGTCCGGGCGGCCGGCGCCGGCCGGAAGGACGGTGCGGGAGACGGCCCGGCAGGCGGCCCGGCAGACGGTGCGGTGGACGTCCGGCCCGCGCGGGGACGGGCGCTGCTCGACGCGGCCGCCCCGATTGAGCCGGCCGGTGAGCCGGCCCCCGTGTCGACCCTCACGTCCGGCCGGGCAGCCGAGAAGGAGCAGGTATGACGCGCACGACGAGGACGCGGAGGACGCCCACGCTCACCGTGCCGGAGTTGCTGCGGCTGCGCGCCCAGCAGGAGCCGGACGGCGTCGCGATGATCGTGGAGGGGCAGGGGACGCTCACCTTCGCGGAGTGGGAGCGCAGGTCGGCCGCGCTCGCCGCCGGGCTGGCGGAGAGGGGCGTCGCCCCGGGCGACCGGGTGGCGGTGCACTTCGGCAGCCGCGACTGGATCGACTTCGCCGTGGCGTTCTGCGGGGTGCTCGAAGCGGGCGCGGTGGCCGTGCCGATGTCCGACCGGCTGGCGCCGGCCGAGATCCGCTACATGATCGGGCACTGCTCGGCGTCGGCGGTGCTGCTCGGCCGGGACCTCTCCCTGCCGCCGGACCGCTCCGGCGCGGCTCCGGGCCCGGCGGCGCCGGAGCCCTGGACCGCGACCCCGGCGGAGCTCGAGTCCGTCGCCGGGCCCGGCTCCCGCCCGGCCGCGCCGCCGGTGCGGCCCGGCGACCTGGCGCAGATCCTCTACACCTCGGGCACGACCGGCCGGCCCAAGGGGGTCGGCGCCAGCCACGCCAACCTCGCCTACGGGTGCGTCACGCAGCCCAGGCACCGCAGGTTCGCCCACTCGCGGCACCTGCTGCACGCCTTCCCGATCGGCACCAACGCCGGCCAGACCATGTTGATCAACGCGCTGGACGCCCGGCCCACCGTGCTGACCCCCGCGCGGTTCACCCCCGGCAGGTTCGCCCGGCTCATCGAGACGTACCGTCCCGGCACCGTGTTCCTGGTGCCCTCCATGGCGGTCGAACTCCTCGACGCCGGGCTGCACGAGCGGCACGACATGTCCGGCGTGGTGCTGCTGGGCTCGGCGGCGGCGGCGCTGCCCCCCGCCCTGGCGGAGCGGCTCGCGGCGGCCTTCCCGAACGCGACGGTGACGAACTACTACACGTCCACCGAGGCCGCCCCCGCCCAGACCATCATGATCTACGACCGGGCCCGGCCGGCCGCGCTGGGACGGCCCGCGTTCGACGGGTCGCTGCGCATCGCCGACGAGGAGGGCAACCCGCTCCCGCCCGGGGAGACCGGCGAGGTGTGGATGCGGTCGCCCGCCGCCAGCAGGTCCTACTACGGCGACGAGGAGGCCAGCGCCCGCGCGTTCCGCGACGGCTGGGTGCGGATGGGCGACGTCGGATACGTGGACGCCGACGGCTACCTCTACCTCGTCGACCGCGAGAGCGACGTGGTCAAGACCGGCGCGTACAAGGTGTCCACGCTCCAGGTGGAGGCGGCGCTGTACGAGCATCCGGGGATCGCCGAGGCGGCCGTGTTCGGCCTCCCGCACCCGGTGCTGGGCTCCGTGCTGGGCGCCGCGGTCGTCGCCAGGTCGGGCCCCGCAGCGGTGGCGGCGACGGTTCCGGGGCCGGCCTCAGGGCCGGTCTCAGGGCCGGTTCCGGGGGCGGGGCAGGGGTTGTCGGCGAGCGAGGTACGCGCCTTCCTGATGGACCGGCTGGCCTGGCACGAGCTGCCCGAACGCATCCTCGTGGTCGACGACCTGCCCAGGAACCAGTCAGGAAAGGTCATCAAGAAGGAACTGCTCACGTTGCTGGGCGACTCCACGATCAGCAAAGAAGGCGAGTGAGATGTCACCGACGCTCACGGGCGAGGGGGAGCAGGCGTCCCTCGCACAGCACGGCATGTGGGTGACGGAGCGGATGGGCTGCGGCGGTCAGGTGTACCACATGCCGCTCGCCATCCGCTTCGACGGCCCTCTCGACACGGACCGGCTGCTGGCCGCCTGCCACGACGTGGTCGGCGCGCATCCCCAGCTGGCCACGGCCCTGGCGGAGCGGGACGCAGTGCTGCGCCCCGCCCTGGCCGCCGTTCCGCCGCCGATCGGGTTCGAGGACGCCGCCGGGCGTGAGGCCGGCGAGCTGGTCGACCGCGAGGCGTCCCTCGACCTGGACCTCGGGACCGGCCCGACGGCCCGGTTCAGGCTCTTCCGGCTCGCGCCAGAGCGGCACCTCCTGGTCGTCGTCGCCCACCACGCGGTCTTCGACGGCATGTCGAAGGACCTCCTGGTGCGCGGCCTGGCCGACGCCTACGCAGGGCTGCCGCTGCCGGTCCTTCCGCTGACGTACGGCGAGGCCGTCGAGCGGGAGAACGCCCGGGTGGCCGAACTGCTCGACGAGGCCGCCGCGTTCTGGCGGGACCGCTGGCAGGACCGGCAGGACCTGCGGCTCCCCGGGCTGTCGGGGGTGTCCACCCGGGCCGCCGCGGGAGAGGCGGTCGACTTCGCCCTTCCCGCGGGCCTCGCCGTCGCCGCCGAGAAGATGGGCGTCACCCGGTTCGAGCTGGTGCTCACCGCCGTGCACACCCTGCTGGCGGCGTACGGCAACGAGGACGCGGCGGTGTCGGTGGACCTGTCCACCAGGACCGAGGAGACGCGGGACCACATCGGCCTCTTCGTGAACGAGCTTCCGGTGCGGGCCGGGACCCCGAGCGGGACGTTCGCCGACTTCGCCCGGTCGGTGCGCGGCGAGCTGCGGGCCGTCTACCGGTTCCGGCAGGTGCCGCTCGCCCGCGCGGTCGGCGGCGTGAGCCCGCGCACCGCGCTGACGCCGGTCTCGGTCAGCTACCGCGGGCGGGACGGGAGCGCGCCGGAGTTCCCCGGCGTGGCGGCGTCGGTCGACTGGATGTCGTTCAACCACGCGGTGCGCGGCACGCTGCACCTGCAGGTGGTCGACGCGCCGGACGGCATCACGGCCCGGCTGCAGTTCAACCCGGCGATCCTCAGCCGCTCCGGCTGCGAGTCCCTGGTCGAGCACCTGCTCGCCCTCCTGGAGGCGGTGGCCACCGCCCCGGACACCGAGATCTCCCACCTGCCGCTGCCGGCCCCGGTCGAGGTCACGGTCGATGTCCCGGCCGGGCCGTCCTCCGTACGGACCGAGGCGGAGCCGGCCGCGGTGCCGCGCGCCGGCGAGGCGGACGCAACGCCCTACCTGGCGGAGGTCGCGGAGATCTGGAGCGAGGTGTTCAAACGGCCCGAAATCGGGCCGGACGAGGACCTGTTCGACCTCGGCGGGCACTCGCTGACGATCGTCGAGATCATCGCGAAGGTGCGCGAGCGCATGGACGTGGAGCTGTCCTTCGACCTGTTCTTCGACGAGCCGACGATCGCGGGGGTCGCCGCGGAGGTCGCCCTCCTGCGGGAGGAGGCATGCTGAGGGAACGCCTCGCCGAGCTGGTGTCCAAGGCGAGCGGCGGGGACCTGGCCGCCGCCGACGTGCTGGCCGCCGACTGCAGCCTGCCCGCGCTCGGCCTCAACTCGCTCGCCTACCTCCGGCTGATCGACATGGTGGAGACCGAGTTCGACTGCGACGTCGACCTGGACGGCGGCTACCTCGACACGCTCGACGGCCTGGCCGGGCACATCGCCGCGCACACCGGCGAGGACGGTGCCGGGGACCGTGACGGCGGTGGCGACAGCGGCGGGCACGACGACGGGCACCCCGGCGGGCAGCGGAGGTGACCGGCAGCCCGCCTGCGGCGCGGACGCCCGGCCTCACCGCGCTGCCGCCCCGCACCGTGGAGTTCCGTGGCACGCGGGGCGGGCAGGCCGCGCTGACCTGGGGGCAGCAGGGCATCTGGCGGTCCACCCAGTGGCTGGACGACGGCGACCCCTACTTCAACCTGCCCTGGACCCTGCCGGTGACCGGCGCCGCCGACCTCGACGCCGTGCTGCGCGCCGTCGGACGCCTCGTCGAGCGGCACGAGACGCTGCGCACGGCGTACGTCCGGGAGGGCGCGCGCCCCGGGACCGGCACGCAGGCGGGCGCCGGGGAGGGCACAGAGGCGGGCGCCGGGGCGGGGACCGTCCAGCGGGTGAGGCGGGAAGGCCGGCTCACCGTGGGCGTGTACGAGGCGGCGGCGAAGCCCATGACCGCGGCCAAGGCGCTGGCCGCCGAGCTGGCCGCGACCGGGTTCGACTACGCGGCCGAGCTGCCGGTCCGGTGCGCGGTGGTCTGCCTGAGGGGCCGGCCGCGCGCGCTGGCGCTCGCGCTGTCCCATCTCGCGCTCGACGGCTGGTCGCTGAACATGGTGGCCGCGGAGTGGCCGCGGCTCGTCGCCGGGGAGGACCTGCCCGTCCCGGAGTGGCAGCCGCTCGACCAGGCGGCCTTCGAACGGTCGGACCCGCCGCCCGGCGCCCAGGCGCTGCGTCACTGGCGGAGCGGTCTGGCGGCCGCGCCGCGCTCGATGTTCGACTTTCCCGAGCGGGAGCCGGAGGAGCCGCGCTTCGTCCGCTACGGGATGGACTCCCCGGCGGCGGCCGTCGCCGCCGAGGCGCTGGCCGCCCGGCACGGCGTGACGACCTCCAGCGTGCTCACGGTCGCGAGCGCCGCCCTGCTGGCCGCCGTCACCGGGCACTCCACGGCCGCGCTGCAGCTCATCGTGTCGAACCGGCACCACCTCCGTACGGGGGCGATGGCCGGGCCGGCCGCACAGGACGGGCTCTGCGTCATCGACCTGGGCGCCGGCGATCCGGGGTCCGTCGATCCGGGGCGCGGCGATCCGGTGGCCGGCACCTTCGCCGAGGCGCTGGGGCCGGGGCACCGCAGGACCATGGCGACCTACCGGAACGGGCACTACGACCCCTCGCTCGTGCTCGCCGCCCGGGACGCGGAGGCGTGGAACCGCGGCGCCGACATCGACCTGGACGCGTTCTTCAACGACGTCCGGCAGGGCGGCCGCTGGTCGGGCCTGCCGGACGTCGACCCCGGGGACGCCGCGGCGCTCGCCGCGCTCCGGGGCCGCACCAGGACGTTCTTCGTCGGGGCCTACTCGAAGGTCAAGGCGAAGATCTTCTTCGCCACCGGCCCGGCCCCGTCCACCTGCGAGTTCTTCGTCCTGGTGGACACGGCCTTCCTGCCCGGGCGCGTCGCCGAGCGGATGCTCGGCGGCCTGGAGGAGCTGCTGGTCCGGGCGGTCTCGGCGGACGTGCAGCTGGACCGGGTCGCGGAGGTCGCCGGCCTGGACCCGGTGCGGCGCCCCGCCGGATGGACGCGGATCGGTCCCGACTGGGTGAACCTGCCGGAGACCGAGGCGCTGCTGCGCCGGGTCTGCGCACCCGGGCCGGCCGCGGTCGTGGTGGAGCCCGGCGACGACGGGCCGCCCCGGCTGACCGGCTATCTCGTGGCGCGTCCCGGGCTGGACACGCCCGACGCCGTCCACGCCGCGGTGATGCGGGCCGCGGCCGGTCGCACCGGCGTGCTCGCCCCCCGGCACTACGTGCTGTGCCCGGCGCCGCCGGCCTGCCCCTCCGGCTGGCCGGACTGCCCCCGCCTCATGGAGGGCGGCGGCCGGGTCCCTTCTTCCGCAATGACTGCTTTGGGAAGGTGACATGACCGAATCCCCGATGCTCGTGGTCGTCAACGACGAGGAGCAGTATTCGGTGTGGTGGAGCGACCGCGAGCCGCCCGCCGGGTGGCGGCCCACCGGCTTCACGGGCACCCGCCAGGAATGCCTCGACCACATCGAGACGGTGTGGACCGACATGCGCCCGCTGAGCGTACGCGGCAGATGACCGGGCGGATGACCACCGCCGACCGCCGCGCGGCGCTGATCGAGAAGCTGGCCGGGCTGCCCCCCGAGCGCCGGGCGGCGCTACTGCGCTCCCTCGGGGGCGCGGCGGACCCCGGCGGGCAGGAGTGGCCGCTGTCGCCGGGGCAGGAGCGCCTGTGGTTCCTCAGCCGCTTCGACCCCGCCGACACCAGCTACAACCTGCCCTGGTCCGTACGGCTGCGCGGGCCGCTCGACACGGCCGCGCTGGCCGCGGCGTTCACCCGGGTCACCGAGCGGCACGAGGTGCTGCGGACCCGCTTCCGGCTGCGCGGGGACGCCCCCGTGCAGGTCGTGCTGCCGCCCGCGCCGACGCCGGTGGAGGACCTCGCGACCTCCGGCGAGGCGGGTCCCGACGGGACGGGGGTCGAAGAGGCGTTGCGGGAGTTCGCCGAGCGCCCGTTCGACCTGGAGAACGAGCCTCCCCTGCGGGTCGGCGTGGCCCGGCGGGGAGAGGACGATGTGGTGCTGTGCATCGTCCTGCACCACATAGTGGTGGACGGCTGGTCGCTCGACGTGCTCATGCGCGAGCTCGCCGAGTGTTACGCGGCGACGCGCGAGGGACGTGAGCCCGTCCTGGCGGAGCTGCCCATGCAGTACTCCGCCTTCGCCGTACAGGAGAGGCGGCGGGACCACACGGCGGGTGTGGAGCACTGGGCGGGCCGCCTGGCCGGAGCCCCCTCACTCGACCTGCCGGCCGACCATCCCCGGCCGTCCCGGTGGTCGGGGCGCGGCGCGCGCGAGGAGCTGCTGCTGCCGCCGGAGGAGGTCACCCCGCTGGAGCGGGTGGCCAGGAAACGGCGCTGCACGTCCTTCATGGCCCTGGTCGCCGCCTACCAGGCGACCCTGGCTCTGGCCTCGGGCCAGACCGACTTCTGCGTCGGCGTCCCGGTGTCCCGCCGGACCCGCAGCGAGCTCGCTCCGCTGATCGGCTATTTCGGCAACGCGCTGGTGCTGCGGGCCGACCTGTCCGGCGATCCGGCGTTCCACGAGCTGCTCGACCGCGTGCGGGAGGCGACCCTGGCCGGGATGCGGCACGCGGACGTGCCGTTCGAGCACATCCTGGCCGCGCTGCGCGTCCCCCGCGACGTCGGCCGGCCGCCGTTGTGCCAGGCCATGTTCAACCTGCACAGCGACCTGCCCAAGGACGACCTGCTGGGGACCCGGTTCGCCGACCTCGACGCCGAGGTCCACACGATCCCGCCCAGCCACACCAAGTCCGAGGTCTCGCTCGACCTGTGGCGCGGACCGGAGGGGCTGGGCGGCGTCTTCGACTACAGCGCCGACCTGTTCACGCCCGCGACCGCGCGCCGCCTCGTGCGGGGTTTCGCCGAGGTCGTACGGCGGGCCGGGGCCGACCCGGACACCCGTCTGTCCGCGCTGAGCGGCGCGTTCTCGAATTGAAAGGTGCATGACAGTGAGTGACGCGGTGAGCGGCGTGCCGGCTCCCTCGGGTGCCGGGCAGCCGGGAACGGACGCCGCGACGGCGCTCGCGCTGATCCGCCGGTGGCGTGACGAGAGCCCCGGCGCGGTCGCCGTGAGCGGCGACGGCGGCGTGCTGACGTACCGGGAGCTGCTCGACCGGGCCGACCGGCTGGCGGCGCTGCTGCGCGCCCGCGGCGTCGGACCGGAGACGCCGGTGGGCCTGTGCCTGGAGCGGTGCCCCGGCATGGTCGTCGCGCTGCTCGCCGTGTGGCGGGCCGGCGGCGCGTACGTGCCGCTCGACCCGGCGTTCCCGGAGGACCGGCTCCGTCACATGCGCGAGGACGCGGGCATCCGGCTGGTGCTGGCCGGGCAGGGCGTCGACTCCCGGCTGCTCGACGGCGTCCCGGACGTCGTCGAGCTGGCGTGGGACGGCGTGCCGGTCGCGGGCCGGGGGCAGGACGGTGCCGGCGACGGTGACGGCGAGGGGCCGGTGGGGGATCTCGCCTACCTCATGTACACCTCCGGGTCCACCGGCCGGCCCAAGGGGGTCGCGGTCCCGCACGGCGCGGTGGTCAACCTGCTGGAGTCCTTCGCCTCCCTGCTGGAGCTCACCCCGCGCGACGCCTGGCTCGCGGTCACCACGCTGTCGTTCGACATCTCCGTGCTGGAGCTGCTCCTGCCGCTGACCTGCGGCGCCCGGGTCGTCGTCGCGTCCGCGCACGAGACGACGGACGGCCGGGCACTGCGGTCGCGCGCCGTGACCGACGCCGTCACGATCATGCAGGCGACCCCGGCGAGCTGGCGCATCCTGATCGAGTCCGGCGGCGTCCCCGGGAACATCGCGACCCGGCTGTGCGGGGGCGAGGCGCTGCCCCGCGACCTCGCCGACGCCCTCCTCACCGACGGCGCCCGGCTCTGGAACGTGTACGGCCCGACCGAGACGACGGTCTGGTCGACGGCCGGGCGGGTCGCCCTGACCGACGAGAGCGGACTGCCCGCCCCCATCGACCTGGGTGAGCCCATCGGCAGGACGACCGTGCACATCCTCGGGCCCGACGGGCGTCCGGTGCCGCCCGGCGAGGCGGGGGAGCTGCACATCGGCGGAGCCGGCCTGGCCAGGGGTTACCGCGGCATGCCGGGCCAGACGGCGGACCGGTTCCGGCCCGACCCCTTCTCCGGCACGCCCGGGGCCCGCCTGTACGCCACGGGAGACCTGGCCGTGCTGGAGAACGGCAGGCTCCGTTACCTCGGCCGGGCCGACCAGCAGGTGAAGGTGCGCGGTTTCCGGATCGAGCTGGGCGAGATCGAGACCGTGCTGCGGGCCGCGCCGGAGGTGGCCGGCGCTGCGGTCGGCGTCCACGCCGGCCCCGACGGCCTCGCGCGCCTGGTCGCCTACGTCGTGCGCGCCGCCGGAGAGCACGTCACCCGAGAGGTCGCGGTGGAGACCGCGGCCGGGGAGACCTTCCGGGAAACCGGAGCGGACGCGGACGAGGCGGGCCTGTGGGCCTCCCTCCGGGACCGGCTGCGCCGCAGCGTCCCCGAATACATGGTGCCGGCGCGTCTCGTGGTGCTGGACGCCCTGCCGCTCACGCCCAACGGGAAGCTCGACCGCGGCGCCCTGCCCGCGCCCGAGTGGACCCGCGCCGGGAGCCGGCCGTACCGGGCCCCGTCCACGGCGCTGGAGGAGGACCTCGCGGCGCTGTGGGGCGAGGTGCTGGGCATCGCGGAGCCGGTCGGCGTCGACGACGACTTCTTCGAGCTGGGCGGGCACTCGCTGACCGCCACCCAGATCATCGCCAGGGTCCAGGCGCGGTTCGCGATCGCGGTGCCGATCGTGGAGCTGTTCGAGAACCCCACGGTGGCCGGGCTGGCGGCGGCGATGGACCGGCTCGACGACGACGACTTCGACCTCGCCGAGATCGCCGCGCTCCGCGACGAACTCGACGGCCTCAGCGCCGAGGACCTCGCGGCCGTGCTCGACGGGATGTCGGACCGATGAGGGCGCCGCTGTCGCCGGACCAGGAACGGCTCTGGCTCCTGCAGAAGCTCGATCCGCGCGACGCCTCCTACACCATGTATCTCGTCCGCCGGCTGCGCGGCCCCCTCGACCGGGACGCCCTCGAAGGGGCGATCGCCGACGTGGTGGCCCGGCACGAGGGCCTGCGCACCCGGTTCGAGGAGGAGGACGGCGTCCCCTGGGCGGTCGCGGAACCGGCCGGGTCCCCGCCGCCGGTGGCGTGGCCGGCCGCGACCGGCGAGGAGCACGCCGGGCGGCTCGTCGCCGAGCGCGTCAACGCGCCGTTCGACCTCGCGGAGGGCGTGCCGCTGCGCGTGGCGGTGATCGGGATCGGGCCGCTGGACCACGTCCTGTGCGTCACGATGCACCACATCATCGGCGACGGCTGGTCGCTGGGGATCCTCCTCGACGACCTGGCGGAGTGCTACACCGCGCGGCTGCGCGGCCGCGCGCCGGAACTGGCGCCGCTGCCGGTCCACCCGTCCGACTACGCCCGCTGGCAGCGCCGCCGCGCCGAGCGCGCGGTGCCGTACTGGCAGGAGCGGCTGGCCGATCCGCCGCCGGCCGACCTGCCGTACGGCATCGGGGGCATCGGCGGCGGGGACGCCGACGGCGCGGAGAGCGGTGAGGGCCACGGGCAGGGCGGGTTCCAGATCGTCCGGGTCGGCCCGGAGGTCGCGGACCGGCTGGACCGGCTGGCCCGCGAGCACCGGACCACCCTGTTCACCGTGCTCATGGCGGCCTACCAGGTGCTCCTGCACCGCCACTCCGGCCACGACGACGTCCTCGTCGGGACGGTCGTCGCCGGGCGCGAGCGGGTCGAGCTGGAGCCGCTGATCGGCTACCTCACGCAGACCGTCGTGCTGCGCGGCGACCTCGGCGGGGATCCCGCGTTCAGCGAGCTGCTGCGGCGCACCGGGCGGGAGGCGCTGACGGCGATGAGCAAGACCTCGGTGCCGTTCGAGCGGATCGGGCACCCCGCCCAGGCGCTGATGCCGACCGTGTTCATCCTGCACACGCAGGACACGGGACCCACCCGCCCCTTCGGGGACCTGTCCGTCGGCTTCTTCCCCGACGGCTTCCGGCAGGTGAAGCTCGGCCTCTACACCGAGGCCTGGCGGGACGGCGCCGGGATCACCGTGTCGTTCGGCCACGACGGGTCCAGCGGCTCCCCGCACGAGGCGGAGGCCGTCCGCAGGCTCGCCGAGCGCTTCCTGCTCCTGCTCGCCTCCGTCGCCGACGAGCCGCACCGCCGGATCTCCGAGCTGCGCGTCTGGACCGGGGACGACGAGGCCGACATCCGCACCCTGGCCGGTGACGGCGCGGACGTCCCCGGGCCGACGGTGCCCGAGATGATCGCCGAGACCGTGCGCCGCACGCCCGAGGCCGTCGCCGTGGTCTGCGGGGAGACCGAGGTCACGTACGGCGAGCTGGACCGGCGGGCGGACCGGCTCGCCGCGGCGCTGCGCGGGTCCGGCGTCCGACCCGGCGACGTGGTCGGCGTCCGCCTGCCCCGATCGGCCGAGGCGATCGTCGCGCTGCTCGCCGTCTGGCGGGCCGGTGCGGCCTACCTGCCGTTCGAGCCGGACGAGCCGGACGAGCGGATGGCCTTCTCGCTCGCCGACGCCGGGGCGACGCATGTGATCACGACCCGTACGCCGCCCGCCGGGCTCACCGCCGTCGACCCGGCGGGCGGGCTCGCCGAGGAAGAGGCGGCCGCCGGCGAACGGCGCACGGACGGAGAGGAGCCGGACGGGCCGTACGAGACACGGCCGGAAGACGTCGCCTACGTCATCTCCACCTCCGGCTCCACCGGCCGCCCCAAGGGCGTCGCCGTCGAGCACCGCGCCATCGCGGCCCGGATCCGGTGGATGCGCCGCGAGTACGGCCTGACGCCCGGCGACCGCGTCGTCCAGTTCGCGTCGCTGAGCTTCGACACCCACCTCGAAGAGGTGTTCCCCGCCCTCGCCGCGGGAGCGACCCTGGTGCTGCTCCCCGGCGGGGCGGCGACGCTGCCCGACCTGCTGGCCGCGCCGGGCGGGGAGCGGATCACCGTGCTCGACCTGCCCACCGCCTACTGGCACCACCTGGTCGAGGAGATCGACCAGATCGCCTGGCCGCCCGCGCTCCGCCTGGTGATCATCGGCGGCGAACAGGCGTCCGGCGGCGCCGTGACGCGCTGGCGCCGCCGGTTCGGCGACGGCGTCCGCCTGCTGAACACCTACGGCCCGACCGAGGCCGCGGTCATCGCGACGTGGGCCGACCTCGGCGCCGATCTGCGGGCCGGCCTCGGCGCGGCGCCGCACGGCAGGCCGCCGATCGGCCGGCCCGTCGGCGCGACGACGGTCCACCTGCTCGACGCCGCCGGGGTCCCGGTCCCGCAGGGCGCGATCGGCGAACTGGTCGTCGGCGGAGCCGGCGTGGCCCGCGGCTACCTGCGCCGCCCCGCGCTCACGGCCGCCGCCTTCGTCCCCGACCCCGCAGGGCCGCCGGGAGCGCGCAGGTACCGCACCGGAGACCGGGCACGCTGGAACCAGGCCGGCGAGCTGGAGTTCCTCGGGCGGCTCGACGGGCAGCTCAAGGTGCGCGGCTTCCGGATCGAGCCGGGCGAGGTCGAGGCGCGGCTGCTCGACCATCCTGGGGTCGGCCAGGCCTTCGTGACGGTCCACGCCGAGGAACTCGTGGCGTACGTGACCGGGACCGCGACGGGGGAGGAGCTCGCCGCGCACCTCGCGCGGACCCTGCCCCGGCATCTCGTCCCGACCGCCTGGGTCGGTCTCGACGCGCTGCCGCTCACCAGCCGCGGCAAGGTGGACCGCGCGGCGCTGCCCGCGCCGGTCCGGGGGCCGTCGGCCGGGCACGTACCGCCGAGCACGGACGCGGAGCTGCTGGTGGCCGAGGTCTGGGCCGAGCTGCTCGGCGTCGCCTCCGTCGGCGCGGACGACGACTTCTTCGCCCTCGGCGGGCACTCGCTGCTCGCGACGCGGATCGCGGCCAGGCTGCGCCGTACGACCGGGGTGGAGGTGCCGGTCCGGACGATCTTCGAGCGGCGCACCGTGGCCGACCTCGCGGTCGCGCTGGAGGACCTGCTCGTCGCCGAGCTGGAGGGCATGTCGGAGGAGGAGGCCGAGCGCCTGCTCTCGTCCGCCGACGGCTGAGCCCTGCTCAGAGGACGGGCTCGCAAGCACGGCCTCGCAAGCACGCGAAACGAGACCGCCGCACACCCCGGGGGGTGTGCGGCGGTCTCGCGGTAGGGCTCCCGTCAGGCGGAGGCGCGGATCACCAGGTGGGTGTCGAGTATGACGACCGGCTGCTCCAGCGGCTCGCCGTTGATGCGGGCGATCAGGAGCTGGACCATCTGCCGGCCCATCGCCTCCGTCGGCTGGTGCACGCTGGTCAGCGGCGGCTCCGTGTGCAGGGCGACCTTCGAGTCCTCGAAACCGATCAGCGCGACGTCGTCCGGCACCACCATGCCGTTCTCCTTGAGCACGCGCAGCGCCCCGACCGCCATGGGGTCGGACGCCGTGAACACCGCGTCGAGATCGGGATGCCGGGCCAGCAGCTCACGCATGGCCGCCGAGCCGCTCTCCTCGGAGAAGTCGCCGTACGAGACCCGTTCGCTCATCCCGGTGGCGAGCAGCGCGTCGCGGTACCCGGCCAGACGGTCGACACCCACGCCCATGTCCTGGGGACCGGCGATGGTGGCGATCCGGCTCCGGCCCTTGGAGACCAGATACTTGACCGCCTGCCGCGCACCCGCGCGGTTGTCCATGTCGACGAAGCTGTAGGGGTTCAGCCCGACGGGCCGGCCACCGAGCACCGTGGGGACGCCCAGATCCTCCAGCCGTCCCGGCAGGGGGTCGGCGCCGTGCACCGAGGTGAGCAGGACGCCGTCGACGTGCTGCCCGGTCAGGTAGTGCTCCAGGCGGTCGTGCTCGGCGCGGTTCTGCGCCATCGTGAGGATCAGCTGGAGACCGGTCTCGCCCAGCGCCGAGCCGATCCCGCGGATCAGCCCGGCGAAGTACGGCTCGTCGAAGACGCGCTGCTCCGATTCCGACACCACCAGGGCGATGGTGTCGGTCCGGTTGGTCACAAGGGTACGCGCCGCCCGATTGGGCACGTAGCCGAGCTCCTGGATCGCCAGTAACACCGCGTCGCGGGCACGGTCGCTCACCTTCGGTGAGCCGTTGATGACCCGCGACACGGTGCCGCGGCCGACACCGGCACGCGCGGCGACCGCTTCCAGAGTCGGCCGACCTCCGGAACGGCGGTCCCCGTTCATCTATACTGCCCCCTTATCGCGTCTGCGCTTATTGTGCCCGACCCAGCAGGCCGCCGTGCCTGATGGTGTCGGCATACCACAACGCGCTCGATTTCATCGTCCTCGCCTGGGTCTCGTAGTCCACGTAGACGAGGCCGAAGCGCTTGCCGTATCCCCACGCCCACTCGAAGTTGTCCATCAGGGACCACGCGAAGTAGCCCTGGAGCGGGACGCCGGACTCGATGGCGGCGTGGCAGGTGCGCAGGTGCGCCTCGATGTAGGCGACGCGATCGGGGTCGTGCACGGTCCCGTCCTCGCCGAACACGTCGTCGTACGCCGCGCCGTTCTCGGAGATGTAGAGGGGGACGCGCGGGTACTCGTCGGCGAGCCGCCGCAGCGTCTCGTACAGCCCGCTGTCGTCGACCTCCCAGCCCATCGCGGTGACCGGGCGGCCGGCGTTGACGAACCCGACGTGCTCGCTGCCGATCCACGGGGACCCGGAGTCGGTCGGGGCGGCCGCGGCCGACACGGCGCCGCCGGGGGCGCCCGACACGGTGAAGCGGCTGTAGTAGTTGACCAGCAGCATGTCGAGCGGAGCGCCGATCGCGGCCAGGTCGCCGTCCTGGATGAAGGACATGTCGGAGATGTGGCTCAGGTCGGCCAGCACGTCCTCCGGGTACGCGCCCTTGAGCAGCGCGTCGAGGAAGAACCGGTTCTGCAGCCCGTCGATGCGGCGGGCGGCGTCCTGGTCGGCCTCGCTGGCGGTGGCCGGCGTGACCGGGTAGAGGTTCACGCACCCGCCGATCTGCGAGCCGGCGTTCTGCGCCCGCATCGCCTGCACGGCCAGGCCGTGCGCGAGGTTGAGGTGGTGCGCGGCGCGCAGCGCGGCGGCCGGCTCACGCCTGCCCGGCGCGTGCTCGCCCGAGGCGTACCCCAGGAACGCCGAGCACCAGGGCTCGTTGACCGTGCTCCAGTTCCTGACCCGGTCGGCGAGCTCGGCGTGGACGGTCGCGGCGAAGTCGGCGAAGCGCTTCGACGTGTCCCGCGCGGGCCACCCGCCCGCGTCTTCCAGGGCCTGCGGAAGATCCCAGTGGTAAAGCGTCAGCCACGGGTCGATGCCGTAGCTGAGCAGCTCGTCGACGAGCCTCTTGTAGAAGTCGAGGCCCTTGGCGTTGTACGCGCCCGAGCCGTCCGGCTGGATCCGCGGCCAGGAGACGGAGAACCGGTAGGCCGTCAGGCCGAGGTCGGCCATCAGCTTCACGTCGTCGCGGTACCGGTTGTAGTGGTCGATCGCGGTCTCGGCGTGGTCGCCGCCGACGATCCGGCCCTCCTGACGGCAGAAGCTGTCCCAGATCGAGGTGCCCCGCCCGTCCGCGGAGAGCCCGCCCTCGATCTGGTATGCGGAGGTCGCGGCGCCCCAGACGAACCCGGTGGGGAACATCAGGCCGGCCGCCTCCGCCTCTGGTCGTGTGTCTTGCGTTGTCACGCCTTGACCGCACCTTCCATGAGTCCGCCGATGATCTGTCGGCCGAACAGGATGAAGACGACGATGAGCGGGAGAATCGACATCAGCGTGCCGCTGAAGATCAGCACGTAGTCCGTGCCGTACTTCGCGTTGAGCGAGTTGATGGCGACCTGAACCGTCGGGTTGTCCGGGGTCAGGACGATCAGCGGCCACATGAAGTCGTTCCAGATCAGCATGAACGTGTTGATGCCCAGCACCGCCATGCCCGGCCGTACGGCCGGCAGGACGACGTTGAACCAGATCCGCAGCGTGGACGCGCCGTCGACGCGGGCGGCCTCGACCAGTTCGTTGGGCACGGCCTGCTGGGTGTACTGCGTCATGAGGAAGACGCCGAACCCGTTGAGCAGGTAGGGCAGGATCACCGCCTTGATCGAGCCGACCCATTCGAGGCTGACCATCAGGCGGTAGAGGGGGACGATGCCCATCTGCTGCAGCGGGACCATCATGGTCAGCAGGACCAGCAGCAGGAGGACCTTGCCGCCCCGGAAGTTCAGCCGGGCGAACGCGAAGCCGGCGAACGTCGAGATCAGCACCACCGAGACCGTCACCGTGGCGGCGATGATCAGCGAGTTGGTGAGACCGGCCAGGTAGTGCGCGTCGGGGTTGGTGAGCACCCGCTGGATGTTCTCCCCGAGGTTGCCGCCCGGCAGGAACGGCGGCGGCATGTCGGTCGCCTCGGTGTTGGTGCGCGAGGCGATGACGATCATGTAGTACAGCGGGAACGCCGAGATGATGATCGTGACCGCGAGGATGAGCCTCGTCATCGGCGTGGCGGTCCAGAGGCCGGAGGCCCCTCCCGGCGCCTTGGCGCGGCGCCGCCGCGTGGAGGCGGGCGCGGAGAGCGTGGTCACTTGTTGCCCCCGATCCGGCGGATGAGCAGGAAGTTGATGGCCGACCCGACGAGGATGAGCAGGAACAGCAGCCAGGCGGCCGCGGAGGCGTAGCCGTAGTCGAACTCGCGGAAGCCCTGCTCGAAGATGAACATCGAGACGGTCTGGAACTGGCTGTCGCTGCCGCCGTGGACGTTGCCGTTGTAGAACGTGGTCGGCTCGGAGAACAGCGTGAGACCGCCGATGGTGGAGTTCAGCACCACGAAGATCATCGTGGGCCGGAGCATCGGGATCGTGATCTGCCAGAACTGGCGCCGCCGGGACGCGCCGTCGATCGAGGCCGCCTCGTAGAGGTCCTTGGGGATCGTCTGCATGCCGGCCAGGAAGATGATCGCGTTGTAACCGGTCCAGCGCCAGTCGATCATCGTGGCGATGGCGATCCAGGAGGGGAGGCGCTGGGCCTTCCAGTCGATGGGGTCGGCCCCGAACCAGCCCAGCACCCAGTTGACGACGCCCCAGTCGCGGCCGTACAGCTGGGTGAAGACGACCGCCACCGCGACGACCGAGGTGACGAGGGGGAGCAGGACGCCCAGCCGGACGAACAGCTGAAACTTGATTCGCTTGTTCAGCGCGTTGGCCAGCAGCAGCGCCAGCAGAATCTGCGGGACCGTCGCGATGACGAACATCGCGAGTGTGTTGACGACCGCCTTCCAGAAGTCGGCGTCGGCGAGCATGGCGGTGTAGTTGCCGAGGCCCGTCCACTCGACCGTACCGGTCAGGTCGTAGTCGAAGAACGAGTAGTACAGGGTGAAGCCGAGCGGGAAGAGCCCGAAGATCAGGAAGAGCAGGTAGTAGGGAGAGACCAGGAGGTACGGAGCGGCCTTGAGGTCCAGCCAGGTCAGGAAGGACCGGCCCGATCTCGGCCGGACGTGCCTCCGGCCGGGCGGCATCGGTGCGCGGGTGGGTCGCCCGGCGTCGACGTGCAGGCTCATAAGTTACCTTTCGGGTGAAAGCAGGCGACCGGCCCGCCGGCGGGGTGCCGCTGCGGCGGGCCGGTGCTCACCTGGCGGGCAGGATCAGCCCGCGGCCTTCACTGCGTCGTCGACCAGCTTCTTCCAGCCGTTCGCGTACGGCACCGAGCCGTCGTCGATCGCCGAGACGACCGACTCGACGGCGTTCTTGACCTGGGCGTGCTTCACGCCGAGGAAGACCGGCTGAAGCGCCGAGGCGGACTTGGCGAAGATGTCGCCGACCGGAGCGTCGTTGAAGTACTCGTTCTTCGCGCCCTGAACGGCCGGGTCCTGCTGCGCCTGGACGTTGCTCGGCATGTTGCCGGCGAAGTTGAAGACGCTGACCTCGGCTTCCTTGCCGGTCAGGTAGTCGAGGACCTGCGCGGCCTCCTTGGGGTGCTTGGACTGCTTCGGCACCGCGAGCCAGGAGCCGCCCCAGTTGCCGCCGCCGCCGGGCACCGCCGCGACGTCCCACTTGCCCTTGAAGTCCGGTCCGGCGCCGCCGTCACCGCTCACCGCGCCGAGCATCCACGACGGGCAGCCGAGGGTGGCGAACTGCGACTTCTTCATGCCGGTGTTCCACTCGGGCGTGAAGTTGCGCAGCTTGGCCGTGAGGCCCTCCTGGCTGATCTTCTGGGCGAATTCGTAGGCCGACTTGACCGCCGGGTTCTTGTCGACGATCAGGTTGTTGTCCTTGTCGAAGTAGGAGACGTTGCCGTTCTTGGCGGCCTCCTGCACCAGGACCACGTTGTAGAGCGTGTTGGTGCCGTCGACGAACTTGGTGTCCTTGATCTTGTCCTGGAACTTGTGGGCGACCTTGACGAAGTCGTCCCACGTCGGCCAGAGCTTGCTGACCTCGTCGCGGTCGGCCGGCAGGCCCGCCTTCTCGAACAGGTCACGGCGGTAGCAGAGGCTCATGCCGCCGACGTCGGTGCCGAGGCCGAACAGCTTGCCGTCGGCGGTGACGCCGTTCTCCCACTTCCAGTCCGCGAAGTCGGCCTTGCGGTTCTGCAGGCCGAACTCGCCGAGGTCGGCCCACCACTCGGGGTGCGCCTTGGCGAGGCCCATGCCGCCCTCGTCGATGCCGACGACGTCGCCGGCGCCCGCGCCGGACTGGAGCCACTGGATCATCTGCGGCCAGTAGACCTGCTCGAACTGGTCGGTCAGGTTGTCATACTTGATCGTGATGTCCTTGTGCTCGGCGTTCCACTTGTCGACGGCCTCCTTGTAACCGAAGTTCTTGCCGCCGCCGAACGTCTGAAGCGTGATGGTCACGGGACCCGCCGCCGCGGTGGAGCCGCCTGCCGCGTTGTCGGCGGGCTTGTCGTCCGAGCCGCAGGCGGTGGTGACGCCGAGCGTCAGCGCCGCCACCGCGGCGACCGCGAGCAGCCTGCCGCGGCGCGAGTTGTTGAACATTCTTCCGGACCCCTCTCAGGTGGTACCCGAATCTCTTGGGAGGTTCATCCCAGGCCGGTCCCCGACGTCACGGCCCGCGATCAATGGTTGTGCTTGTAGGAGCGAGCACTGTTGGGAGCGCTCCCACGAAGGGTCCTCTATGAGCAACGCGGGCGTCAATATGCCGAAACCTAACTGTTACTCCACGGGGGGTTAGGGCCTTCAAATGGGATGTTACGGTACATACTACGCATGGGAGCGCTCCCATCACCATATGGGCAGAAATGAATACCGGTTGCCCCTAACCTGCGGCCGGAGTCGCCGTTATGCCGAGCCGTCTCCGACGCCCGCGGCGTCCGTCAGCGCGCAGGTCATGCCCGCGCATGCCCGGAGCAGCGCCAGCCGGGCCGACAGCACGGCGACGACGCCCGGCTCCGCCGAGCCCGCGATGTTGCGCAGCTCCGCCGGGTCCTCCCACAGGTCGTAGAGCTGCCGCTCCCCGGTCTCGTACTCCACGTACGCGTAGCGGCCGGTGCGCAGCACGGCGTAGCTCGGCGGCGACTGCGGTGAGTAGGAGGGGTGGTAGAACTCGACCAGGACGGCGTCGCGCCAGGGCACGTCGAGCCCGCGCAGCAGCGGGACGAGCGAGCGGCCCTCCGCGGAGAGCGGCACGGACGCTTCGCCCAGCTCGGCGAACGTCGGCGCGAGGTCGACGGACGAGGCGAGCGCGTCGATCACGCCCCCGGCCGGCACGCCGGGCCCGCGCACCACCATCGGCACCCGGACGTCCTCCTCGAAGGGCGTCGTCTTGCCCGGCCTCAGCCGATGCTGGCCGAGATGAAAGCCGTTGTCGGAGGTGAAGAAGATATAGGTGTCGTCGAGCCGCCCCGCCCGGGTGAGCGCGTCCACCAAGGCGCCCACCATGTCGTCCACGCCGAGCATCGCGCGCAGCCGGTCGCGGTGGACCCGGTCGATCCTGCGTACGTCGGCGTCGGACAACGGCGTCCGCTCCTGCAGCCATCGGGGCTCGGCGGACAGGTCGGCCTGGTCGAACGACGCCGTGCGCGGCGCCTGCTCGTCCGCGAAGGCGGCCGCGTGACGCGGCGCGTGGTGCGCGGGCAGGTGCGGTGCGACGGGGGCGAGGTAGAGGAAGAACGGTGCGCTTCCCGACGAGGCGAACGCCGCGGCCTTGGCGCTCAGCACGTCCTCCAGGTAGTCCTCCGGAGCGTCGCCGTACCGCCGGATCGTCCCGTTGTCGTTGAGCGCGTAGCCGTACTCCTGGTAGAGGCGGGTGACCGGCACGGCCCAGTCGTCCCAGCCGGGCGGGACGTACGTGCGCGGCGCTCCCTGAGGGTAGTTGTTGAGATATTTGCCGAAGAGCGCGGTCCGGTAGCCGGCGTCGTGCATCCACGTCCCGATCGTGGACCCCTCCAGCGGCCGGAACTTCGTGAACCCGCCGGTCGGCGCCCGGTTGCTCTCGACCTGGTGACTGTGCATGAACTGCGAGCGGAGGATCGAGGAGCGGGAGGGACAGCACCAGGGATTGGTGACGAAGAAGCGCGACAGGGTGGTGCCCTGACTCACCAGCAGATTGCCGATGTTGGGGAACCGGCTGAGATCCGCCGCGTCGAGGTCGTCGGTCAGGATCAGCACGATGTTGGGCCGGTGCTCCGGCGGGGCGGGCTCGACCCGGGCCGCGCCGGTGAGCCCGAGAGCCAGCAGGAGCGCCGCGGCGAGCCCTGCCCACAGCTTCGTCGATCGTCGCGGTTGCGGCACGGCAGCAACCATATCCCCCTGCCCGCCTGCGGAAACGCACGCAGGGTGACCCTGTGGACGTGCCGCGTCCGGTTCGGGAGGCTTCGCCGTGACATGCGTCCCCGGCCCGGCCACGCCTGTCCACTCCTATTGCGCTCACGCGGGGCCCGTCCCCTCAAGCCGGGCCCGCTGCGTGCCCGCGCCGGCTGAGCTCTCCCAGGCTCGCCCCCCGATGCCGCACCCCGCTCCGCGGATGCGCGCACCCGGCCCGTACGCGCCGCCCTCCGCGCGGCGGGGCGCCGCGGGGAGGGCGGTGCGACCGTTCTCTATAGGGCGCGCTTTCTGTAGGCGCGTTCCACAGGGCGCGGGTTCCGCGGGGCGCGGGCCGGTCTCCCTGTCCGGCGGGCCGGTTCCTATCCGAAGGTGGCGGGGTCGGGCCCGAGGCGGCGACCGGCGTCGAGGGCGTCGATCGCGGCCATGTCCTCCGCGCTCAGCTCGAAATCGAAGACCTCGATGTTCTCCCTGATGCGCGAGGGCGTCACCGACTTCGGGATCACCACGTTGCCGAGCTGGAGGTGCCAGCGCAGCACCACCTGCGCGGCGGTCTTGCCGTACCTGCCGCCGATCTCGGCGAGAACCGGCAGGTCGAGCAGGCCCCGGCCCTGCCCGAGCGGGCTCCACGCCTCGGTGGCGATGCCGTGCCGCGCGTGGAACTCGCGCAGCTCCCGCTGGGCGAGCTGCGGGTGCAGCTCGATCTGGTTGAGCGCGGGGACCACGCCGGTCTCGGCGAGCAGGCGCTCCATCGTGTCCACGGTGAAGTTGGACACCCCGATCGCCCGGACCCGCCCGTCGGCGTACAGCTTCTCCAGGGCCCGCCACGTCTCGACGTACCGGTTCTGCTTCGGCGAGGGCCAGTGGATCAGGAAGAGGTCGACGGTCTCCAGGCCGAGCCGCCGCGTGCTGCCGTCGAAGGCGCGCAGCGCCTCGTCGTAGCCCTGCTGGTCGTTCCACAGCTTCGTGGTGACGAACAGCTCCTCGCGGGGGATGCCGGAGGCGCGCAGGGCCCGGCCGACGCCTTCCTCGTTCTGGTAGAGCCTGGCCGTGTCGATGCTCCGGTACCCGCATTCGAGCGCCGTCGTGACCGCCTTCTCCGCCTCGTCGTCGGCCACCTGCCAGACGCCGAAGCCGAGCCGGGGCATGGGAACGCCGTTGTTCAAGTCGATGTCTTCCATGCCCCCATGCTGCCCCAACGCCCCGGCATGATCCCTTCTGGGTGCGGACCCGCGGTCGGCGTCCATGCGCGCACCTGTACGGGCGGCCCGTCAGACGACGGCGGCCCCGGGCGGACGAGAGGCGGCCGGGGCGCCGAGCCAGGTGTGCAGCGCGGTTCGCATAAGTGCGATGTCACACGGCCGGCCGGGCGCGCTCGCCCAGGCGACGGCGCCGTCCGGGCGGATCAGCGCCGCGGAAAGCTGGTCATGGTCGATGGCGGCGGCCGGGACGACCTTCAACCGGTCTCGCCATCCGGCGGCGGCCGCGATGGCGGGGTGGCCGGCCGGCACGAGGAGGACGAAGGGGCCGGTGATGGTGAACCGGCTGAGCCGCGCGGACCGGAGCTCGCCGTCGCCCGTGGTGACGACGCAGGTGAGGTCGGGGCAGAGGCGGCCGATCAGGGGGTGCGCGTGCGGAGGCGTGTAGGGGAAGGAGTAGCGCGTCGCGAGCCCTCCGAGCATCCGGCCGAAGTACCGGTTCACCTCCGGGATGTCCATCAGGTCGGAGACGATGTCGCGCAGCGCGTCGGTGTGCGGCCCGGGCAGCATGAGTGCCGACTGGGCGCGGGTGTTGTGCAGCACGGCGGCCCCGGCGGGGTGCCGTTCGGCCGTATAGCTGTCGAGCAGTCCGGGGGGCGCCTGGCCGCGTATCTCGGCGGCCAGCTTCCAGCCGAGGTTGACGGCGTCGATCAGGCCCAGGTTCAGCCCCTGGCCGCCGTTGGGGGAGTGGACATGTGCCGCGTCGCCGGCCAGCAGGACACGCCCCTTTCTATAGGTGGTGACCTGGCGGGCGTTGTCGGTGAAGCGCGACGTGTCGGTCATCGCCGTGACGGTCACGTCGACGCCGGCGACGCGCCGCACGCTGGCCTGGAGTTCCTCGCGGGTGAGCGGGCCGTGTGGCTCCTCCTGATCGGGGCTGAAGTCGAAGACTCCGATCATTCCCGGGCCGTGGATGAGCATGCCGGCCGCGGTGCGGCCCGATGGGGGCAGTGCATCAGGGTCGGTGATCTCCACACGGGCTTGGCGGGCCGTCATGAGCGGCGGCGTTCCCGGGAAGTCGAACCCGGCCAGCTTGCGGATCGTGCTGCGCCCGCCGTCGCATCCCACGACGTAGGCCGCTGTGCGTTCGCACCGCCCGCCGGCGGTCTCGGCCGTCACCGTCACTGCGGCGTCGTCCTGGGTGATCGCGGTCACCGTGTGCCCGCGAAGAACGGGGATGCCGAGTTCGGCCGCGTACTCGGCGAGGACGGCTTCCAGGTCGGGCTGCCAGACGAGGGCGCCGCGGCGGTCGGGTTCGTCCCGCGGTGACGGGTCGATCTTGTGGATCCAGGCGAAGTGGTTCTTCTCGCTGCCGTGGTCCCGTGCCTTCTCCGCGGTGCGTTCCGGCTGGTGAGCGGCCAGCCTCTCGCCGAGTCCGCGCCGCTGGAGCGCTTCGAAGGCCAGCGGCCCGACTCCACGCGACTTGCGCTGCGGGGCAGGCTCGGCCAAGCGCTCCAGGATGAGCGGCGAGACGCCGGCCAGGCGAAGTTCGGCGGCGAGCATGAGGCCGACGGGACCGGCTCCGACCACGATCACATCCTCGTGCATCCCATCTCTCCTTAACTTGTTAAATGAACGGGAGCCACGCTGTCCTTAACTTGTTAAAATGTCAAACCGGAGGTGAGCGGAGTGAGGATCGACAAGCGCCGCGTGGCTCAGGTGGCGCTCGAACTGCTGCGGGAGGAGGGCCTGGACAAGCTGACCGTGCGACGGGTGGCGACCGCCTTGGGCGTCAAGGCGCCGGCGTTGTACTGGCATTTCGCCGACAAGCGGGCATTGCTCGACCAGATGACCGAACTCATGCTCGGGCCGGTGGTGGCCGGACTGGGTGGCCCGGGTCCCGCGCAGCCCTGGTGGCTGTGGCTGGAGCGGTCCTGCGATGAGCTCCGGCGCGGCCTGCTCGCCCATCGGGACGGGGCGCGCGTCGCACTCGGCGCCGACGTCACGCGGGCACTCGCGCTCGGCGGTTTCGTGGAGCGCGTCACGGCCGTGCTCCACGAGACGGGCTTCGAGCTCGCGGACGCTTCGCGCGCGGCGGGCGCACTGACGCACTTCGTGATCGGCCGTGCCGTCGAAGAGCAGTCGCGTCCGGCTCCGGACGCCGAACTCGCGATGGTCTCCGACGAACGGTTCCCGTTCCCCACCCTCGCGCGGGCGCTGCGCGAGCGCCACGCGTCCGGTCGCACTGCCGACGAGGACTTCCACTACAGCCTCACGCTCATGCTGACGGGACTACGCGTCCTTCACGAGGACTCGTCGCGGCAACCCGCTGGCGGCTGACCCGCCGACCTGGACATCACACTTCCGGCCAGGGTCCGTTCACCCCGAGTTCCCGCGTACGTCGCATGGGGTGGCTAGGGTGAGCGCGTCGTGAACGAATCCTCACGCGGCGTGGATGACGAGGGACGGCGCCACGCCGCCGGGCAGGGGCAGGCCGTCGCATGGGTGGAGTCCCCCCTGCAGCTTCTGTGCGTCGTCGAGGCGCACAGTGCGGGGCTCCTCGGCAGCATCACCCGGGTGGTGCCGCGGGCGGGGCTGCCCGCGCTCCGGATGACCCGGCGTGAGCTGGGGCGGCTCGGGCTGCCCGAAGGGCTGGAGTTCGCCGAGCCGTCCGAGCGGATTCCCCGGCCGAGCCGAACCTGGGCGGTGGGCGACGCCTTCTCCGGGCGGGTCCAGCTCGCCCTCGTGACGGCCGTTCCCGGGCGCACCGTGCTCGTGGACGACGGGCTCGCCACGATCCGCCTCCTGGAGTTGCTGGTCGCGCGGCGCCCCCTGTTACGCGCCCGCGCGACGGCGAGTTTGGGCCGCAAGGTCCTGGGCGCGGCGGCGGGGTTCCGCCTGCGCACGCGCCGCCCTTCGGTCTTCACCGCGCTTCCCGTGCCCCCCGGCCTCGCCGAGGAGGTGGAGGGCGCGGGCGTCCGGCTCGTCCGGCACGACTTCGCCTGGCTGCGCGCCCAGCCCGCCGATCGGCCGCCGCCGGAGCGCACGGTCGTGCTCGGCACCTCGCTCGTACGCAACGGGCTCATCCACCGCGACCGCTACCTGCGCTGGCTGGAGCGGATCGAGGAGCCCGTCGCGTACTTCCCCCACCGGCGCGAGGACCCCCGCGACCTCGACCGGGTGCGCCGCATCGCCGGCCTGACCGTGTACGACGCCGGAGCCCCGGCCGAGATGACGCTGCGCGACCTGCGGCCCGGCCAGCGGGTGCTGAGCCTGCCGTCCACCGCCGTGACCTCGCTGCGCGTGCTGCTGTCGGCCCGGGGCGTGCCGGTGGAGGCCGTGGACGTGCCGGACGACTGGTGGACCTCCTCGGCCGCCCCGTCCCTCCGTTCCCATCTCCAGTTGTTCGCGCACCAGCCCCAGCAGGTGAGCGGGGCGCCGCCGGACTCTCCCCGTACAAGTGAAGGAAAGGTCGCTCCTTGACCCGTCTGCTCGCCGTGGCCGACTCCGATTCGTACCTCAAGTGGGCCGCGGGCCTGCTCGACGCGCTCCCGGAGGACTGGACCACGGACCTGGTCGTCGTCCGTACCCCCATCGCGCCCTCGGCGGCGCAGATCGCCGCCGCGGTCAGCGGCACCCGGGCCGGGGCCGCGGGGCGGGAACTGCCCGCGGTGCTGCCGGCGCGGCAGTTGCGGCGGACCGCCGAACGGTTCCGGCCCGACGTCGTGCTGCTCGCCTGCACCGGACCCGTCGTGGACGCGCTGGCGGCGGAGACGCTGGCCGGGCTGCGGCCCCGCCCGGTGCTGGTGTCGGGGCTGCCCGGCATCTCCGTGCCCGCGACGGAGAAGGCCTGGCTGTTCCGCAGCGGCTGCGACCTGTTCGTGGTGCACAGCGGCCGCGAGGTCGCCGAGTTCTCGGCCATCGGCCGGGAACTGGGCGGGGGAGGGGCGGTGGCGCTCGCCCGGCTGCCCTACCTGGACCTCGGCGGCCTCGGAGCGGACACCGGCGGGGGCGTCCGCGACCGGGTGGTGTTCGCCACGCAGGCGAAGGTGCCCCGCCGCCGCGAGGAGCGCGAGGACGTCCTGCTCGCCCTGGCCGCGCTCGCGGGGGCCCGGCCGGACCTGGACGTGGTGGTCAAGCTGCGGGCCCGCGACGACGAGCGGCAGACGCACAACGAACGCCACCACTACGAACGGCTGTGGAACGCGCTGGCCGACGAGGGCCGGGTGGATCGCGACCTGGTCCGCTTCGCCGCCGGGCCGATGCACGAGCACCTGTCGCGCGCGGCCGGGTTCGTCACGGTCAGCTCGACGGCCGCGCTGGAGGCCATCGCCGGGAACGTGCCGCTGCTCGTGCTGTCGGACTTCGGGGTGAGCGCCGAGATGATCAACTTGGTGTTCGAGGGCAGCAGCTGCCTGGGCACGCTCGACGACCTGGCGAAGGCGGACTTCCGCACCCCGGACGCGGAGTGGTGCCGGGCCAACTACTTCCACGACGCCTCGGCCACCGACTGGACCGGCCGGGTGGCCGCGCTGGTCTCGGCGGCCCGCGCGGGCACGCTGGAGCCCGCCCGCTCGCTCCTGGACGGTCCCGAGCACGCCGCCGCCCGCCGCCGCGCCCGGCTGCGCCTGGAGGTGCCGCCCAAGGTCCTCCGGTACGGCTACCGCGCCAAGCGCCGCATGCGCCGCTACCTCAAGGCCCTCTAGACGACGGCGTCCGCCGCCCGGAGCGCCCGTCGCAGCGTCTCCGGGCCCGCCGGCAGCAGCGGCAGCCGTACGCCGGGGGCCGGGATGCGGCCCCGCGCGTGCAGGACGGCCTTGACGACGGTGGGATTGGGCTCGGCGAACAGGGCCGCCGACAGGGCCGCCAGGCGGTGGCCGAGCGCCCGGGCCCCGGCGGCGTCGCCCGACCGCCACAAGGTGATCAGTTCGGCGAACCGCGCTGTGGCGAGATGCGCCGAGGCGAGGATCCCGCCGTGCGCGCCGAGCGCCAGCAAAGGTGAGATGACGACGTCGTCACCGCCCAGCACCGCGAAGCCCTCCGGCGGATCCGCCAGAAGCTCGACGGTCTCCGCGTCGATCCCACCGGCGGAGTACTTCACCCCGGCCACACCGGGCAGCCCGGCGAGCCGCCGGAGGGCGTCGGCGGACAGGTGCTGACCCGTCCGGTAGGGCACGTGGTAGACGACCAGCGGCACCGGACTCGCCGCGGCGAGCGCGGTGAAGTGCGCGACCACCCCGGCCTCGCCGGGCCGCACGAACGGCGGCACGAGCGTGAGGGCGGCGGTCACCTCGGGACGGCGGCGCAGCGCCGTCAGCGCCTCCGCAGTGTTCGCGCCGACCAGAAGCTCCGCCGAGCGGGCCCGGCAGACCCCGGCGACCACGTCGAGGACGGCGCGCCGCTCGCCGTCTGTCAGCGAGGCCGGCTCTGCCGTGGTGCCCAGCGCGACGACGCCCGTCGCGCCGGCGTCCAGCACGTCGTGCGCCAGGGCTTCCAGCACTGTCAGGGCGACGGCGCCCTCGACGTCGAAGGGGGTGATCAGTGGGACGTACAAACCGGTCAGTGTCATGACGGCAGCGTCCGGCACCGCGATCTATAAGAACAATTTAATTCTCCTGAATTTATTTATTAGAAACTCTAATCATGGCATCAATGCCGCGTTGCTCTCAGGGGAGCCACTCCTGGAGTCCGGCGAGATGCCCGAGTTCCGCCTCGACGCGCCGCCGGTCGTCGGCGGTGAGCTCCAGACCGCGCAGATCGGCGAGCCAGGGATCGGCGGGCTCACCGAGGACCGTGGACAGGTCGAGGAGGTGACACAGGGCGATGGCCCGCTCGACCGGCGAGGCGTCCGCGCCGTGCCTGCGCACCGCGGACTTGAGCGCACGGAAGGCCTGCAGGTCGTCGTTCTTGAACTCGCGCAGGATCCGCGCGTTGTCGAGCGCCTTGGCCAGGCCCGTCAGCTTCTTCGAGCCGCCGTACTCCAACGCGGCCGGCTCGTCGCGCTGGATGAATATGATCGAATTCCCGGACGGATCCATCAGCGTGAACCGGGATGCGCCGGGGCGGTAGCGGGTAATCCGCGGCAGGCCGGAACTCAGCACCTTCCCGTAGACGCGGCGCATCGCCGCGACGAACGCCGCGTGGTACGGCGCCACGGCGTCGACCATGACGAGGCAGCCGCCGGACTCCTCCCGGGCCGGATCCAGGCCCTTGGGCGCCGGCCCGAAGTGCAGCTGGAATCCGCTCCACCGCAACGCCAGATAGACATAGGGCTTGCTCTGTTTGTAGGTCGCCTCGAATCCCAGCGCCTCGTAGAACGCCAGGGTCTCCTCCACCGACGCGCACGGCATCAAGGGCACCGTCGTCTCGTTCGGCCGGACCGCGGGCTCACTCAAGTCACTCACCTTCCTGTCGCCCGGCGATGGTTACAGCCTTCGGCGGCACTCGCACATGGATCGCTCCAAACGCCGTGCCTCATGTCACCAGGTGCGGCGGGAGCGCTGGGCCGGGAAGGTCACGGGCCAGAACCTGTCCCGCGCTGCCCACCACCAGCCGCACCATCCCCGGCACCCACTTAAACGGCTAGACCACAACGAGAACGGCGGCCTGGAGGACATCACCCGCTCCGACTCCTCCCACGCCTGAGCCGCGGGCGGCGTCATCTCCAACGCCGTCGGCCTCAACCGTTTCTACTTCCGGTCCGGGTTGTGAGGACCGGTTCCTCTCCGTCCTCGCGCAAACCGGTTATCACAGCGGGCAGGTCGTGCAGGGTCTGTTCCCGGGTGCTGCGAACCAGGAAGAAAGTCTCGTCGCGACGCAGAGGAGGAAAGAAGCCGGAGTAGCACAGTTCTGCCTTCGCGAAACCATACGCGGCCATGAGGTTGCGCCTCTGAGCACTGTTCGAGAGCACGATCCCCGTGTCCCAGTCGCTCCCGAACAGCTCCATCGTGAGGATCTTCGCCATGGGGAGGAGGATTCCCGGAATTCCGTTTCCCCGCCAGTCCGGGTGGACCCAATGTCCACCGTAGTGCGCCACCGTGCCGGAGATGACCGGCGTATTCGAAGGCAGAAGAAGATTCAGTGGCCCTCCCATCTCCGAGGGGAGCGGGTCGAACCACAGCCGCATGGAGCTCATGTGCTGCGCGAAGTCGTCCGTATGGATCATTCGAGCGGCGATGCACGCGACAGTCCGTGCGTCGCGGTCCCTGACGTCCAGCCAGTAACTGTTCCCTGGGGAAACGGGACTGTGTTCCGGGTCATAAGTAGGATTTATGCCGTCGGTCGCGGGCGCTGTTCGCATGTGACGGACCCAGTTCGAGACGTCCTCGTCGTGTTTCAGAGTCAGCCGTCGCCGACTGAACCAGGCTTCACACTCGCGAAGGAGATCGTCCAGTACCGTGGCGGCGACTATCCGTCTATGGCCTGTCTCCGGGATCTCGTGGAGCAAAATCCGTACCTCCGAACCGGTGGTGTCGCATGGTGCAGCGGGTCGCTCTTATCCGAGTGGCCGCGGTCTGTCGGTAAGGGCCGGGCTCCTGGGCCGAACCCACGGTGGCCGGTCATCGGATCGCCCTGCGAGATCCCCGCGGGGCCGGCCGTCGTGGGAGATCACCAGTACCTGTTCGGGATGGGTGTGGGTGTGGGCGAACGCGACAAGCGACTGCAGCGCGCCTCTACCGGGGGCGTCCGCTCCGGCTGCGGTGGCCAGCGGGATGTCCGCTTGGTAGCGGTGGAAGAGATCCTGCTCGCCCACGTTCTGCAGGGCGTAGTTCCGCCATCCGGGAACGGGGTCGCCTCGCCTGGCCTGCAGTCCCACGACCGCGTACCCGAGCGGGGCGAAGACGCGGTGCAGTCCCGCGACGGTGGCGCCGGTGCCGAACCCGCACACCAGGTGGCGGATGCCGGGCCAGTCCGCGCGGAGCTGCCGCAGAAGACGCCACGCCCATCGCTCCACGTATCCCACCAGGGCCGGGTTGGTGAACTGCCTGGGCCAGTACCAGCCCGCCCGTTCGTACTCCAGGCACACCTCGTGGGCTTCGCCGATGCTCGTGATCGTGTGCACCCGGCCGCGGAAGCCGCGCCGGGTGAGGTGATCGCGGCCGGACGCGTCGGCGACGGCGACGGTCGGCAGTCGTCGTCTTCTCCCGAGCAGGTCCAGGGCGAGCGCGGTCGAGGAGCCGGAGATCTCGACGAATCCCCGGGCGTCCCGGGGAGCCGCGTTCAGGCACAGCTCGTACGTCAGGTGTTTGAGGCTGCCGGATTCGTACATCCCGCCCCACAGCACGGCGGGGCCATTCTCCTCGGGCCGGGTGAGGGGGAAACGTGTGAGCGTGGCGTTCATGTGGGGGAGACGCGGCCGGCGACCGGGCCTCGCACGTAGCGGTGGTCGAACAGGTCCACGTACAGGTATTCGGGGTAGGACACCATCTGATCGCGTCCCAGCAGGATGCCGCGCATCATCTCGCCGACCATCATCCCGGCCGCGGTGGTGGCTCCGAGAACGCAGGTGGGAGCGTGTCCGCGTCCGGCGAAGCAGGCGTCCCAATACTCCTGGACGACGTAGCTGCCGAGCCCGGGAACGATCTTGGGGAGGTCGATGCGTCCGTCCGGGAGAATGAACAGGTCTTCGTAGAGGGGCGCTTCGGGCTGGAAGACGTGCAGGGCGGCGCCGAATCCCAGCATCAGGCCGGTCATGACGACGATGCCCCGCTTGCGGCATTCCTGATGTAACCATTCCTTGGCCCGGGCGCCGGCGATGTCGATGGTCTCCACCACGTAGTCCACCGGCTTGCCGTCGAATCCCGACAGCAGCGAATCGACGTTGTCCTCCGTCACGCCTTCGGCGGCCTTACGGATGCGCAGCTCGGGGTTGATGTCCTGGCACATGTCGCCGACGACCTCGATCTTCGGCTGACCGAGGGTGCTGTCGAAGCTGCCGATCTGGCGGTTGGCGTTGTGCACCTCGTAGACGTCGAAATCCGCCAGCGTCACCCAGCCGAAGCCCAGGCGGGCCAGATCCACCGCGCACTGCCCGCCCGCGCCGCCCACCCCGGCCACGAGAACATGGGTGTCCGCGACCTTCCGCATCGATTCCTCGTCCAGGATCCCCAGATTACGTTGAAGCCGGGGATTCACGGTGAAGCCTTCCATGGGCAACCTCATTTCTGCACACGGAGCCATTCCGCTGTGGAGTGCCGCAGCGCCCTCGGCAGGCTGAGTCTGTGTTTCGAGCCGGGGCGCGCATCTGGATCCTGTCGAGGAAACGCCTCACGGAGCGCCCGACGGGCGTCTCGGTGTTCGTCTCATCGCAGATGCGCGCGGCTCGCGGATATAGGAGGGGAAGACGGCGGCCGCCGCCCTACTCGGAATGACGGGCCGCCCTTTGACGTCCACGGCGATCGTCGTCGGGTTCCACGCCGACATCCTAGGCATATCCGATGTGACACTGTCAAGATTCTGTGACCAGCGCGAACGTCGTTGCGCTCAGGCGAGTGGGCCGGGCGCCCACTCGCGTACCGGCCCGACGCGCCGTACGCGGGAAGTCGGCGCCACGGGGATGTGTGACGATCCGCGACTTCGACTTCGCGCGGTTAAGGATAATTCCAGCGCCTTTTAAGAGCGGCCATAAGTGATCCTCAAGCATGCTCGCGCACCATGGATGCAGGACATCACGTGAACGATTCGAATTCTCGTTGGGAAATCGTCGTTCATGTGGCACGCGCTCCTTCATGAAGGGCAGGAAGAAGAAAATGAGAACCCGTCGTCTGGCCGCAGCGGCGCTGGTAGCCGGTGGGCTGGCTTTCGGCGCCGTGACCGGCTCCGCCACGGCCGCCTACGCGCAGACCGCTGAGACGTGGCACCTCACGGGGTACTACCAGTATCGCGACCAGTGCTTCAGGGCCGGTTTCCAAGCCATCACCAGCGGCGGTATCGTCCAGGACTTCAAGTGCGAGCTCGCCGGCTCCCGATACGCCCTCTATCTCTACTACTGAACCGCTGACGACTCCGTTCCGGGCCGGCGTTCGCATCGGCCCGGAACGGAACCGCGACTCCACCCGGAAGCCTGTCGACGAGAGTCGGTCTGTCGTTCAGGGCCGGGCTCTCGATGCCGAGATGCCCGTGGATGAGTTCCAGCACCACGTCTCGCTGAGGCACGAGATGGAAACGGTCACCGGCGAGAGCGTGGATGGGACAGTTGAGCGGCGCTCCCTCTTCGTCCGGACCGGACCCGCGTCATCGACAAGGGGAGACACTCCGTGAACGACAAGATCTTTCAGGCCGGTTCCACCGCGGAAGCGCAGTCCATCATGGAGGAGTACCTCGAACGGATCTCCCAGCACGAGGTGGTGCTGGGCGTACGAGCCTCCGCTTTGGATCTGCTGTCCGTCGGCACGGGTGAACGCGTGCTCGATGCCGGGTGCGGGCTCGGGGAGGTGGCACGGGACCTCGCCCGGTTGGTCGGGCCGGCCGGATCGGTCGTGGCCGTGGACCTCAACCCCGCGATGCTGGCGGCCGCGCGGAGAAGGCACGTCGGCGTCCCGGAAGCGGGAACGATCACCTACCGGATCGGGGACGTCGCCTCCCTCGACCACTCGGGCGCATTCGACGTGGTGTGGTGCGAGCGCGTCCTGCAGCATGTGGCCGACCCCGGCTCCGCCGTCCGCGCCCTGGCCCGGACGCTCGGCCCCGGCGGGCGCCTGTGCGTCATCGACGTGGACTGGAGCGGGCTGGTCGTGGACGGAGTGGACCAGACCGTGACCGAGCGGGTTCTGGACGCCTTCCGTGGCAAGGTGTCCCACCCGACCGTCGGCCGTACCCTCCGGCGCAGGCTTCTCCGGGCGGGACTCGTCGATCCCGTCCTGCGAGCGGTCCAGGCGGTGTCCACTCGTCTGGACGACGCGGCATCCGTGGTCCCCGTTCTCGACCGGCGGGAATCAGGCCTCGTCCCGGATGCCGACAGGTCCCTGTGGTTCCGGTCACTGGACCTGGCCGACGCGAGGGGAGAGCTCACGATCGCCCTCCCGATCTACGTGGCCGTGGCCAGGAGACCGCGGTAGCCGGCGGCAGCTCGCTGCGCCGAGCGGCCGAGCCTGAAAGGCGGGTTGTGAATTTTCTCGACGGGCGGCGGTGCGTGGCGGCGGCCGCTTAAGCCACCCGCGGGACGGTGTCCTTAAGCGGCCCATCAGTAATCGAGAAGGCCGCTCGTGTTCTCTGTGCAGGCGGGTCTCGGCGGTCGCCGAAGACGTCCCGAGGAACATCGGATGTGAGGGTTGCGGCGTGAGCGAGAACGGTGCGGGTACGGCGGAGCACACGGGCGCGGACATCCACCTGCTGGAGGACGTCGCCAGGGCCGCCTTGCACCGCAACGCGGCCGGCGCGCCCGGTGTGGAGGATGAGTGGGAGATCCGCCACCGCACGCCGTGGACGTATGTGACCCCGAAGGGCGCGGAGACACCGGCACAGGGCTGGAAGCTCCACGTGTCGGCGACACAGTTGTCGGCCCCCGTCGTGCTGGCGCGGGTGGTCGAGGTGCTGGCCCGCCACCGTTGCCCGTTCAAGTTCGCGGCCACCTTCGCCGACCTGGCCGGTCTCACGTCCAGGGGCGCCAGGCGAGGATCGGTCGGCAAGTTCGTCACCGTCTACCCGCCCGGAGACGAGGCGGCGACGGCGATCGCCGAGGACCTGCACACGGCCACCTACGGCCTGCCCGGCCCGTCCATCCTGTCCGACCGGGCGTACCGGCCGGGCAGCCTGGTCCACTACCGCTTCGGGGTCTTCTCGGCCCAGAACGTGCTCGACAACGACGGCACCTACAGTTCGACGCTGACCGCTCCCGACGGCACCCGTACGGTCGACCAGCGCAACGCGTGGTACTCCCCGCCGGAATGGGCCACCTGTCCGTTCGAGTCGGGCCAGGCCCCGGTGCGGTCCACCGCACCGGAGGCCGTTCTGCTGGCCGGCCGCTTCGTGGTGCGCCAGGCGATCCGCCACAACGCCAAGGGCGGAGTCTTCCTGGCGGAGGACCGGGTCTCCGGAAGCCACGTCGTCATCAAGCAGGCTCGCCCGCACATCAGCTCCACTCTGCAGGGACACGACCAGCGCGACCAGCTACGCCACGAGGCGCACATGCTCGACCTCCTCGCGCCGCTGGGCATCACGAGCCGCAAGGTGAGCCTGTTCGAGCAGGGGGACAACCTGTTCCTGGCGCAGGAGCATCTCGAGGGCGCCATGTTGACGACCTGGGCCGCCGAGGAAAGATCCGCGGACCCCGGCCGCCGGCAGGGCCTGGCGTTGACCGTGGTGCACGGGCTGGTCCGCCTGGTCGACGCCGTACACGAGCGAGGCTTCGTGTTACGGGACCTGACACCGAACAACGTCATCGTCGGCCCGGACGGCGACTGCCGGCTGGTCGATCTGGAGATGGCCGCCACTCCCGGCACCCCGGTGTCGAGGGCGTACACGCCCGGGTACGCGCCGCCCGAGCAGGCCCGCGGGCCCAAGTACGGTCCCGCGCCGGGGATCGAGGTGGACCTGTACGCCCTGGGAGCGACCGTTTTCTATCTGACCACGGCCTGCCGGCCGATGCTCGGCGACGACGAGCCGCCCGGGAGCCGGTCGTGGGACTCCCGCGTGCGGGCGCTGGCGGACGTGGCGAGCGCGGGCAACGCCCTGGCCCAGGCGCTGGCACCGATGATCCTGGGCCTGATGCGGGAGGACCCGGCCCGGCGCTGGGATCTGCGGCGGGTCGAGAAGTTTCTCGCCAAGCTGGACACAGAGCCCCGGCCGTTCACAGCGCACGTCACCGGTCACCGCCTCGGCGTCGCGGAACAGGACCGCCTGCTCCACGACGGGGTCACGCACACGCTCCGGCAGATGAACCGGGAGGCCGCCGCCGATCCCGCCGGCAGAGGGCATCTGTGGCCCGTCATGGAGTTCGGGGCGACCTCGGACCCCTGCGCCGTCCAGTACGGCGCCGCCGGGGTCCTCACGCTGCTGGCCTCGGTGGCGGAGCACGGGGGCGGGGAAAGCGCCGGGCTCCCGTCCTGGCACGCCGATGTCACCGCCACCCTGAGGGACGCGGCGGAATGGACCGTCCGGCGTCTGGTGAGCGAGGCCAGGCCCTCGCCAGGGCTGTACTTCGGCCGGGCCGGTATCGCCTGGGGCCTCCACGAGGCCGGTCGCGTGCTCGGCGACGACAGGTTACGCTCGGCCGGCGTCGACCTGGCGCTGGGCCTGCCGGTCGCCTGGCCGAATCCGGACGTCTGCCACGGCCTCGCCGGGACCGGGCTGGCCCTGCTGCACTTCTGGCACGCCACTGGCGACGACCGGTTCCGCGACATGGCCGGCCGGTGCGCCGACACCCTGCTCGCGGCCGCCGAGCGTACGCCCGGCACCGTGTTGTGGAAGATCCCCGAGGACTTCGCCTCGGCGCTGGCCGGTGCGGTCCACTACGGCTTCGCCCATGGTGTGGCCGGGATCGGAACCTTCCTGCTCGCCGCCGCCGGCGTCCTCGGCCGCGACGACTGCATGGAGACGGCCCTGCTCGGCGGGCGGACGCTGCTGGCCGCGGCCCACCACACGGGCGACGCCGCCTGGTGGACGGAGTCTCCCAGCAACACCATCAGGCAACCGTACTGGTGCAGCGGGTCGTCAGGGGTGGGCACCTTCCTGGTCCGGCTCCACTCCGCCACCGGCGAGGCCCGGTTCCTGGACGCCGCCAGGGCGGCCGCGATCGCCGCCCACGCTTCCCGCCTGTCCTCCGGAACCGTCGCCTGCCATGGCCTGGCGGGGGAGGGCCAGTTCCTGCTCGACATGGCCGACCTGCTCGGCGAACCCGCCTACCACGCCCAGGCCGAGGAACTCGCCGCATGCCTGTGGGCGCGCGCGGTGACGCGAGACGGGCTGCTGGTGGTGCCGGACGAAAGCGGCGACAAGGTGAGCTTCGGCTGGAACACCGGCCTGGCGGGCATCCTCGATTTCCTGCGACGGCTGCGCCACGGCGGCGCCCGTCCCTGGATGGCCGACGTCCCGGCCCGCCTCACCGTGCCGGCCCGAGGCGGGGAGACACGATGAACGCGCCGACGACGAGCGCGGTGATCGACGGGGCGCTGGGACCGTCGCATCCCCCGCAGGTGTGGCGAATCAACTTCCGCTTCTCCGGAAGCGGACGGTACGCCGTTTGCCTCACCGCCCGGGACCGCGACGGCCTGGCTCCCGAGCTGTGGGATCTCACTGGTACGCGTCCTCGGTCCCGTGTCCTGCGCCTGCGGGACGGTGTGAGCCCGTGGAGCGCCGCGGTGCCGACCGGCGACGGAAACATCCTGGTGAACAGCGTCGAAGCCGGAGGGACCCGCCGGGTCCTCCTCGCCGTCCCGGCCGCGACCGGCTCCGCCACCTCGGTCCGGGAGCTGCTCACCGTCCACGACGGGGACCTCGCGCTGGTGGCCGGCCGGAACTCCGGAACCGCCGCCCTGGCCCTGCTGAGGACCCCGGGGCGCGGCACGACCGTGTGGCGGCTCCCCGGTTCGCCCGAACGCCCCGAACAGGTCGCCGACGTGCCGAGCTTCCTGTCCGGAGGCGTCTGGCTCGACGAGAGCGGGGACCTCCTCGCCCTGGCGAGGTCGCAGGGCGGGGCAACGCGAACCGTCGTGCTGGATTCGTCCCGTGGCACCGTCTCCCCCCTTCCCGGCCTGCGCCAGGGCGAGCATCTGCTGCTCGCCGCTCCGTGCGGCGGAGTCCTGCTGACGGCCCTCGAGAGCGGAGGCGTCCACCGGCTGGGAATCCGCCGGCGGGACGACGACGGGCCGACCGTCTTCCCCGAGGACCTGAACGCCGTCGAGGGTACGGTCAGGCCGCTCGCCCTCGACCCGGCCGGAAGGCGTCTCGCGCTGTCGGTCACCCGCGGCGTCCGCTCCGTCGTCCTGCTGTACGACCTGGAGGAGGGCGGCCTCCGGGAGATCGGCCCGGCGACCGGCAGCCTGTTGCCGGCCGCCTGCTGGAACGAGGACGGGCTGCACGTGGTCCACTCCGCTCCCGACCGTCCGCCACGGGTGGTGGCGGTGTCCGATTCCCGTGAAGCGCATCTCGTGGCGGACGGAGAACGGACCCCTTGGGCGCCCGCGGTGGTTCGCCGCTTCGACGGACCAGCCGGCCCTCTCGAAGCCGTCGTCTACGGTGATCCCGTCCGCGCCGCGGGTGTGGTGCTCGCCCTCCACGGAGGGCCCGAGGCCGCGTGGCAGCTCACCTACGACCCCCTGTTCCAGCGCCTGGCCGCGGAGGGCGTCGCCGTGGTCGCCCCCAACCAGCGCGGCAGCACCGGATACGGAGCAGCCCACCGCGACGCCATCCGCGGCGCCTGGGGCGGGCCCGACCTCGCCGACGTCCTCCATGTGGGGCGGACCCTGGCGGCCGAGCGCGCGCCCGGCGGCTCCCGGCCGATCCTGTACGGCCCGAGCTACGGCGCCTACCTCGCGCTGCTGGCGGCCGCCGCCGAACCGGACCTGTGGTCCCGCGCCGCCGTCGTCGCGCCGTTCCTGTCCGGACGGGAACTGTACGCCGATGGGCCGGCGATGGTGCGCAACCTGCTCGACCGCCTCGGCGGCCGTGAGGAGATCACCGGCGACGCGCTCGGTCCCCGTGACCTGCTCCGGCTGGCCGACCGCCTCCGGCTGCCGCTCCTGGTCATCCACGGCGAGCGGGATCCGATCATCCCCGTCGGCCACTCGCGACGACTCCGCGACCGGATGGCCAGGGCACCTCACCAAGGTGCCCGGCTGACGTACCTGGAGGTGCCGGGTGCGGGGCACGACCCGTTGACCGGACCGGATCGTCACCTCGTCCTCGAACGTCTCGTCACCTTCCTCCACGCCGCGCCACCCTCCGCCTCGTCGTATGGCTAGGCCGGCTCGCGGCGGAGGGACGACGGCGGACCGGCGTCCTCGCCGCATGCCGCTTCCAGCGGCACCACGAACCCGTCGGCGGCACCGCCAACCCGGTGCCGCCGGTGGAACCAGAAAGAGCCCACATCGAAGTGGGCTGTCCGAGAAAAGGAGAACACCGATGGAACTCGACATCACCGCGCTGGACATGCTGCCCGCTCCCCAGGAGTCCGCGCTCCAGCGGTGCAACGTCACCTTCAGCACCTGCAACGACGAGTACGGCACCTGCGGCACCACTCTCTGACCCCTGGCTCCTGGCCTTCGGTCAGGGCCCTTACCCGGCGATGCCGGCCCTGCCGGGCCGGCATCGCCCCCGCCGGGCCAGTACCGGACAGAAGGAGGATGTCAGATGCCCGTGCCGGAACAAGCCGAAGAGCAGGTGAAGCAGAAACACGGCGACCGCCTCATCGCCTCGCTGGTCCGCGGGACGTGGGCGCCGCTGGCGGTGGCCGGGGTGTCCGCGGCGGCGTCGATCGGCATCTCACTCGCTCTGCCCGCGGCGCTGGCCGCCGCCGTGAACTCTGTCCTCACCGGCCGGGCCTCGCCGATCGCGTGCGCCTCCCTCGCAGCCCTCCTCGTGGCCGAGGCGTTCGTCGAGATCACCACGCACATCGCCGGCATCACCTCCGTCACGTCCGCGACCAGCCTCCTTCGCCTGCGCGTGATCGACCGCCTTCTCCAGTCGGACGTCGGCGGCGCGGCGGCTCTTCCGGCCGGGGAGCTCACCAATCGCCTCGTCGGCAACACGTCGACCGTCGGCTACGTCCCCGTTACGGTGGTGAGCGCCGCCGCGGGAGCCGTCACCTCTCTCGGCGGGGCCGTCGCGCTCTTCACCATCGACTGGCGGGTGGGGCTCGCCTTCCTGGCCGGCGTCCCGGTCGCGGTCGTGGTGACGCGCGTGCTCGTCGCCCGGATCTCCAGCCTGTACGGCGCCTATCAGAGAGCCCAGGGCCGGCTGGCCACACGCCTCACCGAGACCCTGGCCGGAATCCGCACGGTACGGGCCGCGGGCACCGCCTCCCGTGAGATCACCCGCGTGCTCGAACCGCTGCCCGAACTCAGCGCCGCCGGGCGCGCCCTCTGGAGGGCGCAGGCGCACAGCGTGTGGCACATCACGCTGCTACTGCCGCTCATGGAACTCCTCGTGCTGGCCGTGGCGGGTCTCGGCATCGCGCAGGGCCGGCTGCAACCGGGCGTGCTCCTGGAGACGGCCGGCTACACCGCCCTGGCCCTGGCTTTCGTCAAGCAGATCGATCCGCTGCTGAGCCTGGCCTACGGCCGCTCCGCGGCGGTTCGCGTGCACGACGTGCTCGCCCTTCCCGCCCTGCCCTCCGGCGGCGCGCCCCTGGCCGAAGGCCCGGGAGCGCTCTCGTTCCGCGGCGTGACCGTGATGCGCGGGCAGACTCCCGTCCTCGACGACATCTGCCTGGAGATTCCCGCGGGGGCGCTGACCGCCGTCGTCGGCCACTCAGGCGCGGGCAAGACCACCCTCGCTTTGCTGGCCGGACGGTTGACGGACCCCGATCGCGGACAGGTGCTCCTCGACGGCATACCCCTCGGCGACGTCGATCCCGGCCTGCTGAGGAGCGCGGTCGCCTACGCGTTCGAACGCCCGGTGCTCCTCGGTGGTGACATCGCCTCGGCCATCGCCTACGGCGCTTCTGTCAGCACCCCCGAGGCTGTCAGCGCGGCCGCGAGGGCGGCGGGCGTGGACGATGTCGTCCGTCGACTTCCCCTGGGGTACGCCACCCCGGCGGCGGACGCACCGCTGTCCGGTGGTGAGGTGCAGCGGCTCGGACTGGCCCGCGCCTTCTTCAGGCGGGGCCGTCTGACCATCCTGGACGACGCGACCTCCAGCCTGGACACGGCGACCGAGGCTCAGGTGACCAACGCGCTGGTCGACGCCATGCGAGGGCGGACCCGTCTCGTCATCGCCCATCGCCCGGCCACGGCCGCCCGGGCCGACCTGGTCATATGGCTCGACGGCGGCCGGGTGCGGGGCCGCGGCGCCCATCGGGAGCTGTGGCGCGACCCGGCGTACCGCGCCCTCTTCGCCTCCGGCGACGATCCGGGCGCCATCGATCCAGGCGACGACACGGCCGCCGCCGCTGCGGAGGGAACCGGCCACGCGGTGGCGGACGAGGAGGAAGCATGCACGTCCATGCAGTGACCGAGGCCGGACAGGGATCCGGCACCACACCGTCTCCGCCGATCCCGGACCGCGGGCACGCCCCCAGCCCCTGGCGCCTCCTGGCGGATCTGCTGCGTCCCCGGCGGCGCCCTCTCGCGCTGGCCATGACGTGGTCCCTCGTCGAGGCGGCGCCGGCACTGCTGTCGGGCCTGCTCGTCGCCGCGGCGGTCGATCAGGGTTTCCTGGCCGGCCGGCCGGGCGCCGGGATGGCCTGGCTGGGCCTCATGGGCGCCACGATGCTCGTCAAAGCCGTCGCGACCCGGCTGATGTTCCCCCATCTCGCCGCGGTGGTCGAGCCCGTGCGCGACGACCTGGTCCGCGCCGTGGTGAAGGCGACCGTGGTCCGCGCCGCCGACGGCGGCGAGACACCGGACGCCGCCGCGGTCAACCGGCTCACCAGGCAGATCGAGACGCTCCGCAGTCTGCTGTCCGCGATGCTGCGCAACAGCCGAGAACTCGGGATCTCGGTGATCGCCGCGCTGGTGGGACTCCTGGTTCTGTCGCCGGTGGCCGCCGCCCTCGTCGCGGGGCCTCTCGTCGCGGCGCTGGCCGTCTTCGCCAGGCTGCTGGGGGTGCTCGTGGCCCGCCAGCGTGAGCTCGTCCTCTCGGAGGAGACGCTGACGGCGCAGACCGCGCACATCGTGGCGGGACTACGTGACATCGCCGCCTGCGGGGCACAGGACCCGGCGAAAGCCGCACTGCGGACCCTCGTCGACGCCCAGGCGAGAGCGAGCCGCGCGCTCGCGTGGGCGGGCACGAGCAGGCGGCTGGTCGTCATGCTCGGGGCCCACGTCCCGCTGATCGGTCTTCTCCTCGCCGCCCCGCTCCTCATCCGGCACGGTCACCTGACCGCCGGCGAGGTGGTGGGAGCGGCGACGTACCTGTTCACCGGCCTCGAACCGGCCCTGCGCGCGATTCTCGACAGCGTCGGATCCTGGGGAGTCACCCTCACGGTCACCGCGCGGAGGATCGCCGGGACCATCACACTCCCCGCCCTGCCCGCTCCATCGCGGGATTCGGCGCGCGACAGCGTTCCTACCGGCCACGAACTGCGGGCGGAGCACCTGACCTTTTCCTACTCGCCGCAGGCGACCCCCGTCGTACGGGATCTGGACCTGACGATCGGCGAAGGTGAGCATCTCGCGGTGGTCGGTCCCAGCGGCGTCGGCAAGTCCACGCTGGCCATGCTGATGACCGGGTTGCGGCGGCCCACCGGCGGCCGGATTCGGCTCGGCGGAGCGCCGCTCGGCTCGGTCCCGGAGGCGCGGCTGCGGAGCTCTGTCGCGCTGGTGCCGCAGGAGGCGTACGTCTTCGCCGGGACGGTGCGCGAGAACCTGGCGTACCTGTGCCCGGAGACGACCGGCGACGAGTGGTTGCGCACGGCCGTGGACGCCGTCGGCGCCGGAGCGCTCGTCGAACGGCTGGGCGGGATCGACGGGACGATCGAGGAGCCGTCGGCGCTCTCCGCTGGAGAGCGGCAGCTCATCGCCCTGGCCCGCGTCCACGCCTCTCCCGCCGGCGTCGTGATCCTGGACGAGGCCACGTGCCACCTCGATCCGGCCGCCGAACTGCGTGCGGAGATGGCCCTGGCGGCCCGGCCGGGCACCCTGATCGTGATCGCCCACCGCATCAGCTCGGCCATCAGAGCCCGCCGGGTCCTCCTGATGGACGGAAGCGCTGTGCTCACCGGCACCCATGTGGAGCTGATCGACCGGTCGCCCCTGTACGCGGACCTGGTCGGCCACTGGCACAACGACGGGATGCGCGACGGCGAGGCCGCCGGCCGGGGGCTTCCGGCTCGGGAACGGTGAGCGGTTCATCCAGAACCGCTCCGGGATGCTGTGCGGGGTTACGGCGATGTCAGCGCCGTTTCGAGCCGAGATCGTCGGGAGTGGAGGCGAGCAGGGACAGGAAGTGGTCGACAGGTCCTATGAGGGAGATCCGCCCGGCGTAGGGCAACAGCCTCTCGTGGGTCGCCCGGCAGGCGGGCAGGTCGCCTACGGCCGCCTGGGCCGCGCCCTGCAGACACGTGGTGGTCAGCCACGCCCAGTCCAGCGGCGGGGCCGGCCACCCTTCCGCGGCGAGCTGCAGAGCCTCGTCCAGACGGCCCTGGGCGCACCGTTCCAGCACCCGGGCGTCGTGGTCCGCGCTGGGGTGGATGCCGCCGACCAGATCGATCAGCGGTCCGGCGTCGGCCATCGTGCCGCGTTGATAACACAGCATGAGACGACCGCTGTTCACGACCGCGCTCACGTACCACATGCCGATTCGCTGGGCCTGTCGTTCGGCGTCGTCGTAGAGGGCGTCGGCGTCGTCGAACCGGCCGTCGAGGGCGAGCCGGACAGCCCGCCACAGGGTGTGCTGGAAACGCGGCCACGGTAACTGCAGATGGTCGAGCAGGACGTCGCAGCGGGCGGCGGCCCGGTCTGCGCCGGCCAGGTCGGCCGTCTCCAGCTTGCAGTGGGTGTCCATCATGTGGGCCAGCAACTCGAACTCCGGAGTCCCGGCTCGCGCCGCGAGGACGTGCATCTCCTCGGCGATCTCACCGACCTCGGACAGGTGCGTCACCTGCGGCAGGGACAGCCAGCGTGCGTTGAGCGCCCGCATGAGCAGGTGCGGATCGCCGATCCGGCGCGCCATGGCGACGGCTTCGGCGGACAGGGACAGGCAGCGGGGGTCGCCGGTCCCGTCGTGCAGTTCCTGGGCCAGGCCGCCCAGCAGCAGCGCCCGCTCCGGCGTGTCGTCTTCGGGCAGCGCGCGCAGCGTGGCTTCGAACTGCTCTACCAGGCGGACCTCCACCGGCTCGTACGGGTTGCGCAGCATCCACACGGCCGGGGCGTCCAGCGCGGTGAGGGCTCGGGCGGCCAGCCCGGGGTCCGCTCCGGCGCGGTCGGCGACGCGTACGGCCTGCACGCGGACCTGACGCGCGCCTATGGCGTCTCCGGCGTCCAGCAGGGCGCGTACCTGGTGCAGCAGGAGCTCCACATGCTCGGCGGGGTCGCCGTCGCAGGCGCCGTGAGCGGTGACGGCGCGGCCCCACCAGGCGGCGGCCTCCTCGTGCGCCAGGCGCCGGCTCGCCTGACCGGCCGCCGCGCGGGCCCACTGCGCCGTCTCCCGGTACGCCGCCGGACCCGCCTCCACCGAATGGTGGGCGATGACCGTCACGTCGGTGCTGGGCTTGGCGGACAGGACGGTCATCACCTCCCGGTGGATCAGCGCCTTGCGCAGCGGCGGGATGCCGCCGATCAAAGTCTCTCTCACCAGGTCGTGGACGAACGTCATGAACCCGTCGCCGCTGGTGATCAGCCCGGCCTGGGCGGCTTGGTCCAGCATGCTGTAGATCTGCCCCGATCTCCATTCCGATGCCTCGCACACCCACATATCGGCGACCAGGCCAGGATCGAAGGTGCGGCCGATGACCGCGGCAGTATTGAGTATCTTGGTCGCCTGCGGTCCGAGCGCGGCCAGTCGCTGGCGGAGCAGATCGGCCGCCGCGTCGGGCACGACCTCCAAGCCCTGGCCCTGCGCCAGCAGCCGCACGCTTTCGCGTACCAGGAACGGGTTGCCGCCGGTCCGCTCGGCCAGCCGCTCCGCCGTGGAGTCGTCGACCGTGACGCCCATCTGTGCGGCGAGGGCCCCGATCTCTGTGCCGTTGAGGCCGGTCAGCCGGATGCGAACCAGATCGTAACGGCCAAGCCGGTGCAACTGCTCATCCAGGCACGGATTCAGGGCGTCGCCCGGGAGGACGGCACCGAGGTGCGCCGAATCGCGGAACGCGGTGACCAGGATCAGTGCGGAATTCCCCGGCGGGGTCTCCGACAACACGGCGATATCCCTGAGCAGCTCGAGCGTGGCTGAGTCGGCCCAGTGCAGGTCGTCCAGGACGATCACCAGGGGCCGCAGCCGCGCGGTCTCGACGAGCCAATGCGCGATGACCTGGTTCCGGCGGCGCAACGCCGGCTCAGGGAGGCCGCTGGGCCACTCGTCGTCCAGCAGCCCGCCCAACGCCTGGCGCTCCGGCGGCGGCACGGTCTCGGCCAGCGCGCGCAGGACCTGCAGCCACGGCCACAGCGGCGGCACTCCCTCCCCCTCATGGCAGCGGCCCCACAGCACCAGATGGCCGAGATCTTCGCAGTCGTCCCGGAACGCTTGTAACAGCCGGGTCTTGCCGATACCGGGCTCGCCGCTGACCGCGGCGACCACCATGCCGTTCCGGTCCGCCAGGGCGGTGAGCCCCTTCAACTCCGCGAGCTGCTGCTCCCGGCCGATGAGAGGTTCCCGGACCGCGCCCCGGGGACGGACGGCCTCCGCGTGCGGGGCCTCTCCGCCACGGGCCCCTTCGCGTACGGCATCGGTCGTGGCTCCGCCGCCAGGCGGTGCCGGCGTCTCCCCGTGGCGCCGGTCCCGGCCGTGCACCGGAGGGACCTCGGAGGGGGCGGAGGGCAGAGGATGGTGCAGCACGGAGACGGGCTCGGGCGGTGGCGCGAGCGACTGAGCCTGCTGGAGGATGTCCCTCTCCAGCGCCTGCAGCTCCGGACCGGGATCGAGGCCGAGCTGATCGGCGACGAGCTTCCGCGCCCTGCGCAGCGCGGCCAGCGCGTCGGCCTGTCGCCCGGCCCGGTAGAGAGCCAGGGCCAGGAACCACCACAGGCGCTCACGCAGGGGGTGTTCCTCTGTCTCGGACTCCAGTTCGTGGATCGCCGCCTGGGGACGGCCGAGATCCAGCAGCGCCTGGGCGCGGCGCTCGATCGCGGTCAGGCGCAGCTCGCGCAGGCGGGTCGACTCGGGGATCGCCCACAGTTCGCCGGCGAACTCCCCGTACGGAGAGCCGCGCCAGAGCCTCAGCGCCTCCTCCAGGCGGGGCAGAGCCTCCGCGGGCGGGCGTTGTTCCGTATCCATGACCAGATCGCTGAACCGCAGCGCGTCGACGTCCGTCGTGGTGAGCAGGTAGCCGGGCCGTCGTGCGATCAAGAGCTGCGGGGGAGTGCGAGGCGCGCGTTTCGGCTCGATCGCCCGGCGCAGGTTCGACACGTAGACGTGGATCGAGCCCAGCGCGGTCACCGGTGGCCTGCCGTGGTACAGATCCTCGATCAACGTGTCCGTGGACACGACCGTGCCCGCCGCGGCCACCAATCGGGCGAGCAGGGCCCGCTGCCGCGGACCCCCGATGCCGACGATTCCCTCTGCGCCGTGCACCTCGAACGACCCCAGAACCCGGAATTCGACGTTGCTCACGTGACCGATCGCTCCTTGGGTGCCTCCTCGGCGTTCCTTGCCGAGCCCCCTGCACCGCTCCACACCGGCTGCCTCCTCCGAAGAGAGGGTCACGAGATCGCTCCATCTTGACCCGCGCTTCGCTCCGGCTCGTCCCTCGCAAGAGTGATCCGCTATCCGCCGGAAGCGGGACGCCCTGCCGCCGGGCGGGCTCTGTCGTGGGAGAACGCGCACGACGGGGGAGACGACGGCCGGCCCACCCGCCGGTGATGCCATGCTCCGAACACGCCGCTCTTAAATCCGTCTTGTCCGCCGCTTACGGCCCGGTGCCCGGCCGCGGGCGGGGACATTTAAGCCCGCGATAAGCCGCTGCAGGGATTCTGCTGCCGAATCGCTCGGTTCGTGACGCGAGCAGAATCGTTCGTACGAGGAGATCTCGGGGCACGTGAACGAGCGACGGCACTACTCACAGGAATCTCGCGAGCTGTAACGGGATGCCGCCGGGGACGGCCTCTCATGGCAGGACCGCGGCTCAGAACACCGGCGAAGGTGTGCGCAGGAACGAGCGCGCGCACGGCAAACACGAGGAGGCTCTCGTTGGGCGCGAAGATGGACGAGTACGAAGCAGAGCTGAAGGACAGCCGTCAGCGATTCATCAATGATCCGGCCATTTCCCCGCTGTTCTCCCCCGAGTGCGAGGACCGGCTCTTCGCCCGGTGGATGCTGCGGTACAACGCGCACGGCATCCACATGACCCACGACGTCGAACGCTGGATCTCGAGCGCGGGCGAACGATGTGGCGAGCTGGGGATGGATCAACTCGAAAAGGCCCTCAAGGCGCATTCCCGTGCGGAGGCGGGCCACGACCGGATGATGGTCGCCGACACGCACGCCATCGCGAACTGGTGGCGTGAGCGCTACGGAGAGCCTGTCGACGCCGACGGCCTCCTCGCCCTGCCGCCACTGGAGACCGCCGGCTTCTACGCCAGGTTCCATGAGCAGGTCATCGCCGGTCCCACGCCGTTCGCCCAGCTCGCCATCGAATACGAGATCGAACGACTCTCGGTCACCATCGGCCCCGTCCTGCTGGCCACCTGCGAGCGCGTCTTCCACCCGGATGCCTCGTGCTACAGCTTCCTGGCGGAACACGTCGAACTCGACGCCGGCCACACCGCCTTCAACCAGCGGCAGCTCGGCGGCGTTCTCGCCGCTTCTCCCGGCGCGCTGAGCACGATGATCGAAACGGGTAAGGCGGCGCTGGCGTCTTACGCCGCTTTCATGGCCGAATGCCTTGATCTGGCCAGGGGTGATCTGGAAAGCGAGCGGGTAAGCCCGTGAACTCGCCTCGGCATCCCGGCACCGAGCTGCGTTATCCGATTCCCAACGATCGCGGTCCCGGGACGGCGGACGAGCAGATCGAGGCTCGCGGCTTCGAGGTGTGGATTCGCAGGCACCCGGCCGGAGGCCGCCCCGCCGAATGGCTCCATGACATCCGCCGGTTCCGCGCCGAGGTCTTCTACGACCAGGGCCGCCGGCCGGGCTTCCGCGTCGCACAGGGCGAGTACGCGGATCCGCAGGACCTCGACCTGGGCGCCTTCCATCTCACCGCGCATCTGGACACCACTGACGAGATCGTCGCCTGTGTCCGCCTGGCACCACCCGGCCTGGGCGCCGGATTCCAGGCGCGACGCCATCTCGGCGGACGGGCGTACGCGGAGTTGCTCGCCGAGCTGGGCGCCTCGAACGCGCCGGTCTTCGAGGCCGGCCGGCTCGTCGTCGCCTCCGGGATGCAGGGCCGGGGGCTGGGGGGACGGATGGTCGCCGCCATGGTGGCCACCGCCCGCGCCCTCGGCGCCTCGCTCGTCGTCTGCACCTCCGGCACCGGTCATCGGCAGGACGTGCTGTTCGGCCGCCTGGGCTTCCACCCCTGCCCGGGCACCGACAGATACTCCACGCATTACCAGGACACCGTGCGTGTGCTCGCGCATCGCGTGTCCGAGGGGGCGTACGAATTCGAAGCCGTCACGTCGAAGCTGCGGCGAGGTCTCGACGACCTGCCCCGCGCCGAGGTGGCCAGAATTCCGCTGTGAGGTCAGTGGACGCCATAAGTCGCACGCACACGAGAAGTCACAAGATGACCGCGATACCCGTCTTCACTTCCGAATTCTTCCAGGACCCCTATCCGACCTACAGATTTCTGCGGGAGAACCATCCCGTGTGCCGGACGACCATTCCCTTCACCGACGTCGACGTGTGGCTGGTGAGCCGATACGACGACGTCAAGGAGGGGCTGGCGGACGCGCGGCTCAGCAGTGACTACGCGAACGCGTCGCCTGCTTTCCACGCGGCCTCGCTGGCATTCGGATCGGGCACGGTCGGCTCACGCACCATGCTCAATCTGGATCCGCCCGACCACACGAGATTACGGAGGCTGGCCGCCTCGACCTTCACCGATCGGCGAATCGCCCAGTGGCAGACGGCGATGCGGGCGGCGGCGGAAACCCTCCTCGGCTCCTTGCCCAGGAAGGAGCCCGTGGACGTTCTGGAAAGGATCGCCGCGCCGCTCTCGGTGGAGGTGATCTGCACCGTCCTGGGCGCTCCACCCGGTGACAGCGTGCAGTTGCGGGAATGGGGGGACCTGATATTCACCGCCGACCCGAACCTGCGTCACCTGGCGTTCGAAGCGGTGGAGTCGTTGGTCGCGTACACGAGCGATCTCATCGCCGAGAAAAAGAGGCATCTGGGCACGGACTTGATGTCGGACCTGATACGGGCGAGCCGGAATCGCGGCATGCTCAGCGGAGACGAACTTCTCGCCACGATGGTCGGACTCATCGTGGCGGGCTACGAGTCGACCATCGCTCTGGTCGGAGACCTCTTCCTGGCTCTGCTCGACCACCCGGAACAGCATGCACTGCTTCGCAAGGACATTTCGCTCGTCGATGCGGCGATCGAAGAGGTGCTTCGCTATGACGGCCCTCAGGCGTCGTCCTTCTGGCGCTTCCCCACCGCGGACATGGAGCTGGCGGGAGTCCGGATCGCGGCGCACGAGACGGTCCTGCTTCTCGTCGGATCCGCACATCGTGATCCCGCCCGCTATCCCGACCCCGACGACTTCGACATCCTCCGGAAAGACAAGCGCCATCTGGCCTTCGGGCATGGGATCCATCGCTGCCTGGGCGCACAGCTGGCACGCCGGAACGCCAGGACGCTCCTCACGATGACGCTGGAACGATTCCCTCACATGTCACTGGCCGTACCACGTGCCGACATCGTGTACAAACCGAACCTGATCGTGCGTGGTCCGGCGTTCCTTCCGCTGGCTTTCGACCGGTGACCGGGCCGTACCGCCCGTTCCCCTCCATCCGCCGGGCGGCGGCGAAGACGGCATGCCGAGGGAAAACCGAACCGACACAGGAGAGCGCGTCATGCCGAAACTGCGGCCTGCCGGATTTCGCAACCCCTACCCCGCCTACAGCCTCCATCTGCCCGAGCGGCTGACCGGCGTCACCATGCGGCAACTCGCCGTTCAGCATCGCGACGACGACGAGGCGGCCGGCGTGCTGGCGGACGTCGTCGGCAGTCTTCACGGAGCCCACGCTCCCGTGACGTACGAGCATGCCGCCCACGTCGACCGGCTCGGCTACACCAACGACGTCATCCTGGCGTACTGGCTGGACGGCGATGCCGAGAAGTCCTGGTCCGAAGAGCATCCGCTCGGTTCGTGGGCCGCGCCGGAACTGACCGCGAAGGGTGGGCCGATCGGCCTGTGGACGGAGGTCCTGCGGGCACCTGCCGACCACTTCGAGACGTCGTATTCGTACGATTCCCCGACGTGGGGCCTGGCGTCGCAGTTTCCCGCGGTGCTGAACGCGTACCATTCCTACCCGGGCTCCATGCGCGACCGCATCCCGGCCGCCGAAGACGCGGGGCTCGCCGGCGAGGTGGACTCCGTCGTGCAGGCGGCACCCGCGGACTCGGCCGGTCGTCACCTGGTCGTGACCACCCCGGGCAATCTCTGTTTCATCCGGAGTCCGCAGGGCTGGAAACACTGCCCGGACGACGAACGCGCCTGGTTCGAGGAGCGGGTTCTGCCCGTCTACCAGGACGGTGTCGGATATCTGGCGGCCAACCCGCAGGAGACCGGGTGCCTGTCCGCCCGGCTCGCCGACCTGATCGTCTCCAACGACGACCGGGTGCAGACGGCCACGCTCGCATGGTTCCTGAGCCTGTCGCACCTTGAGCGCTGGGCGCACAGCCATGCCACGCACCTCGCGATCTTCAAGAGCGCCGGCGAACTGATCGCCCGCTTCGCCCCCGACATTCACGTGACGCTCGGCCACGAGGTCTACGTGGCGCCGGAGGGCGGCCGCATGGAGTACCTCAACTGCCACGACCAGACCGGCTTCCTGCCCTACTTCCCCGCTCAACACCGATAGGCCGCCGCGAGTCCCGGGCAAGGGTTGCGGCGGCCGTCACGGGCATCACCTTAAGGAAAGGACAGAGGTGAAACAAAAGATCATGTGTACGGCGGTCTCGCTCGCTCTCGCAGCGGGCCTGGCCGCCACACCCGCCTCCGCCCAGGCGGCCGCGCCGGTCATGAACAAGTTCGACTTCAACGGTGACGGCTACGGCGACGTCGTCGTCGCCCAACCGGCCAACGGCGGCACCGGGGCGGTGCCCGTCCTGTACGGCGGGCCCGGCGGGCTGAAGGGGCAGGTGCTCCTCCGTCCCCCTGGGGACTGCTCGACCTCGGCCTACTCCTGCAACTCGTTCGGTGCCCAGCTGTCGGCCGCCGACGTCGACAACGACGGCAGGACCGACCTCATCGCCGGCGGCCGGTTCTACACGATCGTCAGTTCGTGGACGTCCACGGGGATCGCCCAAAGCAAGCACTATCTCGGTTACACGCCGTACAACGGCTGGGACGCGGTCCAGGTGATGCGGGCCGGGGAGTTCGACGACCGGCCCGGAGCCGACATCGTCAAGCCGATGCGCACGTACTACTTCTCCAGCGACGTGCTGGCCGGGTGGTACAACGGGGCCGAGCAGGGCGCCTACCAGTATCTTCCTCGCGCCCAGGACGGGACCGCCACGGCTGTCACCTCAACCGCCTCCGGCGACGTCAACGGCGACGGGAAGACGGAACTGGCATACGTCAGCAGCGAAAACGTGGTCGAACTGAGCATCATGTACCCCCCGCACACCTCTCCGCCGCAACGCGTCCTCCTGGGATCGTCGGCGACGTGCGGAGTCGTCTGCCCCAAGTACGACTCCTTGGTCCACATGGGCGACGTCAACGGTGACGGCCACGACGACCTGGTCATGGTCACCGCCAGCCGCAACTCACTGCAGGTCTGGTACGGCTCGTCCTCGGGCCTGTCCGCCACCCCGGGCTTCTCCACCGACCAGCTGACCTGGCTGGCGAACCAGGCGGCGAGCACCAGCCTGGCCGTCGGCGACGTCAACGGCGACGGCTCCGCGGAGATCGCCGTCGGTGCCGCGAACACCACCGTCTCCGGCAAGGCGGGTGCCGGCATGGTGGTGGTGATACCCGGTTCCACCGGCGGCCCCGTACCGGCCCGCGCGCAGTTCGTCACCCAGGACAGCCTCGGCTCCGTCCCGAATCCGGCCTCCCCGGTCGCCGATCCGATCAGTGAGCGGTCTCAGCCCAAGGACAACTTCGGCGACGCCGTCTCGATCACGGACGTCACCGGCGACGGCATGGGTGAGGTCGTCGTCGGCGCTCCCGGCAAGAACACCAACACCGGCATGCTGGCCGTCCTGCGCGGCTCGCCCACCGGCATCTCCGCCACCAACGCCCAGGTCGTCCACCCAGGCACGGTCGGCGTCGGCAATCCCTCCTACTTCGGCGCCCTCCTCCTGCACTGACGATCGGCCGAAGCGGGATTTCTACCTGGAGGTGCCGGCCGAGGTCGGCCGGTTCCTCCTTGAACGGAGGTATATGTGAAGCGCGCTGTCGTCATCGCGTTCACCTTCCTGGTAACGGCGACGTCGGCGGCCGCCGCGAAGGCCGGGCAGCCGGTCGCGGAAGCCGGCCGGGAAACCGAATACGTGGTCCTCTACAAGGAGGGCGTGAACGCCGCCGATGCCAGGGGTGCCATCCAGGCCGCTGGTGGCAGGATCCTGAAGGAGAACGGCACCGTCGGGCTGGCCACCGTCAGCACGACCGACCCCGGCTTCACGAGCCTGTTGCGGGGCAGTGCCCTGATCGAGGGCGTCGCCCGCAACCGGTCCGTCGGCGGCGTACCCGAAAACGCGCCCATGAGCGATGGGGCGGTGCGCAAGGTCCTCCGGGCCGAGGCGTTCGAGGAGCCGGGGACGGGGGAGCGCGGCACGCCCTCCGCCGCCAAGCGGCGCAAGCCGGCTCCTCAAGCCGAGCCGCTGTCGGAACTGCAGTGGGACATGAAGCAGATCGGTGCCACCGTCGACGGCTCGTACAAGTACGGGCAGGGAGACCCCGAGGTGCTGGTCGCCATCCTCGACACCGGCGTGGACGGCTCCCATCCCGACATCGCGCCGAACTTCAACCGGGAGCTGAGCCGCAATTTCACCGTGGACATCCCGGTCGACGCCGACGGCGAGGAGGTCGACGGCCCCTGTGAGGAGGAGCCGGACCGTTCGTGCGAGGACCCGGCGGACGTGGACGAGGACGGCCACGGGACGCACGTGGCGTCCGCGCTGGCCGCACCGATCAACGGGCTCGGCATCGCGGGCGTGGCGCCCAAGGTCTCGATCGTGAACCTGAGGGTCGGCTCGGACGCCGGCTACTTCTTCCTCCAGCCGAGCGTCGACGCACTGACCTATGCGGCTGACATCGGGGTCGATGTCGCCAACATGAGCTTCTACACCGACCCCTGGCTGTCCAACTGCACCGGCAACCCGTCCGACTCTCCGGAGGAGCGTCTGGAGCAGACCACGATCCGCAGTGCCATGCAGCGGGCGCTCGACTACGCCCACGCCAGGGGCGTGACTCTGATCACGGCCATCGGCAACCAGGCCGTCGACCTCACCAAGGACTACGTCGACAGTTCGAGCCCCAACTTCGTCAGAGTGCCGGGCGAGAAGCCGCACTCACGTACGATCACGCCGGACTGCGACATCATGCCGGTCGAGGGCAACCACGTGATCAGGGTGTCCGCGACCGGCGTCAGCGAGCGCAAGTCGTTCGGCTCCAACTACGGCGACGGCTCCACCGACCTGGCCGCCCCCGGCGGGGACACCTACGACACGCCGGACAACACGCGTGACACGACCCGGGCGACGCTGGCGGCCTACCCGAAGGCGCTCGCGGTGGCACGCGGCGAGCTGAACCCGGACGGCACGCCCAACGTCGCCCGCGTCGTCCGTGACTGCGACGACGCCGTCTGTGCCTACTACCAGTACGACCAGGGCACCTCGATGGCGTCGCCGCGCGCCGCCGGCGTGGCGGCGCTGATCGTCAGCGAGCACGGTCACCAGGACCGGGAGCACGGCGGCAAGACGCTCAACCCCGACGTCGTGGAGGCGATGCTGAAGACGACCGCCACCAGGAAGGACTGCCCCACCCCCGCCGCCTACACCTACACGCGGCACCTGCCCAACGGCACCACCGTGACCGACACACACCTCTGTGAGGGGAACCGATTCCGCAACGGCTTCTACGGCTACGGCATCGTGAACGCCCTGCGGGCCGTCCGCTGACCCGGCCGGGCGCCTGCCGTTCACCGTGCGGGAGCCGGGTATCACCGCTGACCACGGCGCAGCACGGCGGTGCCCGGGCCGTCCCCGCTCGCCGCGTCGTGGAGATCGCGAGGGTCCGCGGCCGTCCTGAGGCGTCGCCCGCGAGGCCGGCGTCAGGTGAGATGGTGGAGCAGGGTGCGGGCGAGGGACTCGACGTCGCCCCCCGGGTCCGGGTGCACGTTTCCCTCCAGCAGGAGGTTGGCGAGACCGTGGGCCAGCGCCCAGGCGGCGAGCGCGGCCGTGCGGTCGGCCGGCCGGAGCAGTTGCTCCCCGGCCCGTTCCCGGGCCACGAGGAGCTCGGGATCCCGATCGATGCACAGCTCGGGCGCCCGCATGACCGCGAAGTGGGCGGGGTGCTTGGTCGCGAACCTCAGGTAGGCGACGGCCCGCTCGGTCAGGTCGTCGCCTCGCACACGCTCAAGCTGGTCGGCCAGCAGGTTGTAGCCCTCGGCGGCGATCGCGGTCAGCAGCCCGGCCCGGCTCCGGAAGTGGTGGGCGGGAGCGGCGTGGGAGACGTTCGCCCGCCGAGCCAGCTCGCGGAGACTGAGCTCGCCCAGCCCGTCCTCGGCGATCGCCTCGAGGGTGACGTCCATCAGCACACGACGCAGGTCGCCGTGATGGTATGGCTGCTTGCCGGCCGGGGCACTCACCCCCCACATGCTACGGATATCGCCGCCACCCGATGTCGTCTCCCCGGCCCGCGTGAGCGACAGGCGGCTGGTCCCGGCGTACGCGGGAGAGTTCCGGACGAGGCCCCGGACGGGCGGAGCCGGTGCCGCACGCCCGTGCCCGGATTCGGTTTCCTCAAGGGCCGGGGCAGGGGCGGCCGAGCGTCTCATCAGGGTCCCGGCGACTTCGGGTCCGAGGGTTGGCGGGGTTTCCGCAGCTGCGCGGCACGGACGTGGAGCGCTGGATCCCGCCCACATTGGAGATCGGATGGATGCTCAGGTGTCACCGTTCACAGGCGTCTTCACCGTGGAACACGAGGCCCTTGTCGCCGAGGTCCGCGACGAGTGGGCGGAAAGCGCCCTTTCCACGCGACCGGCCGACCGGAGCGCGGCGGAGCGGGCCGTGCGGGAGGCGTACACCGCCATGCGGCTGGAGCCGCCGCGCAGCGTCGTCTGGGCCGACTCTCCGGCCGGATGCCTGCGCGCCTGCGTCGGGGACGGTCCCGACCGGCCGGGGCCGACGGACGCGTTCTCGCCCGAGCTCGCGCTCAGACTCCGCCGTGAACTGCGGCGCCGGTACGAGAGCAACCCGTGGAGAGAACTGGAGGACCGGCTGGTGAGCCGGCTTCACGACGCGCTCGGACCCGAGCTGTGGGACGAGCTCAGGTCGCAGATCGGCTCCCGGATCAGGGAACGCCTGTGGAACCGGTTCGGGGTGCGGCTGCGCGGTCATGTCCTGAGCCGGCTCAGTGATCAGCTTCCGTTTCTGCTGGGCGGTCATCTGGGCGGGGTGCAGGACGTCTGGCGGGACGCGTACCGGATAGCGCTCTACACCTGTGCCTTCCGGATCGCGCAGGGGCGACCGGACGAAGGCCTCGAGGCGCTCTCCGACGTCACCCGCCGCGTCGGCTGGTGGATCCCGTCGAGGGACGGCGTCATCCTGTCCGACCGGCCCGGGGTCCTCCTCAGGGACGAGCTGGAGCGGCTTCACTCCGCGACCGGTCCCGCCCTGTCCTGGCCGGACGGGTACGCGCTCCACGCGTGGCACGGCACCCCGGTGCCCGAGTGGGTCATCACGAATCCGACGCCGGAGGCGATCAGGGCGGAGGACGACCCGGAGACACGCCGATGCGCGATCGAGTCCTTCGGCTGGGAGCGCTACATCGCGGAGGTGGGGATGCCCCTCGTCGCCGAGATCGAGGACCCGCGCGACCCCGGCTCGAAACTGGCCCTGTACGACCTTCCGGAAGACATCTTCGACGAGCCGCTCCGGGTCCTGGTGACCACCGATGCGCAAGCGCGGAGGGTGTATCTGGTGCTGTGAACGGCGACCGCCACCGGCTCGTCGGGTGGTCGGTCCCCCCCCGGCTCAGGTCGGCAGCAGGACGCGAATCGCCACGGCGGCACCGCAGAGGAGGGCGTACAGGCCGATCTCGAGAGTCTCGGTCCACGGTTGGATCCCGCGCACCGCACCGTCCACGTGGATGAGCGTCTGGAGAGCGCAGGCGACCGTGATGAGGTCGAACACGATCAGGTGGTGCTCGGGGTCGGGCGCCGCGGCGAGCGCGACCCACGTGACGGCCACCGCGACGGCTCCCAGACAGCGCCCGAAGTACACGGTGAGGTCCGTGGGGGTCGAGGCGGACTCCCATCGGAACCAGCGCGCCCAGCGCAGCGGGACCAGCAGGAGCGGAAGAGCGTAGACGGCGAGAAAGCCGGTTCCGGAGACGATCAGGAACCAGCTGGCGAGGGGGAACCGCGGATCGATCACAAGAACTCCTTAAGGGCCGAATCTGTGGGAAGGCTTTTCGGACGGCCTCAGGCGGAGCTCACCGATGCCCCTTCCGCACGTGAGCGCGGCGTCCGCGCCACGCCGGCACGACCGCGTAGGCTCCGCTGACGGCGGGAACGGCCCAAGGGGACGTGACGGCGGACGTCATCGACGCGGCTCTCACATGGAGCTCCGGCACGTCTGGAGATTGCGGAGGCAGGCCAGCCTGACCGGCTGGTCCCGGTCGACCTCGGTGTTCAGCAAGACGATCGCACGCTCGAGCACCGGTACGGCGGCCTCTGGCCGACCGCGTTTCCAGAGGGTCATCGCGAGATTGTTGAGCGCGACCGCGAGCTCCGGATGGGCCGGGCCCAGGCACCCTTCCTTGATCGCGAGGACCTTGCGAAAGCCCGCCTCGGCCGCCTCGAACCCGCCTCGCGAATAGTGGATCGAGGCGAGGTTGTTCAGGCAGGAGGCCACTTCGTAGTCGTCCTGGCCCAGCCGCGTCTCGAACACGGCGAGTGCCTCCACCAGCAGGCGCTCGGCCTCGTCGAGGTCGCCGAGCGCGTGGACGATCGCCGCCAGCGCGGCCTTGTCGGCGGCCAGTTCCGGGTCCGCGGGACCGTGAGTGCGCCGCCGGATCTCCACGGAGCGGCGGGCGAACGGCTCCCCCTGAGCGTGGGTCCCGCGGGCATGGTTCAGCCCGCCGAGATTGTGGTAGAGGGTGGCCGTGAACGGGTGCTCATCGCCAAGGTCTGCTTCGAGTATCGCGAGAGCCCGTGAATAGAAGGACTCGGACTCCTCGAACCGTCCCGTGTACTTGTGGAGCACGCCCAGGCTGTTGCAGATCCGCGCGACCGCGAGGGAGCCCACTCCGGGCGTCTCCTCGGCGAGGCTGAGCGCGCTCCGCAGGATCTCGTCCGATCGCCGGTACCTTCCCCGCAAGCGGAGCAGCTCGGCGAGGGCGTCGAGTGCGCGCAGATGGGCGTCCTGGGACGGTTCGCTGTCTCGGGTGATCTGGACGGCCCGTTCCAGGGTGCGTTCGGCTTCGTCCAGCCGTCCCAGCCGGCGGTACCGCCCGGCCGTCGACAGCAGGGCCTCCGGCGCGGTGCCGCCGCCGGTGTCGTACGGCGTGGCGTCCGGGGCGGTGCCCGGGGCGGTGCCCGTCGTGGCGCCCGGGATGGCACTGTGTCCCCGGGGGTCAGGCGCCATGGCCTGCGTGTTCGGCGTCGGTGTCGGCGGCGTCGGCCTGGCCGGCGCCGATGACGTTCGCCGCGGGGGCGAGGAGGCGGTCGAGCCTGGTCGCCTGCAGGGCCACGAGGCCGAGCGCCAGGGCCAGGACCAGGAAGAGCAGGGCTCCGCGCCCGGAACCGACCATCGCGCCGGCCACCGCCGGCCCGACGATGTAGCCCAGCGTCTGCGCGAAGCTGTAGGCCCCGTTGTACCTGCCACGGTTGTCGTCGGACGCCAGGTCGTTCACGATCGCCGGGACGCTCGGTGCCATGAGCGTCTCACCGGCGGCGAACAGGACCATCGCGGTCATGAACATGGCGACGGCGGCCGGGCCGCCGCCGAGATGCGCGGCGCCCACCACGGTGAGCCAGGCGAGGGCCATGAGCGCGGCCGACAGGGCGAACGCGCGGGTACGGCGACGGCCGGTCACGAGACGGAGGACGAACAGCTGGGTGAGAACGACCGTGCAGGTGTTGGCCAGGAAGGTGAGCTGCAGCGCGGCGGCGTCGAGGCCGCCGCTTCGGATCGCGAAGACCGGATAGGCGCTGTAGTACTGGCCGTAGCCGCAGACGAAGACCACGGCGACCGACACGCAGATCCGCAGCAGCAGCCGGTCGGCGAGTATCGCCCGGTATCCGCCGCCGGCGCCGCCCGTCGGGGAATCGCGCGCGCGGGCGCCCCGGTCCTGGCGAGCGCCGGGTCCGGGGGCGGCGCGACCACGGCCCGGTGTTCCGGCGATCAGCACGGCGAACGTGAGGAAGGTGCCCGCGTCGACCACGTATATCGTGACGAAGGTCCGCGCCGAGGAGAGGTCCACCAAGAAGGCGGCGAGCAGGCTGCCCGCGCTGAGCCCGACGTTCAGCAGGGCATGCCGCACCGCGAACACCTGCGAGCGGCGGGCCGGGCGAACCGAGGTGCTCAGCAGCGACTGGAAACACGGCTCGGCGAGCGCGACACCGAACCCGTAGAGCGCGGCCCACAGGGCGCCCTCCCACGCGCTCCGTACGCCGATCATCCCGGCGGTTCCGGCCGCGGCGAGGACGAGGCCCGCCGCGGCGGGCCGCCGCGGACCGAGAAGATCCGCGAGCAGCCCGCCGACGGGGGCTCCGGCCAGTCCGGCGATCGCGATCGCCGAGAGGACGAGCCCGGCCGGGCCGAGCTCGACGCCCCGCACGTCATGCAGGTAGACGAGGAGGAAGGGGAGAGTGAGGCCGGCTCCGACCGCGGACACGGCGTCGCCGCAGAGGATGAGCCATGCGTGACCGGGCAGACGTGGAAGCAATCCCTGCGACGGCGTCCGCTCCATCTCTTCGTCCTTCCGCTGTCACGAGTGCCCTGACGGGCGCTCGACGGGCGCTCCCTCTTCCGCTACTCGCCGGAGCCGGCAGGCGTTGTCAGGCCAGGACGGTCTCGTTGTGGTTGGTGGAAAGGCCGGGTTCGAGGACGGTCTCGTTGTGGTTGGTGGAAAGGCCGGGTTCGAGGACGGTCTCGTTGTGGTTGGTGGAAAGGCCGGGTTCGAGGACGGTCTCGTCGTGGTGGAGAGACATCGTGACTCCTTGTGGGGTCGGAGGGCCCGCCCCGCCGGGGGTCGCTCGGGGCGATCAATCTTGACGATGACAAGACTGTCTTGTGGCTTCCTTAAGGCGCGGCGAAGCCACGGCGCCCGGCCCGGTGGACCCCGCAAGAGTCCACAACCGGTTCTTTAGACCTCATCGCTAGACAGAGCCCCGGAACATCATCTGTAAGTCCTGGGGGTCCCCGTGGTACGGCGGCGATTGGTCGGCATCCTGTGTGCGCTGGGAATGCTGGCGGGCTTGGTCACAGTGCCGCAGGCCGCCACCGCGGCCGCGCAGCCGGACGCGGAGACCTCGGCCCTGCTGTCGGTCGTGGAGCGCTTCGCCGCCCTCGGCAGGGGCTTGGGCGCGGCAGGCCCGATGAACGAGCAGTTGCCCCTCGTCGGGCTCGTCCCCGGCGCGGAGGACGGCCTCGGCCTGGGCGACCTGTTCGACGTGGCGGTGTACGACCAGCTCAGGGGGCTCACGAGCCTGGAGGATCTGGAGGACGAGTACCCGCTCTCCGGCCCGCGCGCCGGGCGGCTGCTGGCGAAGGCGAGCACCCAGGGCGGGGTCAGGCGCCTCGACCTGACCCTGGAGGTGGCCAGGACGGTCGCCGACCGGCCGGTCTCGGTCAGCAGCGCGCAGCCCCGGGTCTCGCTGGCGACATCCGGGGGAGTGGACGTCACCCTGAAGCTGGTGGCGAAGCTGCCCTTCGCCTACGATCCCGCCACCAAGGCCGCCTGGCTCGGCAGGGACGTCGCGGTGACGGTGCAGGCCGACGGGCGGCTCACGGCCGGGGCCACGCCCTCGGCCGCCTTCGGAATCCTCGGAGTCGACCTGTCCACCGCCTCCTCGCTCTCCTTCACCTCGGCGTTCGCCTCCTCCGTCGCGGACCCCGACGGCGACGGCAGGCTGAGCCAGGACGAGCTGGGAGCGGACGGAGCGGCGTCCGGGCTTTTCGCCTTCACCAGGAAGGGCTCGGCGACCGCCGCGCTGCACGTCACCGCGAAGCCGTTCGCCGGCGCCCAGGTCGAGGGCGCGACCGCGACCGTCGGCGTGAGCTGGCCCGACCTCGCGACGGGCGGGCCGCAGGTGAGCGTGAGCCAGCCCGACCTGGACCGGCTGGGCCGCTTCCAGACACTCACGCCGAAGGACCTGCTCGACGGGCTGACGCACCTGTCCGGCGCCATCACCGCCGTGCAGCGGGCCCGCTGGGGCGACCAGGGCGATGTGGACCTGCCGTTCATGCGCGGCTCCCTGGCCGACGCGGTGCGCGTCTCCGAGGCCATCGACGCGTTCGTCGCCGGCAACGTCGACCGGAACACCGGCCAGCCCACCTTCACCTCGATCCAGGACATGTTCGCCGCGCTCGGCAGGGCGCGGAACCTGCCCGGCGGCGCGATCATCAAGGTCGCCGACGCGGGCTACGACGACGCCGGCAAGAAGATCGCATTCACGCTCGTCGTCGACCGCCCGGTCAACCCCACCCCCGAGACGCTCAACCCGGCCGGACAGGCCACCACCGGCTCGGGCGCCGGCGTCGCCTACACCGCGAAGACGCTCAAGCACACCGGCCAGAAGTGGACGCCCGGTGAGCTCGCCGGCCGTACGGTCACCGCGGGCACGGCGAGCGGCATGGTGGCGGACAACACCGCCGACACGGTCACCCTCGCCGGGGATGGGTGGCGCGGCGGGGTGCCCGCGGCCGGGACCGCCTACCGGATCGCCGCCGCCGACCCCATGATCGGCCAGGTCGCCTTCGGCGACACCTTCAAGGCCCGCGCGGGCCTCGCCCAGGCCAACGCGGACGTCGCCGTCGCCGGCGTCATGCGCGGCTACCACGCCGCCGCCACGGTCGTGCTCGACCTGAGCGACCCGGTCACCGGTCAGGCGTGCGCCTCCCGGCCGGACGGGCAGCAGAAGGCCTGCCCCTACCGGCACGTCAACCCGGACGGCAGTTCCACCGTGGTGACCGAGCTTCCCCGGTCCGCCGACCGCGTGATGCTGCGTACCGGCCGCGACCTGTTCGGCGCGCAGGTGTCGGTCAGGAGCGCCGTCAACGTCGACGCCGTCGTCGGCTACCTGGCCGTGCAGGTCACCGGGGACCTCACCATGACGGGCGCGAGCGGCGGCGACGTGGTGAAGGTCGCGCTCAAGGACATCGGCGACGTGCCGCTGACACGGCTGTTCGAGCGGCTGGCGGGCAACCCCGGCGAGGTCCTGACCTCCCAGGTGAACGCCGCCGCCCGGGCCAGGCTGACCCTGGGCGTCCCCGGCATGGCGGACTTCTTCGGCGGCAGGGTGACCGGCGACGTGGAGATGCCGGACGTCCGCAAGCCGGACACGCTGAACTTCCGCGGCTTCGACCAGATCGGCAAGGTCAAGGGCTTCGCCTTCGACCCCGACAACCCCCAGGCGCTGTTCGGCACGCTGATCAAGTCGCTGGGGGCGCTGGCCGGCTACCTCGACCACGTCCAGGGCGGCGGCCCGGTCGGCAAGGCGATGACGACCAGGCTGCCGCTCCTCGGCCGGTCGATCTCCGACCTGGTCGCCGCCGAGGAGATGGGCTCGGGCCCCGGCGTCGTGTACGGCGACGGCGCCTGCGGCGGCGAGCACGGCTTCGTGACCGATCCCTCGCGTACGTTCACCCAGGCGCACATCGGGCGCGGCGTGGTGATCGGCACCCGCGTGATGACCGTCGAGGCGGTGTGCGCCGAGCACACCCTGGCCTTCACCGCAAAGTTCGGCGAGACCGCTCCCGCGCCGGGGAGCGCGTACGCGCTGCGGTCTCCGCTCAGGGACGCGATCGACCGGCTGATCGCGGCCCCGCCGGACACCGTGCAGGCGCTGGTGGCCGAGCTGAACAGGGCGCTCGGCGGCCAGGTCCGCGTCTCCTACGACGACGGCGCGCTGCGGCTGTCGCTGGCATACGACAAGAAGGCGGCGATGAACGAGGCGCTGCGCTTCTCCTTCGGGGAGCGCAGCCTGGTCGCGGCCTCCGGTTCCGGCACGCTCGACGCCTCCGTCACCGGGCAGGTGCGGCTGGGCCTGCGTGTCGCGCTCAAGCGCGACTTCGACCTCGCCCAGGACCTGCTCGTCGACACCGACTCCGGCCTCGACCTGGAGGCGAGCGCGCGGCTGGACGGCACGGTCAAGGCGGACATCGGCCCGCTGCCCGTCTCCGTCGGCAAGGCCGGCGACGACCCGCTGCAGGCCAGGCTCGCGTACGGCGTGAGCCTCCGGTACGACGGCGATCCGCAGGAGGCGGTGCCGCCGGCCGACTTCTTCGCCGGGCTCGGCCTGTCGCTCAACGAGACGACCGAGTCGGTCACCTGCGACCGCGACCCCCGGCGCGACGAGACCGACCTGGCGCTGTGCGCGGTGCTGCCCGCGTACCTCAACGGCAGCCCGATCACCGCGGACGGCAGGCACGCGTTCATCCTGCGGCTTCCCAGGGTCGCCCCGCTGGCCGAGATGTTCGACCTCACCGCGAAGCTGCCTGGCGACATCGACCGGCTGGAGATCCCCAGCTTCGACTTCTCCACGCTGCCCGCCGGGCTGGAGCTGGACTGGACCAACCTGGGCGACGGCCTCGACCGGTACCTCACCGCGCTGGAGTCCGGCATGCGCACGGCTTCCTACGGCGGCAGGCTGCCCCTGGTCGGCGCCGACCTGCAGCAGGGCGCGGACTTCGTCGGCGCCAAGCGTGAGGAGATCAAGGCGGCGATCGCCAAGCTGCCGAACGGCGGCCGGGTGCCGACCGGCAAGGACCTGCGTGAGTGGTACAACGCCGAGCTGGCCCCCAAGGTCGGTCCCGGCGCGCAGCCGCTGATCACTTGTGTGCAGGCGCCGGAGCCGCCGGAGCCCACGGCGTGCGACGCGGCGAAGGGCACCGAGCTGACCGGGGTCGAATTCACGGTCGACATCGGCAAGGGCACCGTGGACCCCCAGCAGGGCTGTGTCGAGGGCTGCGCGAGCCTGGAACGGCGGCTGAACATCGGCATCCCCGGTCTCGCGCTGCGCCAGGGCCCGGGCAAGGGCGTGCAGGCCAGGCTCGGCTGGCACGTGAAGGCCACGATCGGGCTGGACCGGACCAACGGCTTCTACATCGACGCCGGCCAGGACGACCGGCCGCAGGCGGGCATCGGCGTGAACATCGCGCTGCCCGAGGAGATCAACGCCAAGCTGGCCATCCTCGACGTCACCCTGAAGAACCGCACGCCGCGGTCTCCGGACCTGTTCGCCGGCACCTTCACCGTCGGGCTCAAGCCGGTCGGCAAGATTGGCCTCGGGCAGCTGGCCGACGCCGGGGACCTGGTCGAGACCTCGCTGAAGGCCAAGACCGCCGTCGACTGGCGCTTCACCGTGACGCCCGGTTCGCCGATGCTCCCCGGGCTGTTCGGCGACTTCGCCCTCGACTGGGACCTCACCAAGGCCGGCGGCCCCGACCCGGCCGACCTGCACATCGCATTCACGAACGTGAACCTGGAGGCCGGCGACTTCTTCCGCAGCGTCCTCGGCCCGGTGGTGACCCAGGTGAAGCGGGTCACCGACCCGGTCAGGCCGGTGATCGACCAGCTGTACGCGCCCATCCCGGTGCTGTCGGACCTGAGCCGGGCGGCGGGCGGCGGCGACGTGAACCTGATGACGATCGCCAAGAAGTTCAACACCCTGGGCGGGAACAGCTCGACGCAGTTCGTCGAGCGCATGGTCGAGATCACCAAGCTGGTCACCTCCCTGCCCGACTGCCGGGGCGAGCTGCACATCCCCCTGGGCGGTTTCACGGTGGCCGGCGACAGGGCGCTGGTCACGCAGAACTCGCCGGACGTGGCGGACTCGCTGATCGGGGACACGACCCCCGAGACGCAGGACCTCCTGGCGGCGCTCGACCAGGGCGCACGAACCTGTGACAAGGCCACGGCCACGGCCGACGCCGAGCAGGGGCCGATGGGGCAGTCCTCGAAGGCCGGCTTCTCCTTCCCGGTCCTGAACAACGCGGGCCGGTCGATCTTCAGCCTGATCATGGGCAGGGACGTCGAACTGGTCGAGTACGACTCCGGGCCGCTGCGTCTGGGCTTCACCTACAGCCAGTCCTTCGGCCCGGTCTACGCGCCGCCGCCCGTCATGGTCGTCATCTCCGGCACCGCCGGGGTGGAGGCGCGGATCAGGGCGGGCTTCGACACCTACGGCATCCGCAAGGCGATCGAGCAGGGCAAGGCCGACCTCCAGGTCCTCGACAGCCTGTACCTGAGGACCGCCGACGAGCGGGGCCGCCCCCTGCCGGCGATCACCTTGTCCGGCCGCCTCGAGGCCGGGGCGGCGGTCGACGTGCTGCTCGTCAAGGCCGGAGTGAGCGGAGGGATCTCCCTCGGCATCTCGATGAACTGGGCCGACCCGACCAACGACGGCAAGTTCAGGTTCTACGAGTTCTCCGGGATCCTGCTGCGCAACCCGCTCTGCCTGTTCACCATGGACGGCAAGCTGAAGGTGTACCTGAAGGCGTGGGTGGAGATCGGCATCTCGATCTTCAAAAAGCGCTTCGACTGGACGATCGTCGAGGCCACGCTGCTCGACTTCTCGGCGAAGCCGAAATGCGACGAGGCCCCGCCCAAGCTCGCCACCGTCAGCGGCGAAGCGCTGGTGCTGCACATCGGCCCGATGCGCGGCGCCAGGGGAGGCAGCACCGCCAAGCCGGGCGACGACGCCGAGCAGTGGACCGTCAGCCAGCTCCCCGGCGACGAGGGCTTCGTGGTGAGCGCGCTCGGCGTCCGCGAGGAGCACCACACGGCGGGCCTCGACCGGGTGCTGGCCGACGGCCGCGGCGCCACGGGCGACCTCAAACTGGTCTTCCAGGGGTACGCCGACGCGTCCGGCGCGCCGTACCCGTTCGACCGGAAGATCGTCGCCTTCGGCGGCGACGGCGACGACATGATCCTCGCCGGGTCCGGCAGCACCGTGGCGGACGGCGGCAAGGGCGACGACCAGATCACCAGCGGCGACCGGTACGACGAGCAGGGCAAGACGGTGGTCGTCGTCGCCGGAGGTCCCGGCGACGACTACCTGACGGTGGGCGGCGCGGGCGGCTGGGTGGCCGGTGACGGGCGCCTGACCCCCGCCGTCCGGAAGGTCGGGAACGCGGAGGTCGCCGACTGGAACGCCGGCGGCCCGCCCGGCGCGCCGGCCGACGCCCCGGGCGACGGCGACGACCGGATCGCCGCCGGACTCGGTGAGAACCGGCTGTTCGGCAACGGAGGAGACGACACCATCGGAGTCGCCTCCGACAGCCCGCTGGCCGCCTCCGACCCGTCGCCGCGCTTCCGCGCCCAGCCGAGCCTGCTGGTCGGAGGGCCCGGCGGCGACACCCTCACCGGTGGTTCCGCCGCCGACGAGATCTACACCGGACCGCGGGAGGAGTTCGGGCCCGACGCGCCGGGACCCGCGGACTCGGGGCCGAACCACGTCGACACCGGCGCGGGCGCCGACAGGGTGTACGGCGGCGGGGCCGTCGACCTGGTCGCCGGGCGTTCCCGTCCCGGCGAGACCGTACGGATCCTGGGCGGCGGCGGCGAGGACGTCCTCGCGGGCGGTCACGGCAAGGACGAGATCTTCGGCGGCCCCGGCGACGACTGGGTGATCGCCGAGCCGTCCGACGTGAGCGAGGCGCAGGGCCGCGACGAGTACGGCCCCGCCCGGCAGGTACTGCACCTGCCGCTGCCCGCGGGCGTGGAGCCCTCGGTCAAGCTGCTGGCCGGCGGCGACGGCGACGACCACATCGTGGGCGGCGACGGCGGCGCCACGATCTTCGGCGACAGGGTGCGTGACGAGCCCTGCACCGACGCCGAGGCGGACGGCGACGGCCGCGACCTCGTCCTCGGCGGCGCCGGCACGGAGACCGTCTCGGCCGGCGGGGGAGCCGACCGGGTCGAGGCCGGTGGCGGCCAGGACCGCGTGTGCGGTGAGAAGGGCGACGACACCCTGTACGGCGGAGCGGGCGACGACGACGTCGGCGGCGGCCCGGGCGACGACATCGCCTACGGCGACGACGGAGCCGACGAGGTGACCGGCGGCGCCGGCGGCGACACCCTGTACGGCGGAGCGCAGGACGACGTGGTCGCGGGCGAGGCCGGAGAGGACACCGCGTTCGGCGGCCTCGGCGACGACCTGGTCGTCGGCGGCAGCCGCACGGCCGGCCGGGCCGACGCGGGCGACACGCTCTACGGCGACGCCGGAGCCGACCGGCTGGTCGGCGACAACGGCGACGCCGGCGGCCCATCCGACCTGGACGGCACACCGGAGGAGGCCGGCGGGCCCGACGTGATCCACGGTGGCGCCGACGCCGACACCGCCTTCGGCGGGATCGGGGCCGACGAGGTGCACGGCGACGCCGGCGACGACCACCTGGAGGGCGGCAACGGGGCCGACCAGGTCCTCGGCGAAGCCGGTGAGGACGAGCTCGTCGGCGGCGGCTCCGGGCCGCACCCCGACGCGGGCGACACCCTGCTCGGCGGCGACGGACCGGACGTGATCGCCGGTGACAACGCCGTCCTGAGCACGTCCGGCGCGGCCACCTCCGTCGCCGTACGACCCGGCCAGCTGCGCACTCACCGGGTGGAGCCGCTGGCGGGCGGCTCCGGCGCGGACGTCGCCGACGGCGGCGCGGGCAACGACGCGATCTTCGGCCAGGGCGGCACCGACCGGCTGCGCGGCCAGGAGGGCGACGACTACGCGGAGGGCGGCGCCGGCGTCGACTGGGCCGAGGGCGACCAGGGCGACGACGACATCGTGGGCGGCTCGCACGCGGGGGCGGACGACGCCGCCGACGCGCTGTTCGGCGGCCCCGGCGACGACGTGGTCACGGGCGACAACGCGGTGGTGACACTGGCGGGCACTCCCACACGGGCGACGGTCCGCCTCGGCTCGGCCGGTACGCCGATGACCCCGCGGGCGGTGAAGCTCCTGGACGAGGGCTCGGGGGACGACCGCGTCTCCGGCGGCTCCGGCGTGGACGTGCTGTGGGGGCAGGACGGCGACGACCAGATCTCCGGCGGCGGCCAGGGCGACTACGCCGAGGGCGGCGGCGGCGCCGACCGGATCCGCGGCGATCTCCCGCTGTCGGCGGAGTCGACCCGGACAGCCGGCGAGCCACTCGCCGACCCCGGCTGGAAGGGGGTCGCGAGCGGGACCGCCGAACTGGAGGGCGACGACGCCGCTCCCGGCCAGGACGACCTCATCGGCGGCTCGGCCAAGCCGGGCGCGGCCGACAAGGGCGACGCGATCGAGGGCGGCGGCGGCGCCGACGTCCTGCTCGGCGACAACGGCTCGCTCGTGCGCACGCTGACCGGCAACGCCGAGCGCGTCTACACCGAGCGCTACCCGGCCGGCCAGGCGCCCGCCGACGCCACCCGCAGCCGCACCCACGACCCCGCGCTGCCCGGCGACTCCACCCGGTTCTGCACCCAGGCCCAGGCCACCTGCGAGCCGGAAGGCTCCTACGGCGCCGACCACCTGTACGGCGACGCGGGCGACGACGGGCTGTGGGGCCAGGACGGCGACGACCGGCTGTCCGGCGGCGCGGGCGACGACGACCTGTTCGGCGAGCTCGGCGACGACGAGATGGACGGTGGCGAGGGCGAGGACGCCATGCTCGGCGACCGCGGCGGCGTGGTCGACGAGCGCATCGACGCCGGGGACGCGCAACGTCTCGGCTTCACCGTCAGCCTCAACGCGCCGCCGAAGGAGACCTACCACGGCTTCCCGGCCGGCTCCTACGACCGCCGTACCGACCTGCTGCACGACGCGGACGGCGACGCCTGGGTGAGCGCGGCCATGCCGTACGACGGATTCGCCAAGGGCGGCGACGATCGCATGCGCGGCGGGCCGGGCCGTGACAGCATGCACGGCGGCGCGGGCGACGACCTGATCAACGGCGACAGCGGCGGCGACGAGGTCTTCGGCGACGACGGTGCGGACGTCGTCTGGGGCGGCAAGGGCTGCGACCCCGTCCTGGACGCGGCGACCGCCGACTGCCTCAGCGGCGGCGCCTTCGACCCGGCCGCCCGGGGCACCGGCGACCGCTTCGTCGACCACGTGTTCGGCGGCGCGGGGGCCGACCTGCTCGACTACAACCCGCGCGGCTCCTATCCGGACGAGTGCGCCCCCGGCCGCATGCCCGACGGCGAGCTGACCACCGTCGTCGACCCGTGCCTGTGGTTCCGGATGACCGGCAAGGACAACGCCTCGGCGGCCGACGACCAGCACCACCAGGGCGTCGACTGGCAGTACGGCGGCGCGGACCGGGACGTGCTGCAGGGCGACCGCACCGCGAACGGGCCCAACCCGGGCGACAAGATGATCGACTGGAACGGCTCGTTCAACCTCTACACCCACTGCGGACCGGCCAACGGCGGGCACAACATCGTCCGCCAGCACTCGCCCGCGATGCGCGACTTCCTGGCCAAGGTGGCCTGGGGCGCGGGCGCGGGCCGGAGCGCGGGCGACGCGTCCGGCGCGCGGGAGCTGGCGATCCCCGCCAACGACAACGGCTCCCCCTATCCCACCTCACCGGGGCACTTCGACTCGCCCGTCGCCTGCGCGAGCTGATCAGGAGATTTGGATGTTACGCCGACTGACGGCGGCCGCCCTGGCCGCCACCGCCCTGGCCGCGGCGGGACTCGTCGCGGCCCCGGCCCACGCGGCCCCCGCGAGGACACCCTCGTGTGATCCCGGGGACTGCTTCACGGTCAGCGTCAGGCTGGACCGCGCCCCTGCCGTGGGACAGACCGCGACGCTCACGGTGGAGGTCACCGCGAAGGAGGACCTGCCGGACGCCACGACGACCATCGAGTTGCCCGAGACGCTGCGCTGGGTGCGCCCGCCCGCCGGGCTCGACCGCAGGGCGGCGACGATCGGCCGCAGCCGGGTGGACCGCGCGAGCCGTACGGAACGGGCCCGGAAGGGCGAGCGGGTGCGGTACGAGGGGGTGGTCACGGCGGTCGCGCCCGGCCCCGCCTCGATCCGCGTGCAGGCCCGGGACGGACGGCCCGGTCCGGGCAGCGAGGGACTCGTCCACCTCACCGTCGGCGCCGAGTCGTCGATATTCGGGATGCCCCCGGGCTCGGCCAAGCCGCACACGCGGACGCAACCCTTGGTGCAGACGGCGTCCCTGGTCGGCGACACCTGCGTGCACGGGCACGTCACGCACGTCACGCTGGACGGTGTTGTCCGGGGGACACCCTCGACACTCGTAGAAGCGTGGGATGTCGACGCCGGCGGCGCCGAATACGACAAACTCGGGGCGACCCTGACCGACGACGCCGGGAACTACAGAATCTGCTTCACCGGCACCGAAGAGAACGGGACTGGGCAGGACGTCGACGTCCAAGTGCTCACGGAGGGGCGCTACTGGCGGATCGTGGATCCGACGGACAACGACAACGTCTATTGGGCCAATGGCTCGGTACACAAGGACATTCCCCCGGGCGATGACAGGACCGTCGACGTCACGGCCCCGCCCGGAACTCCGGTAGAGGACCTGCTTCGGATCATGGCGGCCGCCCACGACACGTGGAACTTCTACGTCAGGCAACTCCAGCAGCCGGATAACGACTGCTGGAAATCCGGCGAGGCGGTCTGCCGGACGGTGACCTTCAAATGGGCGCCTACCAGGGTCGTCACGTCGAGCTACTGCTCTTTCGACCCCTGCCGTTTCCAGATCGATCTGGACGCGTCGGTCGGCCTGGAGAAGATGACGGTCGCCCATGAGCTGGGTCATTTCATCATGGACTACACCTACGGTCACCTGCCACCGAGAGATCCTGCCTGCTCCGTGCACTACGTGACCAGCCGGTCGACCGAGTCCTGCGCGTGGGTCGAGGGATGGGCCCACTGGATCTCCGTCCAGACTTACGGAGGCACGCACATACGGTGGAAAGCCACCGACGGCACGGTCGACGTCGAGAGCCCGACGTGGTTCAGCGCGGGCTGGGACGACGGACCCGATGTCGAGGGCCGGGTGACCGCCGCTCTCCTCGACCTGGCCGACAATCATGAGGAGATCTGGGACACCGGAAGTATAGGAACCCACGGGGTCGTGGCGGCCTTCAGGAAGGCGCCCGCGGACACCTTCGCCCAGTTCCTCGCCGGGCTGAAGCCGGAGGACCAGGCCCTCGCGGAGTCCGTGGCGTTCCAGAACACGATCCGCGGCAGCCGAACGGAGGACCTCGACGACCGCACGACGGTGCGCCGGCCCGCCAACGTCCCGCTGCAGTCGCTCTTCTCCTCCACCACGGGCAGATGGTCGGTGGTGGCCGCGGCCACCTCCGGGGCGGGCAGCGGAGACGTCACCCTTGAGGTGAACCCCTTCGAAGGGGGTTCGACGGTCAGGAGTTCGCAGGGGCTCGGCCCGGATCCGGATTTTGTCGCCGTGCAGCCCACCCTCGTCGACCAGATCTTCGCGAGCCGGGTGAGCTCCGGTGTCGATCTCCGTGAGTACGTGCTGCAAAGTGCAGTGGCGCCCCCGGGCGACCTGGAGAGGGGAACCCCCCAGACATTCACGATGCCCGCCGACCAGTTGGTGGAGATCCGTACGACTCCGATCGATCTGGGCGCGTTCGTGACGTTCACCGTCACGCCCCAGAACGGGCAGGACATCGACCTCTATGTGATGGCTCCGAACTCCACGGCGTGGGGGCTCGCGCGCTCCGCGGCCCGCCGCTCCTCGACCGGCGGGCCGGGGAAGGCCGAACGGATCACCATCGCGGACCCGAAGGTGCCCGGCGTCTACGCGGTCATCGTGGTCAAGAAGAGCGGCGACGGAGACCTCACCCTGACCCGCACCTGATCCCCAACCGCACCGGGGATCAAAACATGTCGACTCGCCCGTGGCCTGTCCGGGCTGAGAAGGGAACGCGTCGATGACACGTCGTCTGCCGGCGGTGGTACTGCTGGTCACCGGCCTTTCCATCGGAGCGGTGGCGGCCCGGGCGGAGACCGGGCCCGGAGGCGCAGCGGCGGAGCGGTGCGTGCCCGGCACCTGCTTCGCCGTCACCGCGGCCCTCGACCGGGCCCCCGCCGTGGGGGAGACCGCCACGCTGACCGTCACGGTCTCATCCAGGGAGAAGGCGGCGGACGTGCGGGTCGTGACGGACCTGCCCGGGAACCTGCGCTGGGTGCGCCCGCCCGACGGAACGAGCCGTGGCCCCGCGACGATCGGGCGCAGCAGGCTGGACCGCGCGAGCCGTACCGGCCCGATGCGGAGGAACGAGCGGGTGACGTACGTCGGCACGGTGACGGCCACCGAGCCAGGCCCGGCCGCGGTCAACGTCCACGTCTCCGACGGGCGGCCAGGGCCGGGCAACGAGGCGCTGGCCTACGTCACCGTCGGCGAGGAGAGGTCCTTCTTCGGCATGGCGCGGCCCGCGACCGCCACCCCTCCGCCCACGACAGAGGACGCGGCGGTGGACGCGGCGGTGGACGCGGCGGAGGCCGACACCTGTGTGCAGGGCAGGGTCAGCCACGTGACGGCGGAGGGCCCCTTCCAGGGTGTGCCCCGGCTCAGGCTGCAGGCGTTCGACCGGGACGCCGAGGGCGGCGACGACCTGCTCGCCAGAGGCGAGACCGACGACCAGGGCGACTACGAGCTGTGCTTCGACGGGAGCGACGGCGACGAGAGCGGTGGTCAGGACGTCTACGTGAAGGGGCTGTCCTTCAGCGACTACTGGTCGGTCGAGGATCCGAGGACCAGGGGCCTTTACACGTTCCAGACGCCGGTCGTCGCGGATGTCGAGCAGGGCGGAAGAGAAATCGTCAACTACCTCTCCCCGCCCGGCAGCACGGACGAGGGCGCGTTCCGGATCTTCACGGCCGCGCACGCCACCTGGAAGGCGTACACGGGCTGGGCCGGGAACCCTGGCGGCTGCTGGGTCGCCGGCGCGGCACCCTGCCGCCAGGCGGTGATTCTGTGGGCCCCCGACGTCACGATCGCGGACGCTCACTACACGCTCCCGGACGACACCATCCACCTGAGCGCGACCGAGCAGCTCGAAAAGATGACGGTGTCCCATGAACTCGGCCACTTCATCATGGATTACGTCTACTCGGATGCGTATCCGCCGACTCCCTCGTGCAACTCGCACTTCATCCTGAGCGCGAGTTCAGAGGGGTGCGCCTGGACGGAAGGGTGGGCCGACTGGCTGGCGGCCCAGACCTACGGGGACACCCGCTACTGCTGGGGACCGCTGGACCCGCCGGTCGAGCTGGAGAGCCCCACGTGGGGCAGCCCCGGCTGGGAGGGGTCGATCGGGCCCGACATCGAGGGCCGGGTGGCCGGCGCGTTGATGGACCTCGCCGACGGCGACCCGAGGAACGAGATCTACTGGGACCTGTCCTCCGAGGGACCGGAGAAGATCGTCTCGGTTGTCCGGGCGAGCAAGCCGAACACCGTGGGCGAGTTCAAGAACGCCCTGCTGCCCGCGGTGCCGACGGCGGGAGGGAAGTCCAACGTGCTGGCCGCCCTCTTCCAGAACACCGTAGACGACGTGTTCTACGAACCCCTGCTGGACAGGGTCGAGCTCAACCGTCCGAGTTTCTGGGGCGGCGACTTCTCCTTCACCACAACACGGCCCACTTGGTCTGTGGTGGCCGCGCTCCACGTGGGCGACCCGGCCAACGACACCAGCCTTTCCCTGTACAAGGCCGCCGGGGCGACCGGCGGGGACGTGATCTCGAGCTGGATGCCCCGCAGCGATCAGCCGGACTTCATCGCGGTCGACGCCACGTCCGGTCCGAGGACCCACCTGCCCCGCGTGTCGACGCTCTCCGCCGGGGATTCCTACCTCGTCGAGTTCGCCGAGTCGGAGGGGCCGCTCGCGCCGGGAAGTTCCACCGAGCTGTCCATGGAGTCGGCCGACGTCGTCGAGATCCGCACGGCGGACCTCACGGCCGGCGTCCCGGTGACGTTCACCGTCACCCCGCTGGACGGTCAGGACCTTGACGTCTTCGTGATGGCGCCCAGTGCCACCAGGTGGGCGAGGCCGAGAGCCGACGCGAAAGGCGCCTTCACCAAGGGACCGAGCGCGGCCGAACGCCTCACCGTCACGCCGGGCGTGACCGGCGCCCATGCCGTGATCGTGATACAGAAGAGCGGGAGCGGGCGCTTCAGGCTGGCCCGTTCCTGACGAGGCCCGGCCGCCGGGGACCGCCGGGAACACGGGGTCTCCGGCGGCGACCCGTGGGGTCAGAGGGTCGTGAACACCACGGCGACATTGTGACCGCCGAACCCGAAGGAGTGGTTGAGCCCGGCGATCTGCCCGCCGGGCAGGGGGCGCGGCTGCCCGCGGACGACGTCCACCTCCACGCCGTCGTCCGGTTCGTCCAGGTTGATGGTCGCAGGGACGACGCGTTCGTGCAGCGCCAGCACCGTGAAGATGGACTCGACGGCGCCCGCGCCTCCCAGCAGATGACCGGTCATCGACTTGGTCGCGGTCACCAGCGGATGCGTCCCGATCGTCTCCTTGATCGCGACCGTCTCGACGACGTCGCCGGCCGGAGTCGAGGTGGCGTGGGCGTTGATGTGCCGCACGTCGGCGCCGGTCAGGCCGGCGCCCTCCAGCGCGCGCCGCAGGGCGAGCCGGACACCCGCACCGGTGGGCTCGGGCTGCGCGATGTGGTGGGCGTCGGCGGAGTAGCCCGCTCCGGCGGCCACGGCGTAGGTCCTCGCGCCGCGTGCCCGCGCGTGCTTCTCCGACTCCAGCACGACGATGCCCGCGCCCTCGCCGAGGACGAACCCGTCACGGCCCCTGTCGAACGGCCGGGACGCCCGCTGCGGTTCGTGATTGCGGGTCGACACGGCCCGCATGGCGGCGAACGCGCTCAAGCTCATCGGATGGATGGCCGCCTCGGTGCCGCCCGCGACGACCACGTCGGCGCGGCCCTCCCTGATCATCGCGATCGCGTAACCCACGGACTCCGCGCCGGAGGAACAGGCGCTGACCGTGGCGTGCACGCCGGCCTGGGCGCCGAGTTCGATCCCGATCCACCCGGCCGCGCCGTTCGGCATGAGCATGGGCACAGTGAAGGGCGACAGCGTCCGCCATCCCCTCTCCCTGACCGTCTCGTACGCCGACAGGATCGTGGTGATGCCGCCGACGCCGCTGCCGACGACGACGCCGAGCCGCGCCGGGTCGACCTCCGGGGCGCCCGCGTCCCGCCAGGCCTCGCGGGCGGCGACCAGGGCGAGCTGCTCGCCGCGGTCCAGTCTCCTGGCCTCGGACGCGGAGAGCAGCCCGGCGGGATCGACGGCCGCCACACCGGCGATCCTCACCGGGACGGAGCCGGCCCAGTCCTCGGTGAGCGCACGGATGCCCGACCGCCCCTCAAGGAGTGCCGACCATGTCGACGCCACATCCGCGCCGAGCGGCGTCACCGCGCCGAGCCCGGTGACGACGACACGCGGCCGCTCCTCGCTCAACTCGCCGCCTTCTTCCCACTCGATCCAAGGAGGTGCATGTCAGCCTCGCTTCTCCGGAATCCAGCCGGGCGGGCCGAAGAGGTGCCCGAGACGGTCGCGCCAGTGGTCCGCCGTACGGACGTCCCGCCACAGACGCGCGAACTCGCCGAAGGCCACCCGAATGGGGTTGTGACTCTCGACGTCCTCCGTGAGCCCGTAGACGACTCGCCGGCCCTCGGACCTGAAGGTGCCGAAGAGGCGGTCCCACACGATGAGGATCCCGCCGTAGTTGCGGTCCAGATAGACGTCGTTCGAGCCGTGGTGCACGCGGTGGTGGGAGGGCGTGTTGAAGACCGCTTCGACGGGCGCCCACAGCCTGTCCACCCGCTCGGTGTGCAGGAAGAACTGGTAGAGCAGGCTCACCGACTTCTGCAGGAAGATCATCCAGGGCGGGACGCCCAGCAGCGCCAGGGGGAGCCAGAAAGGCAGGGAGGTCATCGGGGTCGTCCAGCTCTGCCGCAGCGCGGTCGACAGGTTGAAGTACCGGCTGGAGTGGTGGACCACGTGGCTGGCCCACAGGAGGCGGATTCGGTGGTGCGACCGGTGGAACCAGTAGTAGGTCAGATCCTCGGCGAAGAACAGCAGCACCCACGTCCACCCCGAAGCGGCGGAGAGGTGCCGGGGCGCCACCTCGTACAGGCCCGCGTAGGCGAGGACGGCCAGGATGTGCCAGGGAAAGTCGATCAGCTGGTTGACCAGTCCCATGAACATGCTCGTCGCCGTGTCGCGGATGTCGTAGCCGCGCTCGTCGTCGCCGGGCAGGAACCGGTACGACACCGCCTCGGCCACTACGAGCAGGAGGAAGGCCGGGATCGCGTACATGACCGTGGTGACCACTCATACCTACCGGTGCGATGAGAACGCCGACGTGGAGGCGGCCACGCGCTACCAGCGCACGAGGACGAGTTCGGACGAGAAGCCGGGACCCAGCGCGATGAGCAACCCCGGCGTGCCCGGCTCCGGGGGCCGCAGGGCCAGGGTGTCTCTCAGGACGTGGAGCACGGATGAGGACGAGAGGTTTCCCGCCTCCGCCAGGGACCGCCAGGTGAGGTCGAGGGCGCCGTCGGGAAGGCCGAGAGTCTCCGCGACCGCCTGGAGGATCTTCGGGCCGCCCGCGTGGCACACCCAGGCGGTCACGTCCCGCGCCGACAGGCCGTGGTCGCTCAGGAAGCGGTGCACGTCCTCCCTGAGGTGGGCACGCACGATGCCGGGAATGCCGGGGTCGAGCACGATGCGGAAGCCGCTGTCGGAGACGTTCCAGGCCATCACCTGCTCGGAGTCCGGGTAGAGGCGGCTGCGGCTGGCGACGACGGTCGGACCGGGTGCGCGCCGCGCGTCCGTGTCCGTTCTGCCGGGCCCGCAGGCCACGACCGCGGCGGCGCCGTCCCCGAAGAGGCCGCTGGCGACGAGGTTGGCCGGGGAGGGGTCCTCCCGCTGCACGGTGAGGGAGCACAGTTCCACTGAGAGGAGCACGGCGACGTGGTCCGGCCATCCGCGCAGGTAGTCGTGCAGGCGTGCGATACCCGAGACTCCGCCGAGGCAGGCGAGGCCGAACATCGGCATCCGCTTGGCGTCGGGACGCATCCCGAGCCGGTTCGCCACCCTCGCTTCGACCGAGGGCAGGGCGATCCCGGTCGCCGTCGTGAACATGATCATGTCGACGTCGCCCGGTGTCAGCCCGGCGGCGTCGAGCGCATCGCTCAGCACTTCGGCCCCGAGGTCGACGGCCGCCTCGATGAACCTGTCGTTGGCCGCCCCGAAGCCGTCGAGCTTGACGTACCGCTCCAGAGGCAGCACGAGGCTGCGGTGCTCGACCCGGGCGGAGGCGTGCAGCCGGTCGAGCAGCCTGCGGCTGCCTCCCCGCGGAAGGCACACCTGCGCGAACGCGTCGGTGATCTCCGACTGCGGGTAACGGTGTGGGGGAAGGGCACCGCGGACAGCGGCGATTCGGGTCATGTGAGCTTCCCGGTTGACTGGCGACGGTGTGTCACGAATGAGAGGCCGACATCGGAAATCACCGCGCATTCGGAGACGGGCGTTGTTCGCCGCGACCGTCCGAATGAGGCTCAGACCGGCAAGGGGTGGCCAGGCCCTTCCTTCTCACCTCGATGAACTGAACTTGTCACTGACAAGATGCGCCCGCGCGGGATCGATTGTCAATGGGGAACGTCGGGACCGTGTTCAGGCGCGCTCACGTTCGGCCCGCCGCCGGACCAGCTCCTCGACCGCGAGGCTCTCGACGGACGTCCCGCCCTGACGCGGCTGCTCGGCCTGACCCGCGCCCATGTCCTTGAGGCCATCGCCCGCGGCGACTGCACCACGGGAGAGCTCGCCCTGCGGCTCGGCATCCCCGGATCGACCGCCAGCCGCCAGGCGACCACACTGCGCGAGGCAGGCCTCGTGCAAAGCCGGCGCCTCGGACAGGCGGTGATCCACACCATCACCGACCTCGGCACCGCGCTGCTCGAAGGTCGCCGCCCGGGGCTGATCGCCTGACGATCGTTCCTGCGGCAACCAGAACGGGTGACTTCAGCCACGGCAGACCTGTTTATCGGGCATCTCTGCCACCAGCCCACGCGCGAGATCGTCATCTACGGCTGGAGTATCAGGCGGCGCGGGTGTGAGTGGGACCTTCCTATTTCTCGTGCTGCCGGCGTACGAGTTCGGTGATCCAGATCGGCGCGTACGGAGAGGTGCAGCCCGGGGGAGTCGGGTAGTCCTTGAGCACCTCCAGTCGCTCGCCGATGTCGATCGCCCGGGCGCGGTGCTCGGCGTGCTCGATCCCGATCTGCGCCAGACAGTGGTTCATCGCCCACTGCAGGCGATCCGGGGCGTTCTTCATCTCCGCCTCGATGACGTCGAGCAGCCCTGCGAGGTCGAGGCCCTCGGGCTTCTTCGTCACGCGTTCGGTGGTCAGCGCCCAGCCGGCACTCGCGACCACGGGATCCGGATCGGCGGACCAGGCCAGGCGCAGCTCTTCGGAGTGCGGGTTCTTCTTCACCACGTAGTTCACGAGCCAGTCGTGCACCTTGGGGGCACGCGCCTCGCGCAGCATGACGTCCAGCTGGTCACGCTCGAACGCCTTCGGACGGCAGATCAGGATCGCCAGCAGCCGCGCCGCGGTGTCATCCGTCTCCCAGAGCCGGCACGCGAGTTCCTGCTGCGTCTTCAGCCGCTTCGCGAGCGCGCGCAGCTTGCCGAGGTTCACACCGTGATCGTCGCCGTGTCTCTCGTTCACCTCGCGCGCTCTCGGGTCCTCGAGCTCGGCCAGCTCGGTCATCACCGCGGGCAGCGTCGTCTCGGTCGGGGTCGTTCCGGCCACCTCAGCCTCCTGTCCGTCACGTGCGAGAGCAGCCTACGAGCACTCGCACATTCGGCTCAGTCTTCTCGAAACAGGCCACCACCGCTGACGGCGTCCGTGGCGTCGTCGAAGACCGTGTTCAGGCGCGCTCCCGCTCTGCTCGCTGCCGGACCAGTTCCTCGACCGCGCTCGGCAGGGTCGTCTCGAAGTCGATCAGCTTCGCCCAGGTCGGGGTCACCACGATCCGGACCATGCCGTCGTAGAGCGAGCGGACCTCTGCCTCCCACGCGACGCGCTGCTCGGGCGTCATCTCGTACGAGCCGTTCATCTGGAGGTACTCGTCCGGGATGCCGTCGACGACGTCCAGCTCGGCCCGGCCGCGGATCAGCAGGATCCTGGGCGGATGCACCTCGGTGTCGATCGTCAGGGCGACCATCGGGTTCTCGCGCAGAGCCGGGAGCTTAGGGGCGTTCTTCGTGGTGCACATGACGATCTGCGAGCCGTTCCAGGTGAACGCGATCGGGACGTTCCGGGGCGTGCCGTCCTTGGCCACGTACGCCAGCCGCGTCACGTCGCGTGCCAGCAGCTCTCGGCTGATCGGCCGGTCCAGAATCTCGGCGATCTCGTTCGCTCGCATAGCGGTCCCTCCAGGGTCGTTGTCGTGATCCGAGCCAGGGACGGAGCCGCCGTAGCGTTCTCGACATCCGCTGGCCTCCGAGTTCCCGAATTTTTCCGGCTGCAGCTCGGTCGAGGCGGGTACGGCGATGGAACCGGCGGGAACGTGCCTGGTGGCGGCGTTGCTGGCTAGGATTTCGGTCTGCGACAACGCGACTGAGCACGGGCGGAGGCCGGATGCGGGGCGAACGCCTGAACGACGGACTGTCCGTGGCGGCTACCGGGAACGGCGCACCCCTGGTCTTCCTGGCCGGCCTCGGTCCGGGTGCCGACCTGTCCCAAGGGGTCCCGCGAACCATGGCCCGGTCGGCCCGCGCCGTCGCGCTCGGATCTGGCCGCACGGTCCACCTGATCAACCGTCCCATCGACATGCCTTCCGGCACGACCATTGCCCGATTGGCCGGATGGCACGCCATCGCACTGCAGGAGCGGTTCGGCAAACCGGTCGACGTCATGGGTAGCTCCGGTGGAGGCGTCACCGCGCTCCAACTCGCGATGGACCACCCCGAAGTCGTACACCGCCTGGTCATCTCCGTCGCCGCGAGCCGCGTCAGCGACCGCGGACGACATGACCTGCTACGGAGCGTCGAGATGGAACGCCGGGGGAAGTCCGCCGCCTGGATCAGCAGCGGCCTGGTCGCACACGGACCCCTGCGCGTGGTCGTCGCGGCCATGTACGCGCTCGGCGCCGGCCAACAGCGAGCCCCCGGTGAGGTCGCCCTCATCGAAGCCGTTCAAGAGTGGGATGTGACGGCACGGCTGGGCGAGATCACCGCACCCACGCTCGTCGTGGGTGGCACCCGGGATTCCCTCGTCCCACCCGCGCTCGTCGAAGCGACCGCACGCGGCATCCCGAACGCTCGGCTCCTCCTGCTCCGTGGCCGAGGCCACATGACAACGCTCTTGGACCCGCGCGCCACACGGGCGACCACCGCCTTTCTCGACGGTGGGTGATCGTGCTGTTGGCTACTCCGACCACGCGAGCATCGCGTAAGCAGCGCGGACGGTCTCCTCTGCGGCGATGAGGTGTACGGCGGCTGCACTGGTCCGCGCGCGTTCCTGGAAGGTCGCGGCCAGGCGTACGTGCTGCGGGTCGCCTCCAACTTCACCACTGGCGACGCCGCCACCAGGCACGTTCTCGCGGGTTCCATCGCCGTGCCCGCCTCGACCGAGCAAATGTCCTGGTCAGCCAGGAAATGGCGGCTGCCGTAGTAAGCCGCGGGTGTTATTCCGCGCGAGGGCGAAAAGGGCCGCGTGGCCTTTCGTCACACGGTTTCCGGAAATTCGCGTCCGGCTAATTTCGTCGAAAAATTTCGAAGATGATTCGATAGTTTCTGTTCAGAAGTGTAGACAGGTTACAGATACGTGTCAAGCATCAGGAGTGCCGCGGTCAGTGTGACACCACCCTGAGGCGCGCCCCCGCGACACCGCAACCAAGCCGTTGAGCAGGGGTGTTGAACCAGAGGGTCGGTTTCCCCGACGCGTGCGTCCCGCCCGTCCTAGGTCGGCGGGGAGGCTCGGACCGCGAGCCGAACGCCACACCGCCCCTGCCGTCCCCCTGCCGGCAATGGTCGGCGCTCCTCTCCGTGACGAATTACGCCGAAATTTTCGGGAATCCGGCCTGACATATTGAGTCACGCGTTTCGGCGTGCTATTTCTGTGAGTGTTCCGGGACTGTTTTGCCATAGAGGAGTTCGTCCCGCACACGTCGGAGTCGCCCTCGGCACGAGCCCCCACCGACCGTTCCGCAACCGCGCCGCGGCCGCATGACGCCGGCCCTGCCCAGATTCCGAGGTGCCTGTGCAGGCGCGGAAACCCCCTCGCCACCGGAGTAGCCATGCGTAAACACGTCCTCGCGGCCGCACTGCTCGCCGTTCCGCTGATCGGGCAGGCGCAGCCGGCGGCCGCGTCGCCGGTCACCATCGACATCAACGACAGCGTGAAGTACCAGAAGATCGACGGGTTCGGGGTCTCCACCGCGTTCCGGCGGAACGAGCTGATCAAGGCCCTGCCGGAGGACAAGCAGCAGGAGATCCTCGATCTGTGGTTCAGCCGCCAGAAGGGTGCCGGGCTCAGCATTCTCCGGCTCGGCATCGGAGCGCGGCCGGCGGGCAGCCCGTACGACCAGATGATCTCGATCCAGCCGGAGGACCCGGGCGGCCCGACGGCGCCGCCCAAGTACGTCTGGGACGGCGACGACAACAGCCAGGTCTGGATGGCCAAGGCCGCCCAGAGGTACGGCGTGAGGCGCTTCTTCGCCGACGCCTGGAGCGCGCCCGGCTACATGAAGGACAACGGCGACGCGAGGAACGGCGGCAAGCTGCTGCCGGAGTGGCAGCAGGCTTACGCGAACTACCTCGTGCAGTACACGAAGTTCTACGCGCGGGAAGGCGTCAGGATCACCGACCTGGGCTTCACGAACGAGCCCGACTGGACGGCCGGCTACGAGTCCATGCGCTTCACCCCCGAGGAGGCCGCCCGGTTCGTCAAGGTGCTCGGCCCGGTGGCCGGGGCCGCGGGCGTGAAGGTGGCGTGCTGCGACTCCTTCGGCTGGGACCAGGCCAAGGCGTACACGGAGGCGATCGAGGCCGACCCCGAGGCCGCCCGCTGGGTGAGGGTGCACACCGGCCACTCCTACGCCAGTCCCCCGACCTCCCCGCTGCCGACGGACCGCCACACGTGGATGTCGGAGTGGGGCCCCGGCGGCAGCACGTGGGACGAGCAGTGGGACGACGGCAGCGGCCAGGACGGCATGACGGTCGCGCAGGCCGTCAACGACGCGCTCACGCTCGGCGGCGCCTCCGCCTACGTGTACTGGCTGGGCGCTTCGAGCGGTGCCACCAGGGCGTTCATCCGCATCGACACCACGACGCAGACCTATCAGGTGTCCCGGAGGCTGTGGGCGATGGCCGCCTACAGCAGGTTCATCAGGCCCGGCGCGGTGCGGCTCGGGGCGACGGCCTCCGACCCCGGCCTGAAGGTCTCCGCGTTCCGCAACGCCGACGGTTCCCGGGTCGTCGAGATCCTCAACACGGGTACGGAACCCGTCACCTGGGAAAGGATCAAGGGCCACGGCCGGGCCAGGGCCTACCTGACCGACCAGGACAACGCGGTGGCCCCCATCCCCCTGCGGGGCAAGGGCGTGACGATCGCGCCGCGCGCCCTGACGACGATCGTCCTGGGCTGAGCGGTCCCGCCCCTGGCGCGCGAAGATCACGGAGTTTGATCGGCGGGACGGCTGATTCCGCCGTGCCCGCCCGTACGGCGGTGCCGCACTAAGATCGCGTTCCGTGCTTCCGGACAGTCTCTGGCGGATCATCAGGATCGGATCGGCGGGCCTGGTCCTCGCGGCGGCGGCCGCGGGCCTGGTGCTGGGCGACGCCTGGCTCTGGGTGGCCGTCGAATGGTCGCCGCCGGCCTTCGCGGGGTTCTACGCGCGCGGCGGGTTCGGCACCGCGACGGTCGTGGCGCTGGTCGTGGCCGCCCTGGTGAAGGCCGCGCTCCTGTGGCTGATCCTGCGTGCCCCCGCGCCGGGACTCCTGGACCGCCGGGCGAGGGCGCTGCGCCTGCTGCTGTATCTGGCGGTGGCGTACGCCCTCGTGCTGTGGTTTCCGATCGCGCTGCTCCCCGACGCGGTCGACGCGGCATTCCAGCTCGCGCTGTGGGCCGCGATCGACGTCCTCTACCTGCTCGTCATCCGCTGGCGGTCCCGCGTGCTGCGCGCGGCGGCCGGAGCGATCTTCGCGGTCGAGCTGGCCGGGATGGCCGACGACCTGCTCGACGAACTCGACCTCCCGGAGCTCGGCTCGGGCGGCGTCGTCGGACTGTGCCTGATGCTGGGCGGAGTGGCGGCGACCCTCATCACGCTCGTCGGGCAGCGGCGCGACGGCCGGTGGAGCCGCGGCACGCAGGCCGCCGGGTGGGTGTCGGTGGGCGTCTACGTGCTGGTGATCCCGCTCAACGTCCGCTTCGCGATGATTCCCAGCGGCGGCGATCTGGCGATACCGGTCCTGATGGACGCGCTGGGGCTCGTCAGCACCGTGTGGATCGCGGCGACCGCCCGTGAACTGCCCACCGAGGGCCGCCCGGCGGACCTGCCGCCCGCACGGCGGCGCGTGATCCGCGTCGCGGCGGCGGCCGTGGCCCTGCTGCCGGTCATCGCGATGATCCACCCGGAGCAGACCCCGCACTTCGCCTACACCGGCTGGTCGGCGAACTGCTATGACCGGCCCAGCTTTGGGGACCTGAAACCCGCGGAACGCGACGCCGCGTTCCTGTGCCGGGCGCGGAACACGGACGGCGGAGTCCCGCCCATGTTCCCGGACAGCCTGTCCGACCAGCAGGTCCTCGCGTACGGGCGGGCGCTGTGCCGCACGAAGGACCGCGAGGAACAGGAGGCGATCCTGACCCGGGCCGGGAGCGCGCGGCCCGCCTGGGGCGCGGACCCGTGGGACCTCGTCTACGTCTGCCCGGAGATCGTCGGCGCGACCCATCCCGAGCTGCTGCGGTCGACCGCCGAGACGAAGGCGGCGAACGACGCCTACGTCGCCGAGCGGAACGCCGAGTGCCGCGACCCGTGGCCCCGGACGAAGGGCGTCGTCCAGGCCACCGCCAACTACTTCCTGTTCGCCGACGGCGATCCCGGCTACCTGGTCTACGACCCGCAGGACGAAGCGGCCGACGAGGCGGCGGAGCGGGCGACGGACAAGTCCTTCGACGACAGCGCCCTCATCGGGGTGGCCGGCAGCGCGGTGCTCGTCGGGCACGTCGAGGACGTCGCCGATCTGTGCCTCACGGTGAAGGCCTTCCGCACCCCGCCGCCACGGCGGACGGCCGGGTGGGATCAGGTCGACGAGGTGCCGGTCGTCAGCCGCAGCGGCCGGCTCATCGTGCCGGAGATGGGCGAGGGCGGAGAGGTGGGCGCGGGCGCCCCGATGCCGAACCTGGCGATCGCGGGGAAGGGCCGCTACCGGGTCCGTGTCCACGTGCGGGTCGGCGAGCTGGGAGAGGAGCACCTAATCGTCGTGTTCCCGGGCGCGTCGAGGAAGAGGCTCAAGCTGAGGCCGTGAGCGGTGCGGGGCGCACGCAGGCCCGTCCGGTGTACGCCCGCACACGCACGGTCAGCGCTTCTTCAGCAGAAGCTCGGTGTTGCGGTCGCCGGGCAGGCCCGCCAGCCCGCTCCGGATGCCGGGGGAGTTGAACGAGAGCTCCCGGTAGAGCGCGGCGAGGCCGCTCTGGGACAGGTCGGTGAAGTCGGTGCGGTGCGGCGCGGCCGACTCCACCAGCGTGGTGAACAGCGACAGCGTCCCGTCGTGGTTGTCGGCCAGTTCGACGACCCTCGCCAGTTGGGGGTAGTCGACGTGGGAGGCGGTGGAGATCTCCCAGAGCCCGCCATGCGGAACGATCTTGTTGAGGTGGGAGTGGCCGTTGATCCAGGCGGCCACGTTGCCGTGCTTCCTCAGCACCGCCAGCAGTTCCTGCCCGCTGTGGCGCTTCTCGCCGGGCCTGGCGGGGTTGGGGGTGAGGTTCGTCATGGCCCAGCTCGGGTGGTGACTGAAGATCAGCGCGATGTCGTCGGCGTGGGTCTTCAGGGTCCGCTCCAGCCAGGCGAGCTGCCGGGTGCCGACCGATCCGCGGTAGTCGCCGCCGCGGTCGGTGGTGTCCAGGCTGATGCCGACGACCCCGTCGGCGATCCGGAAGGAGTAGTCCAGCCGGCCGCTGTCGAGGTTGTCGCGGGTGTAGCCGTGGCCGGCGGGCCCCGAGCCGGTGTACGCCGGGTCGAGGTGGGCGGCGATGTAGGCGTGCGGGCTCAGCGGGGCGCGGCGCTCGTCGGCGGTGACCGTGCGGGTCTTGCCCCGGTAGCGCTTCCACGCGGCGCGGAAGCGGGCCCCCGTGGGGTCGCCCCGGCGCAGCGCCTGGTAGACGGCGCCGGCCTCGGAGGCGGGGAGGGAGAACAGCTTGCGCGAGCCGGTGGCCAGGTCGGCGAAGAAACCGCCGGCCGAGGAATAGGCGCCGCCGAAGAGCTGGTCGTGGTTGCCGATGGTGGAATACCACGGTATGGCCAGGCCCGGGCTGCTCACCTCGCGGATGGCCGCCTTCAGGAAGCCGTCCAGATGAGGGAACCCCACCCGCTTGTCGACGTCGCGCAGGCCCGAGTCGGGCTGCCAGTAGAGGCCGAGGCCGGAGTTCTGCACGCCCTCGTACGCGCCGGGGTCGCCGGTGTTCGGAGTGAAGCGGCCGCCGGTCATGGCGGTGAGGAACCACTCCATCTCGATCCGGGAGTTGTTGTCGGTGTTGTCACCGGTGGTCATGACGAAGCCGATCGGCGCCCGGGTGGCCGGGCCGTGCCCCAGGGCGTTGATCTGCTCGATCAGTGAGACGGCGCCGACGGCGGTCAGCGCCTCCTGCGGGCGCCAGGAGCCCAGGTCTCCGGCGCGCAGGAACTCGTAGCGCTGCGGATTCTGCGCGTCGGTGATGTGCAGGTCGGTGAACTGGACGAAGCAGGCCAGCACCGTACGGCGTTCGGCCCTGTCCTTCCTGGCGTCGGCCAGTTCGGTGCGGGTCACCCGCCGCCAGCCCGGGCCGTCGGACAGCCTGCGGTAACCGCTGGTGCCGTGTGGTCTGGCGACGGTGCGGACCGTCGTCATGGGGGTCGTGGCCGAGGGCGTCACGGCCGAGGCGGCGGCGGGGCCGGCGGGAAGTGCGATCTCCAGCGCGAGGCCCGAGGCGGTCGCTCCGGAGGCGAGGAGGAAAGCGCGGCGGCTGAGGGCGGGATCCATGATGTTCCCCAGTGGTGGCGTCGAGGCGAACGTCCACTGGGGATGTTTGACAGTCGGAATGACTCCCGGCCTAACGCGGCTGAAACGCCGTCCAGCCATATAACGCCTAGATATGGCCGTATGTGATACGGACATCTGGCGGCAGCAGGCCGGAAGTCTGCCGCTCTCCCGCCGTTCAGAAGGGCGCTGTGCGGGCCCGCCGCCCGCCTCAGGCGGAGGCGGCCTCCCAGACGAACCCGTCCGGGTCGGTGAAGGGCCCGGCGTCGCCGCCGATCACGATCCGGTGTGATCCCGTGCCCTCCTGGGAGACGCCGGTGTCCTTGGCGAGGGCGCGGCGCGGGTAGAGCGCCAGCGTGACCGCCGACGCCGGGGTGTCGAACTCGACGTACCTGCCGCCGAAGCTCTTGGCCACGGCCAGGCCGCGGTCGGCGTAGAAGCGCCTGCTGGCCTTGACGTCCGCCACCCCCAGCAGGAGCGCGACCTGGTCGACGTGCCGGGCGGCGGGGCGGGTGTCCTTCTTGTTCGAGGTCGCGATCTTGCAGATCGTCCCGTCCGGGGCGCGTACGACGCCGCCGTAGCCCCAGAATCCCTTCGCGGCGGGCTTCAGCGTCGTGGCGCCGGCGTCGAGGGCGGCGCCGACGAGGGCGTCGACGTCGCCCGGCTGGGACGCCACGAGCGACAGCGCGAACCCGCGGAAGCCGTCCGCCGGCGCGTCCGAGGCGCGTACGTTCACGTACGGGCCCAGACCGAGGGCGTCGTAGAAGGCACCGGCGGCCGTGGGGTCGGGAACTTCGAGGGTGACGGACGTGAAAGAGGTCATGACGGGTCCTTCAGGCGAGGTGGGTTCGGCGTCGTGGCGGCGGCCGGGTCGCGGATGGGGCAGGGGAAGGCCGGTGCTCACCGGTCCTGCAGGAGCCCGAGGACGTTGCCGTCGGGGTCGGTGACGGTGGCCACCAGGCGGCCGCCCCCCACGTCGTGCGCGGCCTCCTTCACGGTGGCCCCCGCGGCGGCCACCTCGGCCAGCTTCGCCTCGATGTCCGGGACGTGCCAGTAGGCCACCGGCGAGGTCATGCCCTGCGGTCCGCCGTCCGGCACCAGTCCGATGTGCTGGCCCTCCACGTCGAAGCCGACGTAGTAGGGCGACTCGGTCTGCGGCGGGATGCCGAGCAGGGCCGCGTACACCGCCTTGGCCTTGGCCAGGTCGGACACGGGGTGCAGCACGGTCCTGATCACGTTGGGGGAGGCGTCGGTCATGGTCACTCCTTCGGTGGTGGGTCGCGTCGACCCGCTGGTTGCGTGGTCACAGCCTTCCTCCCGGCCCGGTGGGCCCGCATCCGTGGTGACCACGGAACCGGCCACGGATCGAGAGCACGGATCGAGAGCACGGATCGAGAGCACGGATCGGCGGCGCGGATCGCGGACGGTGCGGATGGGGACGCGGCGCGGATACGCCAAAATGAGCCCAATGGGTACAGGAGTGGAGATCTCGCCTCGGGAAGCCGAGGTGCTGGAGCTGGTCGGCGCCCATCTCAGCAACGCCGAGATCGCGGCACGGCTGTGCCTCTCGGTGCGGACCGTGGAGAGCCATGTCTCCTCGCTGCTCCGCAAGCTGCGGGTGCCGGATCGGCGGGCGCTCGCCCGGCGTGCGCCCGAGGCGGCCGGCGCCGCTCCTTCTTCGCATCCGGCGCCGGTCCTGCCGGCCCCGCTGACCTCGTTCGTCGGCCGGGCGAGCGAGCGGGCCGAGCTGACCGAGATGATCAGGGCGCACCGGCAGGTCACCACCGTCGGCCCTGGGGGAGTGGGCAAGACCCGGCTCGCGCTGGCGGTGGCCGGGGAGGCCGTCGGCGAGTACTCCGACGGGGCGTGGTTCGTCGACCTCGTCCCGGTCACCGATCCGGGCATGATCGCGACCGCGGTCGCCGGGGCGGCCGGTCTCGGTGAGCAGCCCGGCCGCGACATGACCGAGTCCGTGGTCGCCGCGCTGGCCGACCGGCATGCGCTGCTGGTGCTGGACAACTGCGAGCACGTGGCGGACGGGGTGGCGCTGTTTCTCGAGCGGTTGCTGGCGACGTGCCCTCGGATGACGGTGCTGGCGACCAGCCGGGCCCGGCTGATGGTGCCGTTCGAGCGGGTGTATCCGGTTCCGCCGCTGTCACTGGCCGTCGACGGCGAGTCGGACGCGGTCGCGTTGTTCATGGAGCGGGCGGCGGCGGTCGGCTGGCCGCTGGATCCTCCGCTGCGCGACCAGATCGCCGCGATCTGCGCGCGGCTGGACGGAATGGCGCTGGCGATCGAGCTGGCCGCCGCCCGGTATCCCACGCTCGGGCTCGACGGCATCACCGCGGCCCTGTCCCACCGCTGCGGATGCTCACCGGCGGCTCCCGCGCCGATGAGCGGCACCGCTCGGTGCGGGCGGCGCTGGACTGGAGCCACGCCCTGCTGGAGCCGGCCGACCGGGCGCTGCTCCGGCAGGTGTCGGTGTTCACGGCGCCGTTCACCGCCGTGGCGGCCGCGGAGGTGGTCAGGTTCGGGCCAGGCCCGGTCGGCACGGGCCCGGTCGACGAGGGCACGGTCGACGAGGGCACGGTCGATGAAGGAATCGTCGCCGACGGCCTGGCCCGGCTCGCCGAACAGAGCCTGCTGGTGGTGACCGCGTCCCCGGCCGGGACCGGATACCGGGCGTTGGAGACCATCCGCCAGTACGGGACGGAGCGGCTCGCCGAGGCCGGTGAGCTGGTCGACGCCCGGTCCCGGCACCTGCGCTGGTGCCTGGCCCAGGCCGCCAGCCTGACGGTCGTACGGGCGGACTGGCGGGCCTGGTTCGACCTGGTGGCCGACGACCTCCGCGCGGCCCTGGCGTGGGCGGCCGGCCGGCCGGAGCGGCGCGCGGACGCGTACGAGCTCGCCCGGCGTCTGGCGGAGCTGACCTTCACCCGGCACCTGACCGGCGAGTCCCAGCGGCGCTACGAGCAGGCGGCCGAACTCGCGGGCGACCCCGCCGACAGCGCGTCGATGCTCCGGCAGGCCGCGGCCGTGGCCGGCTGCCGGACGATCGGTGATGACATGTACCGCCTGCGCCGCGCGGCCGCGGACGCCGCCCGCGGCTCGGGCGACAGTGCCGGCGCCGCCGCCGACCTGGCGACCGCCGCCACCGTCGCGTTCCGGTTCTCGACCACGTTCGTGCGGCTCCCGCCCCGGGAGGAGGCGCTCGCGCTGGTCCGTGAGGCGCGGGAGCGCGCCGGCGACGATCCGGCCGCGCGGGCCGCGGTGGCGCTGGCCGAGGCGGGGGTGCTCACCGACGCGTTCGGCGCCGCCCAGGGCCCGTCGGAGAACGAGGTGCCGGAGACGATCGCGCGCGCCGAGCACGCGGTCGACCTCGCCCGCCGGACCGGCGACCCGCTCGCCGAGTCGGCCGCGCTCGACGCGCTCATCGGCGCGCAGAGCTGGGCCGGGGACACGTTCGCCGCCGCCGGCACGGCCCGGCGCCGGATCGCGCTCCTGTCGTCCCTGCCGATCTCGCCGGCCGGCACCCACGAGCTGGTCGACGCGCTCGCCATGGTCACCGAGGCAGGCCTCGGCGCGGGGGACGTGCCGGGCGCCCGCCGATGGGCACGCCGGCTGGCCGGCCATCCATCGCTGGCGGAGGTCGGTCACCGCGCCACATGCCGGCTGCTGATGGTCGACGCGCTGGCGGGCAACGTCGCCGAGGTGCTCACCGGCAGCGTCCGGTTCCTCGACGCGTGGCGGCGGGCAGGCAGCCCCGCCCTGTCGATCCTCCGCCCGGCGGCGGCCGGTGTGGCGATGATCCATGGCCTGCGCGACGACCGGAGGGCCCGGCGCGAGTGGCAGGAGGTCCTGGAGCGGCTCGGCACCCCGCCGGAGGGCACCTACGGCTACGGGGCCGTCTTCGACGCGTTGCTCCTGCTGCACCGCGGGCGGGCGCCGGAGGCGCTGGAACGGATGGCGCCGGAGGCCGGGCAGGTGTGGAAGTGGGTCACCTGGATCTGGCACCACTGGTACGTCGCGCTCCGCACCGAGGCCGCCGTGCTCGCCGGGAGCCCCGGCGCCCGCGACCGTCTGGCCGAGGCCCGCACCGTCGTGGCCGGGAACCCGGTCGCCGGCGCCATCGTGGAGCGGGCCGGAGCCCTGCTCGACGGCGACCGGGAGGCGCTGCTGGCCACGGCGGACGCGTTCGACGCCGCCGGCTGCCGCTACCAGTTCGCTCGGACCATGGTGCTCGCCGGAGGCCCCCATGCCGAGCGCGGCGAGGCCGTGCTCACCGGCCTCGGCTTCGCCCCGATGGCCCCTGCCCGGAGCCGATGACGACCTCGCGGCCGTACCCGGCCGCCGCACCTGGCGGGCGCGGCGCCGGAGAGCCCGGCTCGGCGCGCCTTGCGCCGGCGATTCCCGATCCCCCGGACGCCCGTCACCTAAGCCGGGCGCGCCGCCCCGGTTTCCGCGTGCGGCGCGGGCTCGGCCGGCGCCACCGGCTGCTCGGCCGGTCGCGGTGCCGTACGGCGGCGGGTGAGCAGGAGCGCGAGCGATCCGGCGACCAGTCCCCAGAAGGCCGATCCGATGCCCGCGAAGGAGGTCGCCGAGGCGGTGACGACGAAGGTGACCGCGGCCGCCTCCCGCCGGTCCGGCCCGGTGAAGGCGGTGGCGAGCGAGGAGGCGAGGGCCGGGAGGAGCGCGAGCCCGGCCACGGCGGTGACCAGGACCGGCGGTGAGGCCACGACGAGCGCGGTGGCGAAGGCGGCGCCCAGCCCGAGGGTGAGCTGCCCGGCGCCGAGGGCCAGGGTGGCGGTCCAGCGGCGGGCCGGGTCGGGGTGGGCGTCGGGTCCGGCGGTCAGGGCGGCGGTGATGGCGGCGAGGTTGACCGCGTGCCCGCCGAACGGCGCGGCGGCCGTGCTGACGAGACCGGTCGTCACCAGTGCGCCGCGCAGCGGCACCGGATAGCCGTAGGTCGACAGAACGGCCGCCCCGGGCACGTTCTGTCCCGCCATCGTCACCAGGAACAGCGGCAGTGCGATGCCGACGAGGGCCGGCAGGGTCACGGCGGGCATCGTGAACACCGGTTCGGGGCGCAGGGACGCGGCCGGGAACGCGGCGCCGCCGATCGCGAGGCCGGCCACGGCCGCGACCAGCGCCCCGGCGACCGCCCACCGCCGGGCGTACCGCATGAGCACCGCCCAGGTCAGGGTGACCGGTCCCGCCAGCAGCGGGACGTCCACCATCGCGCGGAGCGGGGCGGTGCACAGCGGGAGCAGGACTCCGGCGAGCATGGCCGCCGCCATGGGGCCCGGGATCGCGGCGACGCCGCGGGCCAGCCACGGGACCAGCCCGGCGAGCACCGTCAGGACACCGCACACGGCGAAGGCCCCGATCGCCGCCGGGTAGCCGCCGGAGACCTGCCCGGTCGCAACGAGCAGCGCGGCGCCCGGAGTGGACCACGCGATCGCGATGGGCATCCGGTACCGGACGGAGAGGACCGCGGCGGCGACGGCGATGCCCGCGCACAGCGCGAGCAGGCCGGAGGCCGCCTGCCGCGAGTCGGCCCCGACGGCCTGAAGGCCGGCGAGGACGACGGAGAACGAGCTGGCGTAACCGACGACGGCGCTGACCAGTCCGGCGAGCACCGGCTGAAGGATCCGCACCGTTCCTCCCTGGAATCCGGCCACAACCACGAGCGTTCCGTTTACGGAACGATTTCAGGTGTCACCATAGCCAGGTGGGTGCAGACGGGACAAGCCGGTTCGACCCGGCCATCGGGCGGCGGCTGCGCGGGCTGCGGGAGGCACGCGGGCTGTCGCTGTCGGAGCTCGCCCGCCGGGCCGGCGTCGGCAAGGCCACCGTGTCCGGGCTGGAGCACGGGACCCGCAACCCCACGCTGGAGACGATGTACGCGATCGCGGGCGCGTTGTCGGTCCCCATGAGCGCGCTGACGCTGGACCCCGGCGCTCCGGCCGGCGCGGCCTCGCCGGTGCGGGGCGCGGCCGTCGTCTCCACCCTGCTGGAGGTGTTCCGGGAGCCGGGCGCGACCTACGAGATGCTCCGGCTGCGGATACTCGCCGGGGTGGAGCAGACCTCGCCCGCGCACCCGCCCGGCGTCACCGAGCACCTCTCGGTCATCCGGGGGACGGTCAGGACGGGCCCGGCCGCCGCGCCGCTGACCGCCGCCGCGGGGGAGCACATCTCGTGGGCCGCGGACGTCCCCCATGTCTACGCGGCCCTCGGCGGCGAGGAGGCGCACGCGATCCTCCTCATCCGCACCCCCCACGACCCACCTCTCCGATAAGCGAACGGCTACGCAGAGGCGCAGGTCGCCTCCGTCGCGGCTGGCGGGCACGGCACGGTCCGGTCAGGCGTCGTCACCAGCACGCCGACGCCCGGTGGCGCGCTCAATGTGTAGACCGTGCGGCAGCCGGCATCCACCCGCCCCGGACCCGGGGAGCAGGTCACCTCGGCCCGCAGCGTCTTCCCCGACTCCCAGGACTCGCTCAGCGAGGGCGGGGCGCCGTGCCAGGTCGTCTCCCGCCTGACGGAGAGGCGTCCGGGGGCGCCCGGAGCGACCCGCACGTCCACCCTGCCCCGCACATCCACGATGATCCTGGGTGCCGTGACGGCGTACGTCACGGTCCTCGTCTCGGTCCCTCGCTGGTCGAGGACCGACGACCGGTAGGAGCCGGGAAAGGAGAAGTCGCCGGCGTGGGGGAGACGGATCTCCAACCACGCCGCCCACGTCATCGCCCCAACCACGGACACGGTCAGCGCCGCACCGGCGGAGATCCATCCGATCCGCACTGCTCTTCGCATCATGTCGCCTCTCGAATCTTCAGGAATCGCAGTACGGCCAGCACTCGCCGGTGGTCCTTCTCGGAGCCGGAGAGGCCGAGCTTGGCGAAGATGTTGTTGATGTGCTTGCCGACCGCGCTTTCGGAGACCACGAGCGCCTCGGCGATGCCGGCGTTGGACCGTCCCTCCGCGATCAGCGCGAGCACCTCGTGCTCCCTGCGGGTCAGCAGGTCGAGCGGATCGCTGCGCCGGCGCAGCAACAGCTGCGCGACCACTTCGGGGTCCAGGGCCGTGCCGCCCGCGGCGACCCGGCGCAGCGAGTCCAGGAACTCGGCGACGTCGGCCACCCGGTCTTTGAGCAGATATCCGACGCCGGTCGTCGCCGTGGACAGCAGCCGGGTCGCGTAGCGTTCCTCGACATACTGCGAGAGGACGAGGATCGGCAGCCCTGGCCGCCGGTGCCGCAGCAACAGCGCCGCGCGCAGCCCCTCGTCGGTGTGCGTGGGTGGCATCCGCACGTCCGTGACGACGAGATCGGGCTCGTGCTCGTCGACCGCCCGCAGCAGCCCTTCGGAGTCGTCCACCGCGGCCACGACCTCGATGCCGGCTGATCCGAGGACCCAGACGAGGCCCTCCCTGAGGAGGACGGAGTCCTCGGCGAGCACTACGCGCACGGAAGCTCCACCTCGATCGTCGTCGGGCCGCCGCTCGGGCTGTCGACGCGCAGGGTGCCGTCCACCGATCCCGCCCGCTGCGCGAGACCGCGCAGGCCCGACCCTCTGGTGGGCTCGGCGCCCCCGTGCCCGTCGTCGCGTACGACGACGCGGAGCACGCCGGCGTCGCGGCGGACGGTGACGTCGGCCCCGGAGGCCCGCGCGTGCTTGGCGACGTTGGTCAGGGCTTCGGAGACCACGAAGAACGCGATCGCCTCGACCACGGGAGCGACCCGTTCCGGCACGTCGACGCTGAGCCGTACGGGGAAGGGGGCGCGCGCCGCGAGACCGGACAGCGCCGCGTCAAGCCCCTGGTGGTCGAGGACGGCCGGGTGCAGCCCTCGCACGACGTCGCGCAGATCCTTCAGCGCCTGCTTGGCCTCCTCGTGCGACCGCGCGATGGCCTGGCGGGCGGGCTCCGGCAGGTCGGTGAAGGCGGCGCGGGCCATGCCGAGGTTCAGGGCGAGCGACACGAGCCGCTGCTGGGTGCCGTCGTGCAGGTCGCGTTCGATCCGGCGGCGTTCCGCGTCGGCAGCCTCGGCCAGCTCGGCCCGGCTCTCGCGCAGCGTCTCCACCCGCCGGGCCAACTCGTCCTTCACGCTGGGACCGAGCAGCGCACGCGCCGCCACCGCGTCGAGCGCGGTGATCCCCCGAAGCAGCCACGGCACCACCACGAACAGCGAGAGCGCGCCCGCCGCGGGCAGGGAGGCGGTCCAGCCGCCTCCGACCATCAGGAGTCGTACGGCGACGATGGCCGCGACCAGGCACGCCGACCACGCCACGGCCCCGCTCAGGAAGCCCGCGGCGCCGATCACGGGCCCGATCGCCAGGTGATAGGCGACCTGCCGCCAGAGGACGCCCGATCGCGCCTGCAGGAGAAGTCGCCTGATCGGGCTTCCGTCCCGGGGGAGACGTGTTACCTCGGGGATCCCGTGGCCGAGGAAGGCGGCGAACCGGGAGCGCTGCAGCCGGGTGAGCCGCGGCACGATCCAGGTGAGGACAAGCAGCGAGACCAGGGGGACGACGACTGTCCACGCCAGCGCTATCGACAGCGCGACCAGCCCCGAGATCGCTGCCGCCGACGTGAGCGCGATCGGTACGCCCGCCGTCACATGGATGGTACGGAGCCAGGTCGGCGACGACCAGTGGCCGCGGATCCGGTCCCAGGGAGTGGTCATGCGCCAACCCTAGAGAGCGGCACGGCTCGACGACATGGCCCGGACATCCCGGGTGAAGGTGCGGCAAACCCCACCTTTCCGCCGGTCGTGGTCCAGGCGGGAGCCGCGGAAGGGCGTCTTTCCTGCCGCGTCATGGCCGTCGGAGCGAGCAGACGGTGCCTGCGGGAGTCACCGTCAGCCTCGTCAGATACCGGTCGGCGTATCCCGTCACGCACGGATCCTTGGCCCGCAGGTAGACGACGTGGACGGGGCCGTCATAGCGGACGGCGACCGAGCCTGGGATCCGGCTCATCAGGAGTTCTGTGACCGGAAAGTCACGGTCGCCGCCAAGTCCCAGCGCGGGAGGCAGGCCGGTCGGCAGGGGGCGAAGCGGGTTCACCGGCCGGTGACGCCAGCCGGAGCAGGCCAGGGCTTCGAGCCCGATGCCGACCCCGCCGCCGAAGTTGTGGGAGATCCGCTCGCTGTGACGGTGGTCGCTGACGAGCGCCTCGTACCCCAGCCTCACCAGGCCGTCCGGGCACCGGGTCGCCACCGCGCCCGGCGAGCTCCAGCTCGCGGAGACGCCCAGGACCTGCTCGCCGAACCAGGCGAAGTCGCCCTTGCTCGCCTTGCGCAGCGCGTCGGCGAACTCCGGTGCCCTCTCCGGAACGGGGAGGACCAGCCGGGCCACCGCCTTGAGGTGCAGATCGGTCAGTCTGATCTCGCCCAGCCGCGCGGAGGCGTACATGACGGGCCTGCGGCCGACGCTCGTGATCATCCGGCGCCAGAGCGTGCGCACGTTCCACCCCCGCAGGGCACACGCGTCGTCATCGGCGCACCAGTTCGTGAAGCGCGTGAACGCCGCCTCGGTGGCGCGCAGTTGTGCGCGTTCCACACCGCGCCAGCCCACCGTCGCGTCGGGTGTGGCGTCGAAAACCATGGCCCGGACGTGCGCCGGATAAAGGCGCGCGTACGCGGCGGCTGGAACACCGCCGTAGGAGAAGGCCAACATGGTGAGTCTGTCCTGGCCAAGGGCGGTTCGGATCGCCTCCATGTCCCTGGCCACCGAGTCGGAGTCCAGGTGGTCGGCAAGACCGGTCGTGTCGTCCCGGCGGCATCGCTGCACCAGGCGTTCGAGGGCGGCTGCCTGGACCTCGTATGCGGCCCGGTCACGCGGGTCGTTGAGCGGTAGCCCGGGAACTCCACAGGAGGGCGGCAGATAGCGCCCCGCCACACTGGTGCGCGGGTTGTAGCCGACGACGTCGAAGTGCTCGCGCAACTTCGTGAACGACTCCGGAGTCGAGGAGAGGACGCCCTGGATGCCCGGACCGCCGTCGGACACGACGAGAACGCTGCCGAGACGGGGCGACGGACCGGTGGCGGGCAGCCGGGCGAGGTCCAGCCTGATCGTGGTCTCTCCCGGCGCGGACCAGTCCACCGGCACCTCGACAGTGGCGCACTCCATGTCCGCCGGGCCCTGGCCCACAGGGCACCCGCTCCAGGTGAGGTTCGGCGTGGCCCGGACCGCCGCCGGCAGTACGGCCGGGCCCAGGAGCGTGGACAGAGCCGACAGGACGACCGGCACGGTCTTCACCCGATGCGCGGAGCGGACCGGTGCCGGTCTGACCGGCTGTTTCGCTGGCTTTGTCATGCGCTCACCGTAGAGATAACGACTGTGCCGGCGACATGGCCGAGGCATCCGGAAACAGGGTGAGGCACGCCCTACCGTCGCCGGGGTGGCCCGCCGGAAGGAGGGCCTTTCACTGGTCAGCGGGTGAGCAGGCGGCGCAGGCGTGAGGCCGGCTGCGCGGGCGGGGGAGGCGGGGGCTCGATCAGGCCCAGCGCCTCCAGCCTGCGCTTCTTGAAGTAGCGGGCCGGGCCGTGGTCGCGCACGTAGGCCGCCGCGGCCTCGCGCAGCCCGGGCTGGGCGGCGCTCTGCATGCAGTAGCCGACCGCCGCGACCAGGGCGGGCAGGTCGTGGGCGGGCGGCTCGGCGATCGTGCCGTCGGCCTCCAGCCGGGGCAGCGTCGCGTCCACGATCGTCGCCGGGATCCGGTTGCTGTTCTCGTACGGCGTGAGCCGTTCGAGCACGAGGCCGGTTCCGGCGGCCGCGACCGGCAGGCCGAACAGCCGCCGCGCGGTCACCAGCGCGGTGGAGAAGCACCCGGCGACCAGGTCGGGGCGGTGCGCGGCGAAGCACGCCTCGGCGGGCGTCGTCTCCGGCGCCACCAGAAGCTCGACGCCAAGCTCCGCGGCGACCGGCCGCAGCTCGCGGGCGTGCCGCCGCCCGGCCGCGGGGTGCGGCTTGAACAGCACGGTGCGGTGGCCGCGCGCCGCCAGGCCGCGCAGCATCCGCTCGTGCAGCCCGGCCTCCTCGGCGGCGGTGAGCAGGCCCAGCGAGGACAGGTACTGCCCGAGGATCATCGCCTCGGCGCGGGGGGCCGCCTCCGCCGCCTCCGCGACCCGGCCCGTCACCCGCGTGAACGACGCGTCCGCCAGCGCATCGGCCGGCACGCCGTGCTCGGCCAGCAGCAGGGGGGCCAGGCCCGGGACGAGATCGAGGTGGAGCAGCCGGCCGATCCGGCCGGCGATCTCCTGCGGCAGCGGGTCGCGGGTGGGCCCGTAGCTCATCAGCCCGTCGGAGTAGACGGTGATCGGGCAGTCCTTCACCAGCCCCGCGAGCGTCCGCGCCGGCGGCACCGCGATCGACTCCAGGACCAGCTCGCCGGGTTCCCCCAGCAGGTCGCGCAGCAGGCGGCCGAGCATGGGCGTCTCGATCGAGCGGGGCTTCCAGTCCGACGGGTGCAGCGGCGCGATGATCTCGTTCCAGGACAGCACGCGGTCGAACGCCCCGCGCAACGCGGCGAACCCCGGCGCCTCGTCCGGCGCCGGGGTCACCTCCGGGATCGCCGCGTTGTTCGACACCAGCAGGACCCTGGGCCCGCCGCCGAACCGTCCCTCCTCGATCGCCGCGGCGAGCGTCATCGCGCCGAACAGCGTGGAGGCGTAGAACAGCGTCGGGTCAGGCACTCGGGCCTCCGGGAAGGTAGGGGCCGAGCAGGGCGGCCCGCTCGGGCTCCAGGCCGCCGATCGCCTCGGTCAGCGTCTCGCGCGGCAGCCGGGCGAGCACCGCCCGCGCCCGCTCGTCGAACCGGGCCCGTACGGCCGGGGTGAACCGTTCGGCCAGCTCGGCGTGGTGGGCGAGCAGCGCGCACAGGTTGCGGGCCGCCTTGGGCAGGTAGCGCGGCTCGGTCTCGTCCAGCACGATGTCGTAGGCGTCGAAGAAGTGCAGCTGCCGCTCGTCGCCGATCTGGGTGAGCGAGGCCGGGAGCCCCCGCCGGTAGAACAGCCCGGCGAGGGACACCACGGCGTACGACCGGGCCAGCCGGTGCAGCCGCCAGATCCACGGGCGGTCCTCGGCGGTGTGCAGGCCCGAGGGGAACGCCAGCAGGTCGCCCAGCTCGCGCCGGTAGATCCCGGCCCAGGCGTAGGGGTAGTCGACCATGGTCTTGAGCCCGGCCGGCAGGATGCTCTCGCGCGGGTCGAGCACCACCCCGCGGCGTGGTTGCGGCGCCCGGTGCGTCTCCCGTTTGCGGCCCTCGGCCTGCACGTGGTCCACCCGGACGAAGTCGCAGCCCAGCCCCTCGATCGCCGCGACCAGCCGGGGCAGGTAGCCCGGCGCGAGCCAGTCGTCGGCGTCGAGGAAGGTGACGTACCGTCCGGAGGCCAGCTTCAGCCCGGCGTTGCGGGCGTCGGCGAGCCCCAGCGGCGCCGCGTTGCGGACGAGCGAGAGCCCCGGCAGGTCGCGCCGGAAGTCCTCGGCGACGTCCGCCGTCGCGTCGGCCGAGCCGTCGTCGACGACGACGACCTCGGTCTCGAACTCGCGCGTCCGGTTGCGCGCCAGGGACGCGAGGGCGTCACCGAGGTACGCCTCGCCGTCCCTGACGGGCACGATCACGGAAAGCGTGATCACGCCGTGACCCGGCGCAGGCGGGCCCGCGGGGCCTCCTCACCGGGGTAGACCCGCTTGACGCCGTCCCCGAGGGACTCCTCGATGATCCGGATGTCGCGGACGAGGTGCTCCAGGCCGCTCGGCTCCAGCGAGGCGGCGTGGTCGGAGCCCCACATCGTGCGGTCGAGCGTGATGTGCCGCTCGACGGTGACCGCGCCCAGCGTCACGGCCGCCAGCGAGATCTGCAGCCCGCGCTCGTGCCCCGAGTAGCCGACCGGCACGCCGTACCGCTGCCGCAGCGTGGTGATCATGCGGAGGTTGGCCTCCTCCGGAGGCAGCGGGTAGGTGGAGGTGGCGTGCATCATCACCAGGCGCTCGGTGCCGAGGATCTCCACCGCGGCGTCGATCTCCTCGATCGTCGACATGCCGGTCGACAGGATGACCGGCTTGCGGGTGGCCGCCAGCGCCCGGAGCAGTTCGTGGTCGGTCACCGAGGCCGAGGCCACCTTGTGGGCGACGACGTCCATGTTCTCCAGGAACTCCACCGACGGCACGTCCCAGGGCGAGGCGAACCAGTCGACGCCGCGCTCCTCGCAGTACTTGGCGATGTGGGCGTACTCGTCGGCGCCGAACTCGGTGCGGAGCTTGTACTCCATGTAGGTCATCTCGCCCCACGGCGTCTGCCGGATCTGGTCGCGCTGCTCCAGTGGCACGCAGATCTCCGGCGTCCGCTTCTGGAACTTGACCGCCTGGCAGCCGGCGTCGGCGGCCACGTCGATCAGCCTGCGCGCGATCTCCACGTCGCCGTTGTGGTTGATGCCGATCTCGCCGATCACGTAGACCGGCTGCCCGGGCCCGACCAGCGACCTGCCGATCCGCACCGGCCGGGGCTCCGCGAGCGGGGCCGTGCCGTACGCCGGGAGAACGGGCGCGGGAACGGTCTCGGGGGCGGCTTCGGGGGCGGCGGCCGGGCGGGCGGCGAGCACCCGGTCGGACAGTTCGCGCACCGCTCCCGCGCCGCCGGGGGCAGACAGCACGACGCGGGCGGCGGCGCGCACCCGGGGGTGGGCGTCGGGCACCGCGACCGGCCAGCCGACCATCGCCATGCAGGACAGGTCGTTGACGTCGTTGCCGACGTAGGCGACCCGCTCGGGGTCCAGCCCCTCGGCGGTGAGCCACGCGCGCAGCGCGGCGTCCTTGGCGCCGAGGCCCTGCACCACCGGCACGCCGAGCTTGGCGGCGCGGGCGGCGACGACCGGGTTGCGCTCGGTGGACAGCACGAGCGTCTTCACCCCGGCGCGGCGCAGCAGCGCGATCCCCATGCCGTCGGAGCGGCTGACGGCGACCATCTCCCGGCCCTCGGAGTCGACGAACGCGCGGTCGTCGGTGTGCACGCCGTCGAAGTCGGTGACGACCGCGTCCACGTCGATGGGCAGCGGCTCGTCCACGAACGGGGCGAGCGCCCGGGCGATCTCCAGATCCTCCGGGACGTCGATCTCGACCGCGTGCCGGCTGGGCACCGGCTGGACCGCGACGGTGCCGAAGAACCGGTGGCCGCGCTCGCGCAGGCCCGCCGTACGCATGACGTAGAACGCGCCGGTCTCCCGGAAGTGGGGCTCGCGGTCCTGGCGGCGCGGGCGCACGGCCGGGTCGTGGTTCACCCCGTGCCCGGCGCCGGTCCACACGAACTCGTAGGTCTCGACGCCGGAGAAGACCGAGTCGGCCTCGCCGCCGAGCACCCTGCCCACGGCCGCGTCGAGGTCGCGGGGGTCGATGAACGCGCTGGTGCACTGGACGAGGACGACGATCTCCGGGTCCTCGCCCGGCGTCTCGGACAGGGCGTGCAGCACGGCCGACTCGCTGGAGGCGGTCGGGCCGCTGAGGTCGGCGGGGCGGCGCACCACGCGGGCCCCGGCGTCCTCGGCCGCCCGGGCGATCAGGTCGTGGTCGGTGCTGACGATCACCTCGTCCACGAGCTCGGCGCGCAGGCAGGCGTCGACCGCGCGGGCCACGAGCGGAATGCCGCCCACCTTCTCCAGGTTCTTCAGCGGGACGCCCACCGAACCACCTCTGGCGGGGACGACTGCCAGCACTCGCACGAGTGACTCCTTCACCTGCGACATCGGGAACCCCGGGGGTCCTGGGGGGCGGGGTGTCGAGAAAACTAGCCAGCAGGTTGTCCCGTTGGGGGTTGCCCGGCTGAACGCGCAGGGGCGCCGGTCTTAACTTTGGGTGTCCTCGCCTCCGGGCCGCCGGTCCTGGCCGTCCGGCCGCGCGTCCTGGCCGTCCGGCTACGCGTCCTGGCCGCCGGGTCCCGGCGGCCCGTCCGGCTGGTCGGGCGCCAGCGGCAGCCGCAGCACGAACCGCACGCCGTCCTCGACGTTCTCCACCCGGATCGACCCTCCGTGGGCCTCCACGACCTCGCGGGCGATGGCCAGGCCGAGGCCGGTGCCGCCCCGGCTGCGGCTGCGCGCCGCGTCGGTCCGGTAGAACCGTTCGAAGATCCGTTCCTGGTCCGCCTCCGGGATGCACCCGCCGTCGTTGCGCACGCACAGGACCGCCTCGTCACCCGCCCGCTCGACGCACACGGACACCCCGGTCAGCGCGTGCCGCTCGGCGTTGTCGAGCAGGTTGGCCACCACCCGGGCGAGGTGCCGGCGCATGCCCCAGATGATCACCCCCGGCGTCTCGTGCAGCTGGGTCGGCAACCGGCCCGGCCGCCGGTCGACCTCGGCGACGACCAGATGCGACAGGTCGACCTCCTCCCTCGCGGTCTCGGGGACCGTGGGGATGCGGGCGAGCAGGAGCAGGTCGGAGACGATCGCCTCCAGGCGCTCGGTGTCGCGCAGCGCCGCGAGGACGGCCTCGGGGGTGTCCTCGGGATGCAGCCGCGCGCTCTCCAGCTGGGCGCGGATCCCGCAGATGGGGGTGAGCAGTTCGTGCGAGGCGTCGGCGGCGAACTGCCGCTGCCGCTGGATCGAGGTGTCGAGCCGGGCCAGCGCGTCGTTGGCGGTCCTGGCGAGGCGGGCGATCTCGTCGTCGCCGGGCGGCTCGGGCACCCGCGAGCCGGGGTTCTTCCCGCTGATCCCCGCGAGCTCCGACCGGATGGCCTCGACCGGGCGCAGCACGCGGCCGGCCGTCTTCCAGGCGGCCCATCCCGAGAGCGCGGCGAGCATCAGGGCCAGCAGGAGCAGCGACGGCAGGCCCAGGGGGCTGGTGAGGACCGCCGGGGCGGCGCGGCCCGCGTAGACGAAGTCGGAGCCGGGGCCGGGGAAGACGCGCACCACCGTCACGTACAGGCAGTCGCGGCCGTGGGGGGCGCAGGAGGTCGTCTGGGTCACGTCGCCGTCGGCGGCGGGGTGTAACGGGCTCAGCCGGTGGACGCCGTCGGCCCCCGCGCTGCTGGCGATCACCCGGCCGTCGGAGCTGACCACCTCCACCAGGTCGATGCCGTTGCCGCCGGTCACCACCGGATTGGTCAGGCTGCCGTCGCGGACCGAGGCCGCGACGCGGCTCGCGGTGTCCAGGCTCTCGTTCCAGATCCCTTCGGCGACCGCGTGCCGGACGAGCACGTTGAGCACGACCGCGATCGGGATCAGCAGGCACGCCGCGAGCCCGGCCGCGATCAGCGTCAGCCGGGCTCGGAGTGACCGGGGGTGCTTGGGAACGAGCATCACCCGAGGCTATCCATGGTCATTACGCGAAAAACTCGCAAGAGCGGAAATAGAGCACCAAAGTTACCCAAAGACGGATTTATGCCGCATTGACGGACGCCTCGGTGAAGACCGCGACCGTGCGGGCGGGCACGCGCAGGACGCCGCTCGCGGGGTCGGCCGCCGCCTGGCGCACCACCGGGTCGGCCGACGCCGCCTGCACCGGGTGCAGCGCGACCCTGGCGCCCCTGACGCCGGGCACGGCCGGAGCGGCGGCCTGCCCGGTGGCGTTGAACACCACGTAGAGCGCCTTGACCGCGGGGTCGGCGCCGGCGGCGTCGATCCGCATGACGATCACTCCGGGCGTCCCCGAGGGCGGGAACGTCACCCGCCGGGCGATCTCCGCCGCCGACCCCAGCGAGAACGCGGGGGAGGAGTACCTGATCCGCAGCAGCTCGCCGAACCCGGCCCGGGCCGCCCCGATCGCCGCGCAGTCCGGCCGCAGCGCCGGATCGGCCAGCAGCGGCCGCGCGTACGGCCAGCGCGCCTCGTTGTCCTTCGCGGGCGGCAGGCCGGCCCCGAAGCCGTTGCCCCGCTCGCAGTCCCACAGCAGCCGGTTGAACCAGTCGCCCGAGTCGTAGGAGTTGCGGTCGAGCGACTTGGACCGCAGCCGCTCGCTTCCGGCGTGGACGAACGCCGTGCCCTGGCCGAGCAGGGCCGTCGCCAGCGACAGCGTCTGCATCCTGACCCGGTCGGCCATCGGGGTGTCCCGCGGCAGCTTGTACGCCAGAGCGTCGAACAGCGTCTCGTTGTCGTGCGCGTCCACGTACGTCACCGCGTCGCCCGGCGTGGCGGCGTAGCCCGCGGGGCCGCCGTTGTAGTCGATCTGCGAGCCCTTCACCGGCGTGCCCGACGACCCGGTGAACGTGAAGTCGCGCAGGTTGCCGGCGAGCCCGAGCCTGATCAGGTCCTCGTAGTGCGCGAGCCGGTCGCCGGGCCGGTCCGCGAGGCCGGAGCCGAAGCCCTGGACGCCCGGGTCGGCGTCGAACGGCGAACCGCCGCGCACCGCGTCGCGCAGCCGGTCGTTGAAGGTGCCGATCCCGGTCCCGGCCATGGCGGCTTGCGTGGCCTGCTCGAACCGGGCGCCACCCGCGACCTCGCCGAAGTCCCAGCCCTCGCCGTACAGGATGATCGACCTGCCGTCCACGCCGTCCCTGTCCGGCGTCAGCGCGTCGAGCGCCTTCCGCACGGCGAGGATGTTCGCCTTGGGGTGATGACCCATCAGGTCGAACCGGAACCCGTCGACCTTGTACTGCCGCGCCCAGGTGACGATCGAGTCGACCACGAGGCGGCCCATCATCGCGTGCTCCGGGGCGGTGTTCGCGCAGCAGGTGGAGGTGGCCACCGTGCCGTCGTCCATGAGCCGCTGGTAGTAGCCGGGGACGACGCGGTCGAGCACACTGCCAGGGTCCTGCCCGGCGGCGTGCGTGTGGTTGTAGACCACGTCCATGACCACCCGCAGCCCCGCGCCGTTCAGCCCCGCGACCATCTCGCGGAACTCCCTGATCCGCCGGTCCGGGTGGGTCGCGTACGACCCCTCCGGCACCGTGTAGTGCAGGGGGTCGTACCCCCAGTTGAAGGAGTCCTTCGCGGCCGTCTCCGCGACGCACGCCTGCTGGCGGTCGGAGTCCGGCGGCAGCGCGGCGAGGTCGCAGCCCGGCTCGGCGCGGTCCGCCGCCAGGTCGGGCACGGTCGCGAAGTCGAAGACCGGTAGCAGGTGGACGTGGGTCAGCCCGTCCTTCGCCAGGCTCCGCAACTCGGTCATCCCCGCGCTGCCCGTCTCGGTGAACGCCTTGTACGTGCCGCGCTCGGCGGCCGGCACGGTGGCGTCGGAGGCGGAGAAGTCGCGCACATGCAGTTCGTAGATCGACGCCCGGTCCTGCCGCACCGCCGGGGGCTTGCGCAGCGCCGTCCAGCCGTCCGGCCGCAGCGCCCGGTCGTCCAGGTCCACGATCTGGCTGCGCCCCGACCCGGCCGACACCGACAGGCTGTAGGGGTCGGTCACCTCGTTCGTCACGATCTTCCCGGCGGCCGGGGCGTAGACGGTGACGAGATAGGTGTAGTACCTGCCCCGCCAGGACGGCGGGCCGGAGACGGACCACACGCCGGTGGCGTCGTCCCTGCGCATCGGGTGAACCGTCCGGTGGCCGGCCGACGGGCCGTCGTAGAGGGCCAGTTCGACCGTGCGGGCCGTCGGCGCCCACACCGACAGCGCGCCGCCGCCGGTCGGCCCCAGAGGGGCCCTGGCGGCCGCGGCGTACAGGTCGTCGAGCACGCCGGGGATCTGCACGCCGGTGGCGGTCAGCAGCGCGCCCGAGGGCCCGCGCTCGACCGCCACGACCTGGCCGCGCAGCGCGTCGCGCACGAGACCTGCGTCGCGCGGGTCCACCTTCAGCGCGCCGTACGCCGCCAGGTGCGGCCAGGCGGCCTTCTGCGCGTCGCTGAGCTGCCCGGGGGCCAGCCGGATCAGGTGGACGTCGCCGGTGAGATCACCCTTGTCGTACGCGATGTCGCCCTTGGGGGAGTAGGCCAGCGCGTAGTGGTTCGCCGTCGCGACCTCGCCCTTCCAGGCCACCGTGTCGCGGTCGATCCACTGGGCCGTGGCCTTCGACAGGTCGGCGTCCGCTCCGGAGGCCGGCGGTTGAGGCAGCAGGTATCCGTCCACACCTGACAGTTTCCACGCCTCGTTGCCGTTTATTGCGAGGTCGAGCGACTGGTCGGCCTGCTGGTCCTTGACGTCGCCCTTGTGGACGATCCAGCCGAGCGACCGCGCGCCCTCCTTGAGCGGCACCTCGAAGTACACCCCGAAGAGGTCCTTCCCGGCCGGTTTCAGCGGGTCGCCCCACTCGACCGACCCGGCCGCGTCGCCCCAGAAGTGCAGGCCCCAGCCGTCGTAGTCGCCGTCGGTTCGGTGATAGTGCAGCACCGCGACGTGCCGGGCCGCCGCCGCGCTCGCGTGGACCGCGTTCTCGCCCGCGTTGACGTACGCCTCGGGCTGCCGGGCGGGGACGAACGACTGGTCCGGCCCGGGGTCCTTCGTGTCGCCCCTGTGCACGATGTAGTTCAGCGGCGCGTCCGCGTTCTTCAGCGGCACCCGCCAGAAGGCCCCGAAGGCGTCCGTGCCGTCCGGCGGGCGCGGCGAGGCCCACTCGGTGCCCGCGCCGTCGGCGAGCGCGTCGCCCCACAGGTGCAGGCCCCAGCCGTCGTACGCGCCGTCGGGGCGGTGGTAGTGGATCGTGGCGTAGCCCTGGGCGGCGGCCCGGGAGGCGTACACCCCGGGCTTCCCCTCGGTGAGCCACACCTCGCCCGTTCGGGCCGGGTTGACCGTCCGGTCGCCCTGGTCCTTGGTGTCGCCCCTGTGGGTGATCAGGCCGACCTCGGTGGCCCCCGGCTTCAGCTTGAGCCAGGCGAAGCGGCCGAAGGCGTCCTCGCCCTCGAAGGCGACCGGCGAGCCCCACTCGACCGTCTGGTCGATGTCGCCCCAGGCGTGCAGGCCCCAGCCGTCGTAGTCGCCGCCGTCGCGCCGGTAGTGGACCACCAGGTGGTCGCGCTTCACCGCGCCCGGCTCCTCCCCGGCCGGCTCCGGCCCGGCGGTCGCGGCCGCCGTGGCGCCCGCGTACCGGCCCGCCGCGTCCTTCACCACGGCCCTGTACGTGAGAGGGGTGCCCTCCGGCACGCCGGTCAGGTCGTGGAACACCCGGTAGACGCGGCCGTTGGGCGCGTCGTCGGTGCCGAGCACCCGCCACGGCGCGTCGCCCGCCTTGACGGCGAACGTGACCTGGGCGAAGCCGCCGCCGGGCACCTCCGCCGAGATCGGCACGCGGCCGTCGCCGGCGGTTCCGCGCAGTGCCGTCCCCGGCAGCGTGAGGGAGATCCGCGGAGCCGCCGCCGGGGTGGCGAGGGCCCTGTCCGCGCGGTAGACGACGGCCGTCAGCGGCGGCACGGTCACGGCCAGCCTCCCGTCCGCCGCGCTGGTGAGCGCCTGCGTGCCCCCGTACACCTGGGTGAAGGAGGCACCGGCCGAGTACGTGGGGATCTGGACGGCTCTGGCGGCCGTGCCGCTGTTGAGCGCGACCACGAACTCGACCCGCTCTCCGGTGCCGAGCCGGGAGAACGCGTACACACCGCCGTCGGCCAGCCGTTCGATCTGCGCGCCGTCCGCCAGCGCGGGATAGCGGTCGCGGAGCCGGGCCAGTTCGGCGATCGAGGTGTAGAGCGGGTGGGTGGTGACGTAGTTGTCCGCGGCGTGGGTGGCGGTGGTGCCGATGAGGTCGTCGTCAAGGTAGTCGGCGGTCTTGGAAGCGAACATGGTCTGCCGGGCGTCCTTGTCGCCGCCGTCGCCGGTGAAGCCCTGCTCGTCGCCGTAGTAGACCACCGGCTGGCCGCGGGTGAGATACATGAGCTGGTGGGCGAGGCGGTCGCGGGCGAGCAGGGCGGCGTCCCCGGCCGACGGGGCGGCCTGCTTCAGGAAGTAGCCGATGCGGCCCATGTCGTGGTTGCCGAGGAACGTCGGCAGCGACGCGGCGTTGGAGTCGGCGTCGGTGAAGTAGTCGTCGGCCGCGTACAGCCTGCTCAGGCCCGCGGCGTCGCCGCCGGCCGCGTAGGAGCGGGCGACCTCCTGGAAGCCGAAGTCGAGTGTGGCGTCGAGCGTGCCCGTGGTCGAGTAGCGGCTCTCCACTGCGGGGTCGGACGTGTAGACCTCCCCGAACATGAAGAACCTATCGTTGCCGAGCCTGGCCGCGTAGGTGTGCAGCGCGGGCGCGAAGCGCTGCCAGAACTCCAGGTTCACCTGCTTGGCGGTGTCGATGCGGAAACCGTCGATCCCGGTCTCCTTCACCCACGTCCGGTAGATGTCCGTCATGCCCTTGACGACCTCGGGACGCTCGGTCCACAGGTCGTCGAGGCCGGAGAAGTCGCCGTACTCGGAGCTCTCGCCGGAGAAGGTCGAGTCGCCCCGGTTGTGGTACATCGTCGGGTCGTTCAGCCAGGACGGCACCTTCGACCTCGCCCGCACCACCGGCGTGTACGGGAAGGACTTCGCGGTGACCTTCGGGAAGTCGTCGCGCAGGGCGTAGTCGCGGTCGTCGAAGACGCGGCCGGAGGCGTCCACGTAGGGATAGGCGGCCTTGCCGCGATAGCCGTACGTCTTCTCGGCGTAGTCGACGAGGTCGGCGGTGTGGTTGGTGATGATGTCGAAGAACACCTTCATGCCGCGCTTGTGCGCCTCCTTGACGAGGCTCTTCATCTGCGCGTTGGTGCCGAGGTGCGGGTCGATCGCGGTGAAGTCGGTGATCCAGTAGCCGTGGTAGCCGGCGCTGGCCTCCGCCCCGGTGCCCTGCACGGGACGGTTCTTGAACGACGGCGTGAGCCAGATGGCCGTGCTGCCGAGGCCCTTGACGTAGTCGAGCCTGGAGATCAGCCCGGCGAGGTCGCCGCCCTGGTAGAAGCCCTTGTCCGCGGGATCGAACCCGGTCGTCAGCCGGTCGCCGGTCAGCCCGCCGCGGTCGTTGGAGGCGTCGCCGTCGGCGAACCGGTCGGTCATCACGAAGTAGAGGCGCTCGCGGGACAGGTTCACGCGGAGCGCGTCCCGGGCGAGCTCGGCGTCCGGCGGCGCGGCGGAGGGCCCGGCGTGGCTCGTGGCCGTCCCGGCGCCGGTTCTCGCCGTGGTCCCGGCGGCTGTCCCGCCGGCCTGAGGGACGGCGATCCGCGCGGTGGTGGGGGACGTGGTGGGGGACGTGGTGGCGGAGGCGGTGGCGGGAGGGACGGCGAGGAGCGCGGCGGCCAGTGCCGTGGCCGAGAGTGCCGCGAGGGGCGCGCGCCCGCGCCGGTGCTGGGGGGTCACCATGGCCCGGAAGCTACTGTCCTGACCACGTTGGTGCAAGCATTTGCTGAAATTTCCAGAAACATTCCAGTCGCCTCGTGACCCGCCGCCGTAACAGGCGTGAAACCTGTGTCCGACACTGTTGGTGTCGCGTCGCCCGGCGCGGATGGAGGAGGAGGTGGTGGGGATGTTGCTGCGGCTGAGGGTCTCGCTCCCCGACCGGCCGGGGGTGCTCGGCCAGGTGGCGCGGGCGTTCGGGGTCATGGGCGCCGACATCCTGCAGGTCACCGTGCTGGAACGGGAGGCGGGCCGGGCCGTGGACGACTTCACCGTCTCCTGGTCGGGGGTGTTCGAGCCCGCCGAGCTGCGCGACCGCATCGGAGTGGTGCCCGGCACGCGGGTGGAGGGCGTGTGGCCGACCCGGGAGGTGCCCGGCGCGAGCCTCGACTACGACCTCCTCGGCCACGTCGCCGGCGACCCCGACCGCGCGTACGTCACCCTCGTGGACGCGGTGGCCGACCTGGTCAGCGCGGAGTGGGCGGTGACCGTCGACTCGACCGGCGGCGCGGTCGTCCACGGAAGCTGGCAGGCGCCCGAGTCGGTGCCCGCGACCGAGTTGATCCCGCTGCGTGCCACGGCGTTCGAGGAGGGCGACCTGCACCTGGTCAGCGTGCCGATGGACGGTGTCCACCTCGTGGTGGCCCGATCCCAGGGCCCGGCGTTCCACCGGGCGGAGGTCGACAAGATCGTCCGGCTGGTGGGGATCGTCTCGGTGCTGGCCGGCGGCGTCAGCCGTACGGTGTGAGCCCTGGCCCGCGGGCCGGGACGGCGGGTGGCGTCAGCGGCGGGGCGGGTCGATGCGGTTGCCGTCCATGGTGAAGAGCATGAGGCGGGAGACGTCGACGGCGACCCGGCCGTGCTCGCCCGCGCGCCACACCGGCCGGTTGCCCAGCCGGACGATGAGGTCGGCGCGCCGGTGCGTGCCCGACGTCGAGACCGGCGGCGGTTCCTCCTGCTCCTCCGGCGCCGGCGATCCGTTCAGCAGGCGGCGCATCATCGACCGCGCCCTGCCGCCGCCGTTGGAGCCGTTCATCTGGCGGCGGTCCGGCGGCTCCGGCGCGGTGACGGCGGGGATCCCCGCCTCCAGGTAGGCCAGCCACTCGTGGCCGTGGTACTCCAGCGTCCTGACCCGGCCGAAGAAGGTCGGGCCCTCGGTCTTCTCCGGCACCGGGACGAGCCCGTCCGGCCGGATGCCCACGATGATCTGCATGCCGGTGTGCTGCGAGACCGCGTACGCGCGTGGATCGGTCCATGGCATCGTGATCTGATGGGGGCCGAAGTCGAGCATGATGAACTTGTTCTGCGGGGTGCGCACGGTCGCCGCCAGCAGGTTGAGCTGCTGGGAGTTGAGGAACGCGGCGGTGAAGGCGGTCGCCGGGTCGTTGTAGACCTGGGCGGGGGTGCCGAGGTCCTGCAGCACGCCCCTGTTCATGATCGCGATACGGTCGGCCAGGGTCAGCGCCTCGACCTGGTCGTGCGTCACGTAGATGGTGGTGACTCCGAGCGCGCGCACCAGTGACGAGATCTCCATGCGCAACTCGGTGCGCATGCCGGCGTCGAGGTTGGACAGCGGCTCGTCCATGAGGAAGAGGGAGGGCTGGCGCACGATCGCGCGGCCCATGGCGACGCGCTGGCGCTGGCCGCCGGACAGCGTGCCCGGACGCCGGTCCAGCGTCTCGTCGATGTGCAGCGCCCGCGACAGTTCGACGACCCGCTGTTTGGCGGCGGCGGGGTCGGCCTTGGCGATCTCCAACGGGAACGACAGGTTGCCGCGCACCGTCCGGTGCGGATAGAGGGCGCCGTTCTGGAACACCATCGCCACGTCCCGGTCCCGGGGAGCGAGGTGGTTCGCGAGCTGCCCGCCCAGCCACAGGTCGCCGGAGGTGATCTCCTCCAGTCCCGCGATCATGCGCAGCAGCGTGGACTTCCCGCAGCCCGACGGGCCGAGCAGGACAAGAAGCTCGCCCTCGTCCGCACGCAGGTTCATGCGGTCGACCGCGAGGTACCCCCCCGGGTAGATCTTCGTCACGTTGTCGAGGACGACGGTGCTCATTGCAAGCTCGTTCCTCCCGGGCAGGAGAGCCCGGATCCCCAGCCGCCGATGTAAATGATGAGGTAGTACATCGCGTCGCGGGCACTCGTGTCCATACGTGTCGTGAAAGATCCGGCATCTGCCTGCAACTTGCCGTTACTCCAAACTTTCCCCTTGCTAAAGCCGCGTGTCAGGGTTATGCCGTGACCTCCCTGACGCACTCCGGGAGGGGTCAAAGGTAACGAAATTGCTGAAACTTTCTGTAAGGCCTTTCATCACCGGTGGCCCCCTGTTACCTTCCGGTCAAATCCCCTGACCAAGGAGTGCGACACAGATGAGGCGAGCCCTCACGTCCGCGGTGGTCGCCGCGGCGCTGGCTTTGGCGGTTACGGCCTGTGGCGGCGACTCGGGCGGCGACTCGGGCGGCGCCGGATCGGCGCCCGCCGGGAGCGCCGCTCCCGCCGAGGTGTCCGGCACGGTCACCTGGTGGGACACCTCGGACGCCACGACCGAGGGTCCGGTCTTCCAGGAGCTCATCAAGGACTTCGAGGCCAAGTACCCGAAGATCAAGGTCGAGTACGTCAACGTGCCGTTCGCGGACGCGCGGGACAAGTTCAAGACGGCCGCGCAGTCGGGGTCGGGCGCCCCCGACGTCCTGCGCACCGACGTCGGCTGGGTCGCGGAGTTCGCCTCCCTCGGCTACCTCGCGCCGCTCGACGGCACCGCGGCCGTCGACAAGCCCGAGGAGTTCCTGCCGGTCCCGGCCGCGAGCGGCAAGTACAACGGCAAGACGTACGGCGTGCCGCAGGTGACCGACACCCTCGGCCTGCTGTACAACAAGGAACTGCTGAAGAAGGCGGGTTACGACGAGCCTCCGGCCACGATGGCCGACCTCAAGAAGGCGGCGCTCGACGTCAAGTCGAAGACCGGAGCGGGCGGGCTCGCCCTGAACGTGGACGCCTACTTCCTCCTCCCGTTCATATACGGCGAGGGCGGCGACTTCGTCGACGTACCGAACAAGAAGATCACGATCTCGTCCCCGCAGAGCGTGGCGGGTGTGAAGATCGTCGAGGACCTGATCACGTCCGGCGCCGCCGTCAAGCCCGCGCTGCAGGACAGCTACACGAACGCGGAGACCGCGTTCAAGGACGGCAAGGTCGCGATGATCTTCAACGGCCCGTGGTCGAACGCCGACAACCTCGGTGGCAAGGTGTTCAAGGACGACCCGGACAACTTCGGCGTCGCTCCGGTCCCGGCCGGCTCGGCGAAGGCGGGCGCGCCGCTGGGCGGCCACGACTACACCGTCTACGCCGGTTCGAAGAACCTCGACGCGTCCTACCTGTTCGTCCAGTTCATGGACAGCGCGGAGAGCCAGGCGAAGATCGCCGGCAAGCTCGGCCTGCTGCCGACCCGCCAGCCCGCCTACAGCGCCTCCGAGGCCACGGCCAACCCGAAGATCGCCCAGTGGCAGAAGCCGATGGAGTCGGCCGTCGAGCGCCCCTGGATCCCCGAGGCCGCCTCGCTGTTCCAGCCGCTGGTCGAGGGCTACCAGAAGCTCGCGGGCGGCCAGACGACCACCGAGCCCATGCTCAAGGACGTCGCCACCGCGTACCAGGGCATCCTCAAGGGCTGGAGCCTGTAGGCGATGACGGCTGACGTCGTCGCGACGAGAAGGGCCGCGCCCCGCAGTGGGGCGCGGCGCCTCCTGTCGCGTCACTGGTACGCCTGGGCGATGACGGCGCCGGTCGTCATCGTGACGCTGGTGCTGGTCGGCTATCCCCTCGGACGCGGCGTGTACCTGTCGCTGACCGACGCGACCGAGGCCAACATGGGCCGCACGATCGGGATGAACGTCATCCCGTCCACGTACGAGTTCGTGGGCCTGAAGAACTACGCCGCCATCCTCACCTCGCCCGAGTTCCTCGGCCGGCTCGCCTGGACGATCGTGTGGACGGTCGTGTGCGTCGCCCTGCACGTGGGCATCGGCCTCGGTCTCGCGCTGCTGCTCAACCGCCCGCTGCGGCTGCGGTCGCTCTACCGGATGCTGCTCGTGCTGCCCTGGGCGGTGCCGGCCTTCGTGTCCGCGTTCATCTGGCGCTACCTGCTGAACGGCGAGTTCGGTGTGGTCAACGCCATGCTGCGGGCCGCCGGGTTCGCCGGGATCGCCTGGCTCGACGACCCGTTCTGGGCGAAGGTCTCGGTGATCGCCTGCAACGTCTGGCTCGGAGTGCCCTTCATGATGCTCGCGCTGCTCGGCGGTCTTCAGGCCATCCCGCGCGAACTGTACGAGGCGGCCGAGGTCGACGGCGCCAGCCCATGGCAGCGGTTCCGGCACATCACGCTTCCGGGCCTGCGCCCGGTGTCGAGCACGGTCGTGCTGCTCGGCACGATCTGGACGTTCAACCAGTTCCCGGTCATCTTCCTGCTGACCCGCGGAGGACCGGGCGGATCCACGGAGATCCTCGTGACGTACGCCTACCGCCAGGCGTTCGAGGGCATCAGGAACTACTCCGGCTCCGCCGCCTGGGGCCTGGTGATCCTCGCGCTGCTCGTCGTCCTGGCCACCGTCTACAAGCGCGCGCTGCGGCGGCAGGGGGAGGCGTGGTGAGCCCCGCCGCCCCCGCACCCGCCCCTGAGCCGAGCCCGGTGCCGAGCCCGGTGCCGAGCCCTGAGCCGAGCCCGGTGCCCGCCCCCGCTTCCGCCGCCCCGGCACCCGCGCCGGCACCCGCTCCCGCTCCCGCTCCCGCCGGAGCGTGGAGCCGCGACCGGCGCACCCCGGCCAGGTCGGCCGCCCTGCACCTCACGCTGATCGCGGCGAGCATCGTGTCGGTGTTCCCGGTCGCGTGGCTGGTGCTGACCTCGCTCAAGCCGAGGAGCGTCATCGAGACGGCCTCGGTCGCGCCGGTCGACCACCCCACCCTCGCCAACTACGCCCAGGTCCTGGGGGAGACCAGGTTCCTTACCTGGGCCGCCAACTCCGTGATCGTGTCGCTCATCACGGCCGCGCTCGGCGTGCTGCTGTCGGCCACCACCGGCTACGCCGTCAGCCGGTTCCGCTTCCCCGGGTTCCGGTCGGTGATGTGGATGCTGCTCATCACGCAGATGTTCCCGGTGGCGATCCTCATCGTGCCGATCTACAACCTGATGGCCGGGCTCGGGCTGATCAACCAGTTCCCGTCGCTGGTCGTCGCGTACCTCACCTCCACCGTGCCGTTCTGCGCGTGGATGATGAAGGGCTACTTCGACACGGTCCCCGTGTCGATCGACGAGGCGGGCCGGGTGGACGGCCTGACCCCCTTCGGCACGTTCTGGCGGCTGATCCTGCCGCTGGCCAAGCCCGGCCTGGCGGTGGCCGCGTTCTACTCGTTCCTCACCGCGTGGGCGGAGGTCGCGTACGCGACCGCGTTCATGACGGGCGACGACAAGTACACGCTCGCGGTCGGGCTGAGCCAGTTCGTCGGCCAGCACAAGGCGGAGTGGGGCCTGCTCACGGCCGCGTCGGTGCTGATCGCGATCCCGGCGGCCGCCGTCTTCCTGCTCGTCCAGCGTCACCTCGTCACCGGCCTGACGGCCGGCGCGACGAAGGCGTGACCCAACATGAGAATCGGGGGATCCCCATGACCGAACTCGCCGTCCCGCCGCCGGTGGTCACCACCCGGTGGTGGCGCGACGCGGTGATCTACCAGGTGTACGTCCGCAGCTTCGCGGACGGCAACGGCGACGGCGTCGGCGACCTGCTCGGCGTACGCAGCCGCCTGGGCTATCTGTCCGACCTCGGCGTGGACGCGATCTGGCTGACGCCGTTCTATCCCTCGCCGATGGCCGACTTCGGCTACGACGTGGCCGACTACCGGGACGTCGACCCGATCTTCGGCTCGCTCGCCGACGCGCGGGCGCTGATCGAGGACGCCCACGGGCTCGGACTGCGGATCATCGTGGACGTGGTGCCCAACCACACCTCCGACCGGCACCCCTGGTTCGAGGCGGCGCTGCGGGCCGCGCCCGGCAGCCCCGAGCGGGCCCGCTACATCTTCCGCGAGGGCAAGGGCGTCGCCGGCGAACTGCCGCCCAACGACTGGGAGTCGATCTTCGGCGGGCCCGCCTGGACCCGGGTCGGGGACGGGCAGTGGTACCTCCACCTGTTCGCCCCCGAACAGCCCGACCTCAACTGGGAGCACCCGGAGGTGCACGAGGAGTTCGCCGACGTGCTGCGCTTCTGGCTCGACCTCGGGGTGGACGGCTTCCGGATCGACGTGGCGCACGGGATGGTCAAGGCCCCCGGCCTGCCCGACGTGGGCGCCGCCGGGCAGGCCGAGATGATCGGCGCCCAGGTCGTGCCGTTCTTCGACCAGGACGGCGTCCACGAGATCCACCGGGCCTGGCGCCGCATCCTCGACTCCTATGAAGGAGAGCGGATCGGCGTCGCGGAGGCGTGGGCGCCCTCGCCCGAGCGGCTGGCCAACTACGTCCGCCCGGACGAACTGCACCAGGCGTTCAACTTCCACTTCCTCAAGGCGCCGTGGGACGCCGTGCGCTTCCGCGAGGTCATCGACGAGTCGGTGCGCACGTCGGCGCTGGTGGGCGCGCCGCCGACCTGGGTGCTGTCCAACCACGACGTCAAGCGGCACGTCACCCGGTACGGCGGCGGCGAGCGAGGCCTGCGCAGGGCGCGCGCGGCGGCGCTGCTCATGCTCGCGCTGCCCGGCTCCGCCTACGTCTACCAGGGGGAGGAACTGGGACTGCCCGAGGTGCTCGACCTGCCGGAGCGGTACCTCCAGGACCCCCAGCGGCTGCGCGACCCCGACAGCGGCCGGGACGGCTGCCGGGTCCCGCTGCCGTGGACCGACGCGGGCGAGCCGCCGTACGGGTTCAGCCCGCCGGGCATCACGGAGAGCTGGCTGCCGGTGCCGGCCGGCTGGCGTGACCTGTCGGTGGAGGCCCAGGTGAGGGACGGCGCGTCGATGCTCAGCCTCTACCGGGCCGCCCTCGCCCTCAGGCGGGAGCGCCCGGAGCTGGGCGACGGCACGCTGACCTGGCTCGACAGTCCGCCCGGCACCCTCGCGTTCCGGCGCGGCGACACGTTCGCCTGCGTCCTGAACATGACGTCCGGATGGGTGGAGATCCCGCACGCCCGCGCCGCGGAGTACGGAGAGCCGCTGCTGGCCAGCAGCGGGCCGGAGTCCTCCGGCGGCGTGGTCCGGCTGGCCCCCGACTCCGCCACCTGGTGGACCAGGGACAATGTCTAAAGTGGTGGCCATGCACAACACGCGCCTCGCTGACATCGCTGCTCAGGCCGGAGTCAGCGAGGCGACGGTGAGCCGCGTGCTCAACGGCAAGGCGGGGGTCGCCCCGGCCACCCGCCAGGCCGTGCTCACCGCCCTCGACCTCATGGGCTACGAGCGGCCCCAGCGGCTGCGCCAGCGCAGCAACGGCCTGGTCGGCCTGGTGATCCCCGAGCTCGGCAACCCGATCTTCCCGGCCTTCGCCCAGGCGATGGAGAAGTCGCTGATCCAGCACGGCTACACGCCGATCCTGTGCACGCAGGAGCCCGGCGGCGCGCCCGAGGACGAGTTCACCGAGATGCTCCTCGACCGGGGCGTCTCCGGCATCGTCTTCGTCTCCGGCCTGCACGCCGACACGACCGCCCGGATGGACCGCTACACCCGGCTCACCGACCGCGGGCTGCCGATCGTGCTGGTCGACGGGTACAGCGACGCCATCCCGGCGCCGTTCATCTCGCCGGACGACCGGCTCGCCGCCCGGCTCGCCGTACAGCACCTGGTGGACCTCGGCCACGAGCGGATCGGGCTCGCGCTGGGGCAGCGGCGCTTCGTCCCGGTGATCCGCAAGATCGAGGGCTTCCGCCAGGCGATGGCCCAGCTGCTCGGCCTGAGCGACGTCGAGAACCTCGTGCAGCACTCGCTGTTCTCGGTCGAGGGCGGGCAGGCCGCGGCGGGCGCGCTGATCGAGCGGGGCTGCACCGGCATCTTCTGCGCCAGCGACCTGATGGCCCTCGGCGCCATCCGCGCCGCCCGCGAGCGCGGGCTGTCGGTGCCGGGGGACGTGTCGGTCGTCGGGTTCGACGACTCGCCGCTGATGGCGTTCACCGACCCGCCGCTGACGACCGTGCGCAAGCCGATCGGCGCCATGGCCGCGGCCGCGGTGCAGACGCTGCTGGAGGAGATCGGCGGCACCCCCGGCAAGCACGTCGAGCTCGTCTACCAACCGGAACTCGTCGTCCGCGGTTCCACCAGCTCCGGCCCTCTCGTCAACCGCTGACGCCGTGCTCCCGCCCCCCTGGGGCGTCTTTCCGAAGGCGAGCGGGGTGCGGGGGTGCGGCGCGGAACGCGATCTGTCCGGGCGGACGGCGGCGCGGTATGCGTATCGCGCCTCACGTGTGCTAAGTTAGACGTAGTTGCAGTTGTGGTACCCATGATGAACTTGTGTGCACCTGACGGTATGTAGCCTCAGGTGCATTTTTGTTTGCCCGGTCTACTCCGGGTGTGGGCCTATCGCGGCAACGCGGAATTCGTGACGACGCGGATTCCGGCCACACCTATCAAGAGGAGATCGACATGGCTTCCGGCACCGTCAAGTGGTTCAACGCGGAAAAGGGCTTCGGCTTCATCGAGCAGGACGGCGGCGGCGCCGACGTCTTCGCGCACTACTCCAACATCGTCTCTCAGGGCGGCTACCGCGAGCTGCGCGAGGGCCAGAAGGTGGCCTTTGACGTCACCCAGGGCCAGAAGGGCCCTCAGGCCGAGAACATCGTCGCCGCCTGACAAAGCGGCGTCACGTATCAGGGCTCGCACCTTCACGGGTGCGAGCCCTGATTCGTTTCCGGCTCCGCATGGCCGCCGCGATGAGAATCGGCGGCACGAAACGCCGATCACGGCCGCGTGGCTTCTCCGGGCGGGCGGTCGCGCGCGTCGTTGACGCGCAGCGCTTCGGCGAGCTGGTCTTCCAAGATGATGATCCGGCAGGCGGCTTCCACAGGAGTGCCCTGATCGACGAGTTCCCGGGCGCGCGCGGCCAGCCGCAACTGGTAGCGGGAGTAGCGGCGATGGCCGCCGCTGGAGCGTTTCGGCTCGATCAGTTTCGCGGCGCCCAGAGCCCGCAGGAACGCGGGGCTGACACCGAGCATCTCCGCGGCCGCGCCCATGCTGTAGGCGGGGTAGTCCTCATCGTCGAACCGGTCTTCGGCCCTGGGTCCGGCCCCGGACCCGGCCGAGTCCGCAATGCCGCCGTGAGCGTGTGTGGCACCCTCGGCAGCCGAACGAGGTTGAACCATACGTTCCTTTCATCACGCGTCAGGGGGCCCCGGCACCTGTCGTGCCGGGGCCCCGAAGAGTTCAACACCATCTACCGGCCATGTCCGGCCGGCCAACTGTTTTCCGCGTCCGCCGTACTGAGCGGCGGCGATGCGGGGATCGCGGATGCGTGACCGTAGACCACCTGCTTCCTGTGGAACTGCGGTACCCGAGCGGCGAGACTCAGCCGGCAACGGGCGATCCTGATGGCGTCAGCACTCCCTTCATCTCTTCTTCCCGGACCATTGTCCGGCTTCACCTGCGGCAGCGCGCCGACGATCAGGGCCTCAACCACTGCACCAGCCCGTCACACCCGGCCTTCTGCCATCGACTTCCGACTTCGTCGTGCTCCGGGCAGTTCGTCGTGATGCAGATACTTCCGCTGCCCGGTCCAACCGTTCCTTACGATGCGAGAAACACTAGCCCCAGCGGGCCCAAATGTCTACTGCGGCGAACACAGATTTTCGGCGCCGGGCGAGGCAGTCTTTCGTCGACCTCGGTGATCTGGCAGCGTCGTACCGCCCTGATTCCGCGCCGCGACCGTCCGGAGCCGACGTGACCCCTGATGACGCCGACGACCGCGTCGTCGCCGACCGCCCGCTCGACGTCCTCGTCGTCGGAGGCGCCGGCGTCGACACCACCGTCTACGTGCCCGAGCTGCCTCTGCCGTACGCCGACACCTACACCGTGCCGCCCGTCGTGGACCGGATCGGCAACACCGGCGCCGGGGTGGCGCTCGGCTGCCGCGCGCTCGGCCTGCGGGTGACGCTCGTCGACCTGATCGGCGACGACCCGCAGGGCGCGCTGATCCGCGCCCACCTCGCCGCCCGGGGCGTGGACTTCCGCCATGCGGTCACGGCGGCGGGCACCCGGCGCAGCGTGCTGCTCGTCGGCCCCGACGGGCGGCGCACCTCGCTGTTCGACCCCCGGGCGGTGGCCGGGGAGCGGCTGCCCCGGGACCTCTACCTGCCCGCGCTCCGCGCGGCGCGGCACGTCCACCTGTCCATCACGGACTTCTCCCGGCACGTGTACGCCGACGTCCCCGCAGGCACGACGACCTCGACCGACCTGCACGACTGGGACGGGGAGGCCGAGCACCACCGCGACTTCGCCCTCTCCTCCGACATCGTCTTCCTGTCCGCAGCCAGGCTCGGCGATCGGCGCGAGAGGGTCATGCGGTCGATCGCGGAGCCGGGCCGCGCGTCGCTGGTCGTCTGCACCGACGGCGCGGCGGGCTGCCACGTGCTGGCCGCGGGCAGCCTGCGGCACTTCCCGGCCCTGCCGCTCCCGGCGCCGGTGGCCGACACCAACGGCGCCGGCGACGCGTTCGTCTCGGGCTTCCTGTACGGCCGCCTGGACGGCCGGCCCCTGGAGGAGTGCGTACGACTGGGCGCCGTGGCGGGGGCGCACGCGTGCACGGTGCCGGGCACCCACGAGGACCCGATCGGCCTGGACGCACTGCTCAGCGCCTGAGAACGCGCTGCTCGGCGTCCGGGGGCGCACTGCTGTACATATAGGAGACGCGTCGCCGCTCCGTGTCACCCCCGCCACGGCTGCGGGCGATGTCTCGCCGCCGCCGTTTTCCGGCGGCGGCTGCGCTGGCCCGCGCGGCCGCGGACCCGGCGGTGCGCCGGCAGGCCGGCGCGGCGGTGCTGCTCGGTTCCGCGGTGCTGTCAGAGGCCGGGATGGGTCAGTTCTTTGGCCATCCGTCGTCGATATGGCCGGTCTCGGTGAGGGTGCGCCAGTCGGCGATCAAGGTTTCGGCCGAATCGATCCGGTGGACGGTGTAATGATCTCCGCGGTACCAGACGCAAAGGGCGACACGCTTCCCGTCATTTTTGAATTCCCGGCTGACGGTTACCTTCTTCCACTGTTCCTTGATTTCCTGGGAGGTGGTGGTGACCTTCAGCTCGTGTTCGTAGGAGGAGCTGACCGCGGTGGAGAATCCCTTGTAGGAGAACGAGAGGTCGAGGCCGACGCGGATGTCGGTGGTCTCCTCGACCACCTGCTCGTTGCGAGTGGTCAGCCCGATGTAGGCCTCTTCGGTCTTGGTGTAGGTGCTGTTGCCGGCGTGCTCGTGGTAAAGCACCTGCTGCCAGTAGCCGTAGCGCCGCACGATGTAGTACGGGCTGTGCTTGGCCTGCCAGGTGGTGTCCTTGCCGGGCTCGTTGATCGCCAGGTAGGGGATGGCGGCCTGGCCGATGAGGATCTCGTCGGTGCGTATCTTGGGCTGCTGGAAGCCCTTGAGCCGGTCCACGTCACCGATCTGGGACGGGTCGGTGTCGATGTGCGCCAAGTTCTCGACCTTGGCCAGGTGGTTGACCCTTTGGAGGGTGAACCGGGCCAGGGTTTCATCGTCGTCCCCGACGAGCAGCGGCGGGTCGCCTGCCTTCTTGCGGCGGGCGTACAGGCTGGTGCTGGCGTTGGTGATCTCGTAGTCGACGCCGTTGCCGACGATGCCCCAGTGGGTGAGAGTGTTGGCCGCCCAGGCTCGCTGCTGGCCGGAGGTCTCGATCACAAGGTTCGTGTCCGCGGCGCTGCTGAGGTTCTCAGGCATCACCAGCTCGCCCCGGTTGGCGTTGACGATCCAGTAGGTGGTGCGTGCGCTGTTGATCGGCATCAGGTGGAAGTAGTTGGCGGGCTCGGGCTTGGCGGCCAGGTCGAGTAGGCACTTGGGCAGCTCGGGCCGGTACACCCGCACGTTATTCCCGTCGGCCTGCTTGATCAGATAGATGCCGCCCGGCTTGAGCGTGGCGCCGGAGGTTTGGGAGGCGTCGTAGGTCTGGTCGGCTGTCGTCACAGCGCGCTCCTTGGGAATGAAGGATCACAGGGAGGCTGGCCTTGCCGCGACCCGGACCGGCGCCTGTGAGGGCGCGGTCCGTCCCCGGCGGCCTGACCTGGCCGGTAGGAGGCTCCAGAACAGGCCGCGGGGGATCGCCGCTGCAGGACCAGGTCGGTGATCTGTCTGGGTGAGAGCCGGTAGGCCGGCGGATCAGTCGGGTGCCGAGACCGTTGCGGTCACGGAGGCGTTGTTGCCGTTACCACCGGTGTAGTCGGTGTCGAAGACCTGGTCGGTCTGGTCCCAGTCGTAGCTGTTGCGTCCCGTGTAGGGGTTGTCCCAGTGGAAGCGGATCCGCTTGCCTGACTGGGTGCAGTTGCTGGCCAGGTAGCTCACCGCGGCCTCGGTGCCGGTCATGACTCCGTCGGACTCGGTCTCGAAGTTGTCGCTGGTGCCGGGCTGAATCGTCCGCGCGGGGTGTGTCACCCAGATTCCGTGGTTGAGCTCCTTGTCGCGCAGCGTCAGCACACACTTGGTGGTGTTGTTGAACGTGACGGCGACGCTGCGCGCCGCGCTCTGCTGTTGTGCCATCGGGTCGTGGGCCGGCGCGGCTTGTGCGGCGCCAGGAACCGCCGCAAGCCCGGCTCCCAGCACCGCTACGGCGGCCAGGTGAACCCAACGGGTCATCGAATGCTCCTCTCCTGAGACGAGATGCCTTTGACCGGACGTCGCGCAAAGACAAGGCAGACCGAAATCGTCTGTCCTCTCCCGGGCGGGGCCGGCTGCGGATTCCCCAGCAATCCCTACGCTAGGTAATCGACTCATGACTCATCGTATTCACCTGTCCTCCTCCGGGCAACGACCGATCCGCCACCATGCCCTTACCAGGAGACGGCACCGCCACCGCACGGAGTTCGTGCACGAAGGCATCGACCTTCGCGTCGTGACCCTTCTTCACCGCGCTCCAGGCCCGGGCTGACGCAAAGGAGCCGCCTGGCGGCGTCACCGTCGAGCCGGACGACCACGGGCTCGGGCGCTCGCGCGGCGGCCTGACGACCAAGCTGCACCTGGCTGTCGAACAGGGCCAGAAGCCCATGTCCATCGTGATCACGGCCGGGCAGCGAGGCGATTCGCCGCAGTTCGAGCCTGTTCTGAACAAGGTCCGTGTCCCGCGTCTTGGGCCGGGCAGGCCGCGCACCCGGCCGGATCGCGTGCGCGCCGACAAGGCGTATGCCTCCCGGAAAGAACCGCGCTTACCTGCGGCGGCGCGGGATCCGCTGCACCATCCCGGACAAGGCCGACCAGGCCCGCAACCGCAAGAAACGCGGCTCCCACGGCGGCCGTCCGCCGAAGTTCGACCCGCAGGACTACAAGGCTCGGCACGCGGTCGAGTGCGGCATCAACCGCCTCAAGAGGCACCGGGCTGTGGCCACGAGGTACGACAAGCTCGCGGTCCGCTACGAGGCGACCATCCTTGTCGCGGCCATAAACGAGTGGCTGTGACCAGCACAGCCGACGCCATGCGCTCTCCGAGGCGGCCAGCAGCTGATGAACCGCCCGACCACGCCTGAGCGCTACGGCGTCTGACGGGGGATACCTGTCAACGCCGGGGATGTCAGGTAGACGTCAGGCAGAAGGGGTGGCCAGCCGGATCCAGGAGTACCCGCCAGCGTCCGTCGCCGGGTTGATGGGCCGGTTTGGCCGCGCCGAGTTCCAGCGCCAGCTCTTCCATCGCATCGAGGTCGTCAGCGCGGAAATCCAGGTGGAACTGTTGTGGCACGTCCTGACCCGGCCACTGCGGAGCCCGGTATCCGTCAACCCTCTGGAATCCCAGATCACAGCCGGAGTCGTCCGTCAGAGCGACGAACTCGTCCGTACTGAAGAGCTCGCGCATCCCGGTCAGTGCACCGTAGAAGCCCGCCAGCACCTGCGGGTCGGCACAGTCCAAAGTCACCCCTCGCAGTACAGCGCCTGGCACCATTCGCTCCTTCGTGTCCGCGCGCCTGTCTCCGTAAGCCGCCGCTGCACGCGATCACCGGCCACAGCCACACCGTACCCGCCACATCCTCCGCTGAAGTAGCGGTTTACCCCTGCCTCAGAGCAACGGGTGATTGTGACCGGCGCTTTCGATACGCGCCCTAGGTGCGGGGGCTGTTCTCGTTGCGGTGCGCCCGGCAGGAACGCCGACGTTCGCCAGACGCACCAACAAAGCGCGTAGTACGAAGACGTGTACGTTGAAGAGTCGCCCACGCGTTGGGCCCGCTCGAGGCCGGTGACGCGACCGCCCCCGGTAAGGCGCACGGCCCCTGGGATGGAGGCGCGTGCAGCGCTGGCCGCCGGGTGAGTTCGATGATGGTGCCGTCGAGGACTATGTGCGGGCTGTGCAATGGATCAGGTCTGACTCCTGGGCATGCCCGCGTTGCAGGGCTGGGTGCCGGGGTCGCGGTAGAGGGCCAGCAGGCAGCGGCCGAGCGCCTGCTGGCCGAACGCGTTGGGGTGCATGGCCTCCTGCTGGTGTCCCTGGCTGATCTTCGCGCCGGCGGTGCCGTACCGTACCCATTCCATCGTGTCGCCGAGTCCGGCGGCGTCGTCCAGCGGGCCGGCTTGGCTTGTGCCCTGCTCGCACAACGCGTGGCCCTCTACGGCGCTCAGCATGCTCAGGAACTCCGCACCGGTCGCGGTGGCGACCCGTCGCAGCATGGCGTCGATCGCGGGTGCGAGGGTGTCGTGCATCAGGTCGAAGTCGGCGTCCCACAGCGGGCAGCCGCCCACGAGCGTACGCTTGGTGGCCTTGCCGCCGCCGCCCTCGCCGTAGCGCACCCGGGCCGAGGAGGGCACCGGAGAGGGATAGGACTGCAGGATCAGCCGGTATCCGGCGAAATGGGCCGACGCCTGGCTCATCACTCGGCGGATCTTCTGAACCGCCAGGGTCACCTGCTGCTCCACCGCCGGTAGCGCAGCGAGAAACCGATCGCCCTCGCCCGTTGAGGCGCAGGAGCGCCTGTCGCCCGCCATGTACATCGCGGCGCAGCGGCGCAGCATCCCGGACAAGTTCAGGTCGTTGCCGCCGATCGACAGCACGACCACCTTGACCAGCTGGGTGGCGGCAACCTGCGCAAGCAGCTCGGCTTGGGAGGCGGTGTTCTCCTTGAACGCCTCGTCGATGACGTGCTGGGTCTCCGCCCCTGAACAGGCCAGGTTGACCGGGGTGAGCCCGGCCTGGCCCAGCCCGGTGATCTCTGCCACGTCGGAGCGGTGACATCCGGTGCCCTCTCCGTGCACGGCCGTGCCGTCATACACCCGCCGGGGGTCGTAGTAACAGATCAACAGCTTGCGATAAGCGGCCCGGTCGGTTCCGCCGCGGGTGCAGCCCGCAGCGGCGGACACCGTACTGTTGCCCCACCACCGGCCTGCCTCGCCGGAGATGAAGCTGTCCCCCAAGGACACCGCCACCTGCTCGGCTGCCTGGGCCTGGGCGGGTGCGGGAACGGCCAGGGCCGTGGCGGTCAGCGCCAGGATTGCCAGAACCCGACCGGCACGCCCGGCACGGCGCACGTGGCGGGGGCGGCGGGGGGCGGCGGGAACGCTGCGGGGGTGCTGCGGGACGGTAGCGCTCACTGCTGTTCCTTTCACGGTGCGTGGGAGACGCCTTCTGAGCCGGCCTTCGGGGTGTGGAAGAACGGAAACGTGTGCCTGACCTCGGTGTTCGGGGGAACGCGAGTACATCCGTGACCGCACGCTGGAAGGCCACGAGTCCGCGCGCGGCCGCGGCAAGACCATCGGCGGCTCCGCCGTCACCGACGACGCCATGCTCTCCATGGCCCTTCACCTGCGCGAGCAGAACCTCAGCCTGCGTGACATCGCCAGACGGCTTGTCATCACCAAGGGCAAGAGGAAGGGCCGGCACCCGTCCCCGGCTACCGTCTTGCGCATGCTCCGCGAGCACGACGCCACCGCGGCGTCGGTCGAGGGCTGACCAGCCTGTCGGTGCGGACCGGAACGGCCACACCAGCCGCTCCGCGGGGGTCGTCATGGCCAGGGCGCCCGATCCGCGCTTCAGGAGAAGACGACGGAGCGCACCAGCAGGCGCTCTGAAGCACCTGCGCCGGGGCGCAGGCTGTAGAAGACATCTCCCATGCAGCCGGCCTCGAGGAAGACCGTGGCCGTTGAGTCGGTCAGGTTCTTCGGCGCGTAGGCGGCCGACGTGCCGTCAGAGCCGGCCCCCTGGATGTCGATACATCTCCCGCTCTCGGGGTTGTTGAAGAAGCCAACGGCCTCGTACCCGTCGGCGGTCTTGTAGGAGTAACGGAACTGGCCTGTGGCGGCCGATGCGGAGCCGGGAACCGCCAGAACCAGCATGAGGGCGCCGCTGGCGGCGGCCACGGCAGAGCGCAGACGCATGGATCCTCTTCCCCAAACAGCGACAACACTGTGTGTAATCATTAGGTCACACTAAGTGTTGGATGTCGAGCGCGTGCCTTGCCCGCGGGGGACGGGACGGCGACGGCATACGTCGCCGCGCCCGCACCGCGACCCACCATCGGCGGTCCCCTCCCGATCCGCAAGGCACTGCCGCCCAAGGTGCTGGAGTACTGCCCGGCCGCCCCCGGTAAGGCGATTCCGTCCTTGCGCGAAGCCTGAGCCCAGCGGCCGGGCGGGCGGGGGCGAGATTACGTGCGGGCCTGCTGAGGCCAGCGCCGCCGTGCCGCCTTCGCGCCAGGCGCGCCGCCACCGCTCCACCGACCTCTGGGTGACCCGCAACGTCTTGGCTACCGCCGCGTTCGTGACCCCCTGCTCGAACATCTCGGCTGCTCGCAGCCGTACCTCCTCGCGGCGCCGCTGCTCCTGGGGGGTGAAGCCGCCGCCTTGGGCATACCGCACACCCCGGTCATACAGACCACATCCGCCCTCGTCAGCTCACCGACAAGACCCCTTTAAGTTCCGTAGTGGGCGGAGTACCTCAGTGACCGAGGCGCCGTTTCTCCAACCAGCCGGCGCAGTGTGGACAGCATGGGGGGACCGGTGATGCGGGAGCGGCCGGTCTTCTTTTTGCCGGGCAGCATCGTGCCGTGGCTTCGTCGCGTCGGCGCCTGGCACCGCGTGACGCTCAGCGTGTAGCTCCAGTTCACACTCTGCGGCCCCGGGCAGAACGGTCAGTATGAGCGGGCCCTCGCCGCACAGTGCGGCGACGAGGGCGACAGCGCCCAGCGGCGACCCACCCGAGATCGAGAACCGCGGCAATGGTGACCGCGCGCAGCCCGTTTCGACGGCTCGGCTTCGCCTTCATCCGGTCGAGCCCGTGCCGACCATCCCGAAAGAGATCAGGGCGGACACGAAGGCATCACCGCCGACGCCTTATCCCACCAGGGTCCGATCAGGTCATCCAGCCGGTCGGAATCGTCGCGCCGGGCCTGCCGCAGGTGCTTGGGCGCCGGGACCGCCCGATCCCGGAGTGTCTCGCCGCGCCGAGCCGCCGGGCCTCAGGATGGAGCACAGGTTTCGGGGCAGAACTTGGCCTCGGGGTAGCGCGAGGACGGCTGGTCCAGGAGGGGCTGCCGCCTGGCCTTCAGGTGCTGGTCGAGGAAGGCCGCCACGTAGGTGCGGGTGAGCTCGGCGGCGCGTGCCGCGGGCAGCACGCCGGGGAGGGGCTTGATGCCGAGGGCGTCGGACAGCAACGGGGTGTCGGTGAAGGACTGGTGTTCGGCCCCCGAGAGTACGATCCAGCGTTTCCATCCGGTGAGCAGCTTCCAGTCGCGGTCCCACGTGGGGGCGGGGCCTCCGGAGACGTGCTGCGCCGAGCCCAGGAACATGAACGGCCGGGAGAAGCCGCTCTTGGGGATCCGGGCGTAGGTGGTGCCGTCCATGTCGATTCCGGCCCGTACGCGGGGGTCTTCGAGCATGGTCGCCATGGCGCTGGACCCGCCGATCGACTGCCCGACCATGGCGATGCGGGAGCGGTCGATCCGGCCGGAACCCTCCCACTTCGAGGGCAACTGGTCCAGCACGAACGAGACGTCGGCGGCCCGTCCCTGGACCAGTCCCGCGCCGAAGCCGGGATCGGAGTTGCTGTCGCAGGCGAGACACTCGGCCACCCGCCCGCCGGGGAGGGTCGTGGCGTAGCTCTCGTAGGTGTGGTCGACGCCGGCCACGACGTACCCGCGGCTGGCCAGGTCCTCGGCCAGTGAGGTGAGGGTGCTCATCGGCTTGGTGAAGCCGGGGGACAGCACCACCAGCGGAAGCGACCTCCCTGCGGGTTCGGCGTCCTTGATGGAGTTCGTCCGGGTCCTGCTCAGCGTGTCGTACGGCGCGCTCGTGATCTGGGTGCCTCTCAGGAGGAGTTCGGATTCCTTGGGCGTCATGTACGGCGCGCGCTGCCCGTCACGCTGCTTGGCCGGGTACCACAGGGTGACCTTGAGCTCCCGGGCTTCGGCGTCGAGGTTCCAGGGGTCGGGGCGGGAGGTGTCCTTGAGATAGAGGGCGGTGCTGCCGACGGGGTGAGGGCCGGTGGGGGCGGGCAGGGTGGCGGGGCCGGCCGGCGTGGGTGACACGGCATCGGCTCTGGGCGGGGTGGGTGCGGAGCAGGCGGACCCGGCGAGGAGGGCCAGCCCTGCGGCGGCGGCCAGGAGACGTCTCATCGGGAGGTCCATTCACCGGTGCAGCAGGGTCAGGGCCTCGGCCAACGCGGGGTCGCGCCCGGCGGCCGCGTCTTCGGGGGTCAGCGGCACGTAGTCGTCGGGCGGCACGCCGATCCGGTCGACGACCTCGCGGTTCGGACCCAGGTGGTGTTCGGCGGGAAGGTTCAAGATCGTGTTGTTGGTGAGCAGGTACGGCTGCGCCGGCCCGGAGACCATGCCGGCGGTTCTGGTGCCGACCAGCCGACCGGCCCGCAGATCCTTGACCGCGGAGGCGAAGTGCTCGCACGCCGAGGCGCAGCCGCGGTCGGTGAGCACCACCAGCGGCAGGCGCAGCAGCTCGACGGTGTCGTCGGTCCGCAGGCTCTGGCAGGTGTCGCCGGCGGTGCAGTGATAGGCGGTGACCTTGCCGTGGGCGAACGCGCTCAGCAGCCGGGTCGCTTCCGTGGCGCTGCCGCTGCTGTTGCCGCGCAGGTCCAGCACGACGCCGGACAGGGTCCGCCCCCTGCGCAGCCGGAAGATCGCCCGCAGGATCCGGTCCGCGGCGTCGGGCAGGAAGCCGGTCACCCGTACGTAGGCGATGTCGTCCAGCGGCTTCGACCGCACCACCTGCAGGTCGGCCAGGTCCCGCTGGAACAGGCCGGGCTGGAGCGTCACGCTCCGGCGGCGGCCGGTGCTCTGCCGCAGGAGGCTCAGCTCGACCGGGCGCGTCTGCGGGTAGCGCGGGTAGAGGGCGGCGATCGCGCGGGTGGCCTTTCCATCGATGAAGGGCGCCGATCCGTTGATCGATTCGATGACGTCGCCCGGGCGCAGCCCGGCGGCCTGCGCCGCGCCGCCCTGCACGGTGGTGACGAACAGCGGCGGTACGGCGGCGGCGAGGCCGCCGTCCGCCTGCGACGCGTTCACGTTCGCTTCGAGACCCAGGCCGTAGCCGTCGCCGTCGTAGTAGTCCGGTGGTTGCCCGACGTCGTGGGCCCAGGAGGCGTGCTCGTCGTCGAGGGCGGCCACGATGGCTTCGAGGGCGGCTACGGCGAGCTTGTCGCGCAGGTCGGGCACCTGGCCGGTGATCTTCCGGTAGGCGGTTTCGAAGGCGGCCCAGTCGGCTTTCAGGTCGCCGGTCAGCGTCGGCATAACTGCGTCGGGCAGGTCGCGGCCGTTGCGGTTGAGCTCCTGGGTCAAGGCGGTGAATCCGGCGGTGAGCAGGGAGCGGGCGTCCGGTGTGGCGCCGCTGTGGTAGTTGCCGAGGATGCAGAAGTAGGCCTGCTCGACGACCTCGATCGTGGTGGCGGTCTCCTTGCCGGGGGCGCCCTTGGGCGGCGCGCAGACCGTACCGGCCGCCGTGCCGGTCTCGCCGCGCGGCGGCGGCGCCGTGCAAGCCGCCGCCAGGAGGAGGGCGAGCCCTGCGGCCGCGACCCTGACGGCGGTCATGACAGGCCTCTGCGTATCCGCCGGAAGCAGAGCCAGGCGAGAGCGAGGGTGAGCAGGGCATAGATCCCGGTCTCGATCCACTGCAACGGCCAGAAGCGCTCCAGCGGCTGGTAGGTCGCCTGCTGCCGGTAGCCGAGCCGGTTGATCTCGGCTGTGCACGTGTCGGAGCCCAGTCCCCCCGTGGGTGCGCAGGGTCCCGACGTCGTGGAGACCGGGACGGACCGCGCGATCGTCGAGGACGGCCCCGAGGCCCCACCGCCGCCGACGACGCGTCCGGACGGATCGACCAGGTCGCTGGACAGGACCCAGGCCCCCGCGTGGCCGGGCACGGCCGACGTGCTCAGGAAGATCTGCATGGCTCCGCCCTGCCGGCCGGGCGGCACGGTGCCTTCCACGTTGGTCCGGCCGAGCTCGAACGTCGACGTGACCGGGGGTATCAGGTGGGGCCGGACCAGCAGCGGCATGGCGAGCTGGATCAGGGCGAAAGCGATCAATGTGAGGGCCATGGCGGGCAGGGTGCGGCGCACCAGCACGCCCAGGGTCACGCCCAGGACGAAGGCGAAAGCCGCGTACCCCACCGGGGTGATACCGCGGGCGCCGAACACCAGGGGAGCCATGCGCGCCATTTCCGGTACGGCCGACCTGTCCAGCGGGTCGGACCACCAGGTGACCGCGAGACCGCACAACCCGGCGGCGGCCACGGCGACCAGGCCGGTGAGCCCGAGCTTGACGGCCAGCCAGCGGGCGCGGGTGATGCTCTGGTTCCACACCAGCAGGTGCGTGCCCGCCTCCAGCTCACGGGTGACCAGTGGGGCACCCCAGAAGAGCCCGGCCAGCGCGGGCAGGATCAGCACGACGAGGGTGAGGGCCAGGAAGGGGATCTGGTACTCGCCGAAGAACCGGTCGAAGAAGTCGGCGCAGGTGTCGTTCGGGGTGCAGTCGGCGATTCCGGCGGCGTAGCGGGAGGACAGACCCGGGCCGGTCACGGCCAGGGCGATACCGAGGACGGCGAGTACGGCGGCTGTCATCGCGGCCGAGCCGCGGAACTGGCGCCAGGTCAGCCAGATCATCCCTGCACCTCCCGGGCGACCCGCCGGTGCTCGGCGGTGTGCCGGTCCATGTAGGCCAGGACGAGGTCTTCCAGGCCGATCCGGCTGACCGTCCAGGCGGGATCGTGCATCGGGGCACCGGCACGGACCACGAACGTGCTCTGCCGGTCGGTGTGCCGGGCGGAGACCACGTACTGGCCGGCGGGCAGCTTGCCGGGATCGCTGCGTGGGCCGGTGAGCCGGTGATGGGCGGCCACCAGTCGGTCGGTCCTTCCGGCGAGCTGGACGCGGGAGTCGGCGAGCACGACCAGGTAGTCGCAGACCCGTTCAAGGTCGGAGACCAGGTGGGAGGAGAGCACCACGCTCAGCTTGTGCTCGGCGGCGGCCTCCGTCAGCACCTGCAGGAACTCGTGACGGGCCAGCGGGTCGAGGGCGGCCGCGGGCTCGTCCAGGATCAGCAGGTCGGGCCGCTTGGCCAGGCCCAGGGTGAGGGCGAGCTGGGCGCGCTGGCCGCCGGACAGCCTGCCCGCCCGATGGGTGGGGACGAGGCCGAGCCGCGCGACGCGTTCGCGCGCCATGCCGTCGTCCCAGCGTGGGTTGAGCCGCGCTCCCAGCCGCAGATGTTCGGCGACGGTCAGGCTCGCGTAGACCGGGGTGTCCTGGGCGACGAACCCGACCTTGGCCAGCTGCGCGGGCGTGCTTCCCGGCCGGCCGCCGAGCACGGCGATCGCGCCCGCGGTCGGCTCGAGCTGCCCGCCGGCCAGCTTCAGCAGGGTGGACTTGCCGGCTCCGTTGGGGCCGACCAGCCCGACGACGTGGCCCGCCGGGATGTCGACGGTGCACTCGCGCAGCGCCCAGCGGCTGCCGTACTTCTTGCCCAGCGCCTGGGCCTGCAGGACGGAGGTCACACCATGTCTCCTGAACAGAGGCGGAAGGGTGGTCTTGAGAAGCGCCTCGATCGTCGAGGCCGCGGCTCCACGACGGTGTGGCGCCGGAGACGAAAGTAGGCAAGGCTCATGCCGGTGCGCGTCGGCCGCGGTACCGAGATCACGTACTGCCTGGGAACGACGGGCCGCGAGGTCATCCCTGAGATGTACGCCCGAAGACCGTGAAGTCCCGTCACCACGGCTGATGCGAGGCGATCAGGGCGGGCGTGACAATGCGCTGGTGGAAACCGGTGAACGACGGCCGTGGTGGCGGCAGGTGCTCGACCTGTACGACCGGCTGAACCAGGACTACCCGGTGCGGCGTGACGACGGACCACCGAGGCCGTCTCGCAGGGCGCTCGCCGCCGATGTGGTGGTGGCGATCGTCCTGACGGTCATCGCGGTGACCGTGTCGGCGATGGGCTCCGTCTCGCACCGGCCCGAGGTGGTCGATTACCTGCAGCTCCGGTCCGGCCCGATGATCCTGCCCCCCGGCGGCCCGCTTGCCCAGTCCTCCGGGCCGTCCGCGTTCCTTGTGGCGCTGACGGCGTTGCCGCTGGCGGCGCGGCGGCGCTACCCGACCCTCGTGTTCTTGGTGGTACTGGCGGCGGCGCGGGCCACGCACGAGGACGCGACCTGGGTCACCGTACTGACCTGCGCTTTCGCCGCGTACAGCGCCATCGTGTACAGCCGTCACCGGTTCCTGGCGATGGGTGGGCTCGTGCTCGCGGCCGGGCTCGCGGGTGCCGGGTTCGCCGACATCGCGCCCGCGCTGCCGGGCTGGGTGGGGCCGTTCTTCGCCCTGCTGGGCGTCGGCGTGCTCGCGAACATCGTCCGCTTCTGGCGGTGGCAGCTCAGAGCCGGCCGTGACCGGCTCGCCGAGGTGCGGCAGGAGCAGGCGGAGGCCATGCGCAGGGCTGTCGCGGAGGAGCGGTCCCGGATCGCCGCCGAGCTGCACGACGTGGTGACCCACAATGTCAGCGTGATGGTGATCCAGGCCGGCGCGGCCCGCAAGGTGATGGACGCGGAGCCGGAACTGTCGAAACAGGCCCTGCTCGCGATCGAGTCCGGCGGCCGGGCGGCCATGTCCGAGCTGCGCCATGTCATGGGCCTGCTCGCCGGGCCGGGTGGCGAACGCCTCGACGGGCCTGGTGACGGGCTCGCGCCGCAACCCGGGCTCGGCCAGCTCGACGCCCTGGCGGAACGGGTCCGTGCCGCCGGGGTGCCCGTACGCGTCGCGCTGTCGGCGCCCGGGCCGCTGCCTCCGGGGATCGACCTCGCCGCGTACCGTGTCGTGCAGGAAGCCCTCACCAACACGATCAAGCACGCCGCCGGGGCCACCGCCTCCGTCACGATCGGTCATGACGGCGACTGGCTGGAGATCGAGGTGACCGACACCGGCGGGAACGGCAGCGCCGGACCCCCGGCAGGCGGAGCACGGAGCGGCGGCGGCAGGGGGCTGCTCGGGTTGCGCGAGCGGCTCGCCGTCTACGGCGGCACCCTGGACGCCGGGCCGACGGCCGAGGGCGGATTCCGGATCAAGGCCCGTCTCCCGTGGAGGACCGCGTGACCGAGGCCTTGCGCGCCGTCATCGCCGACGACCAGGCGCTGGTACGCACGGGATTTCGCATGATCCTCACCGCCGACGGCATCGACGTGGTGGCCGAGGCCGCCAACGGGGACGAAGCCGTCGCCGCCGTCCGCCGTACCAGACCCGACGTCGTGCTCATGGACATCCGGATGCCGCAGATGGACGGCCTCGAAGCCACCCGGCGAATTCTGACGGGCGGCGCCGAGGACACCCGCGTGCTGATCCTGACCACCTACGACCTCGACCACTACGTGTACGCCGCGCTCGCCGCGGGCGCGAGCGGATTCCTGCTCAAGGACGTCGAACCCGAACACCTGGTGGCCGCCGTACGCCTGGTGCGCGCCGGCGACGCCCTGCTCGCGCCCACCATCACCCGCCGCCTGGTCGAACGTTTCGCCCGTCGCGACAACGGCCGGCCCGCCCTCCACCGCGACCTGTCCGAGCTGACCCCCCGCGAGCTGGACGTGCTCCGCCTGCTGGCCACCGGACTGAGCAACGCCGAACTCGCCGACCGGCTCTCCCTCAGCGTGGCCACGGTGAAGACGCACGTCGCGCGCATCCTGTCCAAGCTCGGCCTGCGCGACCGTGTCCAGGCGGTGGTGGTCGCCTACGAGACCGGCCTGGTCTCTCCGGGCGGCGCCGGCTGATCAGAACTTCACCCGGACAACCACAGCGGGTCCATGGCAGGCGGCGCGTGTGGACGGGTCGTGGGATGCGAGGCGGCGGCGTCGAACGTTCTTGTCGGTCCCTCCAGGCACGATGGCCGCATGACTGAAGCACCCCCGATCGACGCGATCCCCGACGAGACCGCCTACGCCGAGGCGGTCCAGCTGGCGGCCGACGCGGCCGCGGCCTACTACGGTGACGGCACCTCCCCGCTGGACGACGACGCCTACGACCGGCTCGTCCGGGGCATCGCCGCCTATGAGAAGGCCCACCCCGGCCAGGTGCTGGAGGACTCGCCGACGGGCAAGGTCGCCGGAGTCGTGGGTGATGTCCCGCACACCGTGCCCATGCTCAGCCTGGACAACGTGTTCGGGCCCGAGGGGCTGGCCGGCTGGGCCGCCTCGCTGGAGCGCCGGCTCGGCCGCCCGGTGACCGCGTGGTCGGTGGAGCCGAAGTTGGACGGGCTGGCGGTCGCCGCCCGCTACCGTCACGGCCGTCTCGTCCAGTTGGTCACCCGCGGCGACGGGAGCGCGGGCGAGGACGTCTCACACGCGATCGGCACGATCGTCGGCCTCCCCGGGCGGCTCGCCGACCCGGTCACCGTGGAGCTGCGTGGCGAGGTGATGATGACCGCCCGGCAGTTCGAGGAGGCGTGTGCGAAACGGCAGGCGCATGACGGGACCACGTTCGCGAACCCGCGCAGCGCCGCCGCGGGCACGCTGAGGGCGCAGGACCGGCCGTACGTGTGCGAGCTGACGTTCTTCGGGTACGGCGCGCTGCCGCTGCCCGACGACACCTCCGGGCTCGCCACGCGGCTCCGGGAGTCGCCGCACAGCCAGGTGATGGACTGGGTCGCCGGGCAGGGTGTGCAGACCACGGCCGGCACTGCGGTCGCCGGGATCGTCGCGACGACCGTGGAGCAGGTGCAGCGGCGGGTCGAGGAGATCGCGGCCGCGCGGCCGGAGCTGCCGTTCGGGATCGACGGCATCGTGATCAAGGCGGATGACGCGGCGGATCAGGCGCAGGCCGGATTCGGCTCCCGGGCGCCGCGGTGGGCGATCGCCTACAAGCTGCCCGCCGTGCAGAAGATCACGAAGCTGCTCATGGTGGAGTGGAACACGGGCCGGACCGGTGTGATCGCCCCGCGGGCGGTTCTGGAGCCGGTGGAGCTGGACGGGTCCGTCGTGACGTACGCGACGCTGCACAATCCCTCCGACATCACGCGCCGTGGGCTGATGCTGGGGGACAGCGTCGTCGTTTACAAGGCCGGTGACGTGATTCCGAGGGTGGAGTCGCCGGTGGTGCATCTGCGCACCGGCGACGAGCGGCCCATCGTGTTCCCGGAGGTGTGCCCGACTTGCGGTGGTGAGATCGACGCCTCCCAGGAGCGGTGGAGGTGCGTGCGAGGCCGGAGCTGCCGGGCGATCGCCTCGATCCGGTACGCGGTGGGCCGGGACCAGTTGGACGTGGAAGGGCTGGCCGACAACCGCGTTCAGCAGATGCTGGACGCCGGGCTGATCGCCGACTTCGGCGACCTGTTCTTCCTCACCCGCGAGCAGCTGCTGGGCTTGGAGCGGATGGGGGAGGTGTCCACCGACAACCTCCTGGCCGCCATCGGCAGGGCCAGGACCAGACCGCTGAGCCGGGTGTTCTGCGCGCTCGGGGTACGGGGGACGGGGCGCTCGATGAGCCGCCGCATCGCCCGGCACTTCGGCACGATGGAGGCCGTCCGTGCGGCCGACGCCGAGGGGTTGCAGGAGGTGGACGGCATCGGCCCGGAGAAGGCGCCCGTGATCGTCGCTGACCTGGCCGAGCTGAGCGACCTCATCGACAAGCTCGTCCGGGCCGGGGTGAACATGGTGGAGCCGGATGCGGCGGCGCCCGTCGGTGACGAGGGCACGACCAATCTGACGTCGGGTGAGGACGAGCCGGGTGCTCTGCCACTGACCGGGATGACGGTCGTGGTCACGGGCGCGATGAGCGGGCAGCTGGCGGCACTGTCCCGCAACCAGATGAACGAGCTCATCGAGCGGGCCGGAGGCCGGGCGTCCTCCAGCGTCTCGGCGAAGACCTCGCTGGTCGTCGCAGGAGACAACGCGGGGTCCAAGCGGGCGAAGGCCGAGTCCCTCGGTGTGCGGATCGCCTCCCCCGAGGAGTTCGCCGAGATGGTCGCGCACCTGTTGTAGGCGACCCCGTTCGTCCGCCGGTGCCCCGGGGCTCGGGCTGGGATCACCGTACGGTTGTCGCATGCCGGCGCCGCCGTACCACTGACCGGACCCTTCGCTCGCGGCCCGGAAACATCACATCCACAGATAGTTGATCTTCGGCACACGCACGACGAGGCGGACCTCGATGAGGTAAGCACCGTGACGAGCAAGGGCGACCCACGTAGTCGGATTGGACCCTGACTCGTCCACCAGGCGGTAGGCCACGGCCTGTTCACTCGGCGGATGGGACAACGCGGTGCGCTGATATCGCGCGGTCCATGTGGTTCGTCCGTCACTGAGTCGCAGGGTGTGGCATCCCGCAGGTGGATCGGCGGACAGGTGGCGCAGGGTGGAGTCGGAGGCGTACACGATCGCCTCGCTCAGGATCGGCCCTCCGAATGCGCCTTTCGTCGTGTCGACCAGGAAAGCACCGCCAAGAATGCCGTCGAGCCCCTCATGGAGCGAGTCGGTGACGCTCCAGATGCCCTGCGTCCACTGACGGCACTCACGTTGATTCACGGGCGGGGCACCTACCTGGGTCTCCCCGATGGTGGCGATCCGCCCGGAGGTGAACGGCGCGGCCTCCGGAGGCAGTTGCTGCATGGTCTTCGCGTCGCGGAATCGGCGTAACAGCGCCCGTCGCACGAGGTCGCCGCGGCTACCCGTCGGCAACGTCACGCTGGCGGGCGGCGGAGTCTCGGGGATCTGTGGATGAAGCGACAGGCTACTTGGCCACACACGGGGGGCTGAGGATGTTGCCGGGTGGGTGCCGCCAGGAGTTTCCCCGCCACAGCCCATGACTGTGAGGCCGAGCGCGATCGCAGCGACCCTTACGCACCACCAGCCGCGCAAGGGCGCTGCGAGTTTGTGCGGCCTCATCGCAGGTTCCTTCCGTCGAGCAGACCGCACCGAGCTACACGGACCATGCATTTGCCCTTTGCCCTTTTCGTTTGCTGAAGCGGCACGGGCCAGAGGGTGAGCGCCGTGGCACCCGCCCTCCGGTCCAGCGGTCCTCGTCCCACAGCCCGCAGCGAGACAGCCGCGGGATCACCGATCAGCAGAAGAGGCTCTCACATCGCGACCGGAAGACGCCGGGAGCTTTGTCGATGGAGTAGATGACCGAGCCGCCCGCGGTGAGAGTCGGGTGCAGCTCTTCATGGGGCAGTTGACGCGGATAGGGGGAGGTGATCCTGCCCGGACTCCAGACAGCCAACAATACGATCGAGCGGCAACTCCGCACGCATCGCCACAGGTGCCATCGGTCGGCCACGGTATCTATCCGAGCCCGGCATGTGTCTTTTCGCAGGCCGGGTGAGGGCGTACCGGTTTTGTCGGGACCGGCCAGTACCTTCCGGATCATGAATGACCGTTCCCCCGACGGCGAAGCCGTGTGGGCGCATCGCAGCAGGCTGCGTGTGATACCGCCGGTCCAGCCCCGCAAGCTGGCGAAGGTCCCCTTCGTCGAGCTGGCGGACGGCCGGCTGCAGGGCGTGGTGTCGAGCGGCTCGGACATCAGCCGGGTCTACGTCTCCTCCATCGCCGCGGGCACCCACAACTACAACTGCAGCACCAACAACAACCGCCCCTGCGGCGGCCTGTACGGCTCGCCGTGCAAACACCTGCAGGCCCTCACAGCCGAGGCCGTGCTGCAGTACGGCCTCGATCGCGTGGCCACGTACCTGCGGGTAGAGGTTCCGGAGGGCGCCGACCTGATCGTTTGTCTGAGTGGTGGGCACGAGCCCGCCCCCGCCGCCATGGTGTTCAGCCGCTTCCTGCGCCACCTGGCCTATCTGGAGGTGCCGGCGACCACCGTGCCGATCCCCGAGATGCACTGGTTTCCGTCCGAGGGGGCGGTGCACTGATGCTCGCCGTACAACTGGCCGGGCTGCTCGACGGCGACCCGGAGGGCACGAGGGAGGCGCTCGCCCTAGTCGACGGGTTCGACGACGCCCTGGTGCACGGCCTCGCCCGGCTCTCCGAGGAGCGGGCCGAGGCGCCGGCTGCCCTGGCCGGGGCGTTCAGCGCGACCCCGATCGGCGACCGGCTGGCGGAGGCGGCGGCCAAGGTCGCCTCGGGCTCGATCACCGAGGAGCACCTGACCGCGCTCGCGGGCGGCCGGGCCGCGCTCTTCGGAGCCGTCCACGACGCCCTGCTCGCCGATCTCGACGCGGCGCTCGGACGCGAGCGTGCGCCCTGGTACCCGGCGCCGCGGTCCGAGCAGGACACAGCCGCCAACCTGCTCGGCGGAGCCCGATCCTGGCTGCGCGAACTGGCCATCACCGGCTGGCGCGGCGTCGACCACGACCTCGTCTCCGCCGTCGACCAGATCACCGAAGGGCTGACGGTCGTGCCGGGACTGCGCAGGCTCGCCGTGCTCTTGGACGGTTTCGCGGCCGAACTGCGCGCCTCCTGCCCCGTCGGCACGATGGAGCACCTGCCGGTGCGGCGCTGGGCCGACCTGTGGACCCGCGCCCTGCTGCTGGCTCAGGACGGCGTCCTGCCCGGCGAGCCCCGGCCCGTGGCCACGGTGTCCGGCCGGCTGCTGATCCTCGGCGTCGACGTGCACGAGCACGGAACCGCGGTCCAGTTCCAGGTCCACGCCGTACTGGAACCCGCGGACGGTGGTCAGGCCCGGCTGGTGCGCACGAGTGTCACGGCGGCCAAGGTCGACACCATCGTCGGGCCCGCGCTGTGGAAACTGGCACACGATCACAAGGTCCTGCTGGCCGCCCTGGCCGGCCACCTGTCCCTGGAGGTCACGGACCTGCCCCTGCTCGACGGCGGCGACGTAATCTGGCACGACGACCGGGCGTCCCTGGGCAAGCCGGCCGATCCGTTCACCACCGCGCGGCTGCACCTCGCCGGGGTGCTCGCCCCCGCGGTGCCGCCGCTGGAGCGGGTCCCGGTACGCATCGCCGAACCTGTGCTGATCGAGGGCTACGAGGTGACCGGCGACGGCTCGTTCGACCTGGGCGGATCAGTGCTCGCGGTGGATACCGCCCGGCTGCCCGGCTGCGGCCCGCTCACCCCGAAGCTGGTCGCGGGCTCCTCCGCGTGCGTCGGCCTGGTCCGCTGGGACGGCGGGTGCTGGCTGCTGCAGCCGCTGGCCGTTCAGGCGAAGGTCAAACGGGAGACCGTCGCCGTGGGCACCGGCGACTGGGCGCAGGGCCCGACCGACCCCAAGGTGGTCAAGGCCGAGGCCAGGTCGGGAGACGCCGTCGCCGTGCTGCGCGAGCGGGCCGGGCGGTTGCTGCGGCAATGAACGACCACAATCCTACCGGCGACGATCTTCCCGTGCGGAACCCGGGTGAGCGGGTCATAGCGGGCATCGAGGCGCCGGGCGACGACCCCGCGGCGAGTGGAGGTGTCATGACCGGTGACCGCGCTTCTCAGCAGATCGTGGCCGAGGGCGGCACCACGAACGGCCGTGCCGTGATCGACGGCGGCACGACGGACCGGAACCGGCGTCAGGTGCTGTACTGGCGGTTGCTCGCGCGCCTCTTCGCCCCCGAGGAGCAGCCGGCGTTGGAGACGGCGAGCATGGCGATCGCCGGGGATCTCGGGCTGCCCGCCGCGGTGCTCGATCCCTCCGTCTCGATCGAATCGCTGGTGCAGCGGTTTCCGGAGCTGGCCGCCGAGTTCCAGAACCTGCTCGCGCCTGGGGAGGACGCCCCCGGTGACGAGGTGCGCAGTGCCGCGCTGATCTCGAAGCTGCTGCTCAACGTCTTCGCCACCGGTACGGGCGACGTCACCGCCACGCAGCTCGCGACCTGGCAGCAGGACGCCGCCTGGTTCAAGCAGGCCATGTGCGGCGGACAGGGACCAGGCGCGGGGACCGGGCAAGGGGCGGGCTCCGCGGCGGGACCTGGCGCGGGGGCCGGCGCCGCGTCCGGAGCGGGCCCCGGATTCGGGGCCGGGTCGGGGTCCGGGGTGGGAGCTGGTGGCGGACCCGGGGCGGGATTTGGGGCGGGCGACGGGCTCGACCCCGAGCTGGCCCGCGCACTGGCCGACCTTGAGGGCGACCTCGTCCGCCGGATGCAGCTGCGCGAGGTTCTGGCCGACCCGGCCCTGGCCAAGCGGCTCACACCGAGCATGTCACTCGTCGAGCAGCTCCTGCGAGACAAGTCGAACCTGTCCGGCGTGGCTCTGGCCAACGCCAAGGCGTTGATCCGCAGATTCGTCGACGAGGTCGCCCAGGTCCTGCGCACGCAGGTCGAGAAGGCCAGCGTGGGAGAGATCGACCGCTCGGTGCCGCCCAAACGGGTGTTCCGCAACCTCGACCTCGAACGGACGATCTGGAAGAACCTCACCAACTACAACCCTGAGGATCGGCGGCTCTACGTCGACCGGCTGTACTACCGGCGCACCGCGCGGCGTACCACTCCGGCCCGCATGATCGTGGTCGTCGACCAGTCCGGCTCCATGGTCGACGCGATGGTCAACTGCACGATTCTCGCGTCGATCTTCGCCGGGCTACCCAAGGTCGACGTTCACCTGATCGCGTACGACACGCGGGCGCTCGACCTCACCCCGTGGGTGCACGATCCGTTCGAGGTGCTGCTGCGCACCCAGCTCGGCGGCGGCACCGACGGCACGGCCGCCCTGGCCGTCGCCCACCCGAAGGTCACCGACCCCCGCAACACGGTGGTCGTGTGGATCTCGGACTTCTACGAATGGAACTGCGACGGCGTCTACGCCGGAATGGAGGCGCTGCACCGATCCGGCGTACGGCTCATTCCGGTGGGCTCGGTGAGCAGTGGCGGCCAGCAGAGCGTGAACCCGTGGTTCCGGCAGAAGCTCAAGGACCTTGGCACGCCCGTCATCTCCGGCCACATCCGCAAACTCGTGCTCGAACTGAAGAACTTCCTCGCCTAAGGAGACTTTGATGACCAATGAGATGCTCCGTGCGCCTGCCGAGGTGAAGTACGCCGAGGAGCTCGACTGGCTGGAGTCGATCGACGACGGCCCCAAGCCGTTCTCCTGGCGCCTCAGCCCGCGGATGGTCCGGCTGTTCGTGCTCGGCTCCGAGCGTTCCGACGGCCTGGACAGGGAGATCCCGCAGAAGTGGTTCGGCGACCGCAGCTTCGTCGAGCGCAGCATCGTCACACTCGCCTCCGACCGCGGCCTGCTGCTGATCGGCGACCCCGGGACCGGCAAGAGCTGGCTGGCCGAGTTGCTCGCCGCCGCGATCTGCCGCAACTCCACCCTGGTCGTGCAAGGTACGGCGGGCACTACCGAGGACCACATCAAGTATTCGTGGAACGTCTCGATGGTGATCGCCAAGGGCCAGTCGCGGGAGTCGATGATCCCCTCGCCGATCATGACGGCGATGGAACAGGGCGTGATCGGCCGGTTCGAGGAGCTGACCCGCTCAACCAGCGACGTGCAGGACGCGCTGATCTCGATCCTGTCCGAGAAGTACGTCTCCATCCCCGAGCTGGACACCGACAACACCGTGTTCGCCAGGCCCGGGTTCTCGATCATCGCCACGGCCAACAGCCGGGACCGCGGGGTGAACGACCTTTCCTCGGCGCTGAAGCGGCGGTTCAACTTCGTCCGCATCCCGGTGGTGACCAGCAAGACCAGCGAGGCGGAGATCGTCCGCTTCCGTACGACGGAGCTGCTGCGCCGGCACCGGATCGAGCTGGACGTCCCGCCCACGCTGCTGGACATCCTGCTGCAGAGCTTCGCCGACCTGCGCGCAGCCGCCGCGTCGGCCACCAGTGAGGACGAGAAGCTGGAGTCGGCCCTGTCCACCGCCGAGCAGATCGGCGTGCTGGAGGACGCCATCCTGCACAGTCACTTCTTCGGTGACCGCACGCTGCGTGCCGAGACTCTGGGCGGCTCCCTGGTGGGCTCGCTGGCCCGGCGGGCACCGGAGGACCTGGCGATCCTCAACAAGTACTGGCACGGTGTGGTCGAACCACGCAGCAAGAAGGACGGCGGCGAGTGGACGAGCTTCCTCGAGGGCGGCCGTCAGACCATCTCCACGCTGTCATGAGTACGTTCGACGCCCTGCGCGGGCAACTCCTCGCCGCCGCCGAGACGTTCTCCGGCGGCGCGGGCGCCCTGTCGGGCATCCTGACCGGCATGGTCGACGACGTCGACCGGATGCTGCGGGAGGACCTCGAGATTTTCCCGGTGTGTCACCACTCGCCGGCCTCCGCGCTGGCGATGGCTCTGCGGCTGCGGGACAAGCGGCCCAAGGTCGTCTACCTGGAGCTGTGCGAGGACCTGCGCCCGCTGCTGGAGGAACTGCGCAACTGCAGGCTGCCCGTGGCGCTACAGGCGTTCGCCACTCAGCTCGACGGCTTCCCGGCCGGCTCTGGACCGCTCAGCGTCGTGGCGCCGGTCACCGAGGCGTCCGCCGAATACCAGGCGATCGCGTACGCGCTCGACACTCCGGACGTGGAGCTGGTGCTGGTCGATCGCTCGGTGGACCACGTATTCCAGTGGGAGCCCGGCGCCTCGGACGGCCCGGCCAAGTCCGGGAACGACGCCGGGAGCGAACCGGAGGACCTCGACGAGCACGGTGAAGAAGCGGCGCTGCACGGGGACTCCGTCGGCGTCGAGATCGGCGACCTGCGCCCCCGCTTCGCCGAGTTGGAGGCCCACCTGCTGCATCACGGCAAGGTCCGGCACTGGTCGGAATGGTGGGACCAGTACGTCGAGCAGCCGCTGACCGGTGCGGACTACGACACCTACCGGCAGGCTATGGCGTTGATCGGCAGCCTGTTCCGGCGGCTGCGCCCCGCGCAGGACGACCGGCTGGCGATCGACGAGGAACGCGAACGCTACATGTGGACGCGGATCCGCGAGCATCTCGCCATCTCCGGAGCCGACCCGGCCGACTGCCTGTACGTATGCGGGGCCTTCCACGCCGTCAGCGAAATCACCGAGTTCGGTCTGACGTCCGACGCGGCCCCCTACACGATCACGCCGCGCACCGGCACCCGCTGGCTGTACGGGCTCATCCCCTCCAGCCACTCGGCGATCGAGGCCCAGTTCGGCCTGGCCCAGGGATCGGTGTCGATCGCCGCCGCCACCTGGGCCAAGGCGATCCGGCGGGCCGGTGCCACGTCGTACCGGCTGAAGGGGCAGCAGGACAGGCGCGCCCGCGCCAAGGCGGTCAAGGCCGCGCCGCCCGCCGTCGCCGGGCCGGCCCGCGACCGGCTCGCCGGGTTCCTGGCCACCCCGCCCGTGCTGGACGACCTGGACGAGGACGAGCTGCGTGGGTGGTGCGTCGACATCGTGCGGCTGGCCAGACGCAACGGCTACCTGGCCAGCACGGCCGACGCCATCGCCGTGTTCGAGACGTCGATCTTGCTCGCCGGTCTGCGTGGCCGGGCCAGGCCCGCGCCGTACGACTTCGCGGACGCGGCGGTGACCTGCATCGAGAAGGACGCCGTGCCGGGCCGCCGGGACGTCCGCCGCCTGTGCGAGATCCTGCTGGGCGGTGACCGGATCGGCGTGGTCGGCTACGAGGCGCTGCCTCCGCTCGCCCGCGACGTGTACGACCGGCTGGAGCCGCTGGGGCTGGACCTGAGCCGGCGCACCCAGCAGCGGGTGCTGCTCGACCTGAAGGCGGACCCGGAGCTGGAGCCGTGCTCGGACGTGCTGTGGAAGCTGCGCTACCTGCTGCCCGACGACGCGGTACGGCCGATCATGGGGGCCAGGCGGCTCGGCGAGCGGCCGATTCAGGAAAGCTGGGATCTGGCGATCGGCCGGCACCAGCGGTCAATCATCGAGCTGGGCTACGAGGGCGTCACTGTCGAGCAGGTGCTGGAGCAGCGGCTACGCCGCAAGGTCTGGGAGCCCCGTGCCACCGCCGGAGACGCACTCGCGGCCGTGGAGGACGCCATCCTCTACCTCGGCAGCCGCCGGTTCGCCGACGAGCTCGGTAACCGCGCGGTCGAGTTGCTGGCCGCAGAGCGCACGGTCGACGACGCGCCCGAGGTGCTGCGCCGGATCCGGCGGCTGCTGGCCCACTTCCGGGCCACGCAACCGGAACTGCCGGCTTGGTGCGAGGCGTTCGTCACGGCCGGATACGCGCACTACTGCACGCTGCTGCCCACCGCCTTCGCCGACGACGACGCCGGCCTGCGGCAGGTCGGCGCCATGCTCGGCTTCCTGTTCACGCTGGAGAGCCTCGCGCTGTCGCTGGGCTGCGACCGGGCCCAGCTCGAACTCGCCATACGGCAGTCGCACCCGGGGGCCCCTGCCAAAGTCGCCCTGCTGTGGGCGGCCAAGACGCAGCTGGGCCTGCTGCCGCGGGACGAGTTGCGCGCCAGGTGTGATGAACTGCTGGCCAGCCCGCTCGTCGTTCCCGCCTTCCCGCTCTACCTGAGCGGGTTCGTCCAGGCGCTCGAACCGGTCCCGGCCCTCGCGCCGTTCGTGGTGGAGGCGCTGTCCAAGGCGTTCGCGCGGCTGCCCGACTCCGTTCTGCTGCCGTGGCTGCCGACGCTGATCACGACGCTGCGCAGGCACGCGCAGGAGCTGGTGCCGGTGCTCGTCCGGGAGGCGGGCCGCACCTTCCCCGGTAACCTCGCCGAGCTGGACGGGTGGACGCCGCCGTGGGAACGGCCGGCCGTACCGGCCGGGCGGGCCCGCCCGGCCGCCGTACTGAGCGGGCCGGTCGCCGCACTGCTGGCCCGGCACCCGCAGGCGTGCGACGCCGTGGCGGCCCTGCTCGCTTGCCCAGCCGAATGGCCCGACGTCGACGGCCCGGAGCTGGGAGGCGCCGAGGTGCGGGAGCTGCTCGCCCGTCACCCCGCCACGACCGACGCGATCGCCGCCCTGCTCTGCGACTGAGTCCCCCTGTGCCAAGCCGCCGCCTCTCGATCTTATGAAGCACGGCTTGGAGGGCTCTGCCCTTGGCAGGATCGTAGGCGGCGGCGTCCTGCCAGCAGTACCCGATTACATGTAGCCAGGCGTCGGCGAGGATGCGGAGTGCAGAAATCAGCGGTAGCGACCTGCGGCTTCTTCGCCTGTTAGCGGTCCGTGACGGCCCGGAACTCCTACAGCTCCGGTCAGCCACCAGTAGAGCCATCTGATAAGGGCGCCTGCGGGGGCCACCCCCAGCGGGACCCACGGCAGCCACCTCCACAGCGATACGGGTACCTGGAGGTCGGGGGGTCGTGTCTTTCTGGTTTGGGCACACCGCCTGTCGGGACGCACAAGCCGATCGCGACGGACAGCAGCATTTGATCAGACAGAATGACGTTTCTGTTCGGTATGTAATCTTTTTTCCCGGATTGAGGTCTGGTTCCCGACAACCCGGACAGGCGTCAGTGCGCGCCGTCCAGGATCAGCGACGGCCTGGCCTCGACGAACCGGAGCGGGGCCGAGCCGTACCGCCGCCGCAGCTGCGCCGAGGCGCGGGCCACGGAAGTGGTGCCGACCTCCACGGCGGTGCCGTCGTGACGCGTGGTCACCGACGTGATGGGCACCCCGCGCCGGCCCCAGTAGGCGATGTCGCGGCGCACCCGCGCGGCCAGGGCGTCCAGCTCCCGCGCCGCATGGGGCGCGTAGCGCGTCTTGATCGGCGCTTTCGGGAAACGGGCGCGCAGCGCCGCGTCGAGGGCGGGCGACGGGCGCCGGTAGACGATCAGGCCGCCTCCCGAGGGCGCCAGGGCGACCCCGGCGTACTGACGGGGGAAGTCGCGCCGCAGGGCCGCGTCGATGCGGTCGGCCAGCCTCGCGAGCTCCACCTGACCGGGGTGCGGCGCACCGAAGGCGGACGGGATGTCTCCCGCGGCGGCGGGGCCCGTCGACGCGCAGGCCACCGCCGTGACAGCACCGAGGGCCAGGGCCCCGAGCAGGGCGACTGCGATCCTGCGGGCTGCCTTCGCGCCGCGCCGCGCGGCCCGCGGCGCTTCACCGGCCCGGGAGAGCGCCGCGGCTTCGTCCGGTCGGCGGCCCCGCCGCTCATACAGGTCCATGTCCCCGCGCTCCTTCCCCGGGCGGGCCGTCCTGCCCGCCTGTCGTCGTCAGCGTACGAGTGCGGCGGGGGCGGGGCCGGCGAAACGCGCCGGCCCCGCCCCGTGCCGAGTTCCGTGCCGAACGGCTCGTACGGTCAGCCGACCTTGATCGCGATGCCCGGGAACGCGGTGGTCGCGTTGGCCCACGGCGCGTAGTAGTACCGCCAGGAGCAGATCCGGCCGGTGGTCACGTAGCCGGTGCACGGGACGGCGGCGCTGGTGTCGATGGCGGTGATGACGCCGGTCGCGTAGACCTGGGTGGTGTTGGAGGGGTTGACGAGCTCCACCGGGCCGCCGCTGTCGCCCTGGCCGGCGGCGTTGGTGTGGGCCGTCTGCTCCGCGCGGACCACGTTGTAGATCACGTAGCCCACAATGATCGTGACCCCGGTCGCCGTGACCTGGCTGTTGCAGACGGTGCCGGAGTAGGCGCCCGAGGTGCACACGTACATGCCGACGTAGCTGCTCGCGGTGCCGATGACGAGGGAGCTGAACTCGGTGGAGATGTTGCCGACGGAATTGTTGAAGACGTATCCCTGGGTGCTGGCGTTGATCAGCGCGACGTCGTAGCTGTTGTTGTCCTGGGTAATGGAGCCGATGACCTCACCGGTGGGGTCGGTGGCCGTCTGGCCGACGTCGCCGCAGTGCCCGGCGGTCAGCATCTTGGTGACCCCGCCGTAGGTCACGGCGAAGCCGGTGGAGCAGCCGCTGCCGAGGTTGGAGTTCCTCCAGGCCCCGCCGCCCCACCAGGGCGGCGAGTCGTTCCAGCGGCTGGCCAGGGCCGGGCGCTCGCCCGTCTGCACGGTGACCGGGACGCTCTCGTCCGAGGCCGCCGAGCGGGCCTTGGCCGCGGTGAGCCCGCTGACCGTCAGGCCCGAGCCGTCCACGTTGGGCGCGATCGAGGTGATCGCGCCGCCGGCCCTCTTGGCGATCCGGGCTGAGGCGGCGGCCAGCTGCTTGGCGGTGAAACGCGCCGGAAGGACGCTCAGCTTCAGGTCGCCGCCGAGCTCGCCGGCGATGCCGTCGACCGACTTGGGGGGCTGGCCCTTCCAGTACAGGCGCAGCTCGCGGTTCTCGGCGGAGACCACGATGCCGGCGAGGCCGCCGCCCTGCTCCTGCGCGACGGCGGTGATGCGGTCGGCGGCCTGGACGAGCCGCTGCTGGGTGGCCAGCAGGTCCTTCCACGAGGCGTAGCCGCCGGGCACCGCGCCCGCGGGCTCGATGGCCTGGGTATGGACTTCCTTGGCCGGGGCCGGGGCCGGGTCCTGGGCGACGGCCGCCTGGGTGCCGGCGATGGTCACCAGGGCGAGTCCGGCGGCGGCCGCCGCCGCGAAGCGGCTTGCGCGGGTGACCGGGGGGGAGAGTTTCACGAAGGATTTCCTCCTTGTCGTTTTGTTGAGGCGAATCCGGTATTTCATGAAATGAAGACCCGATCAACGCCTTGACTGGAGGGTTAACCCTTGGTACAGAGTTGACTCGACAATCCGGATATCCGGATTTCGGGCAAGTGTTATCGCAGGTGTCGATGCTGGTCATCGCTGTGGCAGCGGCGGCGCCAGGGGGAATTTACGGCTCGCTCGAAATGGCGTCTTCCGGGATGGATTTTCACGTCGAAAGCGGTGTCACCATAAAGGGGTGATCAGGAAAGGCTTCATGACATATCGGTCGATATCGGCTGTGTTAACACGCGACCACCGGGCGATAGCGAAAAGGTATGGCCGCCAGGGGGGCGGCCCAGGGCCTGTGGCTACCTGCGGGGCTGTGGGGGATGCCCGGGTTCCCGTGGCCGTGCCGCGGTGGCGTGCCGCATGGAATCTCTGGCCTGCCGCGGTGGTGCGCCGTGCGAAATCGACGGTGTGCCGGGTGAGTTTGCGCCCGCCGCTAGCGCTGTTCGGCGGTTGTCGCGTGCCGGGCGCCGACGCCCGCGATGGGTGGCACAGACGGTGAGCGCGGGTGTCGGGCGGCAGGTCGCGGGTGGTTTTCCGGGCCCCGAGACCCCTTCTGTCAATGCTCGATAATTGACCTTATGTCAAGGTGAATCACGGACTACGAGGGCTGCGACAGAACGCGGGTGGCCTCGTCACGCGAGCGTCGAGGCCCACATCAGCGCTGACGCGCTAGACGAGGCGCTGCGGACGGACAACCCGAGAGGGGCGGCGCAGCGCGACGTCCGCTGCTGGGCGTCGCCAGGGCATGGTGTCGAGCAGCGGTCGCGCGTCCCGCCATGCCGGGGGTTGCACATAAACGTTGCCGCAGGCGGGGGCTGAGGCTCTGCAGACGGCTGAGCGAAATGGGTAGCCAAGCAGATCGCCGTGCCGGTGACCGCGATCACAAAGCTCGTGCGAAAGGTCGTAGGCCAATCCTTCGCCGCCTTGTTGATTGCCCTGGCCAGCAGCGTCCAGTGCTCCGGCTGATCGTTTTCGGGCATGCGATATCGCTTCCTGAGGTGGGGAGAGATGGGTGCGCAGGGGTTCCATTCGCCTCCGCATGCGACATCCATCCGACCGCTGAAGACGGCGATCCTGCTACCGACGCCGCCTGGTTCCAGGCATGGATAGACGGCCTTGCCGGTCAGACCACATGCAAGGTAATGGCTTCGGGGCAGCCAACATGGTGCGACCAATGGCATGTGAAGGTTAATCTGCAAGAGATTCAGGCGAACAGCCCAGACATTCATCATGAACTAATTCATGTTGCCTGCAACGAAATCGGCCGTAGTCTCGGTCTTGCTCATTACTTCCCGCTAACCGGAGGCACATCGGGCGGGTCAACACACGATTGCATGGCCACAGGCGGCAACGTCGACGATATCGGCAACCACATCGGCGATCCAGACGGGCCCTGGATTTGGACTTATCATGCTCATCGCATCGATCACATCAATGCATGGTGGCCATAGGTGACGGGAGACAGAAGAGTGCGAGGCATCGGTATTGCAATTCTGGCAGTCGGCACCTCAATGCTGGTGGCATGCAGCGCACAACCGGCCGTCGACCTCCATTCCGCGAATGCCGCCTCGGGTGCATCCCGACAAACTGAGACACGCGGCAGCGTCGATGTCTCTGTTCTCAGAGTCGGGTTCGCTGATTTCTATGCGGAAAAATCACCCGAGGCCCTCGCGCGGAAGCGCCCTATAGTCGCTGCCGGCATCGTCGACGGATGGCAACAAGGACCCATTCTGGAAAGCTACCCAAATGGCCCACTCGACTACCGGATCGTCCTCCGGGTCAAGATCACCGAACCCCTGAAAGGAGTTCAGGGGAGGAAGTCCATCGCGAACAACATCGTATACATCGAGTTAGACCAAGGTGCCGTGATGCGCGACGACAACCTCGCTCCCAAGGATTGGAAGCCAATCCACCCTGTCTCCGACTTCGAAAGAGCTATCCCTACGGGCACGCCGGTCTTAGTCTTTCCTCGTGAGCGGCCACCTCACGAGGAAAAGGTGCAAAACCTCGGCGATGCGCTTCCTGCGAACGCAGAACTCATGACGGTTCACCCCCAAGGTCTTCTCTTCGAAGACCCGGCGTTGATGAAGAGGCGGGACGAGGACATCTCCGCACTGGTCGGCGCTTTCGAAGACATACGACAGGGCGGTGAAGCGTGGGGCGAGGCGAAAAGCATGCGAGACATGATGGACCGACTCAAGAGAAACGGAATTTCTGGGGGTTAGTACTCCAGCCGTAGTTCCTGATCTGGGCTCGTAAAAGCTTGTCGCCGGTAATGGCTGACCCGCGCACGGGCTTGATGATGTCGCCGCCAGCGGGACCAGCGGAGTAGGTCAGTCATGCTGTGGGCGGTCTGCATGAGCAGCCGGACGAGTAGGCGCCGGGTCTCGCCGAGCGTTAATGGCGCCAGCTCGGGTCCAGCCGACTGGTCGGCTCGTTGGTGGGCGGTAACCGCGGCGAGGAAGGCGTGGGCGAGCATCGCCAGGGTGGTCCACCGGTACCAGGACGTCTGTGTCCGTTTCGGCGGGTGGGGACCGCCCGCTCGTGGAGACCTCCCACTTTCGCGGAAGCTGAACAGGCATCCTGGCAGTGCCGCGTTTTGTCCGGCCCGCTCGAATAAGCTGAGATGGTACAAGGTGACCGGGCAGGAGGTAAGGCGTCGTCATGACCGTCCAGCGGCACGACAGTCCCCATCCGCAGATTGAGCGAACCTTCACCGCCGTACGCGCGGCCCTGCCCTCGGCAAACATCGCCGCGTTCGACGCCGAACTCGAAGAGATCACTCACGCGCCCGTCGTCAACCTGGCGGCGCTGGATGACTTCCTGTCCGCGTGGTGGCGCATCGCCACCCGCGCCGCCGCTGATCCGTCCGACTGGCACCGGATGCACCGAGAGGCCGAGCAACTGCAGTCCGGCGCGCGTACGGCAGGCCCGACACTGGCCGAGGTACTGGCCCGCCGCGGAGTCCAGCGGTAGGTGTGCACCATCCGGATGGGCAGCGACGTTGCCGAAGCCCAGATCGACCACCTGTCCGACGCCGAGATCAATGTCCTACTGGAGATCTACGAAGTCCTCCGGCTGACTCCCGACAACGGCCGCAAGCTCAGTCCAACCGGCAACATGTACCTCTGGGACTACAAGGACATCTCGGTGACCTATGTCCTGCTCGACCGGCAGGGTGAGGTCGCTGTGCTGCGCGTGGATCGCTTCCCTGTCTGAATCGCGCGTCACCTTTCAGCTGAAGTTCTCGTTCGTCCAGCTCGAAATCAACGGCAGGTCACCCCGCTCGACCTCCGAGACAACGATCGTGTCCAAGACGTACCCCCCGCACTCACCCTGCCGCATGCAGGGTCCGGACCGGTGTGATCGCCCCGCCGGAGCTGCCGGGCGATCGCCTCGATCCGGTATGCGGTGGGCCGGGACCAGTTGGACGTGGAAGGGCTGGCTGACAACCGCGTTCAGCAGATGCTGGACGCCGGGCTGATCGCCGACTTCGGCGACCTGTTCTTCCTCACCCGCGAGCAGCTGCTGGGCTTGGAGCGGATGGGGGAGGTGTCCACCGACAACCTCCTGGCCGCCATCGGCAGGGCCAGGACCAGACCGCTGAGCCGGGTGTTCTGCGCGCTCGGGGTACGGGGGACGGGGCGCTCGATGAGCCGCCGCATCGCCCGGCACTTCGGCACGATGGAGGCCGTCCGTGCGGCCGACGCCGAGGGGTTGCAGGAGGTGGACGGCATCGGCCCGGAGAAGGCGCCCGTGATCGTCACTGACCTGGCCGAGCTGAGCGACCTCATCGACAAGCTCGTCCCCTCGCGCACCTGTTGTAGGCGACCCCGTTCGTCCGCCGGTGCCCCGGGACTCGGGCTGGGATCACCGTACGGTTGTCGCATGCCGGCGCCGCCGTACCACTGACCGGACCCTTCGCTCGCGGCATGCGACCGTCGCACCTTGTCACAGCGGGCGGCGCAGCCCGTCCAGCACGAGGGTGATGACATCGTCGGCCTCGGCCCGCCAAGCGGGGCGGTCATGGGCCGCACCGATGCCGTGCAGCGCCATCATCACGGCACCGGCATCCACGTCGTCGCGAACGGCGCCGTCCCGCACGGCGGCGGCCACCAGGTCGGTGACAGCCTGCTCCAGTGCCAGGCTGCCCTCGGCGAGGGCACCCGAGCGATCGGCCATGAGCGTGGCCAGCGTCCGGGCCAGGCCCTTGTGGGCAGCTATGTGGTCGACCATGCCGCGCAGGAAGGTCGCCAGAGCCTCCGCCGCGGGCAGCGTGGCCTGTAGCCGGCGGGCGCGGTCGCACAGCGCGGAGACTTCCCCGTGGTAGACCGCCTCGGCCAGTGCCTCCCGGGTGGGGAAGTGGCGGTACAACGTGCCGGTGCCCACCCCGGCAAGGCGTGCGAAGTCATCGAAGCGCAGGTCGAAGAACTCGCCGGCGTCGAAGATCTCTCGTGCCTTGGCGATCAGGACGTCGCGGTTGCGTTGGGCGTCGGCCCGCAGTGGCTTGGCGGCGGTCATGAGCTACCTCGCGTTGACAAGTGGAGATGGCCTCCATATTTTGCAAAGTGGAGATTGTCTCCGAATCGATCGTACCCCACGAGGTGCAGCGTGAAGATCCTGATGTTCGGCCGAGGCGTGATCGCCACCATCTACGGCTGGGCCCTGCGACAGGCGGGACATGACGTCGAGTTCTACGTCCGGCCGGGCCGCGCGGCGACGTACGGAGACGCGGTGGACCTCGACCTGATCGATATGCGGCGCCGGGTGTGGGGGCGGCGCGTCGTCGAGAGGTGGCCGGTGCGCTGCCGCGAGGCGCTGGAGCCGGACCACGACTTCGACCTGATCGTGCTCAGCGTGCCGCACCACCGCCTCCCGGAGGCGACGGCCTTCCTGTCCCCGCGTGTCGGCCAGGCCACGGTGCTGGTCTTCGGCAACCTCTGGACCGAGCCGCCGGCCGCGATCGGCGCACTCCCCGTCGACCGGATCGCCTGGGGCTTTCCCCAGGCCGGTGGCGGTTTCGGCGCGGACGGAGTGCTCCGTGGGGCGCTGCTGCCGTCGGTCGTCTTCGGCACTCTCGACCGGCCCCCGACCGACCGTGAGCGGGCCGTGCGCCAGGCGTTTCGCGAGGCCGGGCTCCGGCTCAAGGAGCGGCCTGACTTCCGCGGCTGGCTGTGGGTCCATTTCGCGTCGGACGCCGGCCTGTTCTCGCAGGGCCTGCGGCTGGGTTCCCTGTCCAAGCTGGCCGGGGTGACGGGCGACCTGCGCGAGGCGCTGCTGACCGGCCGCGAGCTTCTGCCGCTGCTCGAGGCGCGAGGCGTCGACCTGCGCCGTCACCGGGGCGCTGTGCTGCTGTTCCGTGCGCCCACCTGGCTGACGGCCCCCGCGCTCGCCTGGCTGACCGCTCATGTCGCGCTCTTGCGCGTGGGTTTCGCGGCGCACTCCGACCCCGAGGCCGAGGAACCGCGTGAGGTCTGCCGGGACACCCTGGCCGAAGCGCGACGGTTGGGCATCTCGGTACCGCGCCTGGAAGCGGCGGAACCGACCTTCGCCCGTGAGGGGACGAGCCGAGCCTGAAGGCCCACGCGAGGTCCTAGCCGTCGTAGCGGAAGACGACGTGGCCCTGGGGAGGTCGCCGGTTGAAACCCGCGGCCAGCGCCGAACCGGTACCCGGGATGGCTACGAGGTCCGACCACTCGAAGCCGCTCGACAAGGGAGTCACGGTCTGGCGGATCAGCTTCCGGCCGGTGTGGCGCAAGGAGTCGACGGACAAGGTGGTGTAGGCATAGGGATCCTGCCCGTCAGGCGTCGCGGTGATCGACTGCCGGTACGAGGCCGCGAGCACACCGCCCCGACCGTCGGGGGCGAGGTCCGTGATGACGTCGCCGGGCAGGCGGATCTGGTGCCATTTCGCGCCGTCTCGGCTACCAGTGTGCCAGTGCAGCAGGACGGCTCCGGGCTGGGACCAGTCGCCCTGCTGGAATCCCGCGGCGACCCAGACGTCCTGCGTTCCCGAGGTGACCAGCGCGTCGAGCCGGAGCTTCACGGGCCCGTACGCCGGGGTGGGGGCGGCGGGCACGGCTGTCTCGGGCAGTCGCACTCTGCTCCAGGCCAGGCCGTTCCAGCGCATGACGGACGAGGGCCCGAAGCCCCAGATGTCGCCCGGCGACCGGACGCTGATGCCCTTCAGAGTGGCGGGGAAGGGCAGGCTCGTCCAGCGGCCGCTGCGGAAGCGCTTGAAGAACCCCTTCCCTGTGCGGTCGTCACGGCCCAGGATCCACGTGTGCGTCGCGTCGAGGACCTCCAGGTCGGTGATCGAGGTGCGGCCCGAGCCCATGAGCCGCCATCGGCTGCCGTCCCAGCGCGACAGCACCGACCGGGTGGCGGCCGAGACGTCTCCCGTCCCCGGGGCGACGGCCGTGCCGGCGGCCCACACGTTGACCGGGGATGAGGCCTCGACCAGCGTGACCTCTCGGAGCGGGAATCCCGTGGGCCCCGCGGGGTTCGCGGCCGTCGCCCAGCTGCGCCCGTCCCAGTGCTTGATCAGGGGAGCCGTGAAGTAGGAGCCGTTCCTCGGGTCCAGCGTCCCGGTCCTGCGCGCGCCCACGGCCCACGCGTCGGCGGGGCCGGTGGCGGCGAGGTCGGCGACGAACGAGCCGGCCCCGCCGCGCAGGCTCACCTGCCACCCCGGCGCCGGATCGGCCGTCGCCGAAGAGACCGGAGCGAGGCCGACGCCGGCCGCCAGCACGAGGGCGAAGAGGGTGCGATAACCGTCCACACTAGGGAGACGGCGATCACCGGCCCCCGGTTGCGCCTTCGAAGGTGAACAGTAGGCGTCGAGCGCCCTCGGTCAGGCATGCGGTCCGTACGGCACTCTCATCCGCCGGCGGGCTCCGCGGTCAGCGCTGCTCCGGCACGTGATCCTCATGCACCCGGCTGCCTTCACCGCACCACGGGCGTTGACTTTGTCTTAATGCATGTCTCATGATGTTGATACAAACATTGCGACAAAAGGAGGGGTTATGGCCGAGGAACCGTTACCGGACGCCAGCCCGTCGGCGCGTGCGACCGACCTGCGGCCGGCGGACGCATGGCTGGCCCGGCACGGCCTGTCCGGTGCCCGCGCGACCCCGCTGCTGGCCGGCCGGCTGGCGGTCCGGGGACGTGCCCGCCTCGCCGCTGCGATGATTCCGGCCCTGCTGATCGTCGCGAGCGCGCTCGCCGCCGTTCCCGCCTTCGACGGCCGCGAGCCGCATCGCCCGCTGCCGCTGCTGGCCCTGACCGCGCTGGTGGCCGGGCTGCTGCTCGCGCAATCGCTGCTCGACTGGTGGGTGCGACGCGTCGATCAGCGGGCGGCCGCGACGCTGTCCCGCAGGGCCGCCCATCCGATCCAGCCCAGCTGGCGGACCGTGCTCGGCCTGCCGTACGCCGTCTTCGCGGTCGCCACGCTCGCCGGCGCGATGGCGCTGGCAGGGAGCGCGCTGGCCGTTCCCGGCCCTACCGTGCGGCAACTGGCCGTCGTCCTGCTGATCGGCCTGCTCGGCGTGACGGTCATCACCGCCGTGCAACTGCGCCACCTGCTGCGGCGCCCGGTCGTGGCGGAGGACGAGGAGTCGCTGACCGCCGACGTCATCATGCGCGTCGAGGATGCCCGCGACCTCACCACGCCGAGCGTGCAGTGGGCGCTGCCCATGGTGCTGCTGTTCGGCACCGCGCCCGGCTGGTTGAGCGCCGCTGCGGTCGCCAACGTGATCCTGGGCGTGGTCGCGTACGTCGCGCTCCGTGCCAGGACGCCGTCGAGCGCGACGGTGGCCCGGCGGGTGATGAGCGTCCGATGATCGTCATCGACGCGGCCTCGCCGGTGCCGCCGTTCGAGCAGCTGCGAGCCCAGCTCGCCCGGCAGATTCAGGATCGCACGCTGGCCGTGGGCACCCGCCTTCCGACCATCCGCCAGCTCGCGGCCAACCTTGGTCTGGCCGTGAACACGGTCGGCCGGGCGTACCGGGAACTGGAGGAGGCGGGGCTGATCGAAACGCGCGGGCGGGCGGGTTCGTTCGTGTCGGCCGCCGGCGAAGATGGCCTGGAGCGGGCCCGCCGGGCCGCCGCCGACTACGCGGCCGTGATCGCCAGCGTCGGCATCGACACGGGCGAGGCGATCCGCATCGTGCAGGCGGCGCTGACCTCTGGGACGGTGACACCGGCCTCGTCATGACCGCGACCCGGCCGTGGGGCCACGTCGCCGGCCGAAGCCTGCCGCGCCGGGGACCACCAGCGCATCACGCCCTCGGGGGTCGGCGAGCCGCGCCGCTCTCCGGCCGTTACGGGAGCAAGCCTTGAAGGGAGAGGGCCCGCACGCCGCGGGTGAGCGGCGCACGGGCCCGGAGTCCATGAACGTGTGGCCGGGTCACGGTCCACGAGCATGGCCACCGGCGTCACCGAGGGAGGGTGGCTCGGCCGGCGAGCTTGTGCGGTCGGGCGCGGGAAGGCCCCCGGCCCCGGGGCCCGCTCGGGGTCCCGGCGCGGCCGGAGGGCCGGTCGGGGGATTCCGTGCGGGCGAAAGGGGCTCAGGGACGCAGCGCCGCGGCCTCGGCGGCGAGCTTCTCGATCCTCGCGAAGTCGCCTGCGGACACCAGGCTACGCGGTGTCAGCCAGCTTCCACCCACGCACCCCACGTTGGACAGGGCCAGATAGGACAGCGCACTCGCGGGGGTGATCCCGCCGGTGGGGCAGAACCGGACGTCGGGCAGCGGGCCGCTCAGCGCTTTGAGGTAGGAGACGCCGCCGGCCGGCTCCGCCGGGAAGAACTTCAGCTCACGCACGCCGCGCTCGGCCAGCGTCATCGCCTCGGTGGCCGTGGCCACGCCCGGCAGGAACGGCACACCCGAGGCGAGCATGGCCGCGAGCAGCCCGGGGGTGGTGCCGGGGGAGACGAGGAACCGGGAACCCGCCGCGACCGCGGACTCCACGTCCTCCGGCGACCGTACGGTGCCCGCACCGATCACGGCCTCCGGCACCTCGGCGGCGATCCGCCGGATCGCGTCGAGGGCGGCCGGGGTGCGCAGCGTCACCTCGATCACCGGCAGGCCGCCCGCCACCAGCGCCCGGGCGAGGGGGACGGCGCTCTCCGCGTCGTCGAGGACGACCACCGGGACGACCGGCGCGAGGTCGAGAAGGTTGCTCATCACAGCTCCACTTCGGGGAATCGTTGGGCGAGCCAGGCGGCCGCACCCGTCAGCGCCGGCTGCTCGGCGACGATCAGCGAGGTCGGGATCGCGGCGGCGTAGTCCTTCAGCGCCGGAGCGGTCGTCTCGAACCGGGCCCGGAACGCGCTGCCCGGGATGCGCGCGGCCAGCCGGGGCAGCACGCCGCCGCCCAGGTAGACCCCGCCCCGCGCGCCGAACGTCAGGGCCACGCCGCCGGCGAACCCGCCGAGCAGCGCGAGGAAGACCTCCACGGTCTCGACGCACAGCGGGTCGTCCGACGCGGTGATCTGCGCCGCCGTCAACCCGGGCGCCGCGGCCCCGGCCGCCGTCGCCCGGGCTCCCGTCGTCAGGGTACCCGCCGTCCGGGGCGTCTCCTGGGCCGTCTCCTGGGGAGCCGTCCACGCGTCCGGCGCGACGCCGCGTACGAGCGCGAGGCCGCGGTGCAGGCGCGGCAGCCCGGTGCCCGACAGCAGGTGCTCGGCGTCCACGTACGGCAGGCCGTCGGCGCGCAGCGCCCGCACGATCTCCATCTCCAGGTCCGTCACGACCGGGACCGCGACGTGCCCGCCCTCGCCGGCCACGGGCAGCCAGCCCTCCCGTACGGGGACCAGCCCCGCCACCCCGAGTCCGGTGCCCGGGCCCAGCACGGCCTTCGTCAGGCCGGGCGACGGCGGGGGGCCGCCGAGCGACACGAGATCACCGCCCGCGAGGTGGGGCAGCGAGATCGCGAGGGCCTCGAAGTCGTTGAGGAGCACCGTACGCGGGATGCCCAGGTCGTTCACGGAACCCGACCATCCCGCGTTCGTCAGCCGGTACCGGTCCCTGTCGACCGGACCGGCGATCGCCAGGCACGCGGCCCCCGGCCGAACTCCGCCCGCATGGTCTGCGAGATAGGCGGCTACGGCATCGGCAAGGCCGAGATGCTGGGAAACGTCGAGTACGGTTACCGCCTCCGGCTGCCCTCCGCGCCGGGGCACCAAACCGAACCGGGCGTTGGTGCCGCCCACGTCGGCGACCAGCCAGGGCAGGCTCACGCGGTGCCCCCGAAGACGCTCGCGCCGCGCTCGGCGGGGCCGACCGTGCGGCGGAAGGAGGCGAACAGGTCGCGGCCGGTGCCGGTCCACTGCTCGTCGGTCAGGGGCGCGCCCTCGGGCGTGCGTCCGGTGAGGTCGGCGAGCACGGTGAGCGTCCCGGCGGCGGAGTCGAGGCGGATCACGTCGCCGTCGCGCAGCAGCGCGATCGGCCCGCCGTCGGCGGCCTCGGGGGAGAGGTGGATCGCCGCGGGGACCTTCCCCGAGGCGCCGGACATGCGGCCGTCGGTCACGATCGCGACCTTCTGGCCGCGGTCGAGCAGCACGGCCAGCGGCGGCGTGAGCTTGTGCAGCTCCGGCATGCCGTTGGCGCGGGGACCCTGGTAGCGGACGACCGCGACGAAGTCCCGCCCGTTCAGCTCGCCCCGGTCGAACGCGGCGAGCAGGTCGAGCTGGTCGTCGAACACCAGGGCCGGGGCCTCGATGACCAGGTGCTCGGGCTTGACGGCGGAGACCTTGCTCACCGCGCGGCCCAGGTTGCCCGACAGCATGTGGATGCCCCCGTCGGGGGAGAACGGCTCGGCGACCGGCCGCAGGACGTCGGGGTCGGTGCTGGGCTCGGTCCGCTCCTCCCACACCAGCACGCCTTCCTTCAGGGCGGGAGCCGTGCGGTAGTGGCCGAGTCCGCGCCCGGCCACGGTCAGCACGTCGGCGTGGAGGAGCCCGGCGTCCAGCAGGTCGCCGATGAACACCGCCATGCCGCCCGCGGCGTGGAAGTGGTTCACGTCCGCCTGGCCGTTGGGGTACATCCGGGTGATCAGCGGCACGACCTTGGACAGGGCGGCCATGTCATCCCAGGTCAGGGTGATCCCGGCGGCGGCCGCCATCGTGACCAGGTGCATCGTGTGGTTGGTGGAGCCGCCCGAGGCGAGCAGCGCGACGACCGCGTTGACGATCGCCTTCTCGTCCACGACCTCGCCGAGCGGGGTGTACTCCTCGCTGTGCGGGGTGATCTCCACGGCCCGCCGCGCCGCCGCCCGGGTCAGCGCCTGCCGCAGCTCGGTGTGCGGGTTGACGAACGTCGCGCCCGGCAGGTGGAGCCCCATGACCTCCATCAGAAGCTGGTTGGAGTTGGCGGTGCCGTAGAAGGTGCAGGTGCCGGGGGAGTGGTAGGAGGCCGCCTCGGCGTCGAGCATCTCGCCACGGCCGATCTTGCCCTCGGCGAAGGCCTGCCGGGCCCGGGCCTTGACCTTGTTGGGCAGGCCGGAGGTCATCGGCCCGGCGGGCACGAACACCGCGGGCAGATGGCCGAAGCGTAACGCGCCGACGAGCAGCCCCGGGACGATCTTGTCGCAGACCCCGAGCAGCAGGGCCGCGTCGAACATGTCGTGCGACAGCGCGATCGCGGTCGCCATGGCGATCAGGTCGCGGCTGTAGAGGGACAGCTCCATGCCGGCGCGGCCCTGGGTCACGCCGTCGCACATAGCGGGCACGCCACCCGCCACCTGCGCCACGCCGCCCGCCTCGCGGACCGCCCGCTTGAGCTCCGGTGGGTACGTCTCGTACGGCTGGTGCGCCGACAGCATGTCGTTGTACGAGGTCACGATGGCCACGCCGGGCTTGGCCGCGCCCCGCAGGTCGAGCTTGTCCTCGGCCGGGGCGGCGGCGAAGCCGTGGGCCAGGTTGGCGCAGGCGAGCCGCCCCCGGGCCGGCCCCCGCTCGCGCAGTTCGGCCCCGGCGCGACGCACCCGCTCCAGGTAGGCCCGGCGGGTGTCGCGGCTGCGCGTGACGACACGGTGGGTGACCTCGGAGACCACAGGGGAAATCACGGGGTCAGTCACGGAAGGTCCTCCTCGTGCCGGGCGCGGCCGCTGCGGCGGGTCCTGCTACCGCCGGAGCCCCCTGGCACCGGCGAGGTCGATCTCGTGCCCGGCCCGACGCCACGTCCGCTGACCGGGCGAAGGCGTCGATCCGGCACAGGAGGGACAGTATCGGGTAGTTATGCCAGTTATCAAGCCTAGTTTTGTAACTCGAAATGAATAAGTCATTGAACTTCGGTGAGCGCGTGTGCTTCACTTCTGCTTGATGTCACGTTTAGCCACTCCTGGTGAAGTCCTCCAGCTCATCCGCAGCGGGGAGGCGGTGACGCGCGCCGACATCGGCCGCGTGACCGGCCTGTCCCGGCCGGCCGTCGCGCACCGCGTCTCCGACCTGCTCCAGCGCGGGCTGATCGTGGAGGACGCCGAGGGGCCGTCCACCGGCGGCCGCCCGCCCATGCGGCTGCGGTTCCACGCCGGCGGGGGAGTCGTCCCGGTGGCCTCGCTCGGCGCCCGCCGCACCCAGATCGCGATCTGCGACCTCGCGGGGGAGGTGCTGCACCGCACCGACATCGACATCGACGTCGAGGAGGGCCCCGGCGTCGTGCTTCCCCTGCTCATGGACACCTGGGAGAAGCTGCTGGAGGGGCGCGGCGACGTGGCCGGCATCGGCCTCGGCGTCCCGGCCACCGTGGAGTTCGCGGCGGGACGGGTCGAGAGCGCCCGCGTCATGGCGAGCTGGACCGGCGTGGTGATCCCGCCCGTCATCTCCGAGCGGTTCGGCGTGCCGGTGCTCGTCGACAACGACGTGAACGTCATCGCGATGGGCGAGCACCGGAGCGTCTACGCCGCCGAGCTCGACGACCTGTTGTTCGTCAAGGTCTCCACCCGGATCGGCGCGGGAGTGATCTCCGGCGGCGGCATCCTGCGCGGCGCGCTCGGCGCGGCCGGAGAGATCGGGCACATCCCGGTGCGGGACGGCGGCGGCGTGCTGTGCCGCTGCGGCAACCTCGACTGCGTCGACTCGGTGGCCAGCGGCACCGCGATCCTGCGCGACCTGCGCGCCAAGGGCCGCGACGTCGCGTCCCTCGCCGACGTGACCGCCCTGGTACGGGCCGGCGACGCCGAGACCATGGCCGTCGTACGGCAGGCGGGCCGCTGGCTGGGCGAGGTCATCTCCGGCGCGGTCAACCTGCTCAACCCCGCCGTCGTGGTCCTCGGCGGCGACGTCGCCGAGATGTTCCAGCCGCTGGTGTCGGGCGTACGCGAGATCGTCTACCGGCGCTCCACCCAGCTCGCCACCCGCAGCCTGCGCATCGAGCGCGGCCGCCTCGGGCCGGGCGCCGGGATCACCGGCTGCGCCCTCATGGTCCTCGACCACGTGCTGTCCGCCCAGGCCGTCGACGCCGCCGCCCGCTGAGCCCCTGGCCGCGCCGATCTCGCCGCGCGCAGGCTCTGCCATCCGCTGAGCAGCCACCCACCCGTCTGACCTCGTCACCCGCCTCATCCTGCCGCGCCCTGACCCCCCGCCCCCGCCACCCGCCACCTGCTGCCACCTGCCGCCGCCTGGCTCGCCGACGTGAGCCGGCGCGGCGGATCGGATGGTCCCGGCCTGCACATCCGGCTCCTCCGAACGGCCGGTACGACTCCGCCAGGTGGCCCGTCCGGCCGGCCCAGCAGGCGAGGCCGGCCGGGCCGAGCGGTCACCATGACGCGCCCATGGACGGAGTCCGCGCACCCCGCTGATCCACCACGGTGGGAGTCGTCGTGAGACCGCCGTCGAAAGGTCATGCCGTGGAACACGCGGATCCTCCGGGTCAGCCACTTCGCCGGCCGCCGGGCCGTACGTCCTCGCCGATCTCCCCGCCGTCGCCGGGAGGTGCGAGATGTCCCCGGAGGTGAGGCGCCGCCGGTTGGCGCGGATCGCGGTCCGCGCCCTCCTCGCGCTGGTCCTGCTCGCCGTCCTCGCGACGGCGGGGGTCTTCGCCGTCGTCGGACGCGGCGGCCCGCCTCAGACGGAGGCGCGCCTGGGGGCGGATCCCCGGCTCGAGGAGCCGGACACGTTCCCCATCCCGAAGGTCGAGGCGCCCGACGTCGTGGGCTGGCCCGCCGGCGTGACGCCCACCGCGCCCGAAGGTTTCACCGTCACCCGGTTCGCGGGCGGGCTGGATCACCCTCGCTGGCTCTACCTGCTTCCCGGCGGCGACGTGCTCGTCGCCGAATCCGCCACCTCGCCGAAGCCCGCCGAGTCGATCGTGATGAGCGTGCTGTCCTGGTTGCGCCGCAACGACGGCGCGACGCGGGAACGGAGCGCGAACCGGATCACCTTGCTGCGGGACACCGACGGCGACGGCGTCGCCGATTTCCGCGGCACGTTCCTGGATCACCTCAACCAGCCGTTCGGCATGGCCCTGCTGAGGGCGGCGCCGCCGTACGCGGTCGAACCTGACGCTCCGCCGGGCACCGGAGCCATGTTCTACGTCGCCAACACCGACGGCGTGTGGCGCTTCCCGTACCGGCTCGGCGACACCCGGATCACCGCTCCGGGAGAGAAGATCCTCGATCTGCCGGCCGGCGGATACAACAACCACTGGACCCGCAACCTGTTCGCCGCCGCAGACGGCTCCAAGCTCTACGTCACGGTCGGGTCCGGGAGCAACGCGGGCGAACACGGCCTGGAGGCCGAGCGCGGGCGCGCCGCCGTGCTCCAGGTCGATCCCGGCGGAGGCGGCGCACGCGTCTACGCGTCCGGGATCAGGAACCCCAACGGTCTCGGCCTCGACCCGGCCACCGGGACACTCTGGGCGGTCGTCAACGAACGCGACGTCCTCGGCGACGACGTGTCCCCGGACTACCTGACGAGGGTCCGCGACGGCGACTTCTACGGCTGGCCGTGGAGCTACTGGGGGCACCACGTCGACGACCGGGTCACGCCCGCACGCCCGGACCTGGTCGCCAGGGCGTCGCGACCGGACTACTCACTGGGCGCCCACACTGCCCCCCTGGGGCTCGCATTCTCCACGGGGACCGCGTTTCCCCCGGCCTACCGGGGCGGCGCTTTCATCGGTGAGCACGGGTCCTGGAACCGCGGCGACCCCGTCGGATACAAGGTCGTCTACGTGCCGTTCGCCCATGGCATGCCCAGCGGCAGGCCGCGGGACTTCCTCACCGGCTTCAAGCCCGACCCCGGCGACAGCACGACCTATGGACGCCCCGTCGGAGTCGCCCTCGACAAGGCGGGAGGCCTCCTGGTCGCCGACGACGCGGGCGACACCGTCTGGCGTGTCGCCCCGCGCAGGTGACGCTCCGGGAGATCCGTCAGCGGCGACCCGCGCCCAGCGAGGACGTCACGGGCGGGGCCCTGGTCCGGGCTCCCGCCCTCCGCCCATACGGCCTGCCGCGACGGCGGGTCGTCCGTCTCCGTACTCTCCGTCCGCCATGCGCGGATGTGACCTTCATCGTGGCCGTCGAGCTTTTCCGTACGCCGCGCACCGGCACCGAGACGCCATCACGAAAGCGTCCCGGCCGGGCGTGCCGCGCGGAGACGGAGATGCCGGCCGGTGGCACTAGGCTCTGTGGCGATCTTCCCTCCCCCAGGAGTCCTTCGTGCGTGAACGTGTCCGCCGGGTGATCGAGTCGCCGCGGTTCCAGCAGGCGATCACCGTGGTGATTCTGATCAACGCGGCCACGCTGGGCGTCGAGACCTCTGCCGGGGCGGTCGCCCGCTACGGCACTGTGCTGCACGTCGCCGACCACGCCGCGCTCTACGTCTTCGTCGCGGAGATCCTCGCCAAGGCCTACGTCTACCGGTGGCGCTTCCTCCGCGACCCCTGGAACGTCTTCGACACGCTGATCATCGGCGTCTCGTTCCTTCCCACGGCGGGCGGGCTGTCGGTGCTCCGGGCCCTGCGCGTGCTGCGGGCGCTGCGGCTGATCTCGGTGGTGCCGTCGCTGCGGCGGGTGGTCTCCGCGCTGCTCACCGCCATCCCCGGGATGACCTCGATCGTGGTCCTGCTCGGCCTCGTGCTGTACGTCGCCGCGGTCATGGGCACCAAGCTGTACGGCGCCTCCGCACCCGAATACTTCGGCGACCTGCCGACCTCGCTGTTCACCCTGTTCCAGGTCATGACCGGGGACGGCTGGTCGGACATCAACCGCGAGGTCATGGACACCCACCCCTCGGCCTGGGTCTACTTCGTCGTGTTCGTGCTGGTCTGCACCTTCGTCGTGCTCAACCTCTTCATCGCGGTCGTGGTCAGCGCGATGGAGGAGGAGAACCAGGAGGAACGCAGGGCGGAGCGCCGGGAGGACGTCGAGGTGCTGGCCGAGATGGCCGCCCTGCGCGCGGAGATCCAGGGCCTGCGTCAGGCCATCACCGACCGCGTCCCCTCCTGAGGAGGGGTCTCAGGGCCCATGATCGTCGGTTGCTAGACTCCGCGCATGCGGCTTCCGACGGACGCTGAGATCCGTGCGCTGCACGAGAGACACGCGCCCTCGGAGGAGGCGTTCGACCTCGTCCACACGCACTGCGAGATCGTCTGCGCGATCGCCCTGCGACTGGCCGACCACGCCGGGCTCGACGTCGACGCCGAGCTGGTGCGGGCCGGCAGCCTCCTGCACGACATCGGCGTCTACCGGCTCTACGACGAGGACGGACGGCTCGACCACGCCGGTTACGTGCGCCACGGGATCCTCGGTCACGAACTGCTCCGCGCGGAGGGCCTGCCCGAGAGCCTGTGCCGGTTCTGCTCCCACCACACCGGTGTGGGGATCAGCCGGGAGGACGTGCTGCGACAGGGGCTGCCGCTGCCGCCCCGCGACTACCTCGCGGAGTCGGCCGAGGAGGAGCTCGTGATGTTCGCGGACAAGTTCCACACCAAGACCGACCCGCCGAGATTCGTCACCGCCGACGCCTACGCGGCCCATGTCCGCCGGTACGGCGAGGACAAGGCCGAGGTGTTCGCGTCGATGCGCGCGGTCTTCGGCGTCCCCGACCTGCAGCCCCTCGCCGCCGCGTACGGCCACGAGATCGTGTGACCTGCGACGCGAGGACTACGGGGTGAGGACTACGGGGTGAGGACGATCCTGCCGAACACCTCGCCGGCGTCCATCTTGTAGTGCGCCGACACGGCCTGTTCCAGCGGCAGCACCTCGTGCACCACCGTGCGCAGCTCGCCGCGGCTCGCGGCGGCGAACTGCCCGGTCCGCACGGCCCGCCGGTCGGGTGCGGCCACGGTGTCGGCGCTGAAGGTGGCGAAGGACGTCGACTTCCGGAACGCCGCCATCATCGTCGTGCCGAAGTCCGCGGGCGGCTGCCCTCCGACGGCGCCGACGACGACCATGCGGCCGTTCGGGTTGAGCATGGCGAGGAAGGAGGGCAGGTCGGGGCCGGCCACGACGTCGATGACGACGTCGTAGCCGGCGGGAGCGTGCCGGCCGCCGTCGCCGGAGCGGTCCAGCACGTGGGTCGCGCCGAGCGCGCGCAGGCGCTCGCCGCGCTGGAGCGACGAGGTCGTGACCGCCACCGCGCCGGCGCCGCCGCGCGCCGCGAGCTGGACCGTCATGATCCCGATGCTGCCGGCCGCACCGCGCACCAGCACCGACTCGCCGGGCGCGAAGCGGGCATGGGAGAGGCCGAAGTGGGCCACCACACCGGAGCTGCCGAGCGTCACCGCGTCGACGGCGGACAGGCCGGCGGGGAGGGGGACGATCTCCTCGACCGAGGCGATCGCCTGTTCGGCGTAGCCGCCGCCCAGCCCGGTGAACGCCCACACCCGCTGACCGATCCACGAGGTGTCGACGTCGTCGCCCGCGGCGATCACGGCGCCCGCCACCTCACTGCCGGGGATGTGGCCCTTCTCGAAGCCGTAGGCGGCCAGGGCGCCACTCCGGATCACGGCGTCGACGCCGCCGACGCCGATCGCCTCCGTGGCGATCAGTACCTGTCCGGCGGCGGGAACCGGGGCCGTCCGGTCGATGAGCGCCAGGCCTTCTGGACTTCCGAACTCCCGGATCGCGACTGCCAACACTGTCGTCTCCACCTTCTGGGATGGGCCGGTACCGGCGGATGGGCCGGTACCGGCCGGATGCTGGGAATGCTCCACGACGCGCGGCGGCGTCCGTGCTCTCGGACCGTAACGGACGCCACCGTCCACTTGGCTAAAGTGAGAGCGGTGACCGACCCTCCGCCTCACATCCTGCGTTCCGACGCCCTGGACAACCGTGAGCGCATCCTCGGCGCGGCTCGCGCGCTGTTCGCCGCCGAAGGCCTGGACGTCCCGATGCGGGAGATCGCCCGGCGCGCCGGAGTCGGCCCCGCCACCCTGTATCGCCGTTTCCCGACGAAGCAGACGCTGGTCACCGAAGCGTTCGAGGACGAGATGCGCGCCTGCTACGCCATCGTCGACGAGGGGAGCGCCGACCCGGACGCGTGGCGCGGCTTCCGCCTCGTCGTCGAGAAGATCTGTGACCTGCACGCCCGCAACCGAGGCTTCACCGACGCCTTCATGGCGGCCTATCCCGGCCAGGTGGATCTCGCGGCGGGCCGTGAACGCACGCTGAACGCGGTCGCCGGACTCGCCCGCCGCGCCAAGAAGACCGGTCACCTGCGTGCCGACTTCGTCCTGGACGACCTGATCCTCATGCTCTCCGCCCACCGGGGCATCCACGCGACGTCGGCGGCCGTCCGGATCGCGGCGTCCAGGCGCTTCGCCGCACTCGTGATCCAGGCGTTCCAAGCCGTCCCGGAACGATCACCGCTGACGCGTGACGCACCGCCGGCATCCGGAGCGCCACTCGGGAATGGGTGAGGACCCCGCTTACCTTCTCACCAGGAGCCGGTCGATCTGGGCCTCCAGCGGGGGCGCGCCGAGGCGGTTGTCGATCTCGTCGTACGGCACGGCGGGCGGTTCGTCGACCCGGATGGCACGCAGGTAGTCGGCGAACCTCTCCAGCTTCTGCCCGTCCCTGGCGAGGCCCCGGCGCACCAGCCGCTCGCGCAGCGTGGGGCCGTCGGAGCGGATCCAGAGGAGGCGCACCTCCGGGCCGCCCAGGACCTCCACCCACGCGTGCCAGCGCGCCGCGTCGTGGACCTGGGAGGTGAACGGACCGCCCAGCATGACCGGGCAGCCGTGGGACCGGATCTCCCGGGCGGTCGCCGTCATGCCGTCGTACTCGAACCGCTTGACGTGCTCGTCGTACCACGGCCCTTCGCGCTCGCCCGGCGGCCTGCCGTACGCGGCGAGGGTCGCCCCGACGAAGCCGCCGTACATCGTGTCCTTGTCGAGCAGGGCGGGGACCGGGTCGAGGCGGGCCAGCAGCAGATCGCAGACCGTCGACTTGCCCGCCCCCGGCGGCCCCGACACGATCCAGACGGTGCCGGTCATCGCGGCGGGCCGTACGGCTCGATCGGCGGATCGGAGTACGGCCCGCCCTCCGCACGCGGACGGTCCCCGCCGCGCGGTCCGGCGCCGGTGTCGCCCACGCGCCGTCCCGCGCTCTCCGTTACCCGCAGGACGTACAGGTTCCTGCGGGGGTCGACCGGCACCAGCCCGTACGCGGTGTCGACCTCGTCCTCGGCGAGGTCGAGATGCCGCATGGCCGACTCCAGGGTCGCGGGTGCGGGCAGTCGCACGGTGATCAGCACATCGGCCACGGGTCCGCCTTCCCCTGTCGTGTACGACGCCGCCCGGCCGGGGCCACGCGGCGGCTCTCAGGCGGCCTTGGCCGCCCGAGCGGCTTTCAGGCGGCCTTGGCCGCCCGAGCGGCTTTCAGGCGGCCTTGGCCGCCCGGCGGCGCAGCGCGGCGATGACGCCGGCGGCGTCGACCACGCCGTACCCGTAGTCGTGGTCATACCCTACGGCACTGCGGTCGTCGGCCGTCCGCCGCAGCAGGGTCCTGAGCTGGGCCGGTGAGAGCGTGGACGACGGCCACCGGGTGCGGACGGCGGCGACCAGCCCCGCCGCGACGGGGCAGGCCGCCGAGGTGCCGGAGTCGGGCTCGGTGTCGCCGAGTGCGCGGGAACCGGTGAAGTGGGTGTAGGCGCACAGATCCGGCTTGCGCGCGGCCAGCCGCCCGGGGCCCTGGGAGGAGTAGCCGACGCGCGTCCCGCCCGTGTCGATCCCGCCGATGGACAGGGCACGCGGGTGGGAGTTGGCCCCGACGATGGGCCGGTCCGGGTAGGCGCACCTGCTGTCGCGGCACTGCGTGCCGCAGTTGCCCGCGGCGAACAGGATGTCCGCCCCCGCCTCGGCCAGGCTGCCGACGATCAGGTTGAACGGATGGGCGGGATTGTCGGAGTAGTTGCCGGGATGGCCGGGCGGGAAGTCCCAGCGCGGCGAGAACGACCCCCAGCTGTTGGTCACGACGAGCGCCCGGGACTCGGCCGGCTGGGCGTCGAGGACCTCGCGCAGGTGCGCGTACGCGGAGATCGCGTCGGACAGCAGGCCGTCGAGCGTCGAACCGCCCTGCCGCCGCGACAGCAGCACGGGCACGTCGACGAGAGACGCCTTCGGCGCGGCGATGAGCGCGTCGAAGGCGCACATCGAGCCGTGGTCGACCGCGAAGTCCCCCGGCGTTCCGGAGACACTCTTGGGGTTCCAGCTGCGTTCGTGATCGACGGTGACCTCCCGGCCGCGCGCCGCGGAGACGTACGCCGCGTTGATGCCCGTGTCGACGACCGCGAGGGGGACGCCGGAGCCGTCCAGGCCCTCGGCCGCGAGATCGGGCAGGCACAGCAGCCGCTCGACGTCGTGCCAGTCGCCCACGGGAGGGTCGCCGGCGCAGGTGAGCGTGGTCTCGATGGCCGGGTCGGCGTACACCGCGACCACGTCGCGGCGGGTCGCGGGCAGCAGTGTGATCCTGCTGGTCAGCTCGTCGTCGGCGATCTCCCCGCGGACCACGACGGAGGCGTCCTGCGGCGCCATGGAGAAGATCAGGGGCTGGTTGAGCGACAGCGGGTCCCCGCCGGGGACCGCGGGCATCGGCTGGGGCACGGCCACCGGGGCGTACGAGTGGTCGATGACGATCCCGGGCAGATCGTCGGCCACGTCGGAGGCCGAGGACGGGACCGACGGGTCGGCGACGGCGGCGACCACATCGGGGGACGGACGCAACTGGATGAGTACGCGCACGACGGTTCCACTTCGTGACGGGGTGGATACGTTACGTGACAACCCTCCTGCATACCGGCGGCGCCGTCCACGGCTTCGCGGGAAATCCTCAGCGGCGCGGTCAGAAGCCGCACAGCTCCGCGAGGGTCTTGGCGGCCTTGTCGTTCGGGGTGGGGGTCTTCCTGCCGCCCGCGTCGGCCACGATCGGCGTGCGGGACGGCGACGGGGTGGACGAGGTGGCGGACGAGGAGGACGCGCCGGGCGAACCGGAGGCGGACGCGGAGGCCGTGCCGGAGGCGCCGGCGGTGACCATGGGGGAGGCCGTCGCCGCGATGGGCACCTGGTCGGCCATGGACTCGCGGATCGCCTTCTTCGTGAGCTCCCTGATCTTGTCCCAGTCCGGGTTGCCGGTGTGAATGAGCGGCGGCACGAACTGGAGGCTGGTGATCTTGGCGCTGCGCACCTTCATGCCGAGCGGCACGAGGTGCTCCAGCAGGTCGCGGGGGATGTCGGTGCGGAACATGTGGCGGGCCGCGGCGGCGATCCTGGTGAAGTTCGCGAGGACCTTGGACGGGGTCGCCTGCTGGGCGAGCGCGCCGATGACGCACCGCTGGCGGGACATCCGGGAGAAGTCGTCGCTGTCGACCCGGGAACGGCCGTACCAGAGCACCTCCTCGCCGCTCAGCCTCCGGTAGCCGGCCTTGATGGTCCCGGCCGTGCCGAAGTGGCCGCCCCACTTGATGTCCCGCTCGACCCGGATGTCGAGGCCGCCCAGGGCGTCGATCATGGCCGCGAAGCCGAACATGTCGACCATCGCGTAGTAGTCGATGTGCAGGCCGAGCGTGTAGCCGATGGCGTCCTTCAGCGCCTGCGCGCCCCGGTTCTTGCCCCCCATGACCTGCGGGTTGTTGTCGGCGTAGTACCAGACCGAGTTGAGCAGGCCCTCTCCATCGACGTTGAAGCCGTCGGGGAACACCTTGTGCAGGGGACTGCTCGCGGGGAAGCGGACGTACTGCAGGTTGCGCGGCAGGCTGAACAGGACGGTGTTGCCGGTCGCGACGTTCACGCTCGCCACGGTCATCGAGTCGGTGCGCACCCCGACCCGGTTGCCCGCGGCGTCCCCGCCGACCAGCAGGAAGTTGACGCGCTTGCGGCCGTCCCAGGGGTCCTCGGCCCGGATGGGGGAGGGGGTCGTGCCCTCGACCGGGGCCATCACCGCGTCGAGGGTCTGGCTCGCGGTCCTGATGTAGCCCGCGGTGACCGCGAACGGCGCCATCACCGACACGCACAGCACGCCGGCGACGATCCCCGCCACCACCTGCCCGGTCTGCGACAGCCGCTGCGGGCGGAGCGCCACGAAGGACAGGACCACCAGCGCGAACCAGGCGAGCGCGCAGACGGCCGCGCCCACCATGATGGCGGTGAGCGTGCTGGGGCGCACCACCGCGCCCGCGTTCCCCACCAGCCGCCAGGCCACGACCGCCAGGGCGGCCAGGGCGGCGCCGAACGTCACGAGCAGGGCGATCCCGGTCCGGCGCCTGCCCGCCCGCAGGTGGGCCGCGCCGGGTACGAAGGCCGAGAGCGCGGTCCAGCCGATGAGGGAGGCGGGGGTCAGGGGCGGCCCGAAGCGCGGCGCTCCGCCGCGCGGCCTCGGGGCCGGGTGGGAACCGCCCGGGGCTCCGTAGGGTCGGGGAGCTCTGGGCCCTGCCGGGGCCTGAGGGTTTCCGGAGGGCTCGTCCCGGGTCCCTGGCACCGTGTCGTCCCGGGACTCCGCCCGGGCCGCCTGGGAGCCTGACGGAGGGCCCGGCGGGGAGCCTGGGAAGGCCTCGTTCCGGAGCCTTCTCGGGATGGTCGCGTCGTGGAGATCCTCATGCGCTGCCCCGGGGGAGCCGTGAGGGGCTTCGCCGGGTGCCGGCGAAGGGCCGGGGGTGGCAGAGGAGCCGGAGGCCTCGGCACGCGCTCGCGAGGGACCGGGGGAGTCCTCGCGCGGTCGCGACGAGCCGGTGGCCTCGTCGCGTGAAGGCGGCGGGCCGGGAGTTTTGCCGCGCTCCCCGTTCCCGCCACGCTGACCTTCGCGCCGACGCTTCCGGGAACCCCCGGCCGCGTCAGCGGGACCCCCGCCGCGCATGGCTCACCGCTCTTTCCTCCGTGGCTTGGCTAGGGATTCTAACCACCATATCCGGACAAGGTAGACGTAAACCTGGAGATAGGAGTCGGGGTCGACCGTCAGGAGACGGACGCGGAGCCGACTACCCAGGTATTGCACTGGTAGGCCATCGGCCGGGTGTAGCCCTGGCGGAACCAGGCGGCGTTGCTGCGCGTGTTCCCGTGGTCGCGCGGCCCTCCCGGCGGGTCGCCCAGATGGCTGTAGGCCCACAGGAGCGTGTTGCGCCGCGTGCCGTCGATGGGGTAGCTCGCGGCGACCGAGCGCATGAACATGCCGCCGAAACAGGTCGCCTGCAGTTCGTGCCGCCGGCTGAGGGCCATCCTGCCGCTGCGGGAGCTTGAGTTGACCGTCTGCTGCCACCAGGAGTCGGAGATGCCCGACACGTTCTGGAGGTGATGTCCGTACTCGTGGGCCATCATGCTGATGATGATCCCGTTCCAGGAGCCGAGTGGGCCGTACTCCCGGGCCATCGCCGAGGTGGACGCGTAGATCGTGCTGTTGCTCGGGCAGTAGTAGGGCACGTTGCTGCCCGGAGAGGGGTAGTCGCCGCAGGCGCCCCTGCCCTTGCGGGCCGCGATCATGTAATGCGGGGGCGTCCAGGGGATGCCCGCCCGGGTGAGTGCCGGCGCCCAGGCGTTGCCCATGCACCTTCCCGTCTTCAGGATCAGGGCCTTGAACTGGGCGTGGTTGTAGATGCTGGCGTTCCCGGCCGGGCAGTTCGTCCTGGCCGGCGAACCGGCGCGGTAGAGACTGTTGCTCTTGGCCGTACGGTTCAGCGTGGGCGTCGTCGGACGCCTCGTGGCCTGGGACGTCGGCTTGGCGGACGGCCTGGCCGGCGCCGCCGTGTCGTCCTCCCGGGGCTCCCGCGAAGGGAGCGGGGGAAGGCTGTAGGTGGGCAGCGCGATCGGGGAGACCGGGTCCTCGGCGCGGGAGACGCGCGCCATCGCGCTCGCGACCACGACCAGCACGAACACGAGCGCGAGCATGCCCATCAGCGCGACGATCACCGCTCCCCCGGACGACCGGCGACGGGGCGGACGCCACGCGGGCGGCGGGTAGGGGGCGGCGGGCCCGCGCGGAGGCGGCGGAGGCTGCGGCGCCCATTGCGGTCCCGGCGGAGGCGGGGGTGCCTGCTGCGGCGGAGCCGCCTGGTACGGCGCGTGCTGCTGCGGCGCCCCCTGAAAGGGCGCTCCTTGGAACGGTGCCCCTTGGGGTGGTGCCGCCTGGAAGGGAACCTGCTGGGGTGGTGGTGCCGCCTGGAACGGCGCGTGCTGCGGTGCCGCCTGGAACGGCGCGCCTTGGGGCGGCGGCGCCCCCTGGAAGGGTGCTTGCTGCGGCGGCGCCCCGTGGAACGGTTGTCCCTGCGGCGGTGCGGCCGGGAACGCCGCTGCCTGCGGTGGCCCCTGGAACGGCGCGCCCTCAGGTGCTGGGTAGGGCGCGCCCTGAGGCGCCGGGTAGTAGGGCTGTCCCTGGGACGGCACTCCCTGGGGCTGCGTTCCCTGGGGTAGGCCCTCTAAATGGTGGCCTGCGCTCTGCGGCGGTGACGGCGGCGGTGCTGCCGGGGATTGCGGATAGGACGGCATAGGGGGCGGGTTCCCATAGGGCTGCCGACCCCGACCGTAAGGGTGCGCGGCCGGATCCTGCCGATCCTGGCCGGGAGCGTACGCGGCCGGGTCTTGTGGGTTCCGCCCGGGGGCGTACGCGGCCGGGTTCTGCGGAGGCGCCGGGAAAGCACCGTTCGAAGGAAACCCGCCGGGGGCCGGGGGCTGCGGAACGGGTGGATAAGGGGCGCCCCGGGGCGAGCCGCCGTGTGGGGCGGCCTGCGGGTGACCGCCGTACGGGCCGGGCGGAGGATGGGCGCCCGGCGAATAGGCGACGCCCTGATGCTGTCCGCCCTCCGGATAGGGAATGCCGTTGCCCTGTCCGCTTTGCGGAAAGGGAATGCCGTAGGGCTGTGGGCCGTCCCAATCACCCGTTCCGGTTGGCCCGGTCCAACCCCCGTGCGGATGGGCCGCGCCGATTTGTGCCCCGGATTCCGGTCCGGGGGTCCAACCGGCCGATTCCTCCGGTTGCGACCCTGAAGGCGGGCCTGAAGGCGGCCCTGAATAGGGAGAAGACCCCCCGGGCGGCTGCTGGGGAGGGTACTGCTGCGCCACGACTTTGCCCCCTTCGTGGATTTGGGGCAGAAGGATACTCGTTTCTCATCCATCACGGATGTAGCAGATACCGGGCACAATCCGTAATCGGCCGACGTGATCTCTGCGATGTTCCGGAATCGCCGGGCTCGTCTGCCCTAGCGTTTTTGGCATGAATCTGCAGCAGCTCCGTTACGTGGTCGCCACTGCGGAGCACCGCACCATGACCGATGCCGCCCGATCGCTCTATATCGCGCAGCCCGCTCTGTCGCGCGCGATTCGCGACCTGGAACGTGAACTCGGAATGACGCTTTTCGCGCGTTCCGGCCGTGGGGTCGTCGTGACGGCCCAGGGCCGCCGGGTCGTGAAGCTGGCTCGCGAGGCCCTCGACGCGGTGGCCGAGATCGAGGCGTTCGCGACCCAGGGCCACTCCTCCGGGGCCGAGTTACGGATCGCGTCCACTCCGAGCCTGGAGCCCGGCCTCGCCGGGCGCCTATTGCCCGCGTACGCCGCCGAGCACCCCGGAATACGAGTGCAGATCGTGCGGTGCGAGGGCCGGGAGGCGGTGGTCAGCGCGGTGCGCGAACAGCGTGCCGACCTCGGCCTGACCGACCTTCCGGTGCCCACCGACCTGGTGAGCCATCCCCTGGAACGCCAGGAGATCGTGCTGATCTCCCCGCCCGGCCTCGACCTGCCCGATCCTCTCCCCGTGACGCGGCTGAACGGCATGCGGCTGGTGCTGCCCGCTCCCGGCAGCCCGCGCCGCAGGGAGTTCGACCAGATCTTCGCCACACACGGGGTGCGCCCGATCCCGGCCGTCGAGTCCGACGAACGCCGCGGCTGGCTCCGCGCCGTACGGGAGGGCCGGGCCTCGCTGCTGTGGTACCGAGGCATGGCCGAGCAGGCGGTCAGGGCCGGACTGGTGGTCCGCTCGCTCGACCCGTCGCTGCGTAAGATCATCGCGGTGGTGCACGCGCGGCGGCGGCTGCCCGCGATGGCGCAGGACTTCCTCGCCCTGGCCGAGGGCGGCTCGGCGGCGTGACCGCGCCTCTTCCTTTGTTTGGATCGTTCCACTCTTTCCGAACAGAGGGCGCGTGGACCGCGCCTCCGCCGCCCGGTGCCGGCGCGGAACCCGGGGAGCCGGTTTAGTAGGGTGACGGCGATGCCGAACTCGCCGAAACCCGTCGCGGTGCCCGGCCCGCCATCCGTACTGCGCCTGCGCGGCCGTGCCTTCGGTCCCGGCGACTTCGCGGTGATGGCCGTGGTCAACAGGACTCCCGACTCGTTCTACGACAGGGGTTCGACCTACGCCTTCTCCGCCGCCGTGGACGCCGCCTCCCGCCTCATCGCGGACGGGGCGGACATCGTGGACATCGGCGGCGTCAAGGCGGGTCCCGGCACGGACGTCGACCCGGCCGAGGAGATCCGCCGGGTGGCCGACGTCGTTGCGGCGGTACGCGAGCGGCACCCCGAAGTGATCATCAGCGTCGACACCTGGCGGTCGGAGGTCGCCAAGGTCGTCGCGGAGGCGGGGGCCGACCTGCTCAACGACACCTGGGGCGGCGTGGACCCCGGCCTCGCGGAGGTCGCGGCGGCGTACGGCGTCGGCCTGGTGTGCGCGCACGCCGGGCGGGTGGAGCCGCGCACCCGGCCGCACCGCATCGCGTACGGCGACGTGGTGGCCGACGTGATCGCCTACACGACGGCTCTCGCGGAGCGGGCGGTCGCGGCGGGGGTCCGCCGCGACGCGATCCTCATCGACCCCGCCCACGACTTCGGCAAGAACACCTGGCACTCGCTGGAGGTCAGCAGGCGGCTCGGCGAGATGACCGCCACGGGCTGGCCGGTGCTCGTCGCCGTCTCCAACAAGGACTTCGTGGGCGAGGCGCTGGGCGGGCTCCCGGTCGAAGAACGGCACGCCGGCACCCTGGCCACGCTCGCGGTCTCCGCGCTGCAGGGCGCGCGGGTCTTCCGGGTCCACGACGCGGCGAGCGCGCGTACGGCTCTCGCCGTGGTCCGCCGCCTCGCCGCCGCCCGTTCCTGAGTCGCCTGTTCCTGAGTCGCCTGTTCCCGAGTCGCCCGCTCCGAGTCGCTCAGCCCTGAAGGGGCCCGGCGACTCCGATCACGCTGGCGGGGAGTAGGTCACGGACAGGAAGCGGAGGAGGATCGCCTCGCGGGTCGCCGCCGGCAACGCGTCGAGAATCGCGTTCACCACCGCCATCTCGGGCGCCGTCCCGGGCTGCGCCGCGGGGCCGTTCCCGGCTGGCAGGCCGAGGGCGATCCCCGCCGACGCGGCCAGCTCGGCGAACGTGGCGTCGTCCAGCGCGTCGAGATCGAGGGACGCGATGAGCTCGGGCAGGCCCTCGGGCACCTCGGCGGGCCCGCGCCGCCGGGCCGCCTCGGCCGCCTCCTCGATCACTTCCAGCATCGCGTCCACCCCCGCCAGCGTCACGCCGGTGACCGTGATGTGGATGTTGGCCGGGATCCCGGCGTACGACAGTTGCGGCTGGAGGAACCAGCCGCGCGTGCGCGCCTCGTCGGCGAGCACGAACACGTCCACCTCCGGCGACCCGGCGATCGCGACCAGCGCGGCCTCCGGCTCGCCCAGCACCCGCAGGCCGGGGATCTTCCGCACGCCCTCGGCCAGCCGCCTCGTCGCCTCCAGCGTCCGGCGGCCCAGCTCCCGGTAGCCCTCCCGGCCGAGGGCCTCCAGGGTGGCCCAGGCCCCGCCGAGCGGCCCGGCGGAGCGCGAGCTCTGCACGGTCGCGTTGACGATCGTGTATCCGGGCCAGGCCGCCGAGGCGAAGTAGGCCCGGCGGCGTAGCTCCGCGTCGCGGAAGAGCAGCACCGACGCCCCCTTCGGCGCGTACCCGAACTTGTGCAGGTCGCAGGAGATCGAGGTGACGCCGGGCACGGCCAAGTCGAAGGGCGGGATCGCGGCCCCCGCCTCGCGCAGCCACGGCAGCAGCCACCCGCCGACGCAGGCGTCCACGTGGCACAGCACGCCGCGCGAGGCGGCCAGCGCGGCGATCTCGCCGACGGGATCGACCACGCCCTGGGGGTAGGACGGCGCCGAGACCACGGCCAGCGCCGTGCGCTCGTCCAGCGTGTCCCCGAAGGCCGGGACGGAGACGCGGTAGGTGACCGGATCCACCGGAACCGGCACGATCTCCAGGCCGAGGTAGTGCGCGGCCTTGTGGAACGCGGGGTGGGCGGTCACGGGCAGCACGACCCGGGTGGCGCCGGGGCGGGCGTCGCGGGCCGCCTTCACCGCCAGCATGATCGACTCGGTGCCGCCGCTGGTGAAGATCCCGGGCGCGCCGGGCCGTCCGAGCGTCTCGGCGACGGCCCCGACCACCTGCCGCTCCAGCGCGACCATGCTGGGGAAGGCCGTCGGGTCGAGCATGTTGACCTCGAGCATCTCCGCGTACGCCCGGTGCGCCGCCTCGTGCACCTCCGGCAGGCCGGTGTCGTAGACGTAGGCCGTCACCTTGCCGCCGCGGACCGGCAGGTCGGCGGCCCTGAGCGAGTTGAGTTCGGCGAGCAGTTCGGCGGCGGGCCTGCCGTGGTCGGGAAGCATCGGTCTCCTATCGGGCGGTCTCAACGTGCCAGGGGGAGCCGCACGACGGCACGCAGTCCGGGGGAGGCGTCCTCCAGGTGGACCGTACCGCCGTGGGCCTCGACCGTGGTGCGCACGATCGCGAGACCGAGCCCAGCGCCGCCGTCGTCGCGGCTGCGCGCGTCGTCGAGCCGGGTGAACCGGTCGAACACCCGCTCCCGGTCCTCGGGCGGGATGCCCGGCCCGTCGTCGGTGACGGTCAGTTCGGCGACGCCGGCTCCCGCGGCTCCTCCGGTTCGCACGCCGAGCCGGACGGCCGAGGCCGCGTGGCGCAGCGCGTTGTCGACCAGGTTGGTGAGCACCCGCCGCAGGTCCAGCTCGTCGCCGAGCACCACGGGCGCCGAGCCGGGGGCGGCGTCGGAGCCGAGGTCGGAGCCAAGGCCGGAGCCAGGGTCGGAGCCAAGGCCGAGGTCGAGGCCGAGGTCGTACCGCTCGGCGGTGCGACGGGCCAGGACGCCGAGGTCGACCGGCTCCCGCCGGCTCAGCCGGCCCTCGTCGAGCCGTGCCAGGGCGAGCAGGTCCTCGGCGAGACGGGACAGCCGGAGGGTGTCCTCCAGCACGCCCTCCGCCGTCTCGGTCCAGTCCTGCCCCTCCGGATGGCTGAGCGCCACCTCCAGCTGGAGCCGGATGCTCGCGAGCGGGCTGCGCAGCTCGTGCGCGGCGTCGGAGACCAGCGCCCGCTGGCGGGCCTCGGCCTCCTCCAGCCGTCCGAGCATGTCGTTGAGGGTCGTGGCGAGCGCGTGCACCTCGTCACGCGCCTCGGGCACCGGCAGCCGCCGCGATCGCGCCGTGCCGCCCACGGCGGCGGCGCCCCGCCGCAGCAGCGTGATCGGCCGCAGCGTGCGCCCGATGACCAGCCACGAGGCCGCCGCGAGCAGCGCGAGCAGGAGCGGCATCCCGACCAGCAGCACGTGCCCGGTGGTCACCAGGCTGCTCTCCACCTCGGTGAACGACCGCGCCACGATCACCGTGACGCCGTGGTCCGCGCTGAGCACCCGCACCCGCAGCGGCCCCGGCAGCGCGTACGGCCGGCCGTTCACGAACTGCGGGGCGCCGGTGCGCGCGGCCGACTCCCGCGCCCGCGCCGGCAGCAGCGGGACCAGGCGGTCGGTGTCGGACGTGGCGTCGACGATCCGCCCGTCCGGGCCGAGCACCTGGACGATCGTGTTGTTCACCGAGGTCACCGGGTCGGGCAGCCGGCCGGCGTCGGACAACGCGACGATCTCGCGGCCTCGCTGGTAGACCTGGTCGTCGATGTTCCGGATCAGGGACTCGCCGAGCACCACGACGAACACGTACGCCGACACGGCGAGGGCGAGCGCCAGCACGGCGGTCGCGGTGGCGGTGAGCCGGAACCGCAGGCTCCGCCGCCGCCACCACACGACCGGGCCGCCCGTCCGCCCCGGTTCCCCGGGCCGAGCGGGCTCCGATGCCGCGGGCCGCGCGGGCTCTGATTCCCAGCGCCGCGCGGGCCTGGTGGCGGCCGGCGTCGCCGTGGCGGACGGGCCGGGTGCGAGCGGGTGTGCGGGTGGATCGGGCACGCTCAGCCTCCGTCGCCGGAGAGCCGGTATCCGGCCCCCCGCACCGTCCGCAGGGCGGCGCGGCCGAAGGGCGCGTCGATCTTCCGGCGGAGATAGCCGACGTACACCTCGACCACGTTGGGATCGGTGTCGTAGGTGTCCCACACGTGCTCCAGGATCTCCGGCTTCGACACCACCTCGCCCGGCCGCCGCATCAGGTACTCCAGCAGGGCGAACTCCCGGGGCGTCAGTTCGATCGGGGTGTCGCCCCGGGTGACCAGCCGGACCGCGGGGTCGAGTGACAGGTCGCCCGCGCGCAGCACCGCGGGCCTGCGTCCGCCGCCGCGGCGCAGCAGCGCCCGGATGCGGGCGACCAGCACCACGTAGGAGAACGGCTTGGTGAGGTAGTCGTCGGCGCCGAGGTCGAGCCCGTCGGCCATGTCGTACTCGCCGTCCTTGGCCGACAGCATGAGGATCGGCACCCAGTTCTCCTCCGCGCGCAACTGCTTGCACACGTTGTAGCCGGACAGGCCGGGCAGCATGATGTCGAGCACGACCGCGTCGTAGTCGCCGGCGCGGGCGAGGTGCAGGCCCTCGTTCCCGTCGTGCGCCAGGTCGACGGCGAACCCCTCCGCCTGCAGCCCGCGGCGCAGTGCCTCCGCCATCCGCCGCTCATCCTCCACCACCAGAACCCGCATTGCCCCATAGTGGACCATTTCGCCGATGGCGCGGGGCGCCGCCTGAGAGGGCTCTCAGCCGGTCTCAGCGTCGGCTCAGGAGTGGTCCGGCAGTCTCGGGTTGTCAGGTTTTCCGCCCATAGTTGGAGATGTGAGATGGCGAAGAAAGCTCGTGTCGTGAGGTGGGGGATTCCGGTGGCGGCGGCGGCCGTGGTGGCCGCGGCCGTGGGGGCCGGCCCGGTGATCGCGTCGGTGGGCGGCGAGCCGTCCCTGCCCGACAGGACGGCGGAGCAGCTGCTGGCCGATGTGGCGCGCACCTGGCAGCACGGCCCGATGCCGCAGATGTCCGGCACGATCGTCGAGACCGCGTCGCTCGGCCTGCCCTCGCTGCCCGGCCTGTCCGGGCCGGGGCCGTCCGGGGCCTCGCCGGTGTCCCTCCTGTCCGGGTCGCACCAGCTCAAGATCTGGTACGCGGGGGAGAATCGGTTCCGCATCATGCTGCCGGGGGAGATGAGCGAGACCGACCTCATCGCAGACGGCGACAAGGTGTGGCTGTGGGACAGCGCGGCGAACAAGGCGACCCGCCTGACCGCCCCGGCCGCCCCCGGCGGGACGGCCACCCCCTTCCCGCTGCCGTCCCGCCCCGCGTCGCTGCCGGCGACGCCGGAGCAGGCCGCGCGGGAGGTGCTGAAGGCGGCCGGGACCGACACCGCGATCAGCGTCGGCGACGACGTCACGGTCGCCGGGCGGGGGGCCTACCAGCTCGTGCTGACCCCGAAGTCGTCCGACTCGCTGGTCAGGGACGTCCGGGTGGCCCTCGACGGTGAGACGCTGATGCCGCTGCGCGTCCAGGTGTACGCCAAGGGGGCCGCCGAGCCGGCGTTCGAGGTCGGTTTCGAGACGCTGTCCTTCACCAGCCCCGCCCCGGAGAACTTCGCCTTCACGCCCCCGCCGGGGGCGAAGGTCGAGCAGGGGGTGGACGTCCCCGCGGCGGGCCGCCGCCCCGAGACGGCCCCCGGCGCACACGACGGGACCCGCGTCGTCGGCTCGGGCTGGGACAGGGTGCTCGTCGCGCCGCTGCCCGCCGCCACCGACGAGAAGCGGAACGAGCGGAAGGGCGACGGACCCGACGTGGCGGCGCTGCTCGGCGGCGTCCGCTCCGCGGCCACGCCGGTGAGCGGGGAGTGGGGCAGCGGCCGGCTGCTGCGCACCAAGGTCGTGTCGATCCTGCTCACCGACGACGGCCGGCTGCTGGCCGGCGCCGTGACGCCGGACGCCCTCTACCGGGCCGCCCGGTGACGGTGGGCACGCGCGCGGGGGCGTCGCGCAAGGACGCGGCGGCGCCCCCGCCCTCTCCGGAGGGCGGCGCGCACGCCGTCGTCACCACCGGTCTCACCAAACGCTTCCGGGGTGGTCAGCTCGCCGTCGACGGCGTCGGCCTGGCCGTGCCGCGGGGATCGGTCTACGGTTTCCTCGGCCCCAACGGCTCGGGCAAGACGACGACGATCCGCATGCTGCTCGGCCTGGTGACCCCGACGTCCGGCGCCTGGTCGTTGCTCGGGGCGCCCATGCCCGGCGGGCTGGCCCGCGCGCTGCCGAGGGTCGGCGCGCTGGTCGAGGGACCGGCCTTCTATCCGTACCTGTCCGGTGAGGCGAACCTGCGCCGCTTCGACGCGGCCGACCCCGGCGCCGACCCCCGTACGGCGCGGGCCAGGATCGGCGCCGCGCTGGAGCGGGTCGGGCTGACGGCGGCGGCCGGCAAGCGCTACCGCGCCTACTCCCTCGGGATGCGCCAGCGCCTGGCCATCGCGGCGGCGTTGCTGGGGCCGCGCGAACTGCTGGTGCTCGACGAGCCGACCAACGGCCTCGACCCGCAGGGCACCCGCGAGGTCCGCACGCTGATCAGGGAGATCGCGGAGGACGGCACGACGGTCTTCGTCTCCTCCCACCTGCTGGGGGAGGTCGAGCAGATGTGCGGCCACGTGGGCGTCATGCGGGCCGGCCGGCTCGTCGCGCAGGGCCCGGTCGCCGCCCTGCGCGAGGCGGGCGCGGCCCCGCGCCTGCGCGTGGAGACCCCGGACGTCGCCGTGGCGGCGGCCGCGCTGTCCCGGGCCGGGCTGGACGGCGTGCGCGCCGGGGACGGCGAGGTCACGGCGCACGCCGGGGAGGAGCCGCCCGAGCGGATCTGCGCGCTGCTCGTCGGCGAGGGCGTGGCGGTGCGGGGGTTCGGGGTGGTCCGTCCCACGCTGGAGGAGGTCTTCGTCGGGCTGACGGGGGAGGGGTTCGATGTCGAGGCATGAGACCGGGACAGCCGCGCCGGAGGCGGAGGAGCGGGCGCCGCTCGACGAGGCCACGCCCGGCACCCCGGGCGGCGCGTCCGACGGCGGGCCGGGCGCAGCGTTGGACGGCAAGCCGGGCACGGCCGTGGATAGCGGGCCGGGCGCAGCGTTGGACGGCAAGCCGGGCATGGCGTCGGACGGCGGGCCGGGCGCAGCGTTAAGCGACGGGCCGGGCACCGGGCCGGGCACAGCGGTCCACGGCACGCCAGGCGATGGATTGGGCGGCGCGTCCGGAACGGGGGCCGCGCCGCGCCCGTCGTCCGTGCGGCACATGGCGCGGCTGCTCGCCTCCGAGGCCGGGCTGACGTTCCGCCGGCCGCGCAACCTCGCGATGCTCGGTGTGCTCGCGGTCGTGCCGGTGCTGATCGGCGTGGCGGTGCGCCTCGCGTCGGACGACATGGGCGGCTCGATCGTCGGGCAGATCGCGGGCAACGGGCTGATGCTGACGTTCGCCGCCTTCGCGATCATGCTGCCGATCGTGCTGCCGCTCACGGTGGCGGTCGTGGCGGGCGACGCCGTGGCGGGCGAGGCCGCCCAGGGCACGCTGCGTTACCTGCTCGTCGCCCCCGTGGGACGGGCCAGGCTGCTCGCGCTCAAGTACGCCAATGTGGTGGTCTTCTGCCTCGCCGCGTGCGCGCTGGTGGCGCTGTCGGCGCTGGCGGCGGGGCTGGTGCTGTTCCCGGCCGGGCCGGTGACGCTGCTGTCGGGCACGACGGTCTCGGCGTCCGCCGCCCTGCTGCGCATCGGGGTGGTCGTGCTGTACGCCGCCGCCGGGATGGCGGCCCTCGGCGCCGTCGCGCTCGCGGTCTCCACGCTGACCGAGGCGCCGATCGGGGCGGTGGCGGCGAGCGTCGTGACGGTGGTGGTCAGCCAGGTCCTGAGCGCGGTCCCGCAGCTCGCCGCCGTACGGCCGTTCCTGCTCACGACCTGGTGGGGCGCGTTCGACGGCGCCCTGCGGGCGCCGATAGACGTCGACCGGATGGGGCAGGGGCTGCTGGCGTTCGCCGCCTACGTCCTGGTGTTCGGCTCGGTCGCCTGGGCGCGCTTCACGAGCAAGGACGTCACCGCCTGACCGGTGCCCCGCGAGCGGTCGTCCGTGATCGGAAGGTACGGCGGTAGGCGTCCGGAGGCACGCCCACCGTGCGGTTGAAGTGCCGGCGCAGGGTCGTCGCGGTGCCCATGCCGGTGGCCGCCGCGATGGCGTCGATGGTCTCGTCCGTGGTCTCGAGCAACTCCTGGGCGTGGCGGATCCGCTGGGTCAGCAGCCAGCGCAGCGGGCTGGTGCCGGTCACCGACCTGAAGTGGCGGGCCAGATTGCGCGAGCTCATCCGCGCCTGGCGGGCCAGGTCCTCCACCGTGAGCGGCTGGTCCAGCCGTTCGATCACCCAGGGGAACAGCGCGGCGAGCGGGTGGTTGCCCGGGGCGGGCACCGGGGTGGTGACGAACTGGGCCTGGCCGCCGTCCCGGTGCGGCGGTACGACCAGGCGGCGGGCGACCGCGTTGGCGATCGACGAGCCGTGGTCGAGGCGGACGATGTGCAGGCACAGGTCCATGGCCGCGGCCTTGCCGGCGGAGGTGAGCACGCTGCCGTCGTCCACGTACAGGACGTCCGGATCCACCCGCACCTTCGGGTGGCGGGCGGCCAGGTCGCCGGTGTGCGCCCAGTGCGTGGTCGCGCGTCTCCCGTCCAGCAGGCCGGCGGCGGCCAGCACGAACGCGCCCGTGCAGAGGGAGGCCACGCGCGCGCCCGCCTCGTGGGCCGCGCGCACCGCGTCGACCAGGCCGGTGGGCGGCTCGACGTCGACGTCCGCCCACCCCGGGACGATCACGGTGTCGGCGTGCCGGATCCGGTCGAGACCGTGATCGGGTTCCAGCAGGAACCGCCCGGCCCGCACGGCGCCAGGCCCGCAGACGACGAGGCCGTACCAGGGATCGGCCAGGCCGGGGTCTGTTCCGAAGACCTCGTACGCCAGGGACAGCTCGAAGTGCAGCATCCCGTCGGTGACGGCCAGCGCGACAGTGATCACGTCCGAAATTGTACGGATAACGGCGTTCCGGACACTCACGGTGGCATGCCCACGATCGTCAGGATGTTCCCGATGGATCGCAGCGGATCATGAAGTAGAGGGGAAGCCGTGGAGTCGGGACTCAGGGTGGCGGTGTTCGGCGCGTACGGGCACACCGGACGGTTCGTGGTGGCACACCTGCTTGAGCGCGGGTTCGTGCCGGTTCCGTCCGGGCGCGACGCCGGCAAGCTGACGAAGCTGGCATGCGAGTCCGGGCTGGAGACCCGTCAGGCGTCCGTCGACGACCCCGCCTCGCTCGACCGCGCGCTGGCCGGCGTGGCGGCGGTGATCAACTGTGCCGGTCCCTTCGCCACGACGTCCGCCCCCGTGATCGAGGCCGCACTCCGCGGGGGGATCCCGTACGTGGACGTGGCCGCCGAGATCGAGGCCAACGCCGACACCTTCCGGAACTTCACGTACCGCGCCCGCGCCGCGGGAGCGCTGATCGTCCCCGCGATGGCCTTCTACGGCGGCCTCGGCGATCTGCTGGCGACGGCCGCGATGGGCGACTGGAGCTCGGCCGACGAGGCGCACGTCGCGTACGGGCTGAGTGGCTGGCACCCGACCGCCGGGACACGTGCCGCGGGTGCGGTCTCCGGGCAGCGGCGGGCCGGCCGGCGCGTCCGTTACCGGAACGGCCGGCTGGAGTACCACGATGACGACCTGCCGACCCTGGAGTGGCCCTTCCCCGGCCCGATGGGACCTCGAGCGGTCATCGGGGAGTTCACGATGGCCGACGTCGTCACCATCCCCAGCCACCTGTCCATCCCCGATGTGCGCACCTACATGACGGTGGAGGCGGCCAGGGACCTGTCGGCCCCGGAGACACCGGCGCCGGTTCCGGTGGACGAGCGTGGGCGGTCCGCGCAGACCTTCCTCGTCGACGTCGTCGTACGCTCCGGCGGGACCGAACGGCGCGCCGTGGCGAGCGGCCGGGACATCTACGCCGTCACCGCGCCGCTCGCGGTCGAGGCGGTCAGCCGCGTACTCACCGGACAGACCCGGGCCGTCGGCGTCGCCTCCGCCGGCGAGGTCTTCGACGCCCCCGGTTTCCTGCGCGCGCTGTCCCCGCACATATCCCTGGAACCGCGTCCGTAGCGAGCAAATCGTCCAAGTCGGCGTCATCGCCGCTCACAAGTGATGACCTTGACCGCTCTTTGTCGCTAGTGTTGCCGCGGACCTCTCACCCAAGGTGGTGTTCATGCGGCACTTCTTCGGGCTGCTCCTGGGCGTTGTCGTCGCGGCGGCTCTTCTCGTCGGTGGTGGATGGGCGTCTCAGGAGGCGGTGCGAGGGGCCGTGCAGAACGTGGACCCCGTCAGGGACACGCGGATGCTGATCGCCCTGGGTGTCATGGTCGTCGTCGGCCTGCTGCTCGGACTGGTGCTGGTCACCCGCGTGTCGCCGCTGTCGACGTTCGTCCCGTCGATGGCGCTGCTGGCGTGGACCGTGGTCTACCTCCTCGACGTGTCGCGCGCCGCGAGCCTGGTGCCCACCGGGCCCTCGGTGCACGCGGAGCTGCTGCAGGCCGGCCGGGGCTCGCTCACGCTGCTGTCGACCGGCGTGTACGCCCTGCTCGGCATCGCGTTGTTCCTCCCGGTGCTCATGCCGTCCCGCTGGTCCCGCCCGGAACGGGAGGAAGAGGAGGAGTACGAGGAGACCCTCGGCTACTGAGGTAGAGGTCGGTCACCACTTCCTCGATGGACGTCCGGCCGGGGACCAGCGCCCGCAGGTCGTCGAGTGTGCCGTCGAAGGCCAGACTGCCGTGGTCGATCAGCAGCACCCGCCGGCACAGCCGCTCCACGTCGCCGAGGTCGTGCGTGGTCAGCAGCACCGTCGTCCCGTGCTCCGCGTTGCGGCGCCGCAGGAAGTCGCGCACCTCCGCCTTGCTGACGACGTCGAGCCCGATCGTCGGCTCGTCGAGCACCAGCACGGCGGGGTCGTGCAGCAGGGCGGCGGCGATGTCGCCGCGCATCCGCTGCCCGAGGCTCAGCTGCCGCACCGGCGTCGTGAGGAAGCCGCCGAGATCCAGCAGGACGCAGAGCTCGTCCAGCCGGTCGCGGAACACCTTGCGATCTACTTTGTAAAGGAGCCGGTTCAGCTCCAGGCTGTCCCTCAGCGGCAGATCCCACCACAGCGTGGTCCGCTGGCCGAAGACGACCCCGATCCGGCGGGCGAGGGCCGTACGGCGCCGGGCCGGGTCGAGGCCGTCCACCCTGATCCGGCCCGAGGTGGGGGCGAGGATCCCGGTCAGCATCTTGATCGTGGTGGACTTTCCCGCGCCGTTCGGGCCGAGGCAGGCGACGAACTCCCCGGGCGCGACGTGGAAGGACAGGTCCCGTACGGCGTGCACGATCTCGCGGCGCACCCGGAAGACCCGGCCGAGCTCCGCCGCGTCGATCACTGGTCCACCTCGGTCATCTGGTCAGCTCCCCGTTGATCGGTATCGGCGGATTCCCGCCCGCCAGGCGAGCGCGGCCACGGCGGCCAGCGCGAGCGCGGCGGCGGGGGACAGCAGGCCCGTCCAGGACGGCAGGCCGAGGGGGTCGGGCCGGTCGAGCACGTACAGCCCCGGCCGCCAGTTGACGAACGCCAGCGGCAGCACGTACGTGAGGCCCTGCACGATGCGCGGGTCGTAGACGCTCAGCGGATACTGGTTGAGCATCGCCCCGCCGTAGGTGAACGCGTTGGCCACCTCGGGCGCGTCGGTGAGCAGGAACTGCAGCGCGCCGCCGAGGGTGAACATCGACGTGAAGATCACGATGCCTGAGACGACCATGACGGGCACCATCCAGGCCCTGCCGAGCGGTATGTCCAGCCGGGCCAGGGCGACGCCGAGCACCGCCGCCGCCATGACGACCCGGCCGATGCGGTGCGGCCCGAAACGGTCGGCGGCCACCTGCGCCCAGGTGGCGACCGGCCTGACCAGCATCACGTCGAGCGTCCCGGCCTTGATGTGCTGACTGATCCGGTCGACGTTGCCGAAGAGCATGTCGGAGGTCGCGAAGGCCAGTTCCGACGTGCCGTACAGGAACATGACCTCGGCCGGTCCGAACCCGGCCAGGGAGTCGGTGTTCGCGAAGATCACCCAGATTACCGCGATGTCGAGGCCGCCGATCACGAAGGCGCCCGCGGCCATGAGCGCGAACGAGACGCGGTACTGCGCGGCGGCGCGCGTCCAGGCCCAGACGAGCAGCGCGTACGTCCTGATCACCGGTGCTCACCCACCCTGGATCACGACCTTCCTGCGGGCGGCCCGCGTCAGCAGCGCCCCCAGTGTCAGCAGGACCGTCGCCCACAGCGCCTGGAAGGCCAGGGCGCGCACCGGCTCGGCCGTGCCGAGGTAGACGTCGGAGGGTGCCTGCGCCATCGCCGCCCACGGCAGGGCGCGGGTCAGCGAGCCGAACCATCCGGGAAAGATCGTCAGGGGCAGCATGAGCCCGCTGAAGAACGTCGTGAGCACCAGCGAGAGCGTGGCGAGACCACGGTCGTCCATAACCCAGCAGGACGCCAGCGCGACCAGGTAGCGCCACCCGAAGCTCACCACCACCCCGAGCGTCACGCTCGCCAGGAACGCGGCCGGGGCGCGCGGGGCGACGATGCCGAACAGCGCCGCGCCCGCGAGGGCGGGCGGGACGCTCCGGGCGAGGAAGAGGAACGCCGCCCGGCCCAGGTCCTCCGACAGGCACCACAGTTGCAGGGGCGCCGGTCGGACCAGGTCGAGCGCGACGTCGCCGCTGCGGATCCGCTGCGGCAGGTCGAGCCCGATACCGAACAGCTGCATCGGGCCGATGCACGCCTGGGTGAGAAAGCAGAAGGTCACGGCGTCCGCGACGGAGTACCCCCCGAGGCCCGGCCGGGCCTGCCACAGCGCGATCAGCACGTACGCGCGCAGCACCCCGAAGACGGTGTTGGTGAACGCCCCGGCCAGGGCCGCCGGCCAGTAGGCGGCATGCCTGCGGAAGCCGTACCAGGCCAGCCGGGGATAGAGGGGAAGCGCCGCGCCGCTCGTCAAACTCGCCTCCACGCCGCGCGTTTTGCGAAAACTTTACCCGGAGCCGCGACACTGGGGGACTGACGGCGTGAGCGTGGGGCAGCGGACCGTTTTCGAGCCGTTTTCGGGATCTCCGCATGGGGAACCCATGACCTGCGGATGTTACCTTGTCGTAACATCGTCGTAATGGGGATGAAACCTACCTACCGGTAGAACGGATTGCCTAACTGGGAACATCCCTTTTAGGAGGCTTGCATGGTAGATGAGCTTAATGTTGATATTCGTCCGGAATATCCGGTCAGCTGGCAGGCGGCCGCGATCAACGGCGTGCTCCGCGGCACCATGAAGCCGATCTCGACCCTACTCGTCCGCAACACCACGGGGATGGCGGTGGCCAGCCGGCTGATGTGCCTCGGTGAGCGCGTTCCCGGCATCCTGCCCGGCCACGTGTCCGTCGTCCCCGACGGCTTCGGCTCGTGCACGGGCGAGTGGGTGTACGGCGGGCCGTACCTGGACGAGCGGAAGGTGGTGCTCTACTTCCACGGCGGGGCCTACTTCGTCTGCTCCCCGGCGACCCACCGGCCGATCACCTGGCGGCTGTCGGCCGCCGCGGGCAGCCCGGTCTTCTCCCTCGACTACCGCCAGGGGCCCGTCCACACCCTCGCCGAGTCACTGGCCGACGCGCTTCAGGCGTACGAGTGCCTGCTAAACCTCGGGTACGCCGCCAAGGACATCCTGCTGGCCGGGGACTCCGCCGGGGGCCACCTCACCCTGGCCACCCTGCTGGCCCTCCGCGACCGAGGCATGCCCCTCCCCGCCGCCGGGGTCTGCCTCTCCCCCTGGACCGACCTCAGCGAGAGCCGCCGCCGCGTCAACGTCTGGTCCGACCCCATGCTCCCCGCGGGCCGCGTCGACTGGCTGGCCCGCCGCTGGACCGACGGCCTCGACTGCCGCGACCCCCTCGTGTCCCCCGTGTACGGCGACTACACCGGGATCCCCCCGCTGATGATCGTCACGGGCTCCACCGAGGTCCTGCGCGACGAGGCCCGCCGCGTCGCCCTCAGCGCCCGGGAGAACGGCGTGCAGGTCACCTACGAGGAGTGGACCCGCATGCCGCACATCTTCCCCCTCCTCGCCGACGTCCTCCCCGAGGGCCGCCTGTTCTTCGAGCACGTCTCCCGCTTCCTCGACGCCGTCCGCGACCACCACGCCACCGCCGCCCCCGAGGCCGCCTGACCAGCGGTCAGGGACGGAAGGCACTGCTGGGTCGGGCAAGATCTTTAGCAGTCGGCTTACGGCGTGGGTGAGAGGGATGGCTTCCTGTTCGATCCGGCGGAACGGGGTGGAGCCTGCGGTCGCGATGGTGTCGTACGCGATGCTCTCGGCTTCGGTGAGGTGCGGGAGGTTCGCCGGTGACGGCTTGATGGGGCGGCCTGCCCTGTCGTGGTTGACGCCGTGCTCGGAGTACTGGTGCAGGTCGGTGGCGTCCATGAGGATGGAGGCGACGGGCTTCGGCGGTGCGCCGTCGGGGGTGGGCTCGGCCAGTGCGGCGCGGAACCGGTCGAGGATCGTGTAGCCGTCCGCGTCGATGTCGCCCCAGTAGACGACATGGTCCGCCGCGCGGATCCACGGCACGTTCGCGAGCAGGGGAGCTGCGGCCTTGCCGCCGCCCTCGACCACGATCGTGTCCTTGACCGGCGGGAACCAGAGGCGGGAGTCGCGGTTCTCGACGACGAGGACCACGCGTGGGCGGTAGGCGATGTCGTGCACGTCACCGGTGGTCCAGGCGTCGTGCCTGCGGCGGCCGGACGCGGCGTGGTCAGGGTCGACGTAGGTCAGGTGCATGACGGTCGGCCGGGGCCGGACTTCCCCTCGTACATCGCGTCCGGCGACGTCGCGCAGTAATGCGCCGTGGGTGTCGAGCCATTTGGTGTGTATGCCGGGGACCGGGAGTTGCCGCAGAGTCCACGCGCCGGCGTCGGGGTGCCGGCGTAGCCAGGTCACGGCACTGACCAGAACCTCCATGTCGACGGCCGCAAGACGGCAGACGGCCCGGAGCGTGGCCGGGGTGAGGATCGCTCCGGCGGACCGCAGCGCCGACGCGAGCGCACGGGCACGGTCGATGTCCACGGCCAGAGGTTCGGCACCGGTACGGGCGTCGGCCATGAGCGAGACGGCGCCGTCCAGGTCCGCGATGAGCGTGGCGGGGAAGTCGCCGGAGACTCCTCGGATGGTCACCGCCTTAAGGACGAGTTCCACACCGGTGGGGAGCCGGCCGGCGAACTCGCGCCACTGCATGTGCCACTCGTGCCAGGCGGCGTGCCCGAGCCGCTCGACGGCCTTGCCCGTCGACACGCCGGGGCGGAGCGGAACGGAGAACACGACCTGGTCGCCGACACCGAGGCCCGCGCACACGGCTTCCGCCCACTTCTGGTCGATCTTGCGGCGGACGGCCTCGACGGCGTCCTTCGGGGTGACGAGTACGCTCATGCGTCCGGAACACCGACCAGGGGTTTCGCCCAGGACCGGCCCTGGGAGTTCTTGAGAATCAGGTACTCCGCGTCCACATGCGGCTCGATCGCGCTGTGCTTGTCGTTGGGGGCGCCGATGACGAGCTGGAAGCCGAGACCACGCCACGCGCCGATGGCCCGGCCGGTGAAGTGCGCGTCCGCCTTGATCAGCGCCTCGTCGAGGAAGACGGGGGCGTAGCGGGGGCGGTCGGCACCCGCGTCGCCCAGTTGGTACCGCAATGCGGCCCCGACGATGAACGCGACCAGCTCCTGCGATTCGCCGCCGGACTTCTCGCCGATGTGGTCGTACACAGCGACGTGTCCACCCTCGAGATCGCGTTTCTCGGCACTGATCCGAACATGGTTGCGCACGTCGACGAGGTCGGCGAAGTCGGGCGCGGTGCGTCGGATGCGGTCGATCACCTTGGCCATCCGGTGATAGGCGCGCTCCCGGTCCTCGTCCGTCGCCGCCTGGTCGATGAAGGCGCGTACTTCGCGCAGTTCCTTGCGGAACCGGGCACGCACCGTGGAGTGGCTCTCCTGCGGGTCGATGCGCAGCCGGTGCCTGTCGTCGGCGAACGGCAGTTCGGCGAGGATGCGGTTGACCGGGTCGATCCGGTCGCGGATCTCCCGGACAGCGGCGGCGAGTTCGCTGTCCAGGCCGGTCAGGTCGTTGCCGGACAGTTTGAGCAGGCTGTCCCGCCACTCGATCTCCAGTTCGTGCAGCCCGCTGGTCTCCAGGTCGGTGAGCAGGCGATCGAAGTCGCGGTACGAGTCGTCCGCGTCGATGCCGAGGTTCGGGTTCGGCCAGCGCTCGACGAACGTCGAGAACGTGTCGAGCAGCGCCTTCTTCGACCTGCCGATCGCCTCCGCCGCGGCCTGCCGGTCGGCGCGGAGCCGCTCGGCGGCCCGTTTCACCGCCGCGTCGAACTCCGCGAGCGCCCCCGCCGGGGCGGTGCCGTCCGGGTCGCTGCCGAACAGCGCCTCCAGGTAAGCCCGATGCTCCTGACCGACATCAGTGCCTGTCTCCGCGGCCGTGTCGAGGGCCTGCTGTGCGCGGTCCACCTCGTCGACGGTCGCCTGCCAGGACTCACCGAGTATCCGCACGTTCTCCTTCTGCCGGCCGACGCGTTCGGTCAGTTCCCTGGCCTGCTCCTTTAGTTCGTCCACTTGGCGCTGCATCTGGTCGATGCGCGGATCGCCTGCGCGGATTTCGTCGACGATGCGCTTCCAGCGGTCCCGTTCCGCCGTGACGGACTCGACGTCCACCTGGTCCCAGGACAACTCGGTCAGGATCTGGTAGGCCATGCGTCTGGTTTCGACCGAGTCGAGGTCCTCCTCCGCCTTCGTCGCCCGGGCGACGGCCTCGTCACGGCGTTCCCGCGCAAGGCTCATCCGGTTCTCAAGGTCGGCAAGCAACCTGGTGTTGGTGAAACCGAGCAGGTTGGCGCGGCCGTGGCCGCCGTGCGCGCCCCGACCGCTCTCCGACGTCTGGCCAGTGATCGTGAGTGCCTTGGGGTACTGCCCCAGCAGCCTGGGCGTCTCGACGCAGACGAAGTCGAACCGCCGGGCCAACTCGCTCTTGAGCCAGGGGGTGAACGGCGACGGCCGGTAGTCGAGCCGGCCGGGCAGCGTCTTGTCGTTCAGCCCGACCTCGTCCCGCAGACCGGTACGCACGCCCTCGAACTGGATACGCCGGGCGGTCGGCACCGCGTTGATCGCCTCACGGAACGAGTTCAGCCGGCCGATGTCGATCAGCATCCGCGTGGCGAATCCGCCGAGCGCCAGGTTGAACGCCTCGCGCCACGGCTCGAACTCCGTCCGCACCTCGATCAGCTCGCCGACGAACGGCAGGTCGTCCGGGCTGAGCCCGGCGGCCTCGGCCAACGCCGCGCGAGCCACGTGCAGCTCGGTCGGGATGTTGCCCCGCCGGTTCTCGACCGCCTTGTGCTCGGCGAGCAACCCGGCCAGCTCGCGGTCGGCGTCCTTCTTCTCCGACCTCGCGTCGGCGAACCGCTCATGGACGGCCCTCCTGGCGTCGGCGTCGGCCAACGACCGATGCGCCGTCTCGACCAGTGCGGCGAAGTCATCGCCGTTCGACACGCCGGCGCCGATCGTGGCGAGCGCCCGGTTCAGCCGCTCCCGCGAGCGTTCGACATCGGCCAGTCGCTGCTCCACGCCGCGGATCTCCCGGAGTGCGGTGTCCAGGCGATCACCACCGGACGCGCGAAGCGTGTCAGCCACCCCATCACGCTGTACTTCGGTCGCCTTGACCAGGGCGGTGGTCTCCGACAGTTCGTCCTCGGCTCGGCGGTGCCGCTCAGCCAGGTCCTTCTCAGCGGCGCGCAGCAGGTCGAGGCGGCGTTCATGACGCCACAACGCGGCAGGAGACGACGTGTCGGCGAACGATCCGACCTCGTCGATGAGGCGCGACCGGTCCACTGCCTCGTCGATGGTGCGCCGGTGTTCGCGGATCGGGGTCAACGCCTTCACCTGCTGGCGGGCGGTGATCATCCTGGTCCGGGTGCCGGACAGTTCGTCGAACTGCTGCACCACCGCGTCCGCCGTGGCCAGTGTGGACGGCTCCTCAAGGACCATCGTCTTGTAGAGAGCGTCGACGGTGGTGATCTGCTGACCGGCCTGGATCCGGCCCAGCAGCGCGACCGCCTTGTGCCCGTCGCCCGCGGCGCCGATACCGAGCGTGGTGTGGAGACGCGCGGTGAAATCGCGGTCGGTGTCGAAGCACTTCAAGCCGGTCGCCTCGACCTCGGCACGGGCGAGCTTCTTGTTCGCCGGGCCTTCCAGCGTGCGCAGATCGTACGAGCGGTCACAGGTGGCGCGCACCGCCACGACTTCGTCGAGGCTGCGGGCGGACGACAGGACGTACCAGGCCCGGAGCGCGGTGAACTCGGCGCCGGTGTGGTCGGCCCATGTCATCGCGATGGCGGACCAGGTGTCGCGGCCGTCCCCGCGCAGCACCCGCGACCTCGTCTCGCCGTCGGTCCGGGACTCGTCGAGCTTGCCGCGCGCGTAGGAGAGGATGTTGCGCTGGTCCTTGCCCCGGGGCCTGCCGACCACCCCGCCGTTGGAGGCCCCGTTGAAGGGAGTCGTGTGCGGCATGAGCAGCGCGATGTAGGAGTCCATCAGCGTCGACTTGCCGGATCCGGAACCTCCGCTGAACAGGGTGGCGCCAGGTGCGAGCCGCAGGTGGTGATATCCGTCGTAGCCGCCCCAGTTGACCAGTTGCAGGGCCCGCGCCACCCACTGCTGGCCCCGTGACGCCGCCGGGATCAACCCGAACAGCGTGTCGATCATGCTCACGCCGTGGCCTCGTTCTGTCCGCGCAACCACTGCTCCAGTTCGGCGAGCCTCGCGGTACTCAGCACGACCTCCACCATCGGGGTGATCCGATAACGGCCTGCGGACTCCTCCGTGAGCAGACCTTCGGTGACCAGCCGCTGCACCGCGTTGCGGACCTCCTGCTGGCCGCGGGCCAGATTGTGGTCGTTCGGATCGAAGTAGGTCAGCACGGTCTGCTCCAGCTCCTCGATGTCCACCCTCACGGACGCCTCGCCCGTGCCGCGCTCCCGTTGGAAGACGGTCCGCAGGTGCACCAGCACCAAGGTCTCGGCCCGGGTGTAGGGGTCGTCCTTGAGCAGGATCGGCACGTCCAGTTCCGCCGAGCGCACCTGCTGCTTGTAGGCGACGCCTCGGTCGTGGTCGACCACGAGCCGGACGAACAGGTCGTGCATCCGCGATTCGATGATCTGCTGGTTCTCCAGCAACGTGCGCCACTGCGCGGGGTTCTTCTCGGCCAGCAGGAACCTGCGCCGCAACAACTGGACCAGCACCCGCCGCACGTCCGCGTCCAGCGTGCCCGCGTCGCCGGCGTACAACTCGGCCGGATCGTCCTCCATCGAGATCGGGTCGATGAACCCGGTCCGCGTGCCCGCCGACCAGCCGTCGTCGGCGCCGTCCGGCTCACTCATCGCCACCGCTCCTGTCCGCGTTCGCCGGGTTCGCCGCCACCACACCGCCGAGAGCGAACCGTCGCCGGGTCCGGTCGGGCCGGACCGTGTCGACCACCGCGACCTCGGCCGTCTCGGTCATCCCGGCGTCGTGGGCGATTTCCAGCAGGCCGAGCAGGTCGACCGGCCGCCGGATGTCCTCGCCCGCCGCTCGGAACGCGGCTATGACGTCCACGCTGTCCGCGTCACCCGCGAACGACGCCAGGTGCGCGCGCAACTCGGCGTACCGAGGGCCACCCCATGCCCGGGTGTCCGCGGCCGGCATGTCCTCGGCCTCGTCCCATTCCGCCAACGGCGCGGGCGGCTGTGGTGGCCGCAGGTCGCTCGTCCGCTGCCGCAGGTTTCCGACATCGGCAACCGGCAGGCGACGGAGCGGCTCGACGGCCTCACCGCGGCGTGAACCGGGAACCCACTTGTGGAGACCGGACATCACGTCCCTCAGGAGCTCGTCCACCTGGCGATCCCGCATCGGATCGTGGTTGCGGACCTGAGTGGTGATCACATGGGATGCCTGCCGCTGCGCGGTCAGCACCTCCTTGACGCCCTGCTCGATCCGGCGTGAGATCTCGGTGAGCTCCCGCCGCTGCTGCTCCGGCAGCAGACCGGTGAACCGGTGCCGCAGCACCGTGCGCAGCTGGTTCCACAGGTCCTCGATCTGCGCCGGGTCGCCGATCAGACGCAACGCCCCCGCGAACGCACGGCCCTCCGGTGTCGCGTCCAGGATGCGCCGGCCGCGGGCCAGGTACTCGCGGAGCACCTCACCGGTCGGCCGCGCATCGTGCCGCAACTCCGCGACGACGTCGCGCTGGATGGCTTTGATCGACTCCGCCACACGGGCGAAGTCCGCAGGCAGTTCCCGCGCCAGGTGCAGCACGTTCTCGGCCGCCTCGAGCAGCTGCTCGTCCTCGACGGTCTCGACGACGCCACCCTGCTCAAGCCGGGTGAGCTCCTTCTGACGGTGCTGGATCTCCTCGTGGAGGCGCGATATCCGGGCCATCACGTCCGGATCGGCGTCCTGCGCGAGTCGCTCGATCGCCTCCAGCAGGGTCCTGACCCGGGACTCCGACACCCTGGTCCGCGCTCCGCCGACCCGCCCGGCGACCTCGAGCGCACCGACGCCGTACGCGGACAGCCGGTACACCTCGACGTCGTCGTCGGACACCTGCCGCACCAACCAGCCGGCCTGCACCCACTGCCTGCACAGGTCCCGTGCGTTCCCGGTGGGCAGCGGCTGGTTGTCCTCGTCGCCGTAGCCCGCGGCCCGCAACTGGTCGAGAGCGTCGTTGATCTCCGCGTGCGAGTCCGCCACCGCCACCCTCGGCCGCTCCGCGGTGAAGACCATCGCCAACACCGTCACGACGAACGGCGCGTGCGTCTGGTGGAGCAGGGCGAGCATCGGATTCTGGAACGCCCGGAGCGCGCCCTGGTAAGCGCCTTCTACACCTCGTGTACCCATCGCCATGTAGCGTACGACCGGGGTACGACAAGGGGCGCCTGCGCCGAGATTCGGTACGTGCCCCTGGTCAGACACGTCGCAAATCTACGGCGCTCTCACCTGCGATTTTCTCGGTCGTCTCGTCGTTGAAGCCCGCGTCGAGGTGGCCAAGAGACCGCCGCCTGGCTCGCCGAGCAGGGCTTTCCCACGCTGAGGCCGCTCGACGTGCCCCAGCCAGTGATAGTCGATGCCCATACCAACAACCTTCTCCCTCATCCCGAAGGTGGCTGGGTGCTCATCGACTGGGACTCCGTCGGCCTCGGCCCGCCCGCATACGACTTCATGCCCATCTACCTGCGCCCCCCGCTTCGCCTACCCGCACTCGTTATGGCACGGCTTCTGTACGGCCTAGGAAACCGACCCAGTGGAGGACGGCGACCTGAACCTGGCACAAATTCGCGGGTTCGCAGGCTCAGCGCCTTCATCCGCGGCGCCCGAACACAACCCGGCCGCCCGCAAGGAGCTGCTCAACCGGCTGTTCTCCCTCATGACAGCAGACAGCGCACGCGGGTGGAATGCACTCTGAACCGATGGGGGCCGCAGCGGCCGCGACGTGCCCCCATTCACGCTGTTCCCGGGTGGAGTGGGATGTTCCGCATGGGAAGATCGATTCCTCGAAGCGGCTGGCGCAATCGAGGGAGGGGGTGCGGGCGTCATGGTAGAAGCCAGAGACATCCATGGCATGCCGCCTCATGGTGGGGCTGTTTACCGCCTGAACTCGTCGGCTGTGTCGTCGAGTGTGGATCGTATGTGTCCACCCCTCCGGGGTCGGTGTGCACCTGACCGACGGGCACGTCAACGTACCTCGTGTGACGGATGGCCTGTTCGCAGTTGCAGAGACTTCACGTCTTATCGGCGAAATCCGAAGGGGTCTCATCCTTTCTATAGAGCCGAGCAGGCAGCCTACCCTCACCATCCGTCCATCTCAATTTTGTTCCTGATGCTTGTGCCGGTGAAGCACTTGGCCGAGACGATGTTTGACACTGATGTGCTACGCCTATTCGAGTGGTTTGGGTGGCGATGGAATTTGAGCTGGCGCGTCATGACTGGCCGACGCTCGGCAGTCCGTACTCAGATGCGGTTACTCTTCCGGAGGCAATCCGGGAGTTGTGTACTTCGTCTGAGCGCGGGGCGGCTGAACTGGCTGTTCGCAGGATAAATCGGGTTCTGCCGACAGGCGAGAAGTTGTCGGAAGCGTCGGTGGCGACGGCGTCGGCGCTTGTGCATGGGCTCTGGCGTTGCGACGAGACCGTGATTGATCTCGCTCTCGGCTTGCTTTGCGATATTGCAGCTGGATTCGAAGAGGATGAGTCGGAAGGTGGGCGTTATTCGGCGGTCCATCTGCAGTGCCTAAATGAGGTCTCGCTTGGCTTCAGTATGTATGCGGAGATACTTGAGACGGGTTCGAATATGGACGCGCGAACAGCTTGCATCGATTTGATCACGGCGTGCGGGCTTTTCGATAGAGGTATGACCGAACGAGCGGTCTTCTTCTTGGAGTCGGTATCCAGCCTTCCTGATATGCGTGGGTGTGATGCGGTCGTTCGAAACTCTCTTTCTGATTTGAGGGAGCGGCTGTGAGATGACGGAGCCTGCTTGCGGCGGCACTGTCGCTTGATCGCTCCTCGTGACAATGTGGTGGCCGCGTGGGTCGCTGAAGCGAAGGCCGAACTTGAGAAGCGCCGGCAGTCTCCAAAGGTCACGATCCTTCCTGGCGATCCCCTCGCTGAACGCTTCGCCGCAGGCGTGGCGCGCCCCGGTTGCAGTGTGGCGGATGTGGCCCGTGCAACGGATGCAGCCGTTGCGGCGACCCGTGCGGCGAGCGCGGCCCGTGCGGCGGCGGACGCGGCCCGTGCGGCAGCCCGTGCAACGGACCCGACACGCACGGCGGCGGTCCATGCGGCGAACACGGCGGCCCTTCGGGCGGCCCATGCGGCGGACGCGGCGGAGATCGTGGCGTATCGTGCGGCCCACGCGGTGGACATGGCAGAAGCTGATATGGAGGCGGCGGCGATCGAGGCGCTGAGGGCCGCGGTCGTTGCGCTGCAGGCTACCGCGAAGGTGGGGCGGCGGCTCCGCAACAACCCGCAGGGGCGGGTGGTACGGCGGGGCCGGTGGCGCGGGGAGGGCTCGCGGCGTCTGGTGCAGGCGGCGTGCGTGCTGCTGCCGACCGGGGCGCGGGAGCGGTACCGCGAGGAGTGGACCAACACCTTGGCCGAGCTCGGCACCCGGCGGGCCCGGGCTCGCTTCGTGGTCTCTCAGCTGCGTGGCGCCGTGAGCATGGGGTGGGTCTTGCGCCGCAAGGCGCCCGGGCATCGGGTGGTGGGGTGATGGGCAGGGCGGCCGCAGTGCTGGGCGGCGGCGGGACGCTGGCGGCGGCCGCGGTCTCGCCCTCGGCCGCGGTGGCGCTCGGGGTGGTGGCCCTGGCGGTGCTGCTGATCGTAGCAGGTGTGGTGTTTCACTCCTCCGAGGCGCCGGTGCGGCGGTTCGAGCGGCTGATCAAGGCGGTGCGCCCGGCCGCCGGCCCCTTCCGCAAGAGCGTCGGCGGGCGGCGCGTCGTCGCGGGGGATGTCCGCGTCCACCCAGCTCGTGATCGTGTCCGCCAGGATCCGGTAGAGCATGCTGGCACCTCCCGCCCCAAGGATCGGGTCCAGCCGAGATAGCGGGAAAACCGGCCATGAGTCGATCTTGACGCCAGTTCCCCATGCAGACGTACGGTCAGCGGTCAACCGTGATCAGTTTGAGGGCGTCTTCCTTGTCCTTGTCGGACGGCAAGCTGTACCGCCGGGTGGTCTCCAGGCGGGCGTGGCCGAGGATCTCGGCGACCAGGACCAGGTCGGCCTTGCCGCGAACCAGCGTGGTGGCCAGCGTGTGGCGCAGGACGTGCGCCGCGGTGGGGTCGTCCAGCCCGGCTGTGCGGGCGATCTCGGCGATGATGCCGCCGGCGGCGCGGGCGCTCAGCCGCCCGCCCTTGGCGTTGGGAAATAGCGCTCGGTTGTCGTCGGCGCGGGGCCAGTTGGGGCGTTCATCCAGCCAGAGTTGTAGCTCGGTGCGGAGCTTGGGGTGGATATCGACCTCGCGGAACTTGCCGCCCTTGCCGTACAGGCGCAGCTTGCCCTTGCGGGGCCGACATCTGGACGTCGTCGACGTCGAGGTGGACAACCTCGCTGATGCGGGCGCCGGCGTAGTACGGGATCAGCGCGATGCACCGGCCACGGGGCGACAGATGCGCCTCCACGGCGCGCAGCCAGCGGATGCGGGCGCGTTCCTCCAGGGCGCGGGGCGCGTTCTTGGGCAGGTCTTCGCGGGCGATGTCGGCCTTGCCAAGGCCCCGGCGGGTGCAGAAGTCGTCCAGCGCGGTGAGGGTGGAGTTGACGTACACGCGGCTGCGCCTGGCGGGGCCGTCGCGCAGCAGCCACATCCGGTAGTCGCGCACGGCCCAGTCACGGGCCTGGCGGTCGGTCAGGGGATCGGCGGTGTAGGTGGCGGTGTAGTCGGCCAGCCAGGCCAGGAACATGCGCACGCGGGAGCGGTAGGTGCGCCGGGCGCCGCCCCTGCCACAAGGTTTGTGCCGAGCGCGAGCTCGCCGCCAGGCCGTAACCGGTCGCGGCCGCTCACCGCGTGGCCCTGGCCGCGCTCGCCGCACCGCATGGGCCTGGTGATCGATGCGCTCGGTAACACATGGTAATGATTCAGTGGCACACGGTACCCGGCAAGGGTGCACCAGCCTCGAAGCCGCGAACAGATACGGAGATCCTCCATGCGGGCAGCAACCACACGAACCCACACTCGATCCAGATGGTCAATCGCCGTCGTCAACGCGGCCGTCGGCAGCGCGCTGTTGACGGCCCTCATGGCCGCGCCGGCTCACGCTGGCGGAATGCCGAACGTCTCCGGCAAAGCCCGCGCATCCGCAGCCACCGTGCCCTCCCGATCGGGAGGGCAGGAATGGGTCCAGACCGGCCCGCTCACCTTCAGCCACACTCTCACCGGCGCCAACAATGTCTACGAGAAGGTCTCCGAGGTTCCGGCGCTCACGATCCCCTTTCCCGGCGTGTGGGAGATCTCCTATCACGCCCGCACAGCGACCTACCCAACCGCGAACACGGCACTGTGGGTCACCACAGCGCTGTTCAAGAACGGCGGGCTCATCCCCGGAAGTGAGGCACTGTCCGGCCTCCTCACCTCGAACGTCCCGGGAACCCAGAACACCATCGGGCAGACGGTCACCGACACCTTCGCCGCCGGGGACGCCGTGACGCTCCACGCCTTCCGCATCGGGCAGGCCGGCACCGCCGCCGTCTACAGCAACTCCGACGGACGGACCACAGTCACGGCGCACTGGGTGAGCCCAACCTGAGCCGAACCAAAGCGTTGCCTGCCACGGCACCACACGGGGTCTGACTAGCCGCCGACGGCCGCAGCGGAGAGACCGGGAACGACGGACGGCCATCGTTCCCGGATCTCGTCGGCGTCACTCGAACCGATGAACAAACGTTGCTGCTACCGACGGACACAATCACCCGCCGGAACATCACCCCGAAGACTTCCTGCATGTACTGGGTAGGCGGGAGATTGTCATGTAGTCCAGCGGGAGCCCAGACGAGACCGCGTAGACCTACCGGGACCGCGGCGGCACCACGGCGGGGCGGTTGCTACCTGGCCTGCTTGGTGATGCTCGGCGTCGCGGCCGAGCAGGTCTTTGTCGAGGCCCATCTACATGGCCGCCGGGCACCCGCCTCCCGGCCCGGGACCGCCACTTGACCGTCCACGTCGCCTTCACGCAGGGGACAGGCATCTATCACTGTGACGCCAGTGACGCATGCTCGCCAATGTTGATTACTTAAGGTCATCATTCGCGACTCTGGGTGACATCCGTTTCCGGTTGGAGGATCATGCCTGTCCCCGTGCGGCGCACCCTGGCGACCATCGCGGCGCTCCTGGCCGCCACTGTTGTCAGCGGATACGCCGCCGCCCCGACCGCAGCATCGGCGTCATCCGTCCCGACCGCCGAAGGTCCGCTACTGCGGGAGGCGGTGCAGAGCCTGCCGGTGGCGGTGGAGGAACGCACCGGCTACAAGCGCGCCAGCTTCCGCCACTGGATCGACGCCGACCACGACGGCTGCAGCACCCGCGCAGAGGTCCTGATCGACGAGGCGCTCAGCCCGCCAGACATTGGCCCCGGCTGCGTGCTGGCGGGCGGAACCTGGCACTCCTACTACGACGACCAACTCATCGATAATGCCTCCGAACTGGACGCTGACCACCTCGTCCCGCTGGCCGAGGCATGGGACTCGGGCGCCCACGCCTGGAGCCCGGCTCAGCGCGAGGCATACGCCAACGACCTGGACGAGCCGTACCACCTGGTCGCGGTCACCGCGCAGCAACCGGCAAAAGGCAGACAAGGACCCCGCCCAGTGGCTGCCCCCGCATGAGCCGGCCCGCTGCCGGTACGCCGCCGAATGGACCGCGGTCAAACTCCGCTGGCGGCTGTCGGCGGACCCCGCCGAAAAGGACGCCCTGGCCGCCCTCGCCCGCGCCTGCCCCGACCAGCCGATTCCCAGCCCGGACCGCTGACCCCTCGGCCACGCAGCCAAGGACCGGTGACCCGGCAACGAAAGGAACCCCGTGCGCATCAGTACTGCCACCACCGCCGTACTCGCCGTCACCACCTGCCTGGCAGGCGGCCTGGCGCTTCGACCGACACCGGCCTCAGCCGCGCAGGCCCCCGACCACGACGTGATCAACAAGACCAGCGGAGGCCGGCTGGCCCTGTACGGTGACAGCACCGCGGAGGGGGCGATCGCCATCACCCTGCGGGACCCCGCGTGGAAGTACCGCACCGAGGTGTGGGAGCAAGACGCCAAATGGCAGGCTGACGAGGCCGGCACATGGACCGTCGTGCTGAAAAATCAGGCCGCCAACAAGTGCCTGCAGCCCGCGGACGCCGCCTCGCAGCGCGGCACCGCCATCGTGGTCAAGAACTGCGACGGGTCAGACCTGCAAAAATGGATCCTGGCGGGCGAGAAGGTCGACGGCAAGTACACCGGCTGGTGGGTATGGCGGCCGAAGGTCAACAAGAACGTGGCTATCACGCTGAACCGTTACAACGACGGCAGCTGGGACACCCTGCACCTGGGCACCGCCTACCCCAGCGCCGACCGCCTGTGGCGGATCGCCCCCAACGACGAGCCCTGGCATCTCTGAGGCAGGCCGTTGTCGGCCTGTTCTTTCGGATGAGGCCCTCACCGCTTCGGCGGTGAGGGCCTCGCTTTTACCCGGCTGGGCCAGGGGCCCCAACGGCCCCGTGGCCGCGGAATGCCAGGGGTACCAGGCCGGGCCGCAACGGCTGTCGGCGGAGTCACGGGGCGTCGTCCCGTACCGGGAGGCTCCGCGGCCGCCGTGGCGAACGGCTCGGTCGGCGGGTGGCCCGGTGAGGTCACCAACGACGAGCCGCCATTCTGACCTTTTGGCTGTTTTGTCGGGCTGGAAATTACCCCCGGGGATGTGCGTGCAGCAGGTAACGGCGCGCTTTGCGCTATCACCGGGTGATCACGATCGGCCATCGCTGTGGTGGAGGTCGGGTGCCGGTGGTTGGGGATGGGTCAGCGTTGCGGGATGAGGCGTTGGCGATGGCTTCCCCGGGCCGTCCTGGCAGTGCTGGGTGTGGCGGTGCTGGCCGGCCTGGTGTGGGTGCTCGGCCCGGGCGCGGCGTGGGTGCTGGTGCACTTCGACGGGGTCACGCTCACCGGCAAGGATCTGGCGGGTGCGCTGGACGCGATCCGGGGGCGGGCGCTGGCGATCACGACCGGGCTGGTCGCTCTGGTGGCGGTGTACTACACCGCGCGCAATGCCGACACGGCCCTCCGCTCCCGAACACGTCCCCAGCCGCCAGGTAGCGGGCCCAAGGCATCCCGGTCAAGCACGAGGACGCTGCCCGGCTGTGGCTTCTCGGCATAGCCGTACTGCAAGAAGCGATGCCCATCCCCAGCCCACGAACGCCAGCAGGCGAAGAAGGAGGCTCAGGGGCTGCGGGTGCTCGCCGCCTTGCGACAGTACGCCGGAGAGTACATAGATCGTCGGCAGGACCGCCCCGGTCACCGCGCATGAGATCGCCCAGCGTCGATCGGCCAACGCCGCGAACCGCCGGGTGAACACGAAGCAAGCTGCGATCAGGGACACCAGCACCACGAAGAAGCCGAAGCCGTGCAGTACGTAGCTCACGCTGGTTTCGGTGGGTATGCCGGATGGCGCCCCCGCCGGATAGCCCCACCCGGGTGCTGTGCGAAAGACGCCAGCGATGATGAGGCCGGCTCCGAATGCGCCGATCAACAGTGGCCCCCATGTCCCTCCGCGATCCGGGTGGAGTAAGCGCATCATGCCCACGGCGAATGCGCCATAGAGCAGTCCGGTGACGATGAAATTGGCTATCTGGACCCATCCCAAGTCGCCCAGGCTGAGCAGGCTGAGCGGTTGCCGTCTGGGGTCGAAGCCGGGACGCGTGTAGTCCTGGATCAGGATCAGAGCGATGAACAGGGGGCCGGCGACAACACCGCATGTCAATAGGGCTCTGGTCAGTCTCATCCTCTACCTCCTTAGCAGTGCTAAGGGACCATGCTTCCTTAGCACTGCTAAGCTGTCAATCGATGAGCGAGATCAAGCGCCCGCCGCTCAGCAGACACGCCCTGATCGAAACGGCGCTTAGCCTGCTTGACGAGGTCGGGCTGGACAGGCTGACCGTGCGGAGGCTCGCCAGCGAGCTGGGAGTGCAGTCCCCGGCGCTCTACTGGCATATCCGCAGCAAGCAGGAACTGCTCGACGGCATCGCCGACGCGATCATCTTGGCTGCCGGGATGGGCCCGCCAAGCGATGGCGAGGCCTGGCAGGACTGGCTCGCCCGGCGTGCCCGCGCCTACCGCCGCTCGCTCCTGGCCCACCGCGACAGCGCCCGCATCGTCGCCACTGCCACTCGGCTAAGCACCGAGACGCTCAAGCTGTTCGAGCAGGAGTTGTCCGCCCTGGTCGCGCAAGGCCTCACGCCGCTGTCCGCCCTGCGCGCGATTACCGCATGCACGCAGTACGTCAATGGCTTTGTGCTCCAGGAGCAAGCCGCCCGCCCTCCGGCCGACGATCTCCTGCCGCTGTTGGAGCAGGCGCCCACGCTCCTCAAGGCGATTGGCGAGGGCGGTGCGGCGTACAGCGAGGAGACTTTCGAACACGGCCTGTGTGCCCTGATCAACGGCCTGGACAGCTGATCGATACGCGCTGGCTCTCGGACAGGATGACCTGTCGGGATTAGAAGATTTAACGACACCCTCTGATCGAGCCTCGCAAGCCCTCTCGAAAATCGGACATCGAGCGACGAACCGTGACGCCGGATGGCCGATTCCGCACACGAATTGACGACAGGATTTCCGACAGAAGAATCGGGCTCCAGCCCTTCCCGAGGAGAGCCTGGTGCAGATCGTCTACTCCCGCGTCTCCACCGCGGCCCAGTCCCTGCTGCGGCAGCGCCACATCCTCACCGAGGCAGGCCTTCTCGTGCGCACCGAAGGCGTCGCCGAGGGATTCCGGCCAGCCGACGGCGTCCTCCTCTTCGAGGACCCCGCCACCACCTCCAAGATCCCCGCCCTCGACCGGCCCGCGTTCGGCAAGATCGCCGCCAAGGCGCACCCGGGCGACACCCTGACGGTCTCGGAGCTGTTCCGGCTCTGCCGCGACCTGCTCGACATCCACGCCGTCCGCAATTGGTGCCAAGCCCGCGGCGTCGCCCTGCGCGTCCTGTCCGGACCACTGTCGAACTTCCACGACCTCGCCGCAGGCGACGCCACCACCGCCGTCATCATCAACGTGATCACCGCTGTCGGCCAGTTCCAACGTGACATCCAGAACGAGCTCACCGTCGAGGGGATCGCCGCCGCCGAGGCCGAAGGCCGCTACCGCGGCCGGCCGCCCGCGCTGGACGGTGACCGGCGAGAGGACGTGCGGGCGGCCTTCCACGAGGGCGCCTCGATCGCGGCCCTGGCACGGGCTCATGGGGTGAGCCGGGCGGCCGTGCGAACCGCCCTGGCCGACCTGCTGCCCGGCCAGGGCGTCCTGCCTCGGCCATCGGCGTGATCGACTGAAGGGTCAGGCGACCAGGTCGAGGTCAAGACGGCGGCCCATATCGATGTCGATGGTGCCGTAGAGGTTGGCGTTGGACCAGAACAGTGGCGAGAGTCCTCGCTTGTCGGCGTCGGTCATCTTCTTCCGCCAGGCGGGGTCCTTGAGGACGGACTGAACCAGCAAGGTGTTGATGAAGACCAGCGCCGACTGGAGCAGGTGAAGGCTGAGCATGGAGACCTCCTGATGCTCCTCGCCGCGGTGCTCGCCCTGGTGTCGGACGGGGGCGGGCAGGAGCCCAGCCGTGCAGGGCGAGGGGGCGGCTTCGGTGAACAGGTCATGATCTTCTTGGGATTTTCAGCACTCCAGACGAACACGCGGCCGCGTCCTTGATCGCGATTTGGTTACTGATCGTTATTGTCTGCTGCGAGGCGTAGCGACGCGTCGGTGTGCTCGAACACCCTGGGGTCAGGTGGTCGAACTTGGCATCGCCTCTTACATCCGCTTTGAACATTGGATCAACGATGCGCAGACCGTTTTTCCTGGCCGCAGCCGCCAGCCTGGCCCTTGGCCTGATGACAGCGACTGCCCTGCCGGCGCTGGCCGACACCGCTGACACCGTCGTCACCTTCACCATCACCGGCGGCTCTTTGACCATCAGCGCACCGGCCTCGGTGAACCTGGGATCGGTGGTATCGGGCGCCACCAGCATCTCTGGGCAGATAGGCCCGGTCACGGTGACCGACCAGCGCGGCACCCTGAACGGCACCTGGACCGCCACCGCTATCAGCACCGACTTCACCACCGGCGGAGCCACCCCACACGAGACGATCCCCAATATCAACGTCACCTACTCACCCGGCCCGGCCACCGCCACCACCGGCACCGGCACCTTCACCCCCGGCCCAGGCGGCATCATCAACGTGCCGCGGGTGGCGTTCACCGGAACCGAATTGCAGGGGAACAACTCTGCGACCTGGAACCCGACGTTGACGATCAACATTCCGTCCGGGACCGTCGCGGGAACCTACACCGGCACCGTCACCCACTCAGTCGGCTGACCAAAACCGATCCCACAGCGACCGTGCGCCTTCACAACATCGCCGCTGGGCTGCTGATGGCCGGGGCCTTGACCTCGGCCACCAGCACGCTCACCACTCCCGCGCCGCCTGCGCCTGTGGCGCACTCCAGTACGGGCTGGATCGGGATCCGCCTGGTCGACGCGCCAGTCGAACTGCGCGCCGACTCCCGGGCCCGCCGCTACATCATCGACCACCTGGCGCCGGGGACGGTCATCCATCGACGGCTGGAGGTGTCCAACACCACTCGCTCGCCCCAGCATGTCGCGCTGTACCCGGCCGGAGCACAGATCCAGCAGCACAAGTTCCAGTTCGCCCCCGGCCACACCGCCAACGAGCTGTCCACCTGGACCAGCATCAACCGGCACGAGGTGATACTGGCCCCGCACACCCGCTCACTGGTCACCGCCACCGTCACTGTGCCCAAGGACGCCGCGCCGGGCGAGCACTATTCGATGATCTGGGCCGAGATGACCAAAGACCCGCCGCCTGGCGGAGGCGTGCGGGAGATCAACCGTGTCGGCATCCGCATGTACCTGTCGGTCGGCGGCGGCAACCCGCCAGCGGCGGACTTCACCATCGACTCCCTCACCGCCCAGCGCGCGCCTACCGGGCAGCAGATCGTGTCAGCGCAGGTGCGCAACACCGGCGGCCGCGCCCTGGACCTCAGCGGCGAACTGAGCCTGTCAGGCAAAAGCCTGCACGCGGGCCCGTTCACCGTGCAGACCGGGACCACGCTCGCGCATGCACGTAGACCTGTTTCGGGAAAGTCCAGAAACTCTTCTCACACGCGCGCATAGACCTGTCCGGGAAGTTCAGGAACTCCCGTCATCTGGGACGACTCCCCGCTCTGCCAGGTCGT
>NZ_VANP01000049.1:0-827 GCF_005864065.1 Microbispora triticiradicis | reverse complement strand
CTCACGTCCTCGGGCACCCGCCGGCCCGCCTCCCGCAACGCCCGCAACACCCCCATCGCCATATGATCATTGGCCACGAACACCGCCGTCACCCCACCATCGGCCGCCAACCGCCGCCCCAGCTCATAACCCGACGACGCCGTCCAATCCCCCACCAACGGCTCGGGCACCACCCGGCCCTCCGCCTCCAGCACCGACCGCCACCCCGCCGCCCGGCCCCGCGAATCCACCCAGTTCGGCGGACCCGCCACATGCCACACCGTCCGATGCCCCAAACTCAGCAGATGCCGCGTCGCCCGCGCCGCCCCCGCCCGCTGATCCACCGCCACCACCGGCACCGGCACATCCCCACCCCCACCGACCACCACCACCGGCAACCCCGCCGGAAGCTGCCGCACCCCCTCAGCCGCCGACTCATGCGGCGCCACCACGATCACCCCGTCCACCGACTGCGACCGCAGCCGATCCACCCCCCGCCCGATCCACCGCCGATCCAGCACCGGCAAACTCGCGATACTCACCAGATAGTCACTGTCACGCGCCGCCTGCTCCACCCCGAACAACGTCGACGCCGGCCCATACAACGTGGTGTCGAAACACACCACCCCCAACACCCCCGACCGCCCCGTCACCAACATCCGCGCCGCCGAATTCGGCCGGTAATCCAGCTCTCGCACCGCCGCCAGCACCCGCTCCCGCGTCTCCGGACGCACCTTCTCCGGAGCGTTCAGCACCCGCGACACCGTCATCGCCGACACCCCCGCCAGCTCCGCGACGTCTTCCATGACCGCCGCCCTCGGGCGCTCGGCCGGGCTCTCTCCAGGCCG
>NZ_VANP01000048.1:0-854 GCF_005864065.1 Microbispora triticiradicis | reverse complement strand
CCGGTGGGCAGGTACTTGTCGGCGTTGTCCTTGGTGACGGTCTCCGACGTCAGCGTGATGGACTGCGGCACCTGCTGCTCCAGCAGGTCGCTCATGCCCTTGCCCTGCGCGATGAGCCGGGCGATCTTGATCGCCGAGGCGGCCATCGTCGGGCTGTAGGTCACCGTCGCCTTCAGCACACCGCTGTCGGCCTTGATGTCACGCATCGCGTTCGCCGAACCGGCACCGCCGACCATGAAGAACTCCTCACGCCCGGCCTCCTTGATCGCCGCCAGCACACCGATGCCCTGGTCGTCGTCGTGGTTCCAGATCGCGTCGATCTTCTTGTGCGCCTGCAGCAGGTTGCTCGCCACCTGCGTGCCCGACTCCACCGTGAACTTCGCGTCCTGCTTCGCGGTCACCTTGAAACCATAGGTCTTCAGCGCGTCCTCGAAGCCCTTGCTGCGGTCCTGGGTCAGCGGCAGCGTCGCGATGCCCTGGATCTCCAGGATCACCGGGTCGGCCACACCCTTGTCCTTCAGCGTCTTGCCGATGAAGTGACCCGCGGCCACGCCCATGCCGTAGTTGTCGCCACCGATCCAGGTCCGGTACGACAGCTTGTCGGGGAACACCCGGTCCAGGTTGATCACCGGGATGCCGGCGTCCATCGCCTGACGGGCGACCTGGTTGAGCTGCTCACCGTCGTTGGGCAGGATCACCAGCGCGTTGACCTTGGCCTGGATCAGCGACTCCACCGCCGAGATCTGCTGGTTGATGTCGTTGGTCGGCTCGACCGCCTTGAGCTCCACGTCGGAGTACTGCTTGGCGGCGTCCGCGGCGTTCTTGCTGATCGCGGCGATCCAGCCGTGGTCGGC
>NZ_VANP01000047.1:0-1007 GCF_005864065.1 Microbispora triticiradicis | reverse complement strand
TGATGACCAGGCCGATCACGTTGTTCACCGGTCAGTGGGCGGACCTGCCGTTCGAGGAGGTCTGCCGGCTGGCCGCCGAGTGGGGCTACGACGGTCTTGAGATCGCCTGCTGGGGCGACCACTTCGAGGTCGACAAGGCCGTGTCCGACGACTCCTACGTCGAGCGCAAGCTGGAGACCCTGGCCAAGTACGACCTGAAGGTGTGGACGATCTCCAACCACCTGGTCGGCCAGGCCGTCTGCGACCACCCCATCGACGAACGGCACAAGGGCATCCTGCCCGCCCGCATCTGGGGCGACGGCGAACCCGAAGGCGTCCGCCGCCGGGCCGCCGAGGAGATCAAGGACACCGCCCGCGCCGCCGCCAAGCTCGGGGTCAAGACCGTGGTCGGGTTCACCGGATCGTCGATCTGGCACACCCTGGCCATGTTCCCCCCGGTGCCGCCGTCGATGATCGAGGCCGGCTACGCCGACTTCGCCGAGCGGTTCAACCCGATCCTGGACGTGTTCGACGAGGTCGGGGTGCGGTTCGCGCACGAGGTGCACCCCAGCGAGATCGCCTATGACTACCACACCACGCTGCGGACGCTGGAGGCGATCGGCAACCGTCCGGCGTTCGGGCTGAACTGGGACCCCTCGCACATGGTGTGGCAGGGTCTTGACCCGGCGGGGTTCATCCTCGACTTCGCCGACAAGATCTACCACGTGGACTGCAAGGACGCCCGGGTCGCCACCCGTGACGGGCGGCGGGGCCGGCTGGCCTCCCACCTGGCCTGGGCCGACCCGCGCCGTGGCTGGGACTTCGTGTCCACCGGCCGGGGGGACGTGCCGTGGGAGGAGTGCTTCCGCGCGCTCAACCACATCGGCTACGACGGCCCGATCTCCATCGAGTGGGAGGACGCGGGCATGGACCGGCTGCACGGCGCACCCGAGTCCCTCGCCTACATCCGCGCACTCAACGCCATCACCCCACCCGACGCGGCCTTCGACGCCGCCTTCTCCTCCGAG
>NZ_VANP01000046.1:0-1018 GCF_005864065.1 Microbispora triticiradicis | reverse complement strand
GGGGGTTGTAACGGCTGAAAGCGGCAACAAGGAGCACACCATGCAGAAGGTTTGGTTCGTCACCGGCTCGTCCCGCGGCCTGGGCCGCAACTTCGTGGAGGCCGCCCTGGCGCGCGGCGACAAGGTCGCTGCCACCGCTCGGAACACCGCGAGCCTGCAGGCTCTGGCCGACACCTATGGAGACGCGGTGCTTCCACTGGAGATGGACGTGACCGACAGGGCCACCGTCTTCGAGAGCGTGAAGCGCGCCAAGGAGCACTTCGGCCGGCTCGACGTCATCGTGAACAACGCCGGCTACGCCCAGATCGGCGCGGTCGAAGAACTTACAGAACAGGAACTGCGCGACCAGCTCGAGACCAATCTGTTCGGCGCGGTGTGGGTGGTCCAGGCCGCGCTGCCGTACCTGCGCGAGCAGCGCTCGGGGCACATCATCCAGCTTTCCTCGGCCGCCGGGGTCATCGCGATGCCGCTCGGCGGCGCGTACCACGCCTCTAAGTGGGCCCTGGAGGGCCTGAACGAGGCGCTCGCCGGCGAGGTCGCCGAGTTCGGCGTCAAGGTGACCATCATCGAGCCCGGCGGCTTCGCCACCCGGGACGGCCACAACCCCGACCCGCTCGCCAACGGCCACATGGCCAAGCCCGACCCGGCCTACGACGGTCTCCGTCAGCACCTCGGGGCGATGACAGGGAAGATGCCCGCAGGCGACCCGGCCGCCGCGGCACAGGCACTGCTGAAGCTCGTGGACTCCGCCAACCCGCCGGTGCGGGTGCTGTTCGGCAAGGGCTTCCACCCACTGATCGAGCGGGCCTACGCCGACCGGCTCAAGACCTGGGCCGACTGGCAGGACCTCTCAATCAAGGCACACGGCAACCTCGAAGCCCGCTGACTCAGGTGAGAGGCCGCGCAACCGGCGAGCGGCGCCCAGGTCGCCTGGGCGTCCGGGCGATCCGCTCGGCCGGTGAGCCGGATTGTCCTGACGGAGTTGGGGCCTGCTCCCACGTGGGCGGGATGATCGGGC
>NZ_VANP01000045.1:0-1023 GCF_005864065.1 Microbispora triticiradicis | reverse complement strand
TTCCTTAGCCGGGGGGTGCCGGCCAGGGGTGACACTTTTCAGACATTGTTTGGAGAGTTTGATCCTGGCTCAGGACGAACGCTGGCGGCGTGCTTAACACATGCAAGTCGAGCGGAAAGGCCCTTCGGGGTACTCGAGCGGCGAACGGGTGAGTAACACGTGAGTAACCTGCCCTTGACTCTGGGATAAGCCTGGGAAACCGGGTCTAATACCGGATACGACCATTTCTCGCATGTGATGGTGGTGGAAAGTTTTTTCGGTTGGGGATGGGCTCGCGGCCTATCAGCTTGTTGGTGGGGTGATGGCCTACCAAGGCGACGACGGGTAGCCGGCCTGAGAGGGCGACCGGCCACACTGGGACTGAGACACGGCCCAGACTCCTACGAGAGGCAGCAGTGGGGAATATTGCGCAATGGGCGGAAGCCTGACGCAGCGACGCCGCGTGGGGGATGACGGCCTTCGGGTTGTAAACCTCTTTCAGCAGGGACGAAGTTGACGTGTACCTGTAGAAGAAGCGCCGGCTAACTACGTGCCAGCAGCCGCGGTAATACGTAGGGCGCAAGCGTTGTCCGGAATTATTGGGCGTAAAGAGCTCGTAGGTGGCTTGTCGCGTCTGCCGTGAAAGCCCGTGGCTTAACTACGGGTCTGCGGTGGATACGGGCAGGCTAGAGGCTGGTAGGGGCAAGCGGAATTCCTGGTGTAGCGGTGAAATGCGCAGATATCAGGAGGAACACCGGTGGCGAAGGCGGCTTGCTGGGCCAGTTCTGACGCTGAGGAGCGAAAGCGTGGGGAGCGAACAGGATTAGATACCCTGGTAGTCCACGCCGTAAACGTTGGGCGCTAGGTGTGGGGGTCTTCCACGATCTCTGTGCCGTAGCTAACGCATTAAGCGCCCCGCCTGGGGAGTACGGCCGCAAGGCTAAAACTCAAAGGAATTGACGGGGGCCCGCACAAGCGGCGGAGCATGTTGCTTAATTCGACGCAACGCGAAGAACCTTACCAAGGTTTGACATACACCGGAAA
>NZ_VANP01000044.1:0-1239 GCF_005864065.1 Microbispora triticiradicis | reverse complement strand
GACCAGCTGAGATTGCGATATCCGAGTTGACCTGCCAGTCGTCATTGAGCGCCTTGCGGGACTCCGCCCGGCCGACCCGCGTGCCGCCCATCATGGCGTCTGCTGGTCGCGGCGGGTCTGCTTCTTCTCGCGGATGACCGCGTGGGCGTCGGCGACGGGGCCCAGGTGAGCGAGCTTGTCGGGATTGACGATCGAGCGGATGGTCTGGATGCGTCCGTCCAGGATGTCGAGCGTCCAGACGTTGAAGATGTGACCGTCTCGGTCGCGGATGATCGCACCCGGCTGGCCGTTCACCTCGTGCGCCTCCAGCACCGCGCCGATCTGGGCGAACGGCGGGATGGCGACGGACAGCGCCCGGGCGACCTTCGCGACGCCGAAGAGGGGGATCGTACTCCCGATCTTGCCGGCGCCGTCGTTGACCAGCTGGACGTCGGCGGCCAGCAGTTCCTGCAGCCCTGTGACGTCCCCCTCCCTCATCGCATGGAAGAACCTCCCGGCGAGCTGCTCGCGGGCCCGGCGATCCGCCTCGAAGCGGGGCCGGCCCGCGTCCATGTGACGGCGTGCCTGCACCGCGAGCTGGCGGCAGGCCGCCTCCGACCGCTCCACCGCGGCGGCGATCTCCCGGTAGCCGAAGGCGAACACCTCGCGGAGCACGAAGACCGCACGCTCGAGCGGGCTGAGCCGCTCCAGCAGGATCAGCGCCGCCATCGACAACGAATCGGACAGCTCCGCCGACCGCTCCGGGTCCTGGTAGGGGTCGGTCAGCAGCGGTTCGGGGAACCATGGCCCGACGTAAGCCTCGCGCCGGACGCGGGCCGAGCGCAGCACGTCGATCGAGATCCGCGTCACCGTGGCCGACAGGAAGGCCTTGGGCGACTCGGGCTGGGCCGGGGAACCTTCGTAGCGCAGCCAGGCCTCCTGGACGGCGTCCTCGGCCTCGCTCACGCTGCCCAGGATGCGGTAGGCGATCGCGAAAAGCAGCGGCCTCAGTTCCTGGAAGTCCTCGACGCGACTCACGCCGACCATTGATATCACCAATCAGGATAAAGGTGACATGGTGTCGCAGGTCACACTCGGGCGATCTCACATCTCTGCCGGGCTATCTCGTCCAGGGGGGTTGTAACGGCTGAAAGCGGCAACAAGGAGCACACCATGCAGAAGGTTTGGTTCGTCACCGGCTCGTCCCGCGGCCTGGGCCGCAACTTCGTGGAGGCCGCCCTGGCGCGCGGCGACAAGGTC
>NZ_VANP01000043.1:0-1581 GCF_005864065.1 Microbispora triticiradicis | reverse complement strand
GAGTTCTTCATGGTCGGCGGTGCCGGTTCGGCGAACGCGATGCGTGACATCAAGGCCGACAGCGGTGTGCTGAAGGCGACGGTGACCTACAGCCCGACGATGGCCGCCTCGGCGATCAAGATCGCCCGGCTCATCGCGCAGGGCAAGGGCATGAGCGACCTGCTGGAGCAGCAGGTGCCGCAGTCCATCACGCTGACGTCGGAGACCGTCACCAAGGACAACGCCGACAAGTACCTGCCCACCGGGTTCGAATCCTGATCCAGCCCTGATTCGAGGGAGTTCTAGTGACTGAAAGCAGGCCGGCGCTGGGTGTCGGCATGGTGGGGTACGCGTTCATGGGGCGCGTGCACTCACAGGCGTGGCGGAGCGTCGCGGCGGTCTTCGACGTACCGAGGCCGGCCATGGCCGTCCTGTCCGGACGGTCCGCGGAGCGTACGGCCGAGGCGGCCGACACGCTCGGCTGGGCCGCGGTCGAGACGGACTGGAAGCGGCTGATCGAGCGCGACGACGTGCAGATCGTGGACATCTGCACGCCGGGCGACTCGCACGCGGAGATCGCCATCGCCGCGCTGGCGGCGGGCAAGCACGTCATCTGCGAGAAGCCGCTGGCCAACACCGTGGCGGAGGCGGAGGCGATGACCGCCGCCGCGAAGGAGGCGGCGGCGCGTGGCGTGCGCAGCATGGTCGCCTTCAACTACCGCCGCGTTCCCGCCATCGCCCTGGCCAGGAGGTTTGTGGCCGAGGGCAGGCTGGGCGAGATCCGGCACGTGCGGGCGCAGTACCTGCAGGACTGGATCGTCGACCCCGAGTTCCCCCTCGTGTGGCGGCTCCAGAAGGACAAGGCCGGGTCCGGCGCGCTCGGTGACATCGGCGCCCACATCATCGACACCGCCCAGTTCATCGTCGGCCGGAACCTGACCGGGGTGACGGCGCTCACCGAGACCTTCGTCAAGGAGCGCCCGCTCGCCGAGGGGTCGAGCGGCCTCGTCGGCCAGGGCGGCGGCGGTGAGAAGGGCGAGGTGACGGTGGACGACGCGGCCCTGTTCATCGGCCGCTTCGAGGGCGGCGCGCTGGCGTCGTTCGAGGCCACCCGCTTCGCCACGGGGCGCAAGAACGCGCTGCGCATCGAGATCAACGGGTCGGCGGGCAGCCTGTCCTTCGACTTCGAGGCGATGAACGAGCTGTGGTTCTACGACGCCGCGGAGTCGGACGCCGGCTTCCGGCGGGTCCTCGTCACCGAGTCGGACCACCCGTACGTGGGGGCCTGGTGGCCGCCGGGGCACGGCCTCGGGTACGAGCACACCTTCGTCCACGAGGTGAAGGACTTCCTGGAGGCGATCGCCGCCGGCACCGACCCGACGCCGTCCTTCGAGGACGGCCTCCAGGTGCAGCGGGTGCTCGCCGCCGTCGAGGAGAGCGCGGCTGCCGGTAGCCGCTTCACGAGTGTGGAGGACTGATGACCAGGCCGATCACGTTGTTCACCGGTCAGTGGGCGGACCTGCCGTTCGAGGAGGTCTGCCGGCTGGCCGCCGAGTGGGGCTACGACGGTCTTGAGATCGCCTGCTGGGGCGACCACTTCGA
>NZ_VANP01000042.1:0-1597 GCF_005864065.1 Microbispora triticiradicis | reverse complement strand
CCCCTCAGCCGCCGACTCATGCGGCGCCACCACGATCACCCCGTCCACCGACTGCGACCGCAGCCGATCCACCCCCCGCCCGATCCACCGCCGATCCAGCACCGGCAGACTCGCGATACTCACCAGATAGTCACTGTCACGCGCCGCCTGCTCTACCCCGAACAACGTCGACGCCGGCCCGTACAACGTGGTGTCGAAACACACCACCCCCAACACCCCCGACCGCCCCGTCACCAACATCCGCGCCGCCGAATTCGGCCGGTAGTCCAGCTCCCGCACCGCCGCCAGCACCCGCTCCCGCGTCTCCGGACGCACCTTCTCCGGAGCGTTCAGCACCCGCGACACCGTCATCGCCGACACCCCCGCCAGCTCCGCGACGTCTTCCATGACCGCCGCCCTCGGGCGCTCGGCCGGGCTCTCTCCAGGCCGGACCTTCGTCATCCGCCGGTTCCCCGCTCTCGATGAGGTGTTCTGCATGTTAGCGATAACACAACACGTGTCAACCCCGCTGTTTGAACCGGTTTCATAAAGGTGTTCGCCGGTGCCTCGCATGGGCCCTCTGACCGGCGACGTCACCGATGACGCACAGGCAAGGCGGGGAGACGCCGGCCGTCCCGGGAAAGCCGGAAGCCGGCCCGCGCGAGACTCGCACGGACCGGCTTCGGCGGGGCGCCTCCCGGAAGGGAACGCCTGGGTGGTCGGGACCCGGGTGGGGGCCCGGTGTGGGGGACCAGGGTGGGTCAGACCGGGGACGGGGTCAGACGCGGGTCCACTTCTGGTTGTTGGCGCCGGTGCACGACCAGATCTGCACCTTGGTGCCGTTGGCGGTGCCGCTGCCCGCCACGTCCAGGCACTTGTTCGCGCCGACGGCGGTGATCGTGCCGTCGGAGTTCAGGCGCCACTTCTGGTTGTTCTGGCCGTTGCAGTCCCAGATGATGACCGCGGTGCCGTCCGCCGTGCCCGCACCGTTCACGTCCAGGCACTTGTTGCCGTAGACGCGAAGCTCGGACGCGCTGGTGGAGGTCCACTTCTGGTTGTTCTGGCCGTTGCAGTCCCAGATCAGCACCGTGGCGCCGTTGGTCTGCGAGGCGCCGTTGACGTCCAGGCACCGGCCCGACGCCACACCCCTGAGCGAGCTCGTGCCGCCGGGGGGCGGAGAGTTCGTCGGTGTAGAGGTGGGCGACGACGAGGGCGACGGGCTCGTGTTGGGGGTCGCCGCGTTGAGCGCGTCCAGGACGGCGGTGTAGGCCTGCTTCTTGTTGAAGTTTCCGTCGAACAGCAGCGGGGTGTCGCCGCTCCGCCAGGACCACTTGTCGGTGATGCCCCACACGGTGATGCCGGTGCAACGCGGCACGGCCGTGCAGGCCTGGACGACGCGGCGGTAGGCGTCGGCCTGGGTGGAGCCCGAACCGCCGACGTCGAGCTCGGTGATCTGCACGTCGACGCCGAGCGCGGCGAACTGCGCGATGTTCTGCTGGTAGTTCGACGGCGGGTTGCCGAAGTGCGACTGCAGGCCCACGCAGTCGATCGGCACGCCACGCGCCTTGAAGTCCTTCACCATGTTGTAGACGCCCTGCGTCTTGGCGGCGGTGGCGCT
>NZ_VANP01000041.1:0-2273 GCF_005864065.1 Microbispora triticiradicis | reverse complement strand
GTGGCCGAGAACATCTATCTGGGTCATGAGCGGGCGCGGCTGGGGTTCTCGCGCCGGGGGGAGGCCGAGCGGGCGGCGGCTGAGCTGTTGAAGCGGTTGGGTCATGGGGAGATCCGGCCGCGGATGGAGGTGGGCCGGTTGTCGCCGGCGCACAAGCAGATCGTGAGTATGGCGCGGGCGTTGTCGCATTCGGCGCGGTTGATCATCATGGATGAGCCGTCGGCGGCGCTGGCTCATGACGAGGTGGACAACCTGTTTCGGGTGATCCGGGATCTGACCGCCCAGGGGGTGGCGGTGATCTATATCTCGCATCGGCTGGAGGAGATCCGGCAGATCGGGGATCGGGTCACGGTGCTGAAGGACGGGCGGACGGTCGCGGTGGGGTTGGCGGCCAAGGACACGCCGACGCAGCAGATCGTGGCGTTGATGACGGGGCGGAACGTGGAGTATGTGTTCCCGCCGCGCCCGCAGGTGGGGGCGCATGAGGGGCGCGATGAGGTGTTGCGGGTGGAGAACCTGACGCTTCCGGGGCGGTTTGCGGATGTGTCGTTCAGCATCCGGGCGGGGGAGATCGTCGGGCTGGCGGGTCTGGTGGGGTCGGGTCGTAGTGAGATCGTGGAGGCGATCTACGGGGCGCGGCGGGCCACTGGGCGGGTGGTTTTGGACGGTCAGGTGGTGCGTCCGGGCAGTACGACGCGTGCGGTGCGGATGGGCATGGGTCTTGCGCCGGAGGAGCGTAAGGCGCAGGCGTTGTTGCTGGATCATCCGGTGGCGCAGAACATCACGCTGGCGTCGTTGAGCCGGTATACCAAGCCGCGGTGGCTGGGGTGGCTGGATCGTAAGAGCGAGTTCGCTGAGGCGAAGCGGTTGTCGGAGGCGTTGGACATTCGTCCTGCGGATGTGCGGCGGCCGATCCGGACGTTGTCGGGTGGTAATCAGCAGAAGGCGGTGCTGGGCCGGTGGCTGGCTGAGGATCGCAAGTTGTTGTTGCTGGATGAGCCGACGCGTGGGGTGGATGTCGGTGCGCGGGCGGAGTTGTATGCGCTGGTGCGCCGGTTGGCCGATGACGGGATCGGTGTGTTGTTGGTGTCCAGCGAGGTGCCCGAGGTTTTGGGTCTGGCGGATCGGGTGCTGGTGGTCCGGGAGGGCCGGATCGTGCACGAGGCGCCGGCTCAGGAGCTGGATGAGCATCGGGTGCTGGATCTGGTGATGGTCTCCGCTGGGGAGACGGCCGGGTCGCAGGTAGCAGATTCTCCTGAAGGAGCGTTCCATGACTGAGGTCGATCAGGCCGCGCCGGCCAAGGCGCCGGTGAAGCCGGCGGGTCCGGGCGGACCGTTGAGCCGGTTGGGGTTGGGCCGAGTGAGTGAGGCCCGGCATGTCGGGCTGGTGGCGGCCCTCGTCCTGCTGGCGATCGTCGGGTTGGTGACCCGCCCGGAGAACTTCGCCACGTCCTCGAACCTGGTGAGCATTCTGGCGCTGGCCTCGACCATCGGAGTGATCACGGTCGGGATGACCTTTGTGATCATCGGTGGCGGGATCGACCTGTCGGTCGGTGCGGTGATGGCGCTGGCGTCGGTGTGGGCGACCACGCTGGCCACCCAGGCCTACGGGCCGGTCGTGATGATCGTGTGCGCGCTGCTGGTGGGCACCGGCGCGGGACTGCTGAGCGGGTTCCTGATCGCCTACGGGCGGATGGTGGCGTTCATCGCGACGCTCGCGATGCTGGTCGCCGCGCGGGGTCTGGCCCAGCGCATGTCGAACCAGCGGACGCAGCTGGTGCAGCCGGACAACTCGATGATCGTGGATCTGTCCACGACGCGGGTGCTGGGGCTGCCGCTGCTGGTCTATGTGTTCGCGCTGGTGGTGCTGATCGGGTGGCTGGTGCTGAACCGCACGACGTTCGGGCGGCGCACCTACGCGGTCGGCGGTAACCCCGAGGCGGCGCGGCTGGCCGGTATCAACGTGCGGAAGCACACGCTGATGCTGTACGCGTTGTCGGGGCTGTGCTGCGGGATCGCGGCGGTTCTGATCATGGCGCGGACCACGACGGGTTCCTCCACGCACGGCGATCTGTACGAGCTGGACGCGATCGCCGCGGTGATCATCGGTGGCACGCTGCTGACCGGTGGCCGGGGCACGATCATCGGCTCGATCCTGGGTCTGCTGATCTTCACGGTGATCACCAACCTGTTCATCCTCAACGGGCTGAACACCGCCGACCAGCTTGTCGCCAAGGGCGTCATCATCGTCGCCGCCGTGCTGCTGCAGCGGC
>NZ_VANP01000040.1:0-2358 GCF_005864065.1 Microbispora triticiradicis | reverse complement strand
GCGGTGTAGATGTAGGTCTTGCTGAAGTCGATGCAGCCGCCCCAGTAGAAGGTCTTGTTGCTGGGCCGGTAGTTCAGGAACGACGCCCAGATGCCGTTGACGTAGCCACGGCCTCCGTTGAGGTCGTACTTGTTGCCGAAGTCGAGCTTGGGCACCGAGTGGCCGGCGTACTCCCAGTGCACCAGGTCGTAGGAGCGCAGGACCGGCGCGCCGGGCGAGTAGTGCATCGTGGAGGCGGAGTAGTAGTAGGTGTCACCGACCCGGATGATGTCGATGTCGGCCAGGTCCTCCCACAGCACCGGGTTGGTGAACGTCCCGGAGGGCGCGCTCGGGGACGCCGACGGTGACACGGACGGGGACGCGGACGGAGACGCGGACGGGGAGCTGGTGCCGCCGTCGACGCGGACGAGCTGCCACTGCTGGTTGTTGCCGCCCCAGTCGGAGTACTGCACGATCTTGCCGCCGTCGGCGGTGGAGGCGTTCTGCACCTCCACGGCCTTGCCGCTGTTGCGGTTGATCAGCCGGACGTAGCCGTCCGAGGAGTCGGCCAGCCGGAACTGCTGGTTGACGCCGTTGCCGTCGCTCCACTGCACGACGGCGGCGCCGTCGGCCGTGGAGAGGTTGTAGACGTCCAGCACCTTGCCGGAGTGCCGCGACTGCACGCGGTAGTAGCCGCCGCCGGAGTCGACGAACCGCCACTGCTGGTTGTTGCCGTTGTTCCGGGTCCACTGCACGAGCGACCCGCCGTCGGCGGTGGAGAGGTTGTACACGTCCAGGGCCTTGCCGCTGTTGCGGTTGACCAGCACGTACCAGGCGTTGGTGTCGACGGTCGCGGCCGTGGCCGGCGCTATGGACACGAGCGCGCCGGCGAGCACGGTCGCGAGCGCCGCGAGCAGGCACGTCAGGACGGCCGCGGGCGATCGTCGCCGGCGCCCGGTCACGCGGGGCGGCACTGGCTGCATGTCTTCTCCTCTGGGGGGTGGAGGCGGTGGGAGACGGGCCCGCCCTCCCTCACTGGCGGAGGGGGGCGGGCCCGTCCCTGTGGCCCCCGGCTGTGGAAGGCGAAGGCCGGGGGCCGGATTCGGCGGATCGGGTGGGGCCGGTCGGCCGGTGGAGCCGGTCACAGGTCGGCGCGGTGCCGCCGGCCGTGCCGGTTCCGGTCACGTCCAGGCGCGGGCCCGACCGCATGATGCTTCTCCTGTGAGTGCGAGGGGCGGGAGCGTTCACGACCGGCGGCCGCCGTACGATCGGGCGCGGTCGTCCGGGGGCAAGTTATCGCTAACATTCGGCCGCGCGAGACACAGCACGAACACCGGCGCCGGGCCGCTCCGGAGCGGGCTCCGCGGCCACGCCGGGCGCTCGCCGCGACGACCCCTCGCGGAGGTCACGCCGCCCGTGGTCGTGCCGGGCCGGGGAACCGGTGGGCAGGCCCGCCCGATCCTGTGAGCGCTAACATTGCGGCGATGTGAACTCCCTTCTCACATCTGACGAATGTCGGTGGTGGTGCGGCGGAGCCAATACGACGGCGCGGAGCGTGTCAACACGCGGGCCTCTCCCAGGTGTTCACCCGCGGCCGGGAGGAGCGCCCGAACTGGGACGACCGCGAAGCTCCCGGTCCGCCCGCGGCTCCGCCCCCGGTGAAACTTTCACGGCCGCCGTCACGGCACGCGGACGCCCGAACCGCCGCGGATATCGCCCGGACAGGAGCCCTGCGGGCGGACGGCCGGCCCGGGCCCTGACGGACCGCCGCCGAGAGATCGACACAACGCCTTGACACGTTACGCCGACGTTTCCAAACTGATCCCCGGCGGCCTCCTCCTGCCCGGTCGGTGGTGAACGGCAGGGGCCGCATGCCGGTGCCGCGGTCCGTCACGGACCGTGTGCGACGCCGCGGGCGTCTTCCCGCGTTCATCCGCGTTCGTTTCAGCACTCGTTCTTCCCGCACCACCGTTCCGTCAGCACCACCTTCGGCAAGCACCCCGTTTCAGCAAGACCCCGTTTCAGCAAGACCCCGTTTCAGCAAGCACCCCCGTTCATCAAGCACTGGAGGCTCAGGCATGGGCGAAACCGCCATACCTGTGGGACGAGCCCGGCGACGACTCGGCGGTTCCCGCCGGGTGCTGGCCGCCGGGGCTCTCGGCGTACTCGGGGTGGTGACGGCCCTGTCGGCCACCACCCCCGCCGACGCCGCGGCGAGCACCCTCGGGGCGGCCGCCGCGCAGAGCGGCCGCTACTTCGGCACCGCGATCGCGGCCGGCCACCTGAACGACTCGACCTACGTGGCGACGTGGGACCGGGAGTTCAACGGGGTCACCGCGGAGAACGAGATGAAGTGGGGGCCGATCGAGCCGTCCCGCA